>CAWBST010000018.1:0-253792 GCA_963791495.1 uncultured Alphaproteobacteria bacterium
CGCACCAAGACGGCCACTGACTTCTACGCCGCCGGACGCGGCATTTCCGCACTGCAGAACGGCCTCGCGATCGCCGGCGACTATATGTCGGCTGCCTCCTTCCTCGGCATCGCCTGACTGGTCTACTTCAACGGCTTCTACGGCCTGAATTACTCGGTCGGCTGGCTGGTCGGCTGGCCGATCGTGCTGTTCCTGATTGCGGAGCGGCTGCGCAACCTGGGCAAGTACACCTTCGCCGATGTTGCCGCCTATCGCCTGAAGCGCGAGCCGATCCGTGTGATGGCCGCGCTGAGCACCCTTGTGGTGGTGATCTTCTATCTGATCGGCCAAATGGTCGGCGCCGGCCAGTTGCTGCACACCCTGCTGCCGCAGATCCAATACTGGCAGTCGATCATCATCGTCGGCGTGCTGATCATCATCTACGTCACCTTCGGCGGCATGAGGGCGACGACCTGGGTGCAGATCATCAAGGCTGCGCTGCTGCTGGGTGGCGCGACGCTACTGGCGATACTTGTGCTGGCGCATTTCAGCTTCAGCCCCGGCGCGATGTTCGCCGAGGCGGTGCGCATCCATCCTGCTCACGACGCGATCATGAAGTCGATGGCGCCGATCGGCAGCACGCCCAACCCGATCGAGGCGATCTCGCTCGGCCTGACCTTGATGTTCGGCACCGCCGGCCTACCACACATTCTGATGCGGTTCTTTACCGTGACGGACGCCAAGGCGGCGCGCAAGTCGGTGCTGTACGGCACCTGCTTCATCGGCTACTTCTACATCCTGACCTTCATCATCGGCTTCGGTGCGATCGTGTTCGTGGCCAGCGATCCGGCCTATCTGGTGGACGCGGTCAAGGGCATCGCACTGAAGGGCGGCGCCAACATGCCGGCGGTCTATCTCGCGCAGGCGCTGGGCGGCGATCTGTTCCTGGGCTTCATCGCCGCGGTAGCCTTCGCCACCATCCTCGCCGTGGTATCCGGCCTGACCTTGGCCGGCGCGTCGGCGATCTCGCACGACCTCTATGCCAACGTCATCGCGCACGGCCGGGCGAGCGAGCAGACCGAGGTGCGGGTGTCGAAGGCGGCCACCATCGCTTTGGGCATCGTCGCGATCCTGCTCGGCCTCGCTTTCGAGCGGCAGAACGTCGCCTATATCGTCGCACTCACCTTCTCGATCGCCGCCTCCAGCAACTTCCCCATCCTTGTGATGGCGATGTTCTGGCGTGGGCTGACGACGCGCGGTGCGCTTGCGGGCGGCTATGTCGGCCTGCTCGGCTCGGTGCTGCTGGTGGTGTTGGGGCCGACGGTCTGGGGCAAGGTGCTTGGCATGGGAGCCGCGGTGTTCCCGATCGACTTCCCGACCATCATCACCCTGCCGGCCGCGGTCATCGTCGCCTGGCTGGTATCGAAAGCCGACAATTCCGTGGCGGCACGGAACGAGCGGCTCGCGTTCGAGGACGAGTATATTCGCTCGCAGACCGGCCTCGGGGCGGAAGGGGCAGCGGTGCACTGATCCCGCCGCAGCGCTGTTCACAGGTTGGATGACGGGCCGCCGCGGATGCGCCTGCCTCTGCGTCGGGGGACTCTTCGCGGGAGGCCCGTTCCGATGTTCTGCGGCCCCCGACTTATCGGATGTTGGCCGGAGCTGGCCGTAAGCAGAATGGCTGCTTCGGGTGCACGCTGAAGCGGAGGTGGCTTCGGGATGAGGTTCGGCAGGTGCCGTTGCATCTCGGCCACCGCATCACTCGTCCGTTGATGGAAGCCCCGATCCTGCTCGCGCCCGACCGGGTGGGCGATCTCGCCTTACGATGTGTCACCGCGTCAGGCGGCGGCAGTCGTTCGCACACGGCCCGTCGCTGTCGTCGGGCCTGGGGCCGGGACGATGCAGCACGGATTTCGTGAGTGTGATCTCCGCCATGGTCACCCCCGTTGCCCGGCGCTCGCCGGCGGCCGCGCCATTGACGATCAAGGCATAGCCGCCGGGCTCCGTAGGCGGCCAGAACAACGAGACGTTGGGTTCGCGTTCGATGTTCCTGGCAGCGGACGCACCCACCGCGCAGCCGATGCTACTGCCTCGAAGCTCGATCGTCACATGACTGGTGTGCGGACCGTCTTGCGCGACCGTGAGCAGATAAGCGTCGTGGCCGTAGTGGGAGATCGCTTCGGCGAGCGTGCGGATCGGCATGATTGGTCTTTCCTTGGTTCCGGCCTTCAGTGATGCACCCATCCACGATCGTCGGTGAAGGGCGCAGATTACGCGCCATGAGACAAACGTCGCCATCTTGGCTGGTCGCCATCTGGTTCGGGTTGATGGGACTGAGTGTCATCGTCCTGGCTTTGCTCGCCTATCGCATGACGATCGGCGTCGATCTGTCTGACAAGTCGTGCTATGCGACCTTCCTGGATGGATGGCTGAAGGATGGGCTGGGCCACAGCGAGAACCTTGTGGTGCACCAGTCGTCCGCCCTGCTGCTTCTTCCGGCTGCGCAACTCTATGCGTGGTTCGCCGGCAGCGAGCGTGGTCTGATGTTGTTCCTCCGCTTCATCTTCCTCGCCATGGCGGGCGTTGCAAGCCTCTGCCAGTACCTGGTTCATCAGCCGCATAAGAGGCAAGCCAGTCGCCTTGTCATCGGCGCTGCTGGTCTTGTGCTTCATTCCATTCAGCCTGCCCGCTCCCTCCTACAACACGATCGGGATGTTCGGGATGCTGTCCGCATTGGCTTTGTTCGGCGCTGCGACCCTGCAGCGACCACAGGCCCCATACAGTGCTGTGGCTGCAATCTTGTCGGGCCTTGCCTGGATGGCCGCGGTCATCGCCTATCCGACCATGCCAGTGGTTCTGCTCGCGTTTCTGACGTTGGCGTTGCTTGCTGCTCGCGATCGCAGCGAGAGGTTGCATCTGCTCAGTTATGCGATGATCTGCCTTGTCTTCCAGTTCTGCGGCGCCTTGCTGCTGCTGCAATTGTATGGCTGGAGACGCATCTGGCAGATCCTGCAGTTCAGCAGCGGCGTCATGCAGAACTCAGAGGACCTGAGCGCCAAGTTTGCCAGGTCACTCGACCTCTTCGCCAGCCATCCTGCGTTTGACGTGCTTTGTTTGGCAGCGGTGACCATTGGGATATGGTTGCTCGTAGCTGATAGGGACCGGCGTCGTGACGTCTGGCCCGGCTTGCTGTTATTGGCAATTGTCTTGGCATCCTACTGCACGGAGACCGCAGTTTGGTTCCATCCGCACGATATCGTCGTGCTACTCGCCTTGGCCGGACTCTTTGTCATGCGCTCTTTCGACGGCGCCGAAGGTGAACCTGTTGTCCGTGTCATCTACCTTGCGTCTCTCGTGGGAGGTCTGATTACCTCGGTTACATCCAACAACGGCTTCTACAACTTCCCGATCGGCGGCTTGGCCGCGGCTGCGCTGGCGCCGGCGACGCTGGTTCCGCGCGACGCGCCGTGGAAAGCGGTAGCGGGACAATGCGGCTTGCTGCTTTCGACTGTTGTGTTGTTCTGCATCAGCGCATTCGGCAGCGTCTATGGCGAAACGTCCAATCCGCTGACCACACCCGCGGTACGCATCAAGGACGGCGTGTTCGCCGGGCTGTTGACCACGACCGATCAGGCCGCGTTCATCACGGCAGCGACGGCGGTCCTGGGCAAACAGGTCGGGCGCGGAAAAACGATTGTCGTCATGGGACGACCTTCAGCGATCTATCTGCTGACGGACGCGTCGCCCATGACGCTGTCAACCTGGGACTTCTGGCAGTTCTACGGTTCGTTGCCGCCGTGGGTGAACGCGTTGACGGAAGCATTTTATCGCGTCTCCGTGCATCGACCTGATGTGGTTGCTGTCTTTGACGACCCAGAGACCTATCCGCTGGCGCCCTGGGCCCGCAACCTGCTTGCCGACTATGTAGCCGTGGACCGGGTCTCCGTCGGGTCCCGGTCGCTTTCGATCTATAAGCTCTGCAACACAGTTGCTTGTCCGGCGCCGACAATTCGCGGCGCCAGAGACTAATTCACTGACAAGGCCAAGCCGAGAAGAAGTAGCACCGCTCGACTGAGCGGCAGCTATGCGCGCAGAGCCGACCCACGCCGTGAGGTCAGAGCATCGCTGCTGCAACGAGTCAAAGCCGCTGGCCAGAGACATCAGCGGCGGGTTACACGGCAGAGCAAGACGCGTCTGCCGCCCCTCCCCCCAACCCTCCCGTAACGAGAGGGGAATGGTGCCCTGTATGCCGGTCGCACTCGATTTCTCGATCCCGCCCTTCGAGCACCTGACAGCGGAGCAGCGGCACAAGCTCTCGGCGGCGGCTGACATCGCCTTCCTGCGGCCGGGAGCGGTGCTGATCCGGGCGGGCGAGGCGCCGGCGCATCTCTACCTGATCGTGAAGGGACTGGTCAGCGAGCGGATCGGCGACGAGGTGATCAACGTCCATGGCGCGGGTGACCTGGTCGGCGCTGGGGCGCTCGCCGCGCCCGCGCCGGCGACCGCGGAGGTTCGCCAGGAAACCATCGCGCAACTGCTGCCGCGCCCCCTGCTGCTCGACATCTGTCGTGCCAACCCGGCCTTCGAAGCCTGGTTCGCGCAGCGGCTCGGCGAGCGTCTGGCCGCCCAAGGGGCACGCGAGGCGACGCGCGGGATGGCGCCGTTGATGATGGCGAAGGTCGGCGAGGCCTTCCTGCATCCACCGGTCGTCGTCCCCGCCGCCACGCCGATGCAGGCGGCGGCGCTGCGGATGCATGCGGAGAAAGCCACAAGCCTGCTGGTCCGCCGCGCCGACGACGCGCTGGGCATCGTGACCGACGCGGATCTCGCCAGGGCCGCCCTCGTCCGCGCGCTGCCGTTCGATGCGCCAATCGAGCAGGTGGCGTCGTTCCCGGCCGTGACCATCGACCACGACGCATTCCTGTTCCGCGCCCAACTGCTGATGACGCAGCGCGGTGTGCGCCACATGCCGGTGCTGCGGGATGGCACGGTCATCGGCGTGCTCGAGCTCATCGACCTGGTGGGTCACATGTCGAGCCGCTCCTACCTGGTCATGGCGGAGATCGAGCGCGCCGCCAGCATCGATGATCTCGGCCACGCGGCCGCTGCGATTGGACCGCTGCTGGAAGCGCTGCACGAGACCGGCATGAAGATCCAGGCGATCGCCGAGATGGTCAGCGATCTCAACCGTAGCATTCTGCGGCGGCTGTTCGCGTTCCTGGCGCCCCCCGATCTGGTGGCGAACGCCTGCCTCATCGTCATGGGTTCGGAGGGGCGCGGCGAGCAGCTCGCCCGCACCGACCAGGACAATGCGCTCATCGTCGCCGATGGGGCCACGATCGACGACGCGGCGCTGCGCGAGGTCTGCACCCGTTTCACCGAGACGCTGATCGGCTTCGGCTACCCGCGCTGCCCCGGCAACATGATGGTTTCCAACCCGCAATGGACGCAGCGGGAGGCTGCGTTCCGCGCCGACGTCGATGCCTGGCTGGAGCGCCCGGGCGGCGAGAGCTTCCTCAATCTGGCGGCCCTGACCGACGCCGCCGCCGTGGCGGGCGACCCGGCGGTGCTCGAGCGCCTGCGCCGCCACCTGTTCGAGAGCATTGGCAATACCGGCGGCTTCCTGTCGCATTTCGCCCGGCCGATCCTGCAGTTCGACACCCCGATCGGGTTCTTCCATCAGATCCTGCTCGGCCACGGCGAGCACGCCGGCGAGATCGACGTGAAGAAGGGCGGCCTGTTCCCAATCGTGCACGGCGTGCGGGCACTCGCCCTGGAGCGCCGCATCGAGGCGGTCAACAGCTTCGCCCGCATCGAGGCGCTTGCCGCTGCCGGGGCGCTGGAACGCGAGGTGGTCGCGGATCTGGCGGAAGCACTGCAATACCTGATGGAGCTCCGGCTCAGGGCGCACCTCGCCAGGGACCGCGGCGGCACCGGCGCAGCGGGAGAAAATTTCGTCCGCGCTCAGGACCTCTCGCGGCTGCAACATGACGGGCTGCGCGACAGCCTGCTGATCGCCAAGCGGTTCAAGGAGCGGATCAGCTATCATTTCCGCCTTGACGCCTTCTGACTGAGACCGGCGCGTGCGCGAGTTCCTGCAACGCTTGATCTCCTACCGCGCCCGATCGCAGGCCCGCCTGCGCGACCCCGCCTACGCCTTTCTGTTCGAGCCGGAACACGCCGCCGAGGCAGTCGTATTCGATACCGAAACCACGGGCCTCAGCCGCAGGCGCAGCGACATCATCAGCCTTGCCGCCATCCGCATCCGCGGCAACCGCCTGCTGTTGAGCCAACGTCTGGAGCTGCTGGTGCGCCCCTCCGCCGCGATCGAGCACGCCGCGGTCGCGGTGCACGGGCTACGCCCGATGGATGTCGCGGACGGTCTGCCGCCGCGGGAGGCGGTGGGCGCTTTCTGCGGTTCATCGGCACGCGGCCGCTGGTCGGCTACTATCTCGAGTTCGACATCGCCATGGTCAACCGAGTGATCCGGCCCTGGCTCGGCATCAGCCTGCCCAACCGCGCGATCGAGGTCTCGGCGCTCTATTATGACCGCGTGATGCGCGACCGTTCCACCCGCGACGCGCTTTATACCGGCACCGTCGATCTCAGCTTCGCGCGCATCCTCGCCGAGCTCGACCTGCCGGCGCTGCCCGCGCACGACGCGCTGAACGACGCGCTGATGACCGGGCTGATCTACCTCAAGCTGGCTGCACCCGATGGCTGATCGACCACCGTCAGACCCGCTTGCGAGAGAGGGGCTGGTCAGAAATCATCGTTTCGCAACTTGCCTGTCGCGTGTTGTGCGACGGATCAGATCGCGCCTCGCTGACTGACGGAACGGAAAGTGCAACCGGCAGCGCGTTGACGACAGATACGCAACAGCAATATAATGATTGTGTAACGGCTGGACGCCCGCAAAAGGCGAGCGAAGGCGCTCGCTTGGCCGATCACCTGCAAAAGTCTGGATCTCCCGGGAGAGTACCTGTGGCGACTTATGGGTCGACGTCCGTCGACGGGCTGCTTGATGGCAATCTGCAATTCCTCAATCAGGGATATGGACTGACCGGCTATCCCGATTACGGTGGCTTCGACGGCGATCCGGTCAACGGCAACGCGCTTATTTTTTTGGTCAAGCTTGGCGGCTCGCAGGGGCCCATCTGGCTGGACACGGATCTCAACAAGGCGACCGGCTACAGCGGTTACGATTATCACGTCATCTGGTCCACCAGCGGCCCCCCACAGCTCTATTCCGGATCGCTCGGTCAGACGCTGGTCGCGACGCTGACCGACTACGCCTTTGTGCCCAACCCGCAGGACCCCACCGCTCAGCCAGCGCTGGAATTCGCCGTCCCGACGAACCTGATCGGCGGGGTGCAGTCCGCGTTCGCGACCCTTGGATCGGGCACCTCCTATGTCGCGCTGCCGCAAACGCCCGGCATCCCGGTCGTCACGATCGGCGCCGTTGCACTCGATGGAAATCTTGGCGAGTGGACCCAGGCCCAGCGGATAGACTCTGCCGCGCCAAATCCAGCGATGGATGTCTATGGCCGCATCGATGGCGGCAACATGATATTCGCGCTGCATCTCAATTCCGGGGACTTCAAGTCGGCCAGCTACACAACCCTTTGGCTCGACACGGACTTCAACAGGGCTACCGGGTTCGGCGTGCCTATCTCGAACACCAGCGGCGCCCCTCAGGTGCAGGTCGGCGCAGAATACAATCTGCGCTTCGACACAGCCGGGCATGTGATCCTGGAGAAGGGCAACACGCTGTGGCCGGCCTATTCGGAGAACGGTGCGGCCGTCTACTCGGAGACGGTGGGCCCGGTGCCGTTCGCGTTCTCGACCGATTACAAGAGCGTTGAGGTGGCGGTCCCGCTGGCGATGCTGGGTGCCAACGTCACCGGCGCCGATGTCCACGTCGATTCGAGTTATGGCGGCGGTCCGGCACTCACCGCCGACGGTTACACGGTCGGAACTGCCCTCGATCGCGCCGCCGGCGCCATCGGCACCTGACCTGGTGGCGACGTCCGACACCGGGCCCTCCAGCACCGACAACGTCACCAGCGTCACCATCCCCACCGTGACGGGCAACGGCGCCGAGAGCGGCGCCACGGTGACGCTCTACGACACCGGCGGCACGACCGTGCTCGGCACGGCCATCGCGGATGGATCAGGCAACTGGTCGATCACCAGTTCCACGCTGAGCAGTGGTGATCACGCGCTGACGGTCAAACAGACCGACCTCGCGGGCGACGTCAGCGGCGCATCCGCGGCGCTGACGGTCACCGTCGCGCCGCCGAAGACCAGTATATACGTGCTGCAGGGGATCAACCCCGCGGTCATCGGGGCCGCACCGTTCGATGTCAAGGCCATTAGCCTGTACGGCGACGACAAGCAGCTCTTCACGGCTGCTCAAGTTCAGCAGATGGGTGGCGGGCCGGGCGGGGGCCTCCTGCTTGGCTATCTCAGCGTCGGCGAGGCGGAGACATACCGCGACTACTTCGCCAGCATCCCGCCGACAGCCCTCGGGCCCGAGGACCCGAATTTTCCGGGGAGCTTCCAGGTGGCCTACTGGACCGATGCGTGGCGGTCCGTAACCTCCGGCATCATCGACAAGATGATCGCGCTGGGCTTCGACGGCGCCGTATTCGACGTCGTGGACGAATACCAGCGACCCTGGGCCCAGCTCAATGCGCCCGGTGGCGCCGTTGCCGCGATGGTCAGTCTGGTCAAGTACCTGTCCGACTATGCCCATGCGCAAAACCCGAATTTTCAGATCTGGGTCAATGGCGCCCCGGAGCTGCTGGGCAACAGCACTTACCTCCAGGCCATCGACGGCATGTTCATGGAAAGCCTGTTCTACGATGGCACCGGGAACACGCGGCCACCGACCGATACCAGCTACAGTATGGGTTTTCTGGATCAGGCCCTGGCCGCGAACAAGAGCGTCATCAATATCGAATACGTGTCCGGCGCAGCGCAGATCGCCGACGCCCACGCGAAAGCAGCCGCTGCGGGCATTGGCAGCTATATCGCCCATCTCGACCTCAAAGGCATCGACATGGAGGGTGTCCAGGGTCTGACGGTCCCGGCCCCGGCGTCCGTCACCACCGGCAGCGGATCCGACACGCTGGTGCTCAGCATGTCGGAGGATGCCTATCTTGGCGACGCACAGTTCACTGTCGCAGTCGACGGAATGCAGTTCGGCGGCACGTTCACCACGACGGCGCTACACGCTTTTGGCACCAGCCAGACTTTCAACTTCATGGGCGACTGGGGGGTCGGGGCGCATACCGTCACGGTAAACCTCCTCAATGATGCATATGGCGGGACGCCTGCCACCGACCGCAATCTGTATGTGAACGCCATCAGCTATGACGGGACGGCGAGCGGGCAGAAAGCCGCACTCATGAGCACGGGTCCCAAGAGTTTCAGCGTGACCGACACCACGGCGATCCCAGGCACGGCCATCCTGCCTCCATCCGTCACCACCGGCAGCGGGTCCGACACGCTGGTGCTGAACATGTCGGAGGACGCCTATCTGGGCGACGCACAGTTCACCGTCGCAGTCGATGGCGTACAACTGGCTGGCACGTTCACCACGACAGTATCGCACGCATCGGGTGGCAGCCAGCGCTTCAACTTCATGGGCGACTGGGGGGTCGGGCCGCATACGGTCACGGTGAAATTCCTCAATGATGCGTATGGCGGAACGCCCGCCACGGACCGCAATCTCTATGTGAACGGCATCAGCTACGACGGAGCGACGGGTCTGGGCGCTGACCTCAAGAATGGTGTTCCAAAGAGCTTCGCTGTCACCGACACGACGGCAGTCACAGGCTCGATTATCCCTCCTGCCATCACCGGCAGCGGTCCCGATCAGCTCGTGCTCAGCATGTCGGAGGATGCCTACAAGGGCGATGCACAATTCACCGTAGCGGTGGACGGAGTGCAACTCGGCGGCACGTTCGCCACGACGGCGCAGCGTGCAGCCGGGGCCAGTCAGAGCTTCGTCTTCAATGGTGACTGGGGAGTCGGCGCACATACTGTCACGGTGAACTTCCTCAACGACGCCTATGCCGGAACACCGGCCACGGATCGCAATCTCTATGTGAACGGTGTCAGCTACGACGGAACGGCAACGCTCCAAGGCGCGGCCTTGATGGGCGGCGGTCCCCGGTCATTCGCTGTCACGGACATCGGATCGCCAGGTGTCATCGGCAGCGGTTCCGATACGCTGGTACTCGGCATGTCGGAGGATGCCTATAAAGGCGATGCCCAGTTCACCGTCGCCGTTGACGGCATCCAGCTTGCCGGCACATTCACCGCCACGGCGCTGCATTCGGCCGGCGCCAGCCAGAGCTTCACATTCAACGGTGACTGGGGAATCGGCAACCATACGGTTACAGTGGAGCTGCTCAACGATCTATACGCCGGCACGCCGGACACGGATCGCAACCTCTATATAGACGCCATCAGCTATGACGGGACGAATACCAATCAAAGTGCGGCGGTCATAGGCTTTGTTCCGAACAACTTCACTGTGACCGACACCACGGCGATACCGAGCACCGCCATCCTCCCGCCACCAGTCAGCACTGGCAGCGGCTCCGATACGCTGGTCCTCAGTATGTCGGAAGATGCCTACAAGGGTGATGCACAATTCACTGTCAGTGTGGATGGCAGGCAACTCGGCGGCACGTTCACGACAAGCGCTTGGCATGCCGCTGGCGAGAGCCAGAGTTTCATCTTCAAGGGTGACTTCGGGACAGGTCAGCACACGGTCGCGGTGGACTTCCTCAACGATGCCTATGCCGGAACTGCGTCGACCGACCGGAATCTGTATGTGAACGGCGTCAGCTACAATGGGACGGCGACCGGTCAGACCTTGGCGCTCATGGCTGCTGGTCCGAAGACGTTCGCAGTCTCCGGCGGGACGACGCCATCGGTCAGCGAAGCAAGCGATCATGGCACCTTGCAGGAGAACCTGTCGCAGGTCGGCACCTACAACGTCGGTGGCGACGTTGTCATACTCGACAGCGGCAACGTTGGTTCCGTCACTCTCGGCGCGGGATCAAGCCAGATCAGTTTCATTGGCGCCAGTGCGATCAGGCTGACCGGCGGATCAGGCACGTCCGTGGTCACATCGGATACAGGGAACAACACCTTTACCGCCGGTACTGGCGGGTTGGATGTGACGGGCGGCGGCGGTGCGGATGCCTATGTCTTCCACGCTGGCAGCGGTTTCCTCACAATCGAGGACTTCTCGATTGCCAAGGGAGACACGCTGACCGTTGACAAGGCGCTGCAAGGATCGCTGGTTGAAACGTCTGACGGCAAGGGCGGCACCATGCTGAGCTTCGGTACGGTCGGGCAAGGCGTGGACATCCACGGGATTGCTACCATGCCAAGTAACGATATCCTGTGGTCATAGAAGGACCGCCGGCTGGCGCGGGTTGAGCGGCTGTACGCGAGGGCCCGAAACACGAGTGCCTTTCCATCCAAAGCGGTCGTCGGACAGGATGCTCGAATTACGGCGTCAGCACCGGCGACATACGCGTGTCGCCATCCTGCGTGGCGATGACGATGGCAGAGGTTGGCACTTGGCTGCCTTTTATGAAGTTGCCGAGCCCCGTGCAGAAGTAGCTGTTGCAGACGTCGGACCGCAGCGTGCGGTCCAACGTGCAGCCCGCCTCATCGTGAAACACGCACGAACCGGCATAACCTTTCTGTGGCACGCTCTCGACGTACAGCCGCACCACCGCGCGCGCATCGAGTTCCGGCCGCGCCTGTCGTACCCGCGACATCACGCGCTCATCGAGATAACCGTGCTCGCCACCGCCCTTGCAGCAAAAACCCCGGCACAGCGAGCACGCCGCGCGCGCCACCCTGCCGACGAAGCCCTCCGGTTCGGGTCGCAGCGGCGACGCTGACTCGACGGGCTGCTTCATCGTGCGCAGGGCGCGCAGCGACTGTATCAGATGCTTGCGCAGCCGCCGCACGCGCTCGGGGTCCTTTGCCACCAGGGCGCGGTTGTTCAGCGGCACCATCACCGCCTGGTTGCCGCCGGCTTCGGCGCCGTCACCGTCAGGAACAGCGAAATATTGCGTTGGCATGCGAGGTTCCGTCCCGTGCGGCAGAGTGGCATCCTGCCTGCCCACCGGCAAGGACACCGCGATGGCGATCCCGATCATCCTCGACTGCGATCCCGGGACCGACGATGCGTTCGCTCTGCTTCTGGCGCTGGCCTCGCCGGAACTCGAGGTGCTGGCGGTCACCGTGGCGGGAGGCAATGTCGGGCTGGATTGCACGCTGCCCAACGCGCTGGCGCTGGTCGGTCTCGCCGGCGCGAATGTGCCGGTCTACGCCGGCGCGGACAGGCCACTGCTCGGCGCCTTCGTCAACGAAACACGCGTGCATGGTGTCGATGGCCTCGGCGGCATTGCATTGCCAGCCGGCTCCCAGGCGGCGCGCGGCGTCGCCGCCGACGCGATCCGCGACATCCTGCGCGGTGCCAGGCAGCCGATCACGCTGGTGGGCATCGCTCCGGCGACCAACCTCGCACTCGCGCTGATGACGGAGCCGGCGCTCGCCGATCGGGTCGAGTGTATTGTGCTGATGACCGGCGCCTGGGGCGAAGGCAACGCAACGCCGTCTGCGGAATTCAATGCACTGAATGACCCCGAGGCACTCGCCGTGCTGCTCGCGTGCGGCCGACCAGTCGTGCTGGCGACACTCGAACTGACAGCGCAGGCGCTGTGCACGCCGGCGCTGCTGACGACCATGCGGGAAGCCGGTACGGGACGCTGCATGCGGACGTTGTGCGACATCCAGGCAACCGTGCCGCTGGGCCCGCGCTTCGCCGGTACCGGCGCCGCACTGCACGACCCCTGCACGATCGCCTGGCTGATCCGTCCCGATCTGTTCACCACGCGCGACTGCGCAGTGACAGTTGATCTGGGACCGGGACCAGGTCGCGGGCGCACGATCATCGACCGCTGGCACAGAACCGGGGCACAGCACAACGCCACCGTATTGGAAACTCTCGACGGCGAAGGCTTCTTCTCGCTGCTCAGTGAACGCCTCGCACGACTGCCATAGGAGTGTGCCATGCCGATGGTGACAGAAGTCGACCGACTCGAGGTCCAGGTGCTGGTGGACAACGTCACGGACTCCCTGTCCAGCACACCACCGTTCGTCACGCGCGAGTGGCCGGCGTTGGTGCGCAAGGGCATGCGCCGCGTCGCCGGCGGCAGCCTGTGCTGCGCCAACCACGGCCTGTCTCTGGTGATCCGTGCCACCGCCGCTGGGCGCGAGCATGTGGTACTGTTCGACGCAGGCCCGGTCGATTACGCGGTAGAGCACAACGGCACGCGTCTCGGCATTGACTTCGGCGCCATCGAGGCTGTGGTGTTGTCGCACGGCCACTGGGACCATGGCGGCGGCCTGCTGAAGGCGTTCGAGTTGATACGGACCGCGGCGCCCGAACGCGGCGCGCCGATCTACCTCCATCCAGGCATGTTCGCGGAACGAGGCCAGCGTCAGCCCGACGGCGGTGTGCTGCCGATGGCCTGCTTCCCTCGCCGGATGAATTGCGGACCGCCGGCGCCACGCCCGTCGTCACCGACGCACCGCAGCTCCTGCTCGATGCGATGTTCTACCTGAGCGGCGAAATCCCGCGCGTGACGACATACGAGATCGGTCTGCAGAACCATGTCCGCCGCAACGCGAACGGCGAATGGGAAGCCGATCCGTTGATCATGGACGAGCGCTTCCTCGCCGTCGCAGTGAAGGGCAAGGGCGTCGTGGTGTTCACCGCCTGCTCGCACGCCGGCGTGGTGAACGTGCTGACGCACGCGCGCGAGTGCTTTCCTGATCAGAAGCTGTATGCGGTGATGGGCGGCTTCCATCTCTCCGGCGAGACCGAGCGCTGCATCCCGGAGACCGTGCGCGACATCGCCGGTTTCGGGCTGACCGTGATCGCGCCCGGTCACTGCACCGGTTGGCGCGCTCTCAGCAGCCTGGTGCAGACCTGCGGCGAGAACGCCGTGGTGCCACTCGCCGTCGGCAAGATCTTCGCATTCTGAACCGAGGAGACAATCACGTGAATCCAGCCGAACTGCCGTTCGACGCAGATGCCATGCTGGATGGGCTTCGAACCTGGGTGGAGTGCGAGAGCCCGACTTATGACGTCGCAGCGGTGAACCGCATGATGGACATTGCGTCGCGCGAGCTGGCGATTGCCGGCGCACGTATCGAGCGCGTGTCCGGCCGCATGGGCTTCGGCGACTGCGTGCGAGCGACCTTCCCGCATGCCACGCCGAATGTGCCTGGCATTCTGGTGATGGGCCATCTCGATACGGTGCATCCGATCGGCACGCTGGAGAGACTGCCGTTCCGCCGCAATGGCGACCGCGCCTGGGGACCTGGCATCCTGGACATGAAGGGCGGCAACTACATGGCGCTCGACGCGATCCGGCAGCTTGCCCGCGCGAACGTGCCGACCAAGCTGCCGATCACCTATCTGCTCACCAGCGATGAAGAGGTGGGCAGCCCCTCGACGCGCGACCTCATCGAGGCGGAGGCGTCGCGCCATCGCTACGTGCTGGTGCCGGAACCGGCGCGCGCCGATGGTGGCGTGGTGACCGGCCGCTATGCCATCGCACGCTTCAACCTGGAAGCGACCGGTCGCCCCAGCCACGCCGGCGCGCGTCTCGCCGAGGGCCGCTCGGCGATCCGCGAAATGGCGCGCAAGCTGATCGAGATCGAGGACATGACCACCGAGAACTGTACGTTCTCGGTTGGCGTGATCCGCGGTGGCGAGTGGGTGAATTGCGTCGCCACCACCTGCACCGGTCAAGCGCTGACGATGGCCAAACGCCAGGAGGATCTGGATGATGGTGTCGCGCGCATGCTGGCGTTGTCGGCGTCCTCGAATGACGTGCAGTTCAAGGTGACGCGCGGCGTCACGCGCCCGGTGTGGGAACCGGGCGGCAAGGTAATGGCGCTCTACGAAACGGCGCGGGGCATAGCGCGCGGCATCGGCTACGACATCAGTTCGCAAAGTTCCGGTGGCGGCTCGGACGGGAATTTCACCGGTGCCATGGGTATTGCGACGCTCGATGGATTGGGCGTTCAGGGTGCCGGCGCGCATACGCTCGACGAGCATATCGTGGTGGAGAGCCTCGCTTATCGCGGCCGACTGATGGCCGGCCTGCTCGCAACTCTCGGCTGAGCATGGCCACGCTCGAGCAGGATCTGTGGCTGTGGCCATGGCGCGTCGTGCGTGGTCGGCCGCGATTGTTCATCGGTCTCCTGTGTGGAATTGCTGCGGTGCCACTGATGCCCGATCGCGTCAGCCACACGACGCGCTCGATCGTGGCCTGGGACATTGGCGTCATCGTCTTCCTCGCACTGTCCGCCTTCCTGTTCACCACCGAGCGGCTGGACCGCATGGCGGAGGACGCCGAGAGGCAGGAGGAAGGCGAGTGGACGATCTTCTGGCTGACGGTGGCGGCGGTGACATTCAGCTTCGTTGCCGTCATCGGCGAATTCTCCGGCACCAAGGAGCTGGCGCCCGCAGAACGCAATCTGCATGTCATCCTGGTGGCGGTGACTCTGCTGGTGTCGTGGCTGATGACGCATACCACCTTCGCATTCCGCTACGCCCACGAATACTACGATGTCGATCCGCGTGGCACTGGCATCGTGGGCGGGCTGGAGTTCCCGAGCGAGAAACGCCCGGATTATCTGGACTTCATGTACTTCTCACTGGTACTCGGCATGACGTTCCAGGTGTCCGACGTGCAGATCACCGCGCGTAAGTTTCGCCGCCTCGCGGCGGTGCACGGGCTGCTGAGCTTCCTTTACAACACGATCATCCTGGCGTTGACGGTGAACCTGGCCGCCGGTCTTCTGTAGACAAACGTCAGCGCCGTACGTTCACCTGCTCACGTGCAAAGCCGGCCATCGAGGCATAACCGCGCACGATCGCCTCGCGCTCCGCATACGATGCTACAGCGTCGACATCGGTGAAACCATCCGGCGCACGCTGTTCCAGCACGTCGATGACTCCCTCGGGTCCGCCCTTGCGATTGTTCAGCACGATCTCGGTTGTCATCGGCCGGCGTTCCGCATCGTAAGCGGCCAACGCGGCCACCACATCGCCGCTTCCGGTAAGATGCCGGCCCAGCGCCGCGGCATCCAGGATCGCCTGGCTCGCGCCGTTGGATCCCACCGGGTACATCGGATGCGCAGCATCCCCCAGCAGAGTCGCGCGGCGGAACGACCACCGCGGCAGAGGATCGCGATCGCACATTGGATATTCGTAGAATGTGCCGGTGGCGCGGATCAGCGCCAGCGGATCGACGAAATCGAGGCGGAACCGGTCGCGCACGAACGGCTCCACCTCGTCCCATTGTCCCGGGCGGTTCCAGTCCTCACGTCGCGGCGGCAGGCCATCGCTGCCGCTGATGCGCGCCATCACCGCCCAGTTGGTGAGCCGCCGGCGCGGCGTGGCAGGATCGGCATGGATCGGATAGAAAACGAATTTTTGGCCCATGCCGCCGGCGATGACCATGGTGCGGCCATCGACATGTACCGGCCAGTCGGCGGCACCTCGCCACAGCATCATGCCATTCCACACCGGCGGTCCCTCGAGTGGATAGAATGCAGCGCGCACCACGGAATGGATGCCATCGGCGCCGATCAGTGCGTCTCCTTCCGCTTCGAATGCGCCGCCGCCATCACGGCGCTCGAAGCGGGCAACCACACTGTCACCACGGTCGGCAAACGAGACAAGACGACAGCCCGGCTGCAGCGCATCGTCACCTAGACGCTGGCGCGCTGCGTCCAGCAGCGTCGCATGCAGCTTCCCGCGATGGATGGAGAATTGCGGCATGTCATATCCGGCATCGGTGCCGCGCAACTCGCGCCACACCACCTGACCGAAGCAATTGGCGTAGATCAGTTCGCGCGTGCGGATGCCGGCACGGTCCAGTGCCGGCAGCAAGCCGAGTGCGGCAAGCTCCTTGATGGCGTGGGGCAAGGTGTTGATGCCGACCCCAAGTTCGCGCATCTCGCGCACCTGCTCGAACACGGTCGCGGTGATGCCGGCACGCTGCAGCGTCAAAGCCGCGGCCACACCGCCAATTCCGCCTCCTGCGATCAAGACATGCATCGCAACGGTTCCTTCAGCCAATATCCGCCGCCAGAAATGCAAAGCGGGCGCAGATCAGGCCTACCACGACCGTGCCGCATATCACGATGAACAGATTGCGCGTGGACAGCAGGCGCCCTGCCGGAACAGCCGCAACAATCGGTACGACGAGCGCGCCGACGCTGACGGCCAGGCTGTATTCCGACCACGCATAGACCCACATCATGAAGCCCAGGATCATCGCGATGAACACGGGGAATATGCCCGCCACCAGCCACATATCGTTGGGAAGCTGCGCGGCGCCGAGCACCACGAAGCCGAACAGTGCGATCGAGACGAAGTACAGAACTTCCGCCAGCATGGCGATTGCTACGTGCCGACCTTCAGTGTCGACACCAGCCCGCGCAGGCACGCCAGCATCGAAAGCGCGGTGATCTGTCCGGTGCGTGGATTTTCCTCACTTGGCACATTCTCGATCGTCATGGTGAAGCGCGCTGCGTCCGCCTCGACGCGGATCGTGTGGGTGTTGCGGTCGATGCCGGGATCCGCCCAAATCTCGACCCGGGTGCGCATCGGGCCAATGCCGGCGAGCGCCAGGGCCGCCGCGACATTGACGTTCGCCGGGAAGCCGGCGGCCGCATCGAACGCATTGCCCTCGAACACGCGTTTTGGCGCGGCAAGGCCACTCACCTCGATGCCGTGCTTCACCAGATACGGCGCGCCCTCCAGCCCGCGAGGCGGCTTCCTGCTTTCGATGGTGACGCTCTGCACTGTCCCTTCGGCCGCTGCCCGCACGGCGTCGAGGCCCAGCAGCGCGCCGGTCGGCACCACGATGCGCGCACCGGTCTCCTGTGCGCGGCGCACCAGATGCATACGCGGCAGCAGGGCACCGACGGAGGCCGGCACGAATATGCGGCCCGCCTCGATCGCAGCCGAGGCGATCGTCTCGAACACAGCGGCCGGTGCTGCCTCGACCACGATGTCGGCCTCGGCGAGATCCTCCAGCGTGACCGTCCGCGGCGGTGCACGGAAGCCACGCAGCGTCGCCTCCGCCTTCACCTGATCGCGTGCCGCCACGGCGATGAGTTGCAACCCATCCACGCCGGCATCCAGCGCCCGCGCCAGCTTGAGGCCGATCGCGCCGAGGCCGCCGATCGCGACGGTCTTCGTCATGTCTCGCCCTCTGCGATGGTGCGCGCCAGCGCCAGATCCTCCGGTGTGTTGACGTTGAGAAAGGGGTCCCACTTCGTAACGGCAAAATCAATCCGGCGCATGCCGATTGCACTGGCAAAGTACGCGATGTCCCGCCGACCCGGCGTCGACAGCAGATCGGCGCAGATCGTCGCGGCACGCAAGCGGCCAGAGTGCGACCAGATGGTGCGCGCGCCCGTTGCTCGCCGCGCAGGCTGGCGGAGGAGCCAGCGCGGCGGCCAGTCCTCGGGGAATGAACGGGGTATCGCCGGGGACCGTCAGCAGCGCATCCACACCCAGTGCGGCGGCCCACTCAAGCCCAGCCAGCAGACCCGCGAGTGGCCCTTCCCCTGCGAAGTCGCCGTCGCCCAGGACAGGCACGTTCGAGGCGGCGAACCGATCAGGGTCGCCATTGGCGCTGATTGCGATATGGCGGGTTTCCAGTGCGGTGATAATGCGCTCGATCATGCTCCGGCCGGCCAGTTCCAGCAGCGGCTTGTCGCCGCCACCCAACCGTCGGGCGCCGCCGCCGGCGAGTATCATTGCAGCGACCTCTCCCCGATGCGGGCGAGGCGGTCTCATCAGCCGGGATCGGGAATGGGGCGAACAACGGGACTCGAACCCGTGACATCCAGGACCACAACCTGGCGCTCTACCAACTGAGCTATGTCCGCCATCCGGGGGCCGCGTTTAGGCCCTTCACCCGATCTCCGTCAACGCGCGGGCGCCGAAATGCTCCCGCAACCGCGCCACCGCCTCGTCCAGCACTTCGTCACGCTTGCAGAAGGCGAAGCGCGCGTAATGGCTGGGCGCATCGGGCGCGTCGTAGAACGCCGAGACCGGGATCGCCGTCACCTTGGCATGTTCGGTGATGTGGCGGCAGAACGCGACATCGTCACCGTTGAATCCAAGCGGGCGAAAGTCGGTGGAGATGAAGTAGCTCCCCTTCGTGGGCAGCACGGTCAATCCCAGGCTCGCCAGCCCGGCCGCGAGCCGGTCGCGCTTGGCCTGCAGCGCGCCTGCCAGCGAGGCGAAATACGCATCGTCCTTGGCCAACCCCACCGCCACGGCACGCTGCAGGTTAGGCGCGGTCGTGAAGGTCAGGTTCTGGTGCGCCTTCGCCACGTTGGCCGCCAGGGCTGCCGGCGCCGTCACGTAGCCCACCTTCCAGCCGGTCAGCGAGAACGTCTTGCCGGCGCTGCCGATCCGCATGGTGCGCTCGCGCATGCCCGGCAGCGTCATCAGCGGGATGTGGCGCGTGCCATCGAAGGTCAGGTGCTCGTAGACCTCGTCGCAGATCGCGTAGGCGTCGTGCCGCAGCACCAGCTCTGCGATGAAGCCCAGTTCCTCCTCGCTGAACACCTTGCCGCACGGGTTCATCGGCGAGTTCAGCAGGATCGCCTTGGTTGCCGGCCCGAACGCGTCGGCCAGCGCAGCGCGGGGCAGCGCCCAGTCGGGCGGCTCCAGCCGGACGAAACGCGGCACGGCGCCCAGCAGACGAACAACCGGGGCGTAGGTGTCGTAGAGCGGCTCGATCAGCACCACCTCGTCGCCCGGGTTCAGCACCGCCATCAGGCAGGCAGTGACCGCCTCGGTGGCGCCGGAGGTCACCACGACCTCGCTCGCCCAATCCACCTCCAGCCCATAGAAGCGGCGGTTGGCCGCCGCCACCGCCTGGCGCAGCTGCGGCACACCGGGCATCGGTGGATACTGATTGCGACCATCCTTCAGGGCATCGACCGCTGCCTGCACCACGTCCGCCGGCCCCTCGTCATCCGGAAAGCCCTGGCCCAGATTGATCGAATTGTGCTCGACCGCGAGCGCCGACATCACCGTGAAGATCGTGGTGCCGATGCCGGACAGCAGGGTATTGGCGGGCTTCACGGGCAAGCGGCTCCCCACGGGTTGGATGCGCGGCCAGTATGGGTTCGGGGGTGTGGGGCTTCAACTAGCCGGTCACGCCCGCGCTCCGAGTGCCCAAGAATCAGGCAATTGGGTGCCTGATCCGCACAGGCGGCAAGCGTCGACTTTCTCCTGGCAGAGCGGACTGACGCATTGCTTGCTTGGCACGCCGCGTGCAAACCTGTGGCGCTGCCGTTCCGTTCTCGGATCACCCGGGCAGCCAGACAGGGAGGCCCGGCCGGCCGGGCACTGCACGCGCATGAAAAAGATCGAGGCCATCATCAAGCCGTTCAAACTGGATGAGGTGAAAGAAGCGCTGCACGAGGTCGGCCTGCAAGGCATCACGGTGGTTGAGGCGAAGGGGTTCGGCCGGCAGAAGGGCCATACCGAGCTGTATCGCGGAGCCGAGTACGTGGTCGACTTCCTCCCCAAGGTGAAGATCGAGGTGGTCTGCGAGGAAGCGGTGCTGGAACGCGCGGTGGAGGCGATCATCAATTCCGCCCGCACCGGCCGCATCGGCGATGGCAAGATCTTCGTCTCCTCGGTCGAGGATGTGATCCGCATCCGCACCGGCGAACGTGGCGAGGACGCGATCTAGCGCGACAGAGATAGCGACGAAATCCGCTTCCGGCCTGCGGCGGAAACGAGTAGACGGGCCGCTTCGCGAAGGGGTCGCATGGTGCGACCCTCGACAGTTCGCGCCAGTTCCCCGACGGGACCACCGGCGCGTCAACCGGGACCAGGACGGGGAACGATACATGGCGAGAAGGCCTGCAGGCAGCAGCGACGGCGTGGGCAAGGTCATGGAGATGCTTACCGAGCATTCCGTGGAATACGTCGATTTGCGCTTCACCGACCCGCGCGGCAAATGGCAGCACACCGCGCAGCACGTCTCCACGATCGAGGAGGAGACATTCCGCGACGGCATCATGTTCGACGGCTCCTCGATCGCCGGCTGGAAGGCGATCAACGAGTTCGACATGATCCTGATGCCGGACGCGGAGGCCGCGATGATGGATCCGTTCTCCGCCAAGCCGAGCCTGATCGTCTTCTGCGACATCGTCGAGCCGTCCACCGGACAGCCGTACAACCGCGACCCTCGCTCTACGGCGAAGAAGGCCGAGGCTTACCTGAAGTCGTCGGGGGTCGGTGATTCCGCATTCTTCGGTCCCGAGGCCGAATTCTTCATTTTCGACAGCGTGAAATACGGCACCGGCGGCAATTACGGCATCTACCAGATCGACAGCCAGGAAGGTCCGCAGGCGGGCCTGAAGGATTATCCCGAGGGCAACATGGGTCACCGGCCCGCGGTGAAGGGCGGCTACTTCCCGGTTCCACCGGTGGACAGCGAGAGCGACCTGCGCGCCGAGATGCTGTCCACCATGGCCGAGATGGGCCTGGTGGTTGAGAAGCACCACCACGAGGTCGGCCAGAGCCAGCACGAACTCGGCATAAAGTTCGGACCGCTGGTGAAGCTGGCCGACAGCCTGCAGATCTACAAATACTGCATCCACAACGTCGCACACAGCTACGGCAAGACCGCCTGCTTCATGCCGAAGCCGATCTACGGCGACAACGGCTCGGGCATGCACGTGCACCAGTCGATCTGGAAGGCGGGCAAACCGCTGTTCGCCGGCAACGCCTATGCCGACCTGTCGGAGATTGCGCTCTATTACATCGGCGGGATCATCAAGCACGCCAAGGCGCTGAACGCGCTGACCAACCCGCTGACCAACAGCTACAAGCGGCTGATCCCCGGTTTCGAGGCGCCGGTGCTGCTGGCCTATTCGGCCCGCAACCGCTCGGCGTCGTGCCGCATCCCGTACGCGACGAACCCGAAGGCCAAGCGCGTCGAGGTGCGTTTTCCGGACCCGGGCGCAAACCCCTACCTGGCGTTCGCCGCCATGCTCATGGCGGGTCTGGACGGTATTCGTAACAAGATCCACCCGGGTGATCCGATGGACAAGGATCTGTACGACCTGCCGCCGGAAGAGCTGAAGGGCATCCCGACGGTCTGCGGCAGCCTGCGTGAAGCGATCGGCGCGCTGGAAGGCGACCATGAGTTCCTGCTCGCCGGCGACGTGTTCAGCACGGACCAGATCGAGAGCTATATCGAGCTGAAGTGGAACGAGGTGTATCGTTTCGAGCACACGCCGCACCCGGTCGAGTTCGAAATGTACTACTCCGTCTGACAATTTAGCGCATTCAAACGGCCCGCGCGCCCTCGCCATTTGAAGGAATGGCGGGGGCGCTGTGCATTTGGCCTGTTGTTGCTCGTTTCTTAGGCAGACTCGCCGCTGCATCATCGGCGCGGTGCCAGAGCAGGACCTGGTAACGACATCCACACCTTCCATTAACAGAGAAATACGTGGACCGCTGCGTCAGGCACGAGCCATGACGATAAGCGACGGTTCGCCGCGGCACAATTCTTGATTGTGCTCCAGCACGACCGTCCCGCCGCGAGGGTGGCGGCGGCGTGGAGACCAACCAAGGGGCAGCGACATGAAGCTGATCATGGCCATCATCAAGCCCTTCAAGCTCGACGACGTGCGTGAGGCACTGACACCACTCGGCGTGCAGGGCCTCACCGTCTCGGAGGTGAAGGGGTTCGGCCGGCAGAAGGGCCAGACCGAAATCTACCGTGGTGCGGAGTACCACGTGAACTTCCTGCCGAAGGTGAAGATCGAGGTGGTCGTTCCGGCCGATCTCACGGACCAGGTGATCGAGGCGATCACCAAGTCCGCCCACACCGGCAAGATCGGTGACGGCAAGATCTTCGTCATGGATATCGAACGCGCCGTGCGCATCCGCACCGGCGAGGTCGACGCCGCCGCACTCTGAACGATAACCAATAAGGGAAAGAGGATTATGATTCGACCCCGCGTAACCTGGGGGGTGGGCGCCATGCTGCCCATGATGCTGGCAGCGCTGCCGGCACTGGCCGACGACGCCGGCCCGCCCAAATTCGATTCAGGCGATACCGCCTGGATGCTCGCCAGCACCGCGCTCGTGCTGATGATGACCGTTCCCGGCCTGGCGCTGTTCTACGGCGGCATGGTCCGCAAGAAGAACATCCTCGCCACGCTGATGCAGTGCTTCGTCATCACCTGCATCGTGACCATCGTCTGGACTGTGGCGGGCTACAGTCTGGCATTTACCCCAGGCACCGGCAGTGCCGCGCCTTACGTCGGCGACCTGTCGCGCTTTATGCTGTGGGGCATAGAAGGTCCGTTGACGAAAGGCGCCTATACCGGCACCGGCTTCATTCTGGGGGCGGGCAGCGACGGCGCGGCGCCGCAGACGATCCCAGAGACCGTCTACATGATGTTCCAGATGACGTTCGCGATCATCACGCCGGCGCTGATCGTGGGCGCATTTGCCGATCGCATGAAGTTCTCGGCGCTGTGCATCTTCATGACGCTGTGGTCGCTGCTGATCTACTCGCCGGTCGCCCATTGGATGTGGTCACCGACCGGATGGGGCGCGATCAACGGCCAGCTCGACTTCGCCGGTGGCACAGTGGTGCACATCAACGCCGGCATCGCCGGCCTGATGTGTGCGCTGGTTCTCGGCAAGCGCGTCGGCTACGGCAGCGAAAACATGGCACCGTACAACCTTGCCTACTCGGTGATCGGTGCTTCGCTGCTGTGGGTCGGCTGGTTCGGCTTCAACGCCGGTTCCGCCGTCGCATCGAACGGTCGCGCCGGCATGGCGATGGCCGTGACGCAGATCGCCACAGCTGCTGCGGCGCTGGGCTGGATGTTTGCCGAGTGGATCGCCAAGGGAAAACCCTCCGTGCTGGGCTGCATTTCCGGCGCGGTGGCCGGACTGGTCGCGATCACCCCGGCGTCGGGCTTCGTGCTGCCGGGCGCCTCGATCATCATCGGCGTCGCTGCCGGGGTGATCTGCTTCTGGACCGCGACCAGCGTGAAGCACATGTTCGGTTACGACGACAGCCTGGACGTGTTCGGCGTGCACTGCATCGGTGGTATCGTCGGTGCGTTGCTGACCGGCGTGTTCTCCGTGGGGTTCCTGTCCGCAAGCGACGCGACCCCCGATGGCAGTCCTGGTGGACTGCATCAGCTCTGGATCCAGTGTCAGGGCGTCGCCGCGACGCTGGTCTATAGCGGCGTGGGCACGCTGATCCTGCTGATGATCACCAAGATGCTGGTAGGCCTGCGGGTGGACCAGGAAGAGGAACGCGAAGGCCTCGACCTGGTGTTGCACGGAGAGCAGGTCTTCTGAAAATCGACCACGAGCGAGGGACGCCGGATTGCCGGCGCCCCACGTTTGTGTCTACAGGTGCCCGGGGACAGAAAAGGTAACAAAAGCAACTATGGAGTACAAGAAACTGAGTAGTGCCGCACGCTGGGTAGCGGCAGCCAGCATTGCTGCCGCCATGCCGGCCGCATATGCGCAGACACCGCCTCCGGCCGAAGCTCCGGCCCCCGCTGCACCGGCCATGGCGCCCGCTGCTCCGGCAACACCGCCGGCCGCCGCCGAGGCGCCGCCACCGGGGCTCTGGATCGATGGCATTCATCTCTCGGCACAGCTTCAGTCTGGCATCATCGCCAATCCGTATCGCCCGGCAACGGGCTTGAACTGGGGGCAGCTGTTCACCGATCACGCCAACCAAGTTCAGCTCAACCAGCTGCTGCTGACCGCAAACAAGCCGCTCGACCCAAAGAACAGCGACTATCAGTGGGGCTTCAAGGTCCAGTTCATGTACGGCTCGGACGCGCGCTACACGCAGTTCCTGGGCGAATTGAACCGTGTCGATCCCAACCAGCGCTATCAGCTGGACGTCGTCGAGGCGAATGTCCTCGCGCATCTGCCCTGGATCACCGAGGGTGGAGTCGACCTCAAGGTTGGACAGTATCCGACGCCACTAGGCTACGAGACGATCGATCCCTCAACGAACCCGTTCTACTCGCACTCCTACATCTTCCAGTTCGGCCTGCCGTTCAAGCACACCGGCGCGCTGACAACGACGCACGTCAACGACATGCTCGATATCTACGCAGGTATCGACACAGGCACCAACACCACGTTCGGGCCGTTGGGCGACGACAACGGTGCGATCGGCGGCATCGGCGGGTTCAACCTCACCTTCCTGGACGGCAAGCTGACGGTCCTCGCACTGACGCATTTCGGGCCGGATGACGCGACCCGGGCGCTGTCGCCAATTGGATTCAATGCCAATGGCTTTTGGCGATTCTACAATGACGTCCTGGTCACCTGGAAGGCAACCGACACGTGGACGTTCGTGACCGAAGCCAACTGGGCCCGTGACGGCTTCGGCAATGCCACCAATCCGGGCAAGCCGGCGAACGGCTTCGGCGTTGCGCAATACGCGTCCTACGCGCTGACCGACACGGTTGCCCTGAATGCCAGGGCCGAACTTTGGCGTGACGACAACAACTTCTTCGTTGCTGCTTTCCCGGCCAACAATTCCTTCGTCCAGTTCCAGCAGGGCTTCCCTGTTACGGTCAACTTTGCGCCAGGAACCAACACCACCTACGGCGCTATTACACTCGGCGTGACCTGGAAACCGGAACTGCCCTCACCGGTGACCGCCTTGCTGGTCCGGCCGGAGATCCGCTGGGATCACGCATTCACCAACAATAAGCCCTTCAACAACAACCCGCCGTTCAACACGAAGGGCACAGCCAATTCCTTCACCTTCGGCTCCGACTTCGTCCTGACGTTCTGAGCGTTCCCCCCGACCCCCTCCCCTCGCGGGAGGGGGCCCGCCCGCCCGCGTTACAGCGTCAGCCCGCCATCCACCGTGATCGTCTGCCCGGTCACCATCGCCGCGCCGAATCCCAGGAACAGCACCACCTCCGCCAGATCCTCCGGCTGACACCGCCGCTTCAACACCGCCCGCTCGATCGACTGCTGCCGCTCCTCGTTGGTCCACTCCACCATCCACGAACTGTCTACCGCTCCGGGCGCGATCGCGTTCACCCGTACCTCTGGCGCAAGCGCGCGCGCCAGGTTCTGCGTCAGGCTGACAACGCCTGCCTTGGTCGCGCTGTAGGCGAGACTGCTGCCGGCGCGCCCCAGCCCGGCAATGGAGGCGGTGCTGACAATCGCGCCGTGCGACGCCTTCAGCGCAGGCGCCGCAGCCTTGGAGCCGCGGAACACGCCGAGCAGATTGGTCTGCAGCAGAAGAGACCACAGATCCTCGGTGATCAGATCGAGCTCCGGCGGCGTGATGCGCCGCCGCGTGCCTGGCGTGCCGGCGTTGTTGAACAGCAGGTCGAGCCGGCCCAGCTCGTCGACCGCCTTCAGCACCATGCGCTCCGCCATCCCGGCCTCGCCGACGCTGCCAGGTGCCATGATCGCCTTCCCGCCCTCGGCATTCAGCTTGTCCACCGCCTCCGGACCCCGCGGATCATCGGCGAGAAAGTTCACCGCAACGGTCGCGCCGAAATTCGCCAGCATACGCGCGGTGGCAAAGCCGATGCCCGACGCGCCGCCGGTGACGAGTGCGGTCTTTCCCTTGAGATCGTAGCTGATCATGCGTCTCGGCTCCAATTGCTGCACATACGTATTCCGCCTGTACCCCGAATCATTGCACGGCGAAACATGGCGGCAAGGGTTCCGGCGGACGCCGGTTCTCGATAATGGGTCGCGTCCTCCAGTCGTCGCCTTCGCGGCACTTCGGATTATTAATCTACATCAATGAGCGAGGTTGTGGCGCGCGGCAAACGCAGCCGCAAGCATGGGGTCGCGCACAAGCCGATTATGTGCTGCTCGCATCGGTCGCTGGCGATGACCAGAAGGCGTCACCGACACAGGGTGGCGACATCGCATTCCGGTCGGGCGTGCTTCAGGTCTGCGCATGGTCATGAGGAAGGTGGCTCACACCTCAAGACGGACAGTTTTCCAGCCGAGGATCTGCGAACCAAGGAGCAATTTCCAGTGATCCCGACCAACGACCGCAGATCGGGCGAGCCGTACGCCGCGGCGGCAATCATGGCCGCCGTTATCATCGCCGGCATTTTGTTGACAACCGGCCTTCGGCGGTTAGCAGACGATTGGGGCCCGCAGACAGGCGATATCATATCATTTCCCGCGACGAAGATACCATCGATCAGTACAGCGTCGATTACAGTCAACGCTGCCGGTGCCTCCGCCAGCAGGCCGTGCGTGCTTGACGTCCATGTCATGCAGAAGTCCGGCGGGAGTTCTAGTGGTTGAAGCCACGCGGTTCGAACCCGAGCGCGGCTTTCAGGTTCATTGGGCGGGCGTGCGGACGGGCGATGGTCTGGAAGACTGCGGAGGATTCCGTCGATCTGGACTAAATAGCGCCCAAATGGGCGCGCTCATCTTCGCGGCTGGCGGCACGGGGGTCAAAGCCCAGAACTAGGCACCCACCGCCGCTGCGAGCTCAAACAGAGTCGACTCCGCCGTCGCTCCCATGGCGGCGAGACGCTCAGCCGAACCGATCCGACCGGTGGCAAGCTGACTGCACGCATTCCAGCTGCTGAAAACTTAATTTAGATCATTGATCTACCGCAGGGACACCGCCTGCGGCATCGGATAACGCCCGATTGGTATTGGTTTGACCGTGCGCCGCCAGCGAAGCGTCACCGCAAGCGAGGTCTGACAGCTCATGGCTGCCTGACCGGCGTCTGCTGCACCTGACGCCAAAATACGCGACCAGAAAGAGGCGACGCGCGGGATCAGCGGGAGGAGCAATGCAACCGAATCAAACGTCCAGCGACCTTTTGGCGCTGTTCGACAATGCGCCGCTCAATCGCCGTTACTGGACCATCTTCATCCTGATGTCGGCAGTCTTTGTCTTCGATTTCTTCGATTTCCTCGTGGTCGGCTACCTGCTGGCGGCGGTCGCGCGGGAGTGGCACCTGACCTACGGCCAATCCGCGATCATCCTGTACAGTGGTGGCATCGGCGCGATCGTGGGCGCCGTGGTGTTCGGCGCCTTTGCCGACGCCTGGGGTCGCAAGCAGCAGATGGTGATCGGCACCTTCATCTGCGCGATGAGCTCGGGGCTGATCGCATTCATCCCCGAAGGCTCGTGGCTCCTGTTCGCCATTCTGCGGTTCTTCGTCGGTGTCGGCCTGACCGCGGCGGTGACGCCATCGTTGACGGTGGTCGTCGAACTCACGCCGACCCGCTACCGCACGATTGCGACCAGCTTTTATGTCGTCTTTGCGTCGGCCGGCGGGTTCCTCGCCCCGGCGGTCTCTGCGGCGATCATGGGTCCCTATGGCTGGCGCCGCGTCGCCCTGTTGGGCTTCGTCGCGCTGATCATCGGCGTTCTGGTTTGGCTGTTCACGCCGGAATCGGTCCGCTGGCTGGCTGCCAAGGGACGCTTCGCCGAAGCCCGTGCCGAGGTGGCACGGCACCTCGGTCTGCCGCTTGACCGTGTGCCGTTGCCGACCGTGGCGCCGGCAGCACCCCCGCGCGGCAACTTGCTGGACCTGTGGTCGCAGCCGCGCATGTTCTGGGAGACCATACTGATCTGGGGCGGATCCTCGACCGCCGGTTACGGCGTCTATCTGTGGGGACCGACGATCGTTGCCCTGTTGCTCGGCGTTCCCGTGCCGAGGGCGGCAGCGTATTTTGTCTTTGTCTCGGCCGCCGGGGTGACCGGCAAGATCGTGGTGACGTTGATCGCCCCCTTGATCGGACGGCGCGTGCTGGGCGTGGTTTGGGGCTTCGGCGGCACCGTCGCACTGGCATTGGCCGGCTACTACAACTCGGTGTTCGTCGGCGGCGTACCGCTGATGGTCGTGCTGATGTGCGCCTCGACCTTCTGCGTCGAGGGCGGCTTCTCCAACCTCGCGCCCTATACGGTCGAAAGCTACGGCGTCAGCCTGGGCGCGCGCTCCTCCGGCCTCGGCCAGACGGCGAACGGGTTCGGCAAGATCATCGGGCCGCTGAGCCTCGCGCTGATCGCGGGCACCAGCCAGCTCGTCTCACCGCAACAGACTGCGGAGGCGGTATTTCCGGCCTTCCTGTTCCTGGCCTTCTGCATGGCCCTGGTAGGGCTCTCGTTCCTGTTTCTCGGTGTCGAGACTCACGGCAAGGCCATGGTCCTCGACCACGGTGCGGCGCACTGAGCGGCTTCGGCTGGGACCACAAGGCCGCTGACGCACGGACATCCAGGAGGACCACGAGCCGCTTCAAGGAAACGACAATCGGGAGGAAGCTGATGACGACGATCGCATCGACCGGATCGGATCTCTCAGATGCCGAGCACAAAGCGCAGCTGCGCCGCGCTGTGGTCGCCGGCACCGTCGGCACCATCATCGAGGCTTACGACTTCCTGCTCTACGTCCAGGTCGCGCCGCTGGTCTTCGCGACGCTGTTCTTCCCGGGATCGGATCGCCTGGTCGGGACGCTGCAGGCCTTCGGCATCTATGCCGTCGGGTTCGTGGCGCGGCCGGTCGGGGCGGCGCTGTTCGGCCATTACGGCGACCGGATCGGCCGCAAGGCGACCCTGATCGCCACACTGCTGCTGACCGGGCTGTCGACCTTCGCGGTCGGCTTCGTGCCGGGTTACGCCATGATCGGCATCTGGGGCGCAGTCATCCTGACCGTGCTGCGCTTCATCCAGGGCATGGGGATCGGCGGCGAGTGGGGCGGCGCGACCCTGATCGCGATGGAATGGGCCAAAACCAACAAGCATCGCGGCTTCATTACCTCCTGGCCGCAATGGGGCGGCCCAGGTGGGCTGTTCTTCGCGAACATGGCGGTACTGGCAATCAGCTGGATCTCGGGTGATCAGTTCCTTACCTGGGGCTGGCGCGTGCCGTTCTGGCTCAGCATCGTCATGGTCGTGGTCGGTATCTACATCCGGCTTGGCATCATGGAGACGCCGGTGTTCCGCCGCGTGCTCGATGAGGAGAGAGTGGCGCGTGCACCGGTCATTGAGGTGATTCGACGCCAGCCCGGGACGATTGTGCTGACTGCCCTGTGTAGGATGGCCGAACAAGCCCCGTTCTATGTCTTTGCCGGCTTCATCTTCACCTATGGCGCGACGATGCTGCACACGTCGCGCAACCTGCTGCTGACCGCGCTGCTGATCGCGACGGGCCTGTCGGCGGTGACCACTCCGTTGGCTGGCCACATATCCGATCTGATCGGCCGCAAGCGGATGTACCTGATCGGCGCCGTGGCGATGGGCCTGTATTCCTTCGTCTACTTCGCCCTGCTGAACACGGCGATCCCGGCGGTCATCTTCATCGCCATCATCCTGTCGTTCATTCCACACGACATGATGTATGGCCCGCAGGCGGCGCTGATCGCTGAATGCTTCAGCCCGCGCCTGCGCTACAGCGGTTCATCGCTCGGCTACCACCTCGCATCCGTGGTCGCCGGCGGGCCGGCACCGATCATCGCGACCGCACTGCTGGCGGCGACAGGCTCCGGCTACTCGGTGGCGTTGTACATATTCGCTTGCGCAGTGGTCAGCGTGATCACGACCGCCATGTTGCCGGATTACACGAACCAGGACATCTCGCGGGAGGCCGCATATAGCGGCCTGGCCGATCAGGCGATTGAGGGCTCGCTGGCGCGCAGACCCAGTGGCTGAGCCGCAGCACAAGGCAGTCGCCGCCGGAAGAAACAGCCGCACACTCGCCGGCCCTTGGTCAGGCGATGATGGCGCCCTGCCCTTGTTCGGAAAGCTGGGGGGACGTACCGTACGAGGGTATTTCCACAGCGGGGATAGAAATGGCTTCGCGAGTGACTGTCGGCCTGATGATTGCAATCGCAGGATGCATCGGCGCGCCTGAGGCTCTCTTTGCGGCGGACAACCAGGTCCAGATGCCCGGATATGCAGTCCCAGACCCGAATGGGCCGTGGACGCCGATACCAGACCTCGCGGTCCCTAAACCGCAGGCCGATCCTCCAACGACACAAGCAACGCCGGATCTCAGTTTCCGCGACCGCTTGATGCAGTTGAACAACACCGGTGCCGCGGCCCCGATGCAGCCAGGCTTCACCACGAGGGACACGACGTCGTCCTATTCTGCTTCGACAGGTCTGAGCTTCACGACTCAGAACACAACGTCGTCGTTCACCACGGGCACCGACGTGAAGCCGCAGAAGTGAGGACCGTCGTGCGTGCCGGCGGCGCCGAAAGCAACAGAGAGAAGGGGGAGAGTGAAATGGCCATCAAGATCGAGCGGTTCCAGCCGGAGGGAATGAACGTAAGGATGTCCGGCGGAAAGCCTTCATACTCGCACGTCGTGACAGTGAGCGGCACCGGCAAGATCGTCTACACTGCCGGTCAGCTGGCGCGTGATATCGACGGCAATTGCGTCGGCAAGGGCGATATGCGCGCCCAGATGGAACAGACATTCCAGAACCTCGACCGATGCCTCAAGGCGGCCGGGGCGACATGGGCCGACGTCGTCAAGACCAATACGTTCGTTACCGACTTCGACGAGTTCCAGAAGTGCAGCGACGTGCGCATGCGTTATCTCGGCGTGGCGACCCCAACCAGCACGACTGTCGGCGTCACCCGCCTCGCCGGTCCCGATTTCATGATCGAGATCGAGGCCGTCGCGGTCGTCAATTCGTAAGCGACCTGGTCACGTCATAGCTCCGCGCAGCGCGGCCAGGTCGCAACCTTCATCGGCCTGCAGGACCTGCTCGGCAATGATGCGATCCCAGCCGCGTGTTGGCTTTGCGGGCGGGTGCCACGCCGCACGCCGCCGCTCGAGCACATCCGACGCGACCAGCAAGTCGAGCCGCCGTTCCTTCACCGATAACCGGATGCGGTCGCCGCTCTCCACCAACCCGAGTGGCCCTCCCGCCGCCGCCTCCGGCGTGATGTGCAGCACGATGGTGCCGAAGGCGGTGCCGGACATGCGGCAGTCGCTCATGCGCACCATGTCCTTCACGCCCGCGCGCGCGAGCTTCTGCGGGATCGGCAGGTAGCCGGCCTCCGGCATTCCCGCCGGCGTCAGCGAGCCGGCGTTCTTCAGCACCAGGATGTCGTGCTCGGTCACATCCAGTGACGGATCATCGATGCGGTTCGCGAGGTCCTCCAGTCCATCGAACACCATGGCGCGAGCCTCGGTCTCGAACAGCGCGGGTGTCGCCGCACTGCGCTTGACGATCGCGCCGCGCGGCGCCAGCGAGCCGAACAGTGCAACCAGCCCGCCCACCGGCGACACCGGCTCGTCCCGCGCGCGAATATAGCGGCGATCGACGAAGACCGGTTCACACAGGCGCCGTTCCAGTGGCGCACCGGTGACATCGCGCACGCCGAGATGCAGCAGATCGCGCAGCTCCCACAGCAGCGCCGGCATGCCACCCGCGGCGTGGAAGTCCTCCATGTAGCCTTCGCCGGTCGGCTTCAGATCGACCAGCACCGGCGTCGTGTCCGACAGCTCGTTCAGCCGGTGCAGATCGACGCGCACGCCGCGACGGCCGGCGATCGCGGTGAGATGGATCAGCGCATTGGTCGAGCCACCCAACGCCAGCAGCACACGCAGCGCGTTCTCCACCGATGCCGCCGTGATGATCTCCGATGGCCGAATCGGCGATGCGATCAGCGTCACCGCCAGTGCGCCGGCTTCCTCCGCCGCACGCAGACGATCCGCATGCACCGCAGGGATCGAGCCATGGCCCAGCGGCACCATGCCGAGGGCCTCGGCGATGCAGGCCATGGTGGAGGCGGTGCCCATCACGCCGCATGTGCCGGCCGTTGTGGCGAGCCTGCCCTCGATTTCGCCGATCCGCTCCGCGGTGACGCGGCCCGCACGGTACGCCGCCCAGTAGCGACGACAGTCGGTGCAGGCGGAGAGCCGCTCGCCCTGGTACGGCGTCGCCAGCATCGGACCGGTGACAAGCTGCACCGCCGGAATGTCAGCCGAAGCCGCGGCCATCAACTGCGCGGGCACCGTCTTGTCGCAGCCGCCGATCAGCACCGCCGCATCCATCGGTTGCGCGGTCAGCATCGCCTCGGTGTCGAGTGCGGCGAGGTTGCGGTAGTGCATCGAGGTCGGAAACAGCGACGGTTCGCACAGCGACACGGTGGGGAACGCCAGCGGCAGCCCGCCGGCGGCCAGCACGCCGCGCTTCACTGCCTCGATCAGCTCGGGCACCGTGCGATGGCAGTTGTTGAACCCCGAGCCGGTATCGACGATGCCCACCACCGGACGGTCCAGCATCGCCTGCGAATAGCCCATCGACTTGGCAAACGACCGGCGCAGATAGAGCGCGAAGTCGCGATCGCCGTAGTTGGCGGTGTTGCGGGCCAGGCCGCGTTTCGCTGCGGGTGCTTCATTCATGCGGAGGATGCTAGGGCAGCGACCCGACGCGGGCAATTTCGACCGGGGAGACGACATAGCGGTGAACGCAAAGCGTCTGGTATATTTCGAAGCGTTCGTGGATCCGATCGCCAACGCGAGTCTCATCAGTGTCTCGTGTCCCTGTGGGTGAGACAGCAAGGGAAATTGCAACCGCAGATGAACCCCGGATCAAGTCCGGGGCAGGCTGCAGATGAACGCGGATAGGCTGGACGGCGGCCTTGTCCCTGGTGACAGGCCGGCTCTCGCAAATGCTGGTTCATCAACTTCGGTTTAATCTGCGTTCATCTGCGTTTATCTGCGGTTCCTAAACCTTTTCCAGAGCGCGCAGGGTCGGGCTGGTGCCGGTGACGATGGCGTCCACCAGTTCGGGCGGGGGCGGACCGAAGTCGCACGGCTGCGGCAGGCCGCCCAGGGAACGGATGCGCGCTGCACGCTGCGGATAGATGACCGCATACCGATCCGCCTCGGCGACCAGGTCGGGCACGGGTTCCTCCGCCGATTGCGGGGCGGGCGGCGGTGGCGGCGATGGTTCCGGCAGCGCCTCGGGCGCGGCGTCCCCCAGCGCGTTGGCCATCATCCCGATGGCGCAGTGCTCGGTCCAGGCGTCCTGGTCGGCGGCGGCGTTGTCCGCCTGGCGCTTGCGGCGCTCGGTCTGCAGGCGCAGCAGCAGCGAGCGGGCGCTTTGTGCCTTGCGCTCGGTGCTGGCGGCCTGGGCGGTGCATTTCAGGAAGTAGGCGTGGTCGGTGGCGCGATAGCCCCGGGCCAGGCGGAGGCAGTCCATCGCATAGGCGGCGTGGGCGACGCAGCGGGAGGCAAGATCGGCCTCCTCGTCGTTGGCCGGCAGCATCGAGGCGACGCGGGCGATGGCGGCGCGGTCGCGGCGGGCTTCTGCCTCGGGCGTGTCGGCCTCCGGCGGCGGGAGCAGGCCGCGGAGGGTGTAGACGACGACGTGGTAGACGTCGCGGGGGAGTTGCAGGGAGAGGTCGGCCGGCTGGGATTGGGTGTCCATGCCGGGGATGTGGTGTTAGGTATGGTATCTGTCAATGTTAGACGTTGTTTTTCTTCCACCGGATGCCTACAGCCTGATGTCGGCCCTGATGCGGTCGGCAGTCGTTCGGAGGGTGCCCTGCGAACGATCGAGCAAGCCGGTCTGCTCCAGCGCAGCGACATCCGCATGGACCCGGCGATACTGGCGGCCGAGCGCCTTTGCCAAGGCGGACACCGAGGGCTCGGGATGCTTGTGCAGGTGCCGCAGCAGACGATAACGCTCGCCGGTCATGGCCTGGACCAGCCCTTCCCAGCTCTCGAACGCCAGTACCCGTTCGCGGACGCGTTCGCCGCGTTCGGCTCGGTGCCAGGCATCGAGGAAGGCGGAGGCGTCGTCCTTGATGCCGCAACCAACAACAATGTTCATATCGGCTCTCGTGTCATCCTCGCCGGCGCGCCGCGCGGACATCCGCGAGGAAGTCCCGGATGAGCTGCTCCGGCGTGGTAAAGGTGTATGGCTCTTCGCGGTGGGCATAGTGGCGGTGGTCTCCCTTGCCTGGCTCATTGTCGTAGCCGACGGTGCGCTCGCCTTCCCGGCCGTTAGACGGCAGCATGGCATGACCGTCGACGTCCTGCCCAACTATGCTGCGAAATTGGAGCGAGCCCTGCAGTTCATTTGCGCTGGTGCAGAGGTGTCGGGTGAGTAATTTTCAGAGTGCCCAGATGTGCCCAGGAGAATGATAAGTGGCATCGACTTGGAGGAAATGGCTGCGCGCCGACGGTCCCAATATCGTTCCGCTTCGGGTCAGAACATTTGGAGCCTTCCATTGGCTATGGGAGGTTTCGGTGTCCTCTTGTTTCGGCCTTCATTTTTGGTTGGCATCGCTTTCGTGGGAATATTATTGGGAATGTGCGGCGCGGCTATATTGTATTGGGAAACCAACTTGGTGCCTGACGAAGTGACGAAGATAACTAATGTGATTATGGCCGCAGGCAATTCACGAAGCTTGAATAGACGCGAACGGCATAGTCTTCTTGTGGTTTCTCTTGAGAGTGGTATCTTCGGTGTCCTAATAGGACTGCTATCGTTCCGAGTGTACCAAGGTTCACCGAACCGCTGGCGATTCGCGGTTGAATTAGAGGTCTCGGTTCTTTGTGCACTTATGCCGCCAACAACTTATTATGCCGCTATGAAGTGGGCTCGATTGTGGTTCCACCGACAAGCTGAGACCCTTGGAAGATTCAATCAGCGTCCAGCGCAAAGGCTTCTAATAATCAGAAGCTGGCTTCGGCTGCTCGGTTTTGTCGCGTTATGGCTAGCTGGCCTATTGCAACTCCCAGCACTACTCTGGCGTCACTGAGTTCGGGAGAATCAGCCCACTAACTACCCCTGCCTGAAACGAGACCCGTGGCCGGCCGCTTGGTGCAAGGCGTCGCCATCAAATCGGCTAATGTCTCGCATCTTCGAGAACGAATAGCAGAGCTTCCGGACGCGGCAGAACCGCGAGCTGGAGCTGATGACCGCCCTGCACACGTATCAGCGGGCCGGGCGGTACACGGTGGCGGTGAAGGTGATCGACATCTTCGGAAATGGCACGATGACGCTTGTACCGGTGAATGTCGGATGAGCGGTTCGGTTGGACATGGGGCTCGCGCGCAATCAGGTGATGCGGCGGAGCGGCTGTCGTCGCGAGTAGCAGGGCGAGGAAGCAATCGCGATCACACTGTGTGGACGCAACGCGATGGGGATTGCTTGGCCGGGTCGAGCCCGGCCACCGGCTTTGCCTCCTCGCAATGACAGGGAGCCGCCATCTATTGTGCGCGCTACCTCGGCGTCAGCACCATCGCCATCTGGCGGTTCTCCATCCGCGGTATTTGCTCGACCTTGGACATCAGCCACGTCTGGTCGGGCAATTCCTGAAAAGAGCCACGGTAAATTCATATGCCATGCGGTTCAGGCATCCCCTCCCTCGCGACGCGCCGCGTCCGTTGTTATCCCGAGCAGGGGAAAGTGCTGGCAGTCTGGAGCACCTATACGTTGCAGTCGAAGATGAGCGTCAGGACCCGACCCACCCCTGCCGCTCATCTTGCTGCCGTGGCTGCGCCAAATCGGACATGATCTGGACCACGCCCCACCCGGCGTGCTTGCAGTCAAGCCGAAAGTCGCGACCGGCCGACCACTAGTGGTTGGTGCCGCCGGCGGCTTCCTGGACCTGGCGAAGTACCTCATCCAGGTTGAAGGCGGCCGGTTTCTGACGCGGCGGGAATTGCATGAACGCCTGGATCTGCTGCGCGACAAGGGCCTGCATCTCGTAGAGAAGATAAGCGTGAGAGATCACCCAGTCCCAATAGGTGTTCGAGTTTTCGTCCGCCCGCTCGAACGGGTCACGGCGCAGGTTGAACATCTTGGGTGCGCGCAGCTTCACGAACGGCTCGAACCAGCACATGAGTTGGTGCGCCCGCTGCTCCGCCAGCACCATCTTCCAGTCGCCCATGCGCAGAGCCAGGATGTCGCCATCGTCGCTGATGTAGAAGAAGGACTTTCGCGGGCTCGCTTTCGCCTCGCCGGTCAGATAGGGCAGCAGGTTGTAGCCGTCGATGTGAACCTTGAAGGTCTTGTCGCCGGCGGTGTGGCCTTCGAGCAGTTTCTTCGAGATCTCCGCGTCACCCGCAGCGGCAAGAAGAGTTGGCAACCAGTCCTGGTGTGAGCAGACGTCGTTGAAGACCGAACCCGGCTTGATCTTGCCGGGCCAGCGCACGAACGCAGGCACCCGCCAACCGCCTTCCCAGTTGGTGTTCTTCTCGCTGCGGAATGGGGTAATGCCCGCGTCAGGCCAGCTATTGTAGTGCGGACCGTTGTCCGTCGAGTACATGACAATAGTGTCGTCTGCGATCCCCAACTCATCGAGCTTGGCCAGCATCCTGCCGATGTTCTCGTCGTGGGCGACCATGACATCGTTGTATTCGCCCTGACCGCCGCTCTTGCCCTTGTGCTTCGGCGCGGCGTGGGTCCTGAAGTGCATGGCGGTGGTGTTGTACCAAAGGAAGAACGGTTTGCCGTCCTTGTGGACCTTGTCGATGAAGGCGAGGGCATGTTCCGTCACTTCTTCATCGATGGTCTCCATGCGCTTCTTGGTGAGTGGACCGGTATCCTCGATCTTCTGTCCACCTTTGCCGTCCGCCCATGCGTGCAATACGCCCCTGGGGCCGAAGCGCTGCTTGAATGCCGGATCCTTCGGATAATCTTCCTGCTCGGGTTCCTCTTCGGCGTTGAGATGGTAGAGATTGCCAAAGAACTCGTCGAAGCCGTGCGCCGTTGGCAGATATTCGTCGCGATCGCCCAGATGGTTCTTGCCAAATTGGCCGGTGGTGTAACCAAGTGGCTTCAACAGTTCCGCGATGGTGGGGTCTTCCGCGTGGAGGCCGACCGAGGCTCCCGGCATTCCGACCTTGGTCAGGCCGGTACGGATTGGATTCTGCCCGGTGATGAAGGCGGCGCGCCCCGCCGTGCAGCTTTGCTGGCCGTAGTAATCGGTGAACGCCGCGCCTTCGTTCGCGATGCGGTCGATGTTCGGGGTCCGGTAGCCCATCTGGCCACGGCTGTTGTAGCTGATGTTCCACCAGCCAATGTCATCGCCCCAAAGAATGAGGATATTCGGCTTGTCGGATTTTGCCATCTCGGTCTCCATTGCGTGGGTTGGTCGGTCTGAGCAGCGATAGCGATGGTTGACGCGTGGTCGATCAGCCCAGGGCGGTTACCCCAGGTGCAGCAGCACCGCACCGAAAGCAAACAGGCCGATCAGGGTGAGAAGGCCCGCGACCGCCAGGACGGGCGATTGCATTCCCTTCCTCAGTCCGGCGACGCGCGCGAACGACCCGCTTCGCAGATAACGAGCGGTCCACTGGTACTGCCAGATCGAGATGACCAGCGCCAGGATGCCGCACGCTATCAATGCAAGCCCGAGATACATCGGGGCGTTCGGGAAAAGCGACCGCTGGACCCCGGGCATCTGATCCATGCGTTCGAAGAACTGGACGATTGCGAACCCGAACCCGATCAGCGAGACGGCGGTTCGTATCCACGACATCATGGTGCGTTCGACGCTGAGCCGGGTGCGCAGCCAGCCGAAGTGGGTATCGGCCGTCACCCTGACCTCGAACCTCTCCGCGCCTGTGGCGATGTCCGTATCTGCCATTCCTGATGCCCTTACACCTGGCGCGGGGAATTGTTGCCGTGCCAGCCCAACAGGACGCGCGTGACAATACCTCGAAGCACGAGATAGGGGACAAATCCCAACACCACCGCGACAATGACTGACTCGACCGGATAGAACCTCTTGAGGACGATAACCTGGTAGATCACGTCCATGACGATCCCGAGAAGAATGATTTTGGCGGTCGCGTTCAAGCCCTCCCGCAGCCGGCCGATACGCTCCTGCGGTTTGCTCATCACGGTCCAGAAATACGGTGAGCGGCCGGCGCGCGCGTCCCTGCGGCCATGCAGGATCGCCACGATGGCGGCCATGAGTGGCTGCAGAATGAAGCGGAATGCCATGGGCCCGCTCGGTCGTTCGACGAGCTGGTGCCAGATGCGCAGGATGATTTGGACTGTAACGCCATACCACGCTATCCCGCCGATGATCAGCAGAACGAGGGCGGCGAGGACCAGCTTGGCCAAGAGGCCAAGTTTCTGCGCGTCGTCGCCTGTCATGGCGATGTCCCTGTCTGCCTGACGATACAGCGGAAGCCGACATGGCTCATGCCGGTGTCGATCGGCTGTGCATGGCGTGCGGCCGGGCGATAACGGCGGCAGTAGTTGGGGGCGCAGAGATGTGAACCACCCTTGACGACCTTGCGTGGGATTCGCGGTGATGCGTTGTGCGCATCGTAGCTGTCCGATTCGCGTGCGCCGCGCGGATTCTCGGGGATGCAGCAGGGATGTGATGCATCGGTGACATGACGCGCCGAGAACCAGTCGGTGGTCCATTCCCAGACGTTGCCGATCATGTCGAAGAGACCGTAGCCGTTGGGAGGGAATGCCCCAACCGGCGACGTTCTCGCGTAGCCGTCCGTCGCGAGGTTTTCCAGCGGGAATGCGCCCTGCCAGATGTTGGCCATGTGACGGCCGTTTGGTGTCAGCTCGTCGCCCCATGCGAACTCGGCACCATCGAGGCCACCGCGCGCCGCGTACTCCCACTCCGCCTCTGTTGGCAGCTCCTTGCCTGCCCAGGCGGCATAGGCCGCGGCATCCTTGAAGGCGATGTGCACCACCGGATGCTCGTCCAGGCCTTGGTTCGATTGGCCACGGCCGCGGGGCCGTCGCCAATTCGCGCCGAACTCGAACTTCCACCACTGCGACCAGTCGTTGAGATCGACCTGTTGCCGAGGGGGAGTGAAGACCAGCGAGCCAGGCTTCAACATGTGCGGCAGTGCGCCGGGATAGTCCTTGGGGTTCGGCGCGATCTCCGCGACGGTGACGTAACCGGTCGCGTCAACGAAGCGCCTGAAATCGCGGTTGGTGACCGGCGAGCGATCGATCCAGAATGAGGCGACGCTCACGTGGTGAACGGGCGCCTCCTCCGGGTAGTGCTGATCCGATCCCATCCGGAAGGTGCCGCCCGAGATCAGGACCATGTCCTGTTGGCGTACTGTCTCGGGAAGGCGGCGGCTATTGGATGCTTGTCCCACAGGCGCAGTGAGACTCATAAGGACCTTCCCCTCAGATGTTGTAGCGTCCTGGACGGGCAAATTAACCGGGCAGATACGTGCTGGCTATGGCCTGAGCGGAATGTCCGATCTCGACGCGTCGTGGGCCGCAAGCGGACCGGCAGAAGCCACCTTAAGATCGCCATGCGGTGCGGATCACCGGGCGCAGCAAGACCGAGGACATCACCGATCGCACGCCCGACATCGCGGGCGGGCAGTCCTGCGGCTACGGTTGGACCTCGGGCTTCGGTTCAAACAGGTGATGCGGCGGAGAGGCTGTCGTCGTTGCGGGCAGCGGAGCGAGGAAGCAATCGCGATCACGCTGTGTGGGCACAACTCGATGGGGATTGCTTCCCCGGATCAGGTCCGGGACCGGCTTTGCCTCCTCGCAATGACACGGAGCCGCCATCTGTTGTGCGCGCTACCTCGGCGTCAGCACCATCACCATCTGGCGGTTCTCCATGCGCGGCATCTGCTCGACCTTGGACATCCGCCACGTCTGGTCGCGCAATTCCCGAAATGGGTCACAGTATGTGCAATTCATATGCCATGGCGTCGTCCTTCTGATGCGGACAGCCCGAAAAACGAGTGCGCGAACTGACGACCTCTCGATCCCGCATGAATACTGACGACTATCAATAATCCACTCCTGTCGGGGCTCATGTGCGCGGCCGGATCCTGGTTCGCGTAGATACCGCACACTTTGTCGTTATCGCGCATCGCCACCGCCGCGTCGCACGTTGGGGCCTGACGTATCTCACAGCCGAGGGAGTTACTGCATGTCTGGGACTATGGTATCGACGCAGGACATGATGAACGGGCTGAACGCGCCCACGACACCGACATTCATTCAGACGAACCTGGTTTCCGATGGGTCTGTGCCAGCGACCAAGAGCGATCCCAATCTGGTCAATCCATGGGGCGTGTCATCGTCACCTACCGGGCCATTGTGGATTTCCGAGAATGGGACGGGCGTAGCAAGCGTTGATTCGGTAACCGGCAGCGGGACGACAACGTTAACGGGCAGCGGGACGACAACGAATGCGATTCCGCCGGTGACGATTCCGGGCCCGGCCGGCACTGACAAGTCCGCCCCGACCGGTCAGGCGTTCAACTCATTCGCGGACACGAAAGATTTCAAACTGAGTGGCGGCGACCCTGCAACCTTCCTGTTCGCCACCGAGGACGGCACAATCGCGGGCTGGAACCCGGCCGCTGGCAAGTCGGCGGTGACCGTGGTTGACAACTCGAACAATCCTGCGCTGGGCGACGCAACGACAAAAGAGGGCGCGGTCTACAAGGGGATGGATATAGGCAAGTCCGATGCCGGCGCGACCTTATATGCGGCAAACTTCAGCCACGGCACGGTCGATATGTACGACACGAACTTCAAGTTGACCAAGAGTTTCACCGACCCGACAGTGCCTGCCGGATACGCGCCGTTCGACGTCAAGGCGATCGATGGCAAGTTGTTTGTCACCTTTGCCCAGCAAGATGCCACAAAGCAGGGTGACGTGGCCGGGGCCGGCCACGGATTTGTCGATGAGTTCGACATGCAGGGGCAGATGATGGGCCGGGTCGCATCGGGTGGTACCCTCAACTCGCCTTGGGGATTGGCAACCGCGCCCGCGAGCTTCGGCAACATTGCCGGTGATCTATTGGTAGGCAACTTTGGCGACGGCACCATCAGTGTCTTCGATCAAAACAACAACAAGTCACTCGGCCAGTTGACCGGCGGCGATGGCAAGCCAATCAGCATTGATGGTCTGTGGTCGCTGACCGCAGGGAATGGCGGCAGCGGTGGCGATCCCAACAAGCTTTACTTCACGGCCGGCCCACAGAACGAAACACATGGATTGTTCGGCAGCCTGGGAGTGGCACCGGGAACCACTGCTGTGTGACGGGAAATCGATAGGCGCCACGCAGCTGAACTCGGGCGCGATCCGCATCGGTCAGGAGAGCCGCCACGTGGAGTGGACGGCTCTCCACTGGCTCCAAGCCGATCATCTTGCATCGTGCGATGTTGCCCGGCGTCAACCTGCCACCTGCTCGGCCAGCCGCTCGTTCAAGTCAGCCAGGTCGCGACGAAGCGTCACCAGCGAGAAGCCAAACACGCTCTCGGGCGGTACCGTGCCGATCACACCATCCAGCGTTGCGAGGGCAGGCGCCGACCCAATACCGCGCAGGAACGCCGCCGCGTCAGCGAAGTACTGTGCCAGAGCCTCACTTGTCGTCGCCTCCAGTTTCCGTGGTTCGAAAGCCATCGCGCGCCCCAGAAACGCCACGTCACTGCGGACCCTGCGCAAGGTCCGCAACAACGATGCAGCCGATGGACTGGTCCGCAAAGAGAGCGCGCGCTCCCGTGCCTCCTCTGCCGCCGCTGTGGCGACCGCGCTCAAATGACGGCGCACCAATTCGTTCAGCGCATCGATGTGTGCCGTGTCGGCGCCGGTCAAATGCGCCACCGCGACCTTGCCCAACCCATCCAGCATGCCAGCGGCGCCCGTCTTGATCGCCGCCCGTGCCCGGTCGGGCAGTACAAAGTGGGCGGTCAGCACACCGATGACGCACCCTACCGTGATCTCCATCACACGATGAAAGGCTGTCAGCAGCCCGGCTCCGGGTGGCGCACCCACTAGGTACCGATGACTGCGGTGATCGGCGTCACCCGGAAGCTCGGCCGTAGTGCCGCCAGCAGCGCGGTTGGGCCGACGGCCAGGGTCAGAACGAGAACCTCCGGCAAGGGCCCGCGAAGCGATACGCATGCTGCGCCCACCACAGCTCCGGCCACCGTCGCCATCAGCCGGTCGAGGCTCGCGCCCAGCGTGCCACCGAGGCTGCCTTGCATAACGACGACTGCGCTGATCACCGCCCAGTAGCCCTCCGGCAGAGCGAACGCCCGCGCGGCGGCAAACGCCAGTATCGCCGCGACGGTCATTCGTGTCGCATGTCGCAACACCTGCGGTCGAGGCAGGCGTTGCCTCAGCAGGCCTAAGGAGGAAGCCAGCTTGGTTATGGGGACAGCCAGATAGCTTGCCCCGGCGCCGGGCTTTGTATTGCGAGGTCGAAAGACGTGGGCGCCCGGGTCAAGCCCGGTGGCAACGGGCCACCCGGCCATGACGATGGGAGGGAGCGTTGCACGATGGGGGAGAGTGCTGCCGACAGAGGGGAGCGCTGCTGACAGGCTGGCCGCTAGCGCGGGGTCAGCACCATCACCATCTGGCGGTTCTCCATGCGCGGCATCTGCTCCACCTTGGACGTCGGATCCATCTCGTTCTTGATCCGCTCCAGGACGCGCACGCCGATTTCCTGGTGCGCCATCTCGCGGCCGCGGAAGCGAAGGGTCACCTTCACCTTGTCCCCCTCCTCGATGAACGACTTCATGGCGCGCATCTTCACCTGGTAGTCGTTCTCATCGATGTTCGGGCGGACCTTGATCTCCTTGATCTCGATGACCTTCTGCTTCTTCTTGGCCTCGTTCTTCTTCTTCTGCTGTTCGTATTTGAACTTGCCGAAGTCGAGGATCTTCACCACCGGTGGATCGGCGTTCGGGCTGATCTCCAGCAGATCCAGGCCCACAGCCTGCGCCCGGAGCCAAGCGTCGCGGGCGGTCATCACCCCCTGCATTTCGCCGTCCTGATCGATCAGCCGCACCTGCTGCGCCCTGATCTCGTCGTTCACACGCGGCCCGTCGCGGGATGGCTGAGCGGGCATTGGTCCTCTTGCTATGGTCTTCTCCTGTCATGGTTAACGTCAGCCGGCGGCAAGTCTGGCCGATAAATCCGTAACGGATCAAGCTAAAGGAAGAGTTTCACATGGACGTCACCGGGCGAAACGCCCCCCTCATGCCTTGAGATCGGGTGGCGTCGCCTCGGCCGCAAGACGTGCGACCGCCGCGTCCAGCGGTACCACCTCCTGTGCCGAGCCGCCCAACCGGCGCAGCGCCACTGTGCGGGTCTCCGCCTCTTTCCGCCCGACCACCGCCAGAACGGGGACGTGCGCCAGGCTGTGGTCTCGGACCTTGGCGTTGATCTTCTGGTTGGAGAGGTCCGTTTCGATCTCCAACCCCGCCTTCCGCAGCATCCCCGCCACTTCGCGCGCATAGGCGTCGGCGTCGGAGACGATGGTCGCCACCACCGCCTGCACCGGCGCAAGCCACAGCGGGAAGCGGCCGGCGTAGTGCTCGATCAGCACGCCGAGGAAGCGCTCGAAGCTGCCCAGGATGGCGCGGTGGAGCATGACCGGGGTACGCCGGCCGCCGTCCTCGGCGACATACTCGGCGCCCAGCCGGCCCGGCACGACGAAGTCGACCTGGAAGGTGCCGCACTGCCATTCGCGCCCAATGGCGTCGCGCAGGACGAAGTCGAGCTTCGGCCCATAGAAGGCGCCGTCCCCCGGGTTCAGGATCGGCTCGATGCCGGCACTGGTACAGGCCTGCCGCAGAGCGGCCTCGGCGCGGTCCCACACCTCATCGGCGCCGGCCCGCACCGGCGGGCGGTCGGAGAAGCGGATGCTGAACTCGGGGAACCCGAAGTCGCGGTAGACGGTGGAGAGGAGTTCGACGAAGCGGCGGCCCTCGTCGGCGATCTGCCCCTCGGTGCAGAAGATGTGCGCGTCGTCCTGAGTGAACTGGCGCACCCGCATGATGCCGTGCAGCGCACCCGAGGGCTCGTAGCGATGGCAGGAGCCGAACTCCGCGAGGCGCAGCGGCAGTTCGCGATAGGAGCGGATGCCCTGCCGGAAGATCAGCACGTGGCACGGGCAGTTCATCGGCTTCACCGCCAGCGTCCTGTCCTCGTCCTCGACGCGGGCGATGAACATGTGCTCCCGGTAGTTGTCCCAGTGGCCGGAGCGCTCCCACAGCACACGATCGAGAAGCTGCGGGGTCTTCACCTCCTGGTACTCGGCCTGCTCCAGACGCCGGCGCAGATAGGCTTCGGCGTTGCGGTAGAGCTTCCAGCCCTTGGGATGCCAGAACACGCTGCCGGTGGCTTCCTCCTGCAGATGGAACAGGTCCATCTCCTTGCCGATGCGGCGGTGGTCGCGGCGTTCCGCCTCCTCGAGCATATGCAGGTAGGCGTCGAGCTCCTTCTGGTCGCGCCACGCGGTGCCGTAGATGCGCGAGAGCATGGCGTTGCGGTGATCGCCCCGCCAGTAAGCGCCGGCCACCTTCATCAGCTTGAACGCTGGCCCGACATCGGCGGTGGAGCGCATGTGTGGGCCGCGGCACAGATCGACCCAGGTGCCCTGGCGATACAGCGAGATCGTCTCGTCGCGCGGCAGGTCCTGGATGATCTCCGCCTTGTACTTCTCGCCCTTCTCCTGGAACAGGCGGATGGCGTCGTCGCGGTCCATCACCTGGCGGACGAATTTCTCGCCGCGCGCGACGATCTCGCGCATCTTCGCCTCGATCGGTGCGAAGTCCTCCGGGGTGAACGGTTCGTTGCGCGCGAAGTCATAGTAGAAGCCGTCGGCGATCGCGGGGCCGATCGTGACCTGGGTGCCGGGATAGAGTTCCTGCACCGCTTCGGCCAGCACATGCGCCGCGTCGTGGCGGATCAGTTCCAGCGCCTCGGGGTCGCGGCGAGTGACGAAGACAACGTCCGCGTCATTGTCGATCTCAGTCGACAGATCGACGAGGCGGCCGTCGAGCTTCATCGCCAGCGCAGCGCGGGCAAGGCCGGGACCGATCGCTTCCGCCACCGTCGTGCCCGTCACCGGCCCGTCGAAGCGGCGCACGGATTTGTCGGGCAGGGTGATGGCGGGCATCGGTCGGGGCTCCTCCTTCAATCGGAGCGGTTGTCTATGGCGTCGAGGTCTCGGCTACGCAAGACCCAAGATCTCCCGGTAGACGTCTATCGTCGCGCTCTGCATGGCGCTGACGGTATAGCCGCGGAGGACGGCGGCGCGCGCCCGGCAGCCGAGGGCGTGACGCTCTTCCGCTGGCAACGCCAGGGCCGCTTCGATGGCCGCGGCCACGGCGCCGGCATCGCCGGCCGGCACGCGCCAGCCGGTGACGCCATGCTTGACCGTCTCGATCGGGCCGCCGAGGTCGGAGGCGATCACCGGCCGCCCCATCGCCTGCGCCTCTATCACCACCCGGCCGAACGCCTCGGGCCGCGTGGAGGCGTGCACCACGACGTCGGCGAGGAGCAGCGCCGCCGGCATGTCGTTGCACTCGCCGGTCAGACGCAGCTGGTCGGCAATGCCGAGGGTCTCGGCCTGTCGGATCAGGCTGGCGGAATAGGCTTGCCGGCCCTGGTCCGAGCCGACCAGCACACAGCAGATGTCGCGCCGGGACAGGCGTGCGAGTGCCTCGATCAGCACCGCCTGCCCCTTCCAACTCGTCAGCCGCCCAGGCAACAGCACGACCGAGGCGCCGTGCGGCAGTTGCCATGCCTGCGCCAGCCGCGCCAACCGATGCCCTGCGACCGCGCCCGGATCGAACAGCACTGGGTCCACGCCGCGTGGAATGACCCGAATGCGCGCCGGATCGGTCTGGTGCTGCCGCGCGATGAGGTCGGCGATGAAGTGGCTGGCAACGATTACCCGCTCGCCCTTCGCCATGACCGAATTGTAGCGCCGCTTGAACGGCAGGTCCTCGTTGTAGGTGCCGTGGTAGGTGGTGACGAAATGCGTCCCGGTTTGCCGGCAGGCCAACAGGGAGGACCACGCCGGGGCGCGCGACCGCGCGTGCACGATGCTCACGCGTTCGGCGCGGATTACGCTCGCCAGACGCGCGGTGTTGCGCCAGATGGTCATCGGGTTCCGGCTGGCCAGCGGCAGGCTGATATGGCGGCCGCCGGCGTGCTCGACCGCAGGCACGAGGCGTCCGCCGGCACTGGCCACCAACGGGGACCATTCAGCCTCGGCGATCGCCTGGGTCATCTCGATCGTGCCGCGCTCGACGCCGCCGGTGACCAGCGACGGCAGCACCTGCAGCACGACGATGTTGCCCGACGATCCCCCCATGATTAAAGTTACACGGGTCTTCTTACCTGTGGATCGGTACGCATGCGCAGGCCCCTATACGACGTGAATGCACGCCGCAAGACCGTCAGTATCACGCTGAATGCAGACTTGGTCGCCAAGGCGTCTGAGCTGGGGATCAACATCTCACGGACCGCCGAAGCAGCGGTGATCCAGGCGTTCGAGGCGGCTGAAAAGGCGAAGATACGCGAGGAGATCCGCGAAGCGGCGCGAATCACCGATGCTCTGGTCGCGCAATACGGTCTGCCATTCCCTCCGTTTGGTATGTTTGACGCTGCTGAAGACAGTGACGATGCAGCATGAGGTGTTCCGCAACTCCGACCGGCGTGCCGGGTCAGTTTATCCGCTGGTCGTAGTCCTTCAGGCAGACATCGTCGAGGCAGACACCCGGATCGTCGCACCGCTGACGACAACAGAAATCGTGCCCAATCCGCCAACCCGGGCTTTGCCGCTGGTCTCGCACGACGGGCGAGACTACGTCGTGATCATGCACTCAGTGGGAGTCCTTCGGAGCCGCCAGCTCGGTCAGCCGCTTGGCACCATCACCCAATATCGCGACGACATTTCCCATGCATTGGACTGGTTGCTCTTCGGGATCTGACGCCATGGAAACCACCGGACGGCTCGATCGCGGCGATGGCGTGGAACTGGCCTTTGCTCGCCATGAGGGCGCCAGACCGACCGTGGTCTTCCTGCCCGGCTTCCACAGCGACATGACCGGCGACAAGGCGACTGCGCTCGCCGGGTTCTGTGCCGGGCGCGAGCAGGCGATGCTGCGCTTCGACTACTCCGGCCACGGCGCAAGTGGCGGTCGCTTCGAGGATGGCACCATCGGCCGCTGGACTGATGATGCGTTGGCGGTGATCGACCAACAGAGCGAGGGGCCGCTGATTCTCGTCGGCTCCTCGATGGGCGGCTGGATCGCGCTGCTGGTCGCCCTCGCCCGCACGGATCGGATCGCGGCGCTGGTCGGCATCGCGGCGGCACCGGACTTCACCGAGGCGCTGATGTGGTCGGCCATGAGTTTCGAGCAACGGGCCGCCCTCATGCGCGACGGCGTCATTCACCGGCCCAGCCAGTACGGCGAACCCACCCCTATCACGCGCGCGCTGATCGAGGATGGGCGCACAAGGCTACTGCTGAACGCTCCGATCGCGCTCGACTGTCCGGTTCGCCTGCTGCATGGCCAGGACGATCCTGACGTTCCCTGGGAGATGGCGCTGCGGATCGCCGAAACGGTCACCAGCGAGGACGTTCAGGTCACGCTGGTGAAGGACGGCGACCACCGGTTGTCGCGGCCGCAGGACCTCACGCTGCTATGTCGGACGCTCGCCGCTCTCCTCGGCCAGGATGGCGCGTAGTCCTTCGCGATAGCTCGGATAGAGCCAGCGCAGGCCCAGCATCTGCTGCGTTCGCCGGCCCGAAACCTTCCGGCTCTCCGCCCAGAAGCTGCGCGCCATCGGGCTCATGGAGGCCCGCGCATGCTCGAATGGCTCGGGCTCGGGCGAGGCGACGCCGAGTAGCCGTGCAGCCTCTGCCACCACGTCGGCGCTTTCCGCGGGCTCGTCGTCAACAAGGTTGAGGACGCGGGCGCCACTCGCACGCTCCTGCCGCATTGCCATGATCACAGCACGCACAATGTCATCGCGGTGGATGCGGCCGAATGTGTGTCCCGGCTTGCTGATGCGCCGCGCGGTTCCCGCACGCAGATCGTCGAGCGCTGAACGCCGCGGTCCGTAGATGCCGGCCAACCGGAACACATCGATTGCGCATCGGTCGGACAGTCGCCGCCAGTCCTGCTCTGCCGCCAGCCGCCGCAAGCTGCGATCGGAGCCGGGTGCTGGCACGCTGTCCTCGTCGACCCATGCGCCGTTGCGATCGCCGTAGACGCCGGTCGTGGACAGGTAGCCGATCCATCGTAATCGTGGCGCTGTCTCGATGGCAGGCCGATAGACCGAGAGTACCGGATCGCCGGACGCGTCAGGCGCCGCCGTGCACAACAGATGGGTCGCGCCTGCTATGGCATCATGTGCGCGGGCAAAGTCGATGCGGACGATGCCGTCGTCCCCCGGTTCCGGCGCACTTCTGATCGTCCCACTGACCGAGTATCCCGCCGATACCGCAGCGCGCGCGACCGCCGTCCCGGTGTAGCCCAAGCCAAACACCAGAAGGCGAAGCGACGCCTCAGAAGTCCAGGTCGACATAATGCGCCGGCGCGGTCATGCCGGGCACACGGTCGGCCAGCACACTGCGGAAGCTGGGTCGCGACTTCATGCCCGCGTACCAGTCCCTCGCGGACTGCGAGACCGACCAGTCAACATCGCCGATGTAGTCGAGGCACGACAGATGCGCCGCCGCGGCGAAGTCGGCCAGCGTCATGGTGCTGCCCGCAAGCCACTTGCGCGTCTCTGCCAGCCAGCCGAGGTATTCCATGTGGTAGCGCAGCGCGAGATAGCCGGTGCGCAGCGCAGCGCCGTCCGGATTGCCGCGCCCTGACATGCGCTTCATCACCTTCTCGCCCAGCAGCCCGCGCGTCACCTCGGCGGCGAACTTCCCATCGAACCACGCGACCAGCCGCCGCGCCTCGACGCGTTCGGCCAGAGTGCGGCCGAGCAGCGGCGTGTCGGGATAGGCTTCCTCCAGGTATTCGCAGATCACCCCGGAATCGGCGATCACAAGACCATTGTCCTCGACCAGCGTCGGCACGGTGCCGGCCGGGTTGAGCTCCAGGTAGTCCGCCCGCCGTTCCCACGGCTTTTCCGTGCGCAGATCGAACGGCAGCCGTTTTTCCGCGAGAACAAGGCGCACCTTGCGAGAGTAGGGCGATAGAGGCAGGTGATAGAGCGTTCGCATGGCGGTGCTCTATGGCACCACGTACCGCGTCGCGCCAATCCCCGGATCAGGTCCGGAGACAAGGCAGCGATGTCAGTCCTTCACCTGGAATGACAGATCGGTTGGGTTGCCGACCTGCTGCTCCGGCAGTACCCGGCGCGTGCCGCCGCCGGGCTGGAATCGCCGCAGATAGGACGGCACCACCAGCTCCACGGGCGTCGGCACGATGCCCAGCTCCTTCAGCCCAGGCATGTCGGCGCCGGCCGCGTTGTCCTGCTGCAGCATCAGCAACTGGTCGCGGGTCAGCGGCTTGCCGGGAAGCAACTCCATGATGCGCGCCTGCAATCGCGCGATGCCCATCGGCACCTCGACCATCCGCCGCTTCCGGCCGGTTTCGTGCAGGATGTAGGCGAGCAGTTCGCGGAACTGCCAGACGCGCGGGCCGCCCAGTTCATAGATCGCGCCGGCGGCGTCCGGCCGCGCGAGTGCGGCCATCACCGCATCGGCGACATCGTGGACATAGACCGGCTGAAACTGCGTATCGCCGCAGATCACCGGCATGAATGGCATGATCCGCGCCATCGAGGCGAAGCGGTTGAACAGCTTGTCCTCGGGGCCGAATACCAGCGAAGGACGCAGGATCGTGGCGTCGCCGAAGGCCTCCCGCAGCATTGTCTCGCCGATGCCCTTTGTCGCCGCATACTGGCTGACGGCGTGCGGATCGGCGCCGATGGCCGAGATGTGCACCAGGCGCGCAACGCCGGCGCTTGCCGCCAGGCGCGCCACAAGTGCCGCCCCATCGGCGTGGATGCGCCGAAAATCGCCTGGCCGCTGCTCGGAGAGAATGCCCACCGTGTTGACGACGAGGTCCGCACCCTCCACGGCGCGATGCACGGTTGGCTCGTTGGTCAGCGTCGCATGCAGGGGGACGATCTGTCCTACGGCGCCCATAGGCTTGAGAAACAACGCAGCCTCGGGGTCGCGCACAGCCACGCGCACGACGAAGCCCTTGTTGGCCAGACGCTTCACGATGTAGCGGCCGATGAAGCCTGATCCGCCGAACACCGTCGCGACGCTGCGGGTCGCCATCAGCGCACCTCCTGCTGCGCGCCCTTGATACGCAGCAGTGCAACGGCGCTCAAGCCGGTGCCTCCGGCTGCGGTTGGTCGGTTGCCGCGGCGTCCGGGGCCGATTCAACCGACCGAGGGCGCCAGCCGAGCCATTCGGCAGCGCTTTCGGCGCGGCGCAGCGCCGTATCGAGCGCGGCCATCGTCGCCGAGAGGTCCTCGCTCTCGTCGCTTCGCCAGGCGCGGATCGTCCACAGCCAGACCGCCAGCAGGCCCCTCACCCGCAGTTCGCCACGAAGGCTCCGCGTGGTGATCCCGGCCGCCTCCAACATCCAGCGCATGCTGCGCCGCGTTGCCAGAGCGAGCAGGAGCGCAGCCGGGGGATCGGCGGGCAAGGAGCGGAGCAGTGCCAGCACGCCGGCACGGTGCGCCTGCAACGCATCGATCCGCCGCATCAGCAGATCGAACAGCTTGTCGCGCGCCGATCCGTCGGAGGGCACCTCCGCCAGGGCCGCCTGGTCGGCCAACCGGCCGAACCGCAGCAGGACCGCCGCACGGCCCGGGAACCGCTCACGGGCACGCGCCAACGGGAGGCCTGCGGCGCTTGCGGCCGCCGCGACGCTGACGGAGCGCCACCCTCTCTCCGCGGCGAGCTGGAAGGCGGCGGCGATCAGTGCCCGATCGAATGCGGCGTCGTCCATGGCCGCATCATGCAGGCCAGGTGCGGGCTTTGCCAGCAAACCCATCGTGTGTCGCGGCGGGTGGCGAGGAGCGGAGGCGCCAAATCAAATTCCGACGTTGCCCGACCTGCGGCGGGCCGCCAGCAGCTTGTTCGACTCGAAGAACCGCTCCACTGCGGCGGCGTGCACAGCGCGCGAGCCGGCATCGAAGTCGCCAGAGGGGCGTGGTTCGGGATCGAAATGCCCGTAGTCGTCGCGACCGCGCACAAGAGAGGCGGTTACGCGCACGTCGTTGACCAGGCGGCAATGCGGCGGGATGTAGCTGACGCCGATGCCGATGCGACGCCTGTTGGTGCTGTTCGGCTCGGATGAGTGCACGATGTGGGTATGATGCAGCGAGACCTGCCCGGCCTTCAGCGGCATCATCACAGTGTTCGAGTAGTCCAGTCTGTGCTCGATGGTCTGGCCACGCGACAGCAAGTTGCCGGGCGAGAACGTGTCCCTGTGCGGCCGCTGGCCGATCACGTGGCTGCCCGGCAGCAGCCTGATACAGCCCATCTCCGGCGTTGAGTCGGTGAGCGCTATCCACGCGGTAATCTGCTCGGCTGGCTCGAGTCCGAAATAGGTGCCGTCCTGGTGCCACGACACATGCGACGGCTCGTTCGGCTCCTTGAGCCATGACGTCAGATGATAAATCAGGATGTTCGGCCCGATCACGCTCTCCACCGCATCGAGCACCTTCGGATGGCGCACCAGTTCGTCCATCCATTTGAACAGCAGGTGCGACTTCGACCGCACGAGATTGGGGAGCCTGCCGAAGGTGTCGCCCTGCTCGCGCTCGAAGTCCTCGAGGCACGTGCGGTAGTGGCGGACCTCGTCTGGCGTCAGGCAATCCACCGGGAAGAAAAAGCCATCACGCTGGTATTGCGCGACCTGCGCTGGTGACAAGCTGGCGGGCATTGGTTGGCCTCCGAGATTCGCGACACTCTGACGGCTACGGCCAGAAGCGAGCAGCCCCGCCAAGAACGACGTTGTCCATGATCGACTTGTTGGACACGCCACTGTTGATGAAGCCGAGATAGGAGTTCGCCGCGAAGCTGGTTGGATTTCCGACGAAATCGGCGGTGCTCGGCATCAATCCCCTCGTCATTCGGTTACCGGCAGGGTGGCGGATCAGTTGATCCCTGTCACGTCGGCGCGCATGGCGATCGCGACCTGAGCCGTGCGAACGTTCTTGTCCCCCGCTGCGTGGGTTATGCTTTCAGGCCTCCTGACCGGATGACCGTGGCCGAGTTCCTCGCCTGGGACGCGCCGGGAGAAACCAGCTGGGAACTTGTGGACGGCGAACCCATCTCGGTGGCGCCGGCGAGCCGAACTCACGGCGCGCTGCAACTCGAACTGGGCAGCCTCATCCGTAACGATCTTGCTGATGCCGGCAATCCTTGCACGTGGTCGCGGCGCCCGGCGTCATCCCCCGGGTTCGCGCCAGTGAGAATTTCCGCATCCCTGATCTGGCCGTGACGTGCACGCGCTATGAGACCGAGGAATATGACGTCAGCAACCCGGTGCTGATCTCAGCAGTACGGCTATCCAGGCCGCGTTGTTTCGTCGCGGGAGGGAGACCTGCGCTAACCGGATAGGGACATTCACCTTGCATCAAGGTCGCCACTCCGTCGTTGCGGCGACCGGTGGAGGACCGCGCCCACGTGTTGGGAGGGCCGTGCATAGCCGGCCGGGGAGGCCTGAGGACCTCGCCTTATCCTGCGAGCTCTCGCGAACGCACTGTCGCCGCTGCGATCGCCTTGCTCAACGCCGCCGGCCAGGCATCGCTGTCCATGAGCACGGCGAGCGCGCGCTCTGTGGTGCCGCCGGGACTGGTGACCGCGATGCGCAACGCTGCGGCGTCCTCTTCGCTCGCCGCCAGCAACGCGCCGGATCCCGACACCGTCTGCCGCGCCAGCAACCGCGCGAGGTCGGCGGGAATTCCCTGCTCGCGCGCCGCCTGCTCCATCAGTTCCGCCAGCAGGAACACATACGCCGGACCGCTGCCGGACACCGCCGTCACCGGATCGAGCAGCGCCTCGTCCTCGACCCACGCCACGACGCCGATCGCCTGCAGCAGCCGCTCGCACAGAGCGCGCTGCGGCATTTCGACGCCAAGGCCCGGGCACGCGACGGTCACGCCCTGGCGAACCGCCGCCGGCGTGTTCGGCATTGCCCGCACGATCGCCGCCTCACCGCCGAGCAGGGCCTGCATGCCGGCGATCGTTCTCCCGGCCATGATCGACAGGAATACCGCCTTGCCCGCGTACTGCCGGTAAAGCGGCAACGTCTCGGCGGCATTCTGCGGCTTGACCGCGAACACCACCGCGGCAGGCGCGAACGCCTCGGGCACCGCTCCGACATCCGGCGCGACGGTGAGGTCGGCACCGGCCCACTCGGCCGCCGCTGCAGCGGGGTCCACCGCGACCGACGAAGCCAACCCTTGTTCACGCCATCCGGACAGCATCGCACTGCCCATGCGCCCGCAGCCGACAAGCAGGATCGGGGGAATGCTCATGCGTGCTCTCGGGCGAACACCCGATCCCCATTCCTCATGGCCGGCCCTGATCCGGCCATCATGCCTCGCCGACACACTCCAGCATCGCCGCCTGCAAGGCGTCCTGCGGCGTCTTGCCACCCCACAGCACGAACTGGAACGCCGGAAAGAACCGCTCGCATTCCGTGATGGCGATGTCCACCATGTCCTCCAGGCTCTCGGCCGAGGCGCCTGGAGCGCCACGCAACAGGACCGCATGGCGGAACACCGGGATGCCCTCCTCGCTCTCCATGCCGAAATGGCCGATCCACAGTCGCTCATTGGCCAGCGCCAGCAACTCATACAGGGCCGCGCGACGCTTCTCCGGCACCTTCAAATCGAAGGCGCAAGTGAAATGCATCGCACTGATCTCATGCGACCAGGAGAACCACAGCCCGTAGTCGCACCAGCGGCCAGGCGCCTCGGCCGCCATCTCGGAGTCGCTGCGCCGGTCGACCGCCCAGTCATTGGCGGTGATGATCTGCTCCATGATGTCGAGGGGATTGGCAGCGATATCGTGGCTGAGCGCCGTCATGGTCATGGTGGTCTCCCATCGTGGAGGAAGGCCGGACGGTTTCCAGGTCGCCGATTCCGGAACTTACGCGACCAAGTTAACCACGAATCCCAGCCTAGCCAGCCGGCGCGCCGCGCCGCAAGCCTCACTCGGCATCTTTCTGAGTCTCCAGTGCCGCGACTCGCACTTCCAGTGCGGCGAGCCGCTGCGACATGTCGTGAAGCTGGGCCTCGGCCGCCTCCTGCCCGGCCCGCGCGTTGGCGGCCAGCTCGGTCATGGCATCGAATTCCTCGCGCTTCACCAGGTCCAGCCGGCGGATCATCTCGTCGATCCGCGCCCGCGCCAGGGCCTCCATCTCTTCGCGCAGGCCGGCGAGCGCGGAGATCGCCCCACCGGCCACGCCGGCCAGATCGTCGAAGAAACGCGGTCGATCGCTCATGTCTGCCTGCCCCTTTCCGCGGACTCGGCCCCAACCGTATAACGCGCGCCATGATCCTGGTCACGGGTGGCGCCGGCTTCATAGGCTCGAATCTGCATGCGGCCCTGGTGCGTCGCGGTCTCGAGGCCGCCGTCATCGACCAACTGGGCAGCGGAGGGAAGTGGCGCAACCTGGCCAAGCATCCGCCCGCGCGACTGCTGCCGCCCAGCGAGATCGACGGCTTCCTCGACAGCCGCCCGCCGATCGAGATGGTGTTCCACCTGGGCGCCATCAGCGACACGACGGCGGCGGACGGTGATGCTGCCTGGGCCACCAACGTCGAGCTGTCGCGTCACATCTGGCACTGGTGCGCCAACCACGGGGTCCGGCTGGTCTATGCATCCTCCGCGGCCACCTATGGCGATGGTTCGGCCGGCTTCGATGACGATGCGTCCCTGGCCGCGCTCGATAGGCTGCGGCCGCTCAATCTGTACGGCTGGACGAAGCACGCCTTCGACCTCCGCGTCGCAAACGCCATCGCGACGCGTCAGCCACGCCCGCCGCAATGGGTCGGCCTCAAGTTCTTCAACGTCTATGGGCCGAACGAGTACCACAAAGGCGGCATGATCTCGGTGGTCAAGGTCAAGCACGATGAAGTCGCCGGCGGCGGGGCGGCGCGGCTGTTCCGCTCCACCGAGCCCGGTCTCGCCGATGGCGCGCAGAGGCGCGACTTCATCTGGATCGGCGACGTGGTCGATGTGCTGCTATGGCTGCACGATTCGCCGGACGTCTGCGGCCTGTTCAACGTCGGCACCGGACGGGCGCGGACCTATCTCGACCTCGCCCATGCGGTGTGCGACGCGGCCGGCGTGCCGCGCAGGATCGACTACATCGACATGCCGGATAAGCTGCGCGGGCAGTACCAGTCGTTCACCGAGGCCTCCATCACCCGCCTGCGCGCCGCCGGCTTCGCGGGACAGTTCACGCCCCTCGAAGAGGGCGTGCGGCGATATGTGCAAGACTACCTGGTAAAGGCCGATCCCTACGTATGATTCCGGTCCTGCTGTTTCCGCAGTTCGACCCGGTCATCGTCCAGATCGGGCCATTCGGCATCCGCTGGTACGCGCTGGCCTACATCACCGGCCTGGTGCTCGGCTGGCGGTTGCTGCGGCGTCTGGTGCAGCAGCCGCCAGCGGTGGCCACAGCGGTACAGGCGGACGATTTCCTCACCTGGGCCACGCTCGGCGTCGTGCTGGGGGGGCGGCTAGGGTACGTGCTGTTCTACCAGCCGAGGGTGTATCTGGCGCATCCGCTCCAGATCTTCGAGGTCTGGGAAGGCGGCATGAGCTTCCACGGTGGCGCTCTCGGCGTCGCCATTGCGATCGTCTGGTTCTGCTGGCGCAACGCCATCCCGTTGTTGGGTTTCGCCGATCGTGTCGTGGTCGCGGTGCCGATTGGGCTGGGCCTCGGACGCATCGCCAACTTCATTAACGGTGAACTGTGGGGCCGCGCCGCGCCTCTCTCGTGGCTTGGCGCTATGGTCTTTCCAAACGCCGGGCCGGTAGCCCAACCGTCTATCCAAATTTATGAGGCGCTTCGGCAAACGGTATGCACCGGCCTTGATCCCTCTCATTGCGTGCCGCGCTATCCCAGCCAACTCTACCAGGCGCTCTGGAAGGCTTGGTGCTGTTTCTGGTGATGTTCGCGCTGTCCCGCCGGGAGACGCCTCCGCAGCGGTTTCGGTTGGCTGAGCGGAGTATTCCTGATTGGCTACGGTGTCGCCCGCATCATCGGCGAGTTGTTCCGCGAGCCGGATGTGTTTCTGGCGTATGTGAACACTCAATGGGCGGCGTGACCATGGGCCAGTTGCTATCATGCCGATGCTGATCGCCGGGGCGTGGCTGATCCTGCGCACGCGGTGATGGAACGCCTCGATCAGTTCATGGCGCGCGCCAACGCTGCCTATTACGCGGCGCATGATCCGTATCGGGATTTCACCACGTCGCCTGAGATCAGCCAGGTGTTCGGCGAGATCCTGGGGCTGTGGGCGGTGGTGGTCTGGGAGCAGATCGGCCGGCCGGACCCTGTGCTGCTGGTAGAGGCGGGACCGGGCCGCGGCACGCTGATGGCCGACGCGTTGCGGGCGATCGGCAGCGTGGCCAAGGACTTTCAGGCGGCGCTTCGGCTGCACCTGATCGAGACGTCGCCGCGGCTGCGTGCGGTGCAGGCGGAGCGGCTGCCGGGCGCGACCTGGCATGACGGACTGGACACCCTGCCCGACGCGCCGCTGGTGCTGCTGGCCAACGAGTTCCTCGATGCGCTGCCGATCCGGCAGTTCGTCAGGCGGGGTGGGCGGTGGATGGAGCGGTTCGTGGCGGAGGGGCGGTTTGTGGAGTGCGCGGCGTTGCCCCCTCCCCCCGCCCCCCTCCCGCAAGGGGAGGGGGAGGATATCATCATGGAACTCAATGAACCGGCTCTCGCCATCGGGCGGTCGTTGGGCGCCCGGCTTTCCGCCCGCCCAGGAGCCGCGCTCTTCCTCGATTATGGCCCGGAACGCCGTAGTAATGGCGACAGCCTGCAGGCGCTCCGGGATGGCCAGCCGGCCGACCCTCTTGCGGCTCCGGGCTGCGCTGATCTCACCGCCCATGTCGACTTCGCCGCGTTATCCGATGCTGCCATTGGCGCCGGCGCGGTAGTCCATGGCCCGATCCCTCAGGGCGTGTTGCTTACCCGGCTCGGCCTGTTCCAACGGACCGATCGGCTGGCACGCACCCAGCCGCCTGTGCGCGCATCCGGCTTGATCGAGGCCGCGCGCCGCCTTGCCGAACCGAACCGCATGGGCCGCCTGTTCAAGGCTCTGGCGCTCGGCAGCCCGGGTTGCCCAACTCCCCCCGGGTTTGATGGCTGACGCCCTGGACAACATCCCGGGCCGCCGTCAAAAACCTGTCATGCCGCTGACCGCCGACTCGCTCCGCGTGCCGCATGGTTTCTTCACGCGCCAGGGCGGCGTTTCCGGCGGCCCATACGCAAGCCTGAACTGCAGCCTGTCGGGCGGCGACGAACGCCACGCGGTGCTGCAGAACCGAGCCCGCGCCGCCCGCGCGATCGGCACCGAGCCGGATCGCCTTGTCGGCCTCATGCAGGTGCATGGTGCCGATGTGGTCCCGGTGACGAAGCCTTGGGATCCCGGCAATGGCCCGCGGGCTGACGCGATGGTGACGGACCGTCCCGATGTCGCCCTAGGCATCATCACCGCTGACTGCGCGCCGATCCTGCTGGCCGACACCGATGCCGGCGTGACCGGCGCCGCTCATGCCGGCTGGCGCGGCGCGGTGGTCGGCGTGATTGAAGCCACTGTCGCCGCCATGGTTGAACTGGGCGCCGATCCGGCTTCGATCGTGGCGGCGATCGGGCCCTGCATCGGCCAGGGGTCTTACGAAGTCGGCGCCGACCTGCGAAACGCCGTCGTGGAACACCGGGCTGCCGACGCGCGCTTCTTCGTGCCGGGCGGCCGCGAAGCGCGCTGGCAATTCGACCTCGCCGGCTACTGTTCGGCCAGGTTGGCCGATGCAGGCATTCACTGCGTTACCGTCATCGACGCCGACACTGCAGCCGACGAGTCACGCTTCTTCTCCTACCGCCGGCGCACTCTTGGGGGTGGTGGGCCGATCGGACACCAGATCTCCATCATTTCGCTCGATCCGAGATAGAAGTGCTGTCACGTTTCAGCCTGCTGTTGCTCCCGCTGCTGCTCGCGTCCTGCGGCGACCTGCCTGAGCCGTTTATCGGCAACCCCGGCGTCGCCGGCCGCCAGCTCGCCCAGCCGCCCACGCCGCGGCTTGCGGTGCCTGCACCGGCCAATGCGCTGCTGCCCGACGCGGCGAGCAAGCAGTTCGCCGGCGCGCTCGCCGCTGGCCTACAGGCGCAAGAGGTGCCGGCGGTCGCCGACAAGGTGCGCACCAACGACTGGCAGCTGGTGGCGACCGCGGAACAGCGTGACGGGACCGTGGTGCCGATGTTCCGCGTGCTGAACCCGAAGGGCGAGGACAAGGGCCACACCGAGGGCAGCCCGGTGCCCACCGAGGCCTGGGCGACCGCCGAATCTGCCACGCTGGATCAGACTGCACTCGAGGCCGCACCGAAGATTTCGGCGCTGCTCACCGGCATCCAGCATGCCGATCCGAATAGCCTGTACAACCGCATCGCCAAGGTTCAGATCCCACCGGTGACCGGCGCGCCCGGCGACGGCAACGAATCGCTTACGAAGCAGCTGAGGACCCACCTCGCCGCACTCGGCCCGGTGGTGCAGGACGACCCCAACGGCGCCGACTTCATCGTGCAGGGCAACGTGCGCATGGTGCCGATCGCCGGCGGGCAGCAGCGGGTGGAGATCCAGTGGGTGGTCAGGACGCCAAGCGGTGACGAACGGGGCAAGGTCGTGCAGCTCAACGACATTCCGGCCGGTTCGCTCAACCATTACTGGGCCGACGTCGCGGTTGTGGTGGCCACCGAGGCCGCGGGAGGCTTGAAGGACGTCATCACCCGCCAATCCGGACGGGAGCCTGGCGAACCGGTTGGACAGGGGGAAAAGCCGTTGGTAGAAGGCCGCACGTCCGGTGCCGAGCCGACACGATGATTCTTATTTGCGACCGAACAGCATGAAAATCGTTGCCTGCAACGCCAACCGTCCGCTCGCCGAGGCGGTTGCCGCCACGCTGAAGCTGCCGCTGACGCGCGCCTCGATCCGACGCTTTGCCGACATGGAGGTGTTCGTCGAGATCCTGGAGAACGTTCGCGGCGAGGACGTGTTCGTGGTGCAGCCCACGTCGTATCCGGCGAACGACAACCTGATGGAGCTACTGATCACGCTCGACGCGCTGCGGCGGTCCTCGGCGCGGCGGGTGACGGCGGTGATCCCTTACTTCGGATACGCGCGGCAGGATCGGAAGACCGCCTCGCGCTCGCCGATCAGTGCGAAGCTGGTGGCCAACCTGATCACCGAGGCCGGCGCCAATCGCGTGCTGACGATGGATCTGCACGCCGCACAGATCCAGGGGTTCTTCGACATCCCGGTGGACAACCTTTACGCGGCGCCGCTGTTCAGCCGCGACATCCAGGAACGCTTCAACGGACGCGATCTGATGATCGTGTCACCCGATGTGGGCGGCGTGCTGCGCGCGCGGCTGCTGGCGACGCGGCTGAACTGCGATCTGGCGATCATCGACAAGCGACGCGAGCGCGCCGGGCACTCCGAGGTGATGAACGTGATCGGCGATGTGGAAGGGCGCGACTGCATCCTGGTGGATGACCTCGTCGACTCCGGCGGGACTCACTGCAACGCGGCGGAGGCGCTGATCAAGGCGGGTGCGCGCTCCACCAGCGCCTATGTGACGCATGGCGTGCTGTCTGGGGGGGCGGTGGCACGGATTGCGTCGTCACCGATCGAGATGATGGTGACCACCGATTCGATCCTGGCGACCGAGGCGGTGCGGCTGGCACCCAACGTCCGGCAGATCACCATCGCACCGCTGATGGCGGAGGCTATGCGAAGGATTTCAGACGAGAGTTCGGTGAGTTCGCTGTTCGACTGAGCGCCACGACACGTGGGGGGTTGCAGTGGGGTGGATTGGCAACGGGCTGCTGGTCGCGGCATTCGCTGCACTGCTGTACCCCCAAGCTGGCGTTGCACGGAATACGAATGTCCCGCATCACCACGCGACGGCAAAGCACGCGCACACCTCGGCGAAGGCAGCACGATCGCATCATGCCGCTGGAACACACCACGCAGCGAACGCGCACCGCAACGCAGCCGCGCATCACTCGAAGCGGACGCAGCCTGACAACCGGCCGCTCGTGCTCGTCGATGCTGGTCACGGTGGACAGGATCCCGGTGCGATCGGCTTATCGGGAAGCATGGAGAAGACCATCACGCTGGCAACGGCGAAGGAACTGCGCCGCACACTGGAAGCAACCGGGCGCTACCGCGTTGCCATGACGCGCACGGGTGACCGCACTGTCTCGCTTGCGGAGCGCCTGGCTCTTGCCCGCAAACGCGACGCCGATCTTCTGATCGCAATCCATGCCGACGCTTCGCGCGATCACCACGCGCGCGGCGCCAGTGTTTATGTCAGCAGCAGGGACGTGACGACACACTTCCCGGCCAACCGGGGCAATGCGCACATGATCGCCCGCGCGCTCGCGGCACCGGAGCCAAGCTCCGTCAGGCTGCAGTACAGCATGATCGAACAACTCGACGACGATGTGCGAATGACGGAGACGCCGGCGCGTCACGCGCACCTCTACGTGCTCGGCTCCCGGACTATCCCGAGTGTGCTGCTCGAGATGGGCTTCCTGTCGAACCGGCAGGACGAGGCCCTGCTCAGGCAGGCAGCCCACCGGCACGTGCTCGTCCAGGCGGTCAGCGATGCGATCGACGACTATTTCGCGGTGGTCAGAGACCCTTCCTCGCGCACCTGATAGTCTGCATGGTAGGGAAGGCCGTGACGGACGCGCTGCGGCGCGAGGAGAAGCCGATGCGCCAGATGACACTTGTGGCCTTCCTGCAGGCCCAGAACTGCACGAACTTCGTTGGTTCGTGGCGGCATCCAGAGGCGTCGCCGGGTTTCATGACCGCAGATTATTATCGCCACATCGCCCGCGTGCTGGAGGCGGGCAAGTTCCATGTCGGATTCTTCGACGATCGACTGGCGATGCCTGACCGCTTCGGCGGCGATCATGCACATACGGTGGCCAACGGCATCCGCTGCGTCAAGATGGACCCGATCACCATTCTCACGGTGATGGGCATGGCGACCGAACGGCTTGGTCTCGGCTCGACCTGCTCGACCACCTATTATGAGCCGTTCCATGTTGCGCGCGTGTTCCAGACGCTCGACCTGATGACCAATGGCCGCGCCGCGTGGAACATCGTCACGTCGATGAACGACGGCGAGGCTTTGAACATGGGCCACGCCGAGCATGGCGATCACGACGGGCGCTATGACCGCGCCGACGAATTCCTGGAAGTTGTCGTCGGACACTGGGACTCCTGGGACGACGACGCGATCGTGCTGGACAAGCGCACTGGCACGTTCGCGCATCCCGACAAGGTGCGTCGTCTCGATCATGCCGGCAAATACTTCCGCTCGCGCGGCCCGTTCACCGTACCGCGTTCGGCACAGGGGCATCCGGTGCTGATCCAGGCGGGACAGAGCGGCCGCGGGCGTCGCTTTGCGGCGCGTTGGGCGGAACTGGTGTTCGTCAACTACCATTCGCTGGATCAGGCGAAGGCGGACTACGCCACGTTCAAGCAGCAGATCGCCGATGTGGGTCGCGATCCGGAGAAGGTGGTGATCGCTGCGGGAGTGTACACCGTTGTTGCCCCGACGCGCGCGGAAGCCGAGGACAAGGTGGCGCTGATAGACGCGCTGCCGAAGGAAATCGACAGCCTGTCGCTGTTGTCGGAAGTGCTGAACGTCGATCTGTCGAAGAAGCCGATCGACGAACCATGGACCGAGGAAGAGATCATGAGCTGGACCGGTGTGCAGGGATTGCGCGACCGCGTCTTCCGCATCCTGGGCAAACGCAATCCGACGACGCGCGACTTCATGGAGATCAGTCATCGCGGAACGTTCCGTGATCATCCGCGGTTCGTCGGCAGCCCGAAGGATGTCGCCGACGGGCTGGAGGAATGGTTTTCCACGCGCGCCTGCGACGGTTACGTGGTCGCTGCCTCCCACGTGCCTGGTGGCTACGAGGAGTTCGTCCGTCGCGTCGTCCCCGAACTGCAACGCCGCGGGGTTCTTCACAACGACTACCGAGGCACCACATTGCGCGAGAATCTCGGTCTCGACCGCCCGCGCATCGGCGCGTGGCGCGAGGTTCGCCAATAGGAGGGAGAGGGTCATGAAGCTGATGTACTCGCCGGGCGCGTGCTCGATCGGCATCCATGTGCTGCTGGAAGAGATCGGCAAGCCGTACGAGGCGCAACTGGTGAACCTGCGCGAAGGGGCGCAATACAAGGCGGAATTCACGTCGGTCAATCCGAAGTCGAAGGTGCCGACGCTGGTGCGCGATGACGGCTCCGTGCTGACCGAGTATCCGGCGATCGCCTACTGGCTGGCGCGCACCAATCCGGACAAGAAGCTGCTGCCGGACGATGTCGACTCACAGGCGCGCGCGCTGGAGGCGTTGGACTACGCGGTTGCCACGATCCACATGCAAGGCTTTGGGCGCCTGTTCCGCGCGGCCAACTTCACGCCGAACCCCGAGGACGAGGACAAGGTGAAGGAGCGCGGCAAGGAGGTGGCGGAGAAGGGCTTCGCGCTGATGGACAAGGCGCTGGCGGGCAAGGACTACGTGGCGGGTCCGTTCTCGATCGCAAACTCCGCGCTGTTCTACGTTGAGTTCTGGGGCGCGAAACGCATGAACATGAAGCTGCCGCCGAACTGCGACGCGCATCTCAATCGCATGTTGGCGCGGCCTGCGGTGCAGCGCGTGCTGCAGCAGGAAGGCCTGAACTGAGGTGCATGGGGCGTTCCAGGAGGCCACGCTTTCGCCGATCCCGTTCTGGTTCCTCCGGCATGGCGAGACCGACTGGAACGCCCAGGGCATTTCGCAGGGCAATATCGATATTCCGCTGAACGCGGTCGGCGTGGCACAGGCGCGCGCCGCGGCGGAGAAGCTGCGCAATCGCGGCATTGCCACGATCGTCGCGTCACCTTTGTCGCGGGCGCGCGTGACGGCCGAGTTTGTTGGCGAGGCGTTGGGTTTGCCTGTCGCGCTCGATCCCGACCTGCGCGAGGTCTCCTTCGGCGTGCAGGAAGGTCAGGCGATGAGCGGTTGGTTCGCCGACTGGGTCAACGGCGCGTTCACGCCAGAAGGCGCCGAGACGTTCGCCGCGTTGCGTCATCGTGCGGTTGCCGCGGCCAATCGCGCGATCGGGCAACCGCCGTCGGTACTGGTGGTGGCGCACGGTGCGCTGTTCCGCTCGCTGCGCGCGACAATGGGCATCGAGCCGAACATGCGCACGCAGAACGCTGTGCCGATCTTCTGCGAGCCGCCCGCTTCAGGCCCGGGGGCGTGGACGCTGAGGCCGGTCGTATAGGGTTTGTTGTCGGAGGCTTTCTCGATATGCGGAAGGACCCCCGCTTTCCCCGATTGGTTTGATCTAGATCAATGCATTATCGTTAATATAACGCCACCATAACGCTCCGGCATCCTCGGGCAGGATGGGAATCGGGGCGAAACAAGATGATCAAAATCACTCACGACCAGAATACGGGACTCAAGCTGTCGTACCCGGAGGGTGCAGTTCTTGTGCCTCGGGGGGTCACCGTTTCGGACCCGTCTGGCCCTGGGGTGTCGGTAGACAGTGCTGTTCTCGGCCACGTGTCCAACCGAGGTTGGATCATCGGCGCAATCGACGGCGTCAACATGTACTCAGGACTTGTGGCCAACAAAGGAACCATATCGGCAGGTCACGACGGCAGCGGCGTGTACTTCGGGCAAGACCCGTACTGGCCAGATGGAACATTGACCAATGCGACGTTGATCAACCGCGGTGTAATACAGAATGGCCTCTACGGCTTCCAGTTCTCCGGCAATTCGGTAGTCGCCAACATTGTAAACTCAGGTTCCATCAGCACGAGGCCACTCGACCCGCCGCACTTCCGCAACTGGCCCCCGACGGACATCGAGGTCACGGCTTCCAGTTCCGCCAAGGTGACGGTCAACAACAGCGGCTCAATGACCGGCTACGACGGTATAGTCATCACTGGTGCAGCGCTGAATCCGAGACCTTACCAACCAGCTGTCCTGGACCTCAGCCTGAGGAACAGTGGCTCGATTGTCACTGATGCCGCCACTGTACACCTATCAGGTGACAGCGTCAGTCTCAGCCTGACCAATTCGGGCATGATGCAGAGCGGCGAAGAGGTCGTGGACGCAAGCGCCTATCAGACGCTCTCGGCCACCATCGCGAATAGGGGTGACCTGAGTGGTGCTCTGAAACTGTCGTCTTCTGGCAGCCTTTCGGCCTCGGTGCACAATCATGGCGTGATGGGCAGCATGTTCCTGTCCGGCATGAGCGGCGACGCCGATATAACGAACCACGGTCTCATGACCGACATACGTCTTGCGGGTATCAGCGCCACCCTTGCCAATTTTGGCACGATCAGTGGCATCGTGCAGGTGGATTACGGCGCCTCGCTGGCTGCGCAAGGCAGGCTGGGCAACGTGGTCGATGACGGCACGATCACCATTGCCCATGACAAGCTTACATTGGACAGCCTGTCCGGCTCCGGCATGCTGTTCATTGGACCCAATGCAACCTTGGATGCGGGCAGCATCAGCGGCCCCAGCATCAACTTCTTGGCCGGCCCACACGAAAAGCTGATGCTGGAAGAACCCAACAGCGTGTCGTCGCTCATCTCGGGCTTCGGTGCCAGCGATACGATCGACCTGCTTGGCGTTCACGCGGTCGCTGCCAGTTTCGCAGCAGGCGTGCTGACGGTAACGGACCACAGCGCCGGTTCCCTGGCGCTGCATTTCAACGGCGATTACGCCATGAGTAACTTCGTCCTCTCGTCAGATCATCACGGCGGGACGAATGTCACGTGGCAGGCGTAGGCACGGTGGCTGACCGCGCGAGCCGCCAGGCTATCCGACGGCGCGAAGAACGGTTGCCGTCGCCGTGTCGTTGTCCGCACCACGGGCGATCGGCTGAAAATCGCCGCGCAGCGCCTTGAGGGCATAACGCTCACGCTCGATCTCGGTAGCGGTCCTGACGCCGCGGCGGCGAAAGTACGGCACCGGCGGACACCAGCCTTGCAGGGCGTGCTGCAGCAGGAACCCGGTGATGAGCGCCGGCAATGCGAGGAAGCGCTTGTTCACGAAGGCACCGAGCGCGACGCCGACCAGTGCCAGACCCGATGCATTGGTCTCCAGCGTGCGCTCCATGTCCCATTCCTCATCCAGTTCCTGAAGACGCTGATGGATCCGATGGGGATTGGCCGCGTAGAACCGAATGCGCTCCTCGGTTTCCTGCGCGATCCGCTGGTTGATCGCCGCGGCGGTGTTGTTCTGGACGCGGGTGGTCGTGTTGGGCAGCATGCGAACCTCCTGGGTGGTCCGCTGCCGGAAACGACACGGAGCGGCGGAGGTTGCGTCAGACGCCCAGATAGAACTGCCGGATCAGCTCGTTGTCGTTCAATTCTGCTGCCGAGTTCCCAGCGAATTCAATGCGTCCGTGCACGATCACGTAGCCTCGGTCGGCGATCCGGATCGCCTGGGTGAAATTCTGTTCGGCCATCAGCACCGTGAGCTGATAGCCCTCCTTCAGTTCCTTGATCTTGTCGATCGTGCGCGCGACCAGCAGGGGCGCAAGGCCCACTGACGGCTCGTCGATCAGCAGCATGCGCGGCGCCGACATCAGTGCACGCGCCAGAGCGAGCATCTGTTGCTCACCGCCGCTCATGCTGCCTGCCAGCTGCCGGCTGCGCTCCCGCAAGCGCGGGAACGTCTCGAGGCAGAACTCCAGGTTGCGCGCAATCGCGCTGCGTGCCGAGCGACGGAACGCGCCAAGCAGCAGGTTCTCCATCACGGTCAGGCGGGGAAACAGCCTGCGCCCTTCGGGCACGAACGCAACGCCCAGTTCCACGATCGCCTCGGTGGACTGCCCTATGAGTTCGTGACGTGTGCCGTCGATGTCGGCGACGATGCTGCCGGCGGACGGCGGCACGATGCCCATCACGCATTTCAGCAGCGTGCTCTTGCCATTGCCGTTTGTGCCGAGAAGCGCCACCGTCTCGCCGGCGGCGACGGTCAGCGAGACGTCGTGCAGGACGCGCACCGCGCCATAGCCCGCGTCGAGACCGGTAATGGCGAGGCTACTCGCCAAGATACGCCCGCACGACGCCGGGATCGCGCACCACGTCGGCCGGATCGCCATCCGCGATCTTGCGGCCCGCCACAAGCACGACCAGGCGCTGGGAGAAATGCATCACGGCACGCATGATGTGCTCGATCAGGATGACGGTGACGCCCTGCTCGTTCAGGCGGATCAGCAGAGCGAGTATGTCGTCCACCTCGCCATGCGACAGGCCTGCCATCGACTCGTCGGCGATCAGCAGGCGCGGCGACGACGCCATCGCCCGCGCCAATTCAAGCTTGCGCATCTCGATCTGCGTGAGGTCGCGCGGCATGTGCGCTGACTTGGCGGCGAGGCCGACCATGTGCAGCAATTCCGCGCAGCGTTCATCGATCGCGTGCGCGCCAAGTGTCGCGCCGGGGCGGGCGTTCACCGCGTAGAGCAGCGGAATGCGGAGGTTCTCGGCCAAGGTCAGCGTGTTGAACGGTCGCGGCAACTGGAAGCTGCGTGCAACGCCGAGCCGCGTGCGCTCATGCGCGGACAGACCGTCGAGCGTGCGGCCGGCAAAGCGAACGCTGCCCGTCTCGTGACGGAGCGTGCCACACATGCAGTTCACCAGCGTGCTCTTGCCCGAGCCGTTGGGGCCGATGAGCCCGACGCGTTCGCCGTCCTGGACGGCGAGTTCGATCGCCTCCAGCGCGACGAAACCGCCGAAACGCTTGCCGAGATCGGTGACCTCGAGCAGTGCTGCGTCGGTCATGACCGTCTGCCCTGTAGGCGTAGCAGTCCCAGGATCCCATTCGGGGCGACGATGACAAACGCGACCAGCACAAGCCCGACGATCAGCAGATTGACCGCCGACGATATTGTCACGGTCACCACCTGCTGCAGCGTTCCCAGCAGGATGGCGCCGATCACTGGGCCAAACCAGCTCGATGTGCCACCCACCAGAGGCATCGCGACACCATTCACGGCGTAGGCCAGATTGAAGCCGGACGTTGGATCGAGATAGGTCACGTAGTATGGCAGCGGCGCACCGGCCATGCCCATGAACGCGCCGGACATTGTCGTCGCCACCAGCTTCAGCCTCAGCGTCGGAACACCGGATGCCTCCGCGGCGAGTTCGTCGTCGCGGATCGTCGCCAACCCATAGCCGAGCCGCGACCGCTCTATGGCGCGCGCCGTGGCGAGCACGATCACCACAAGCAACAGCATCACCAGGCACAGGTATTGAATGTAGTCGATACCCAACAGCGGTGTGGTCGGTGGACGCACAATGTAGGCGCCACGCGAACCTCCGACGAAATCCCAGTTCGTGATCAGGGTCTGCACCACGACCGCAAGCGCGAGAGTGGCGATCGAGAAGAAGGCGCCGCGCAGACGCAGTGTCAGATAGCCGGTGCCAAGGCCGATGATGCCCGACACGATGCCACCGATCGGCATCATGATCGGCAGCGGCAGTGATGTGAGCTTGTGCAGCACCACGGTCGTGTAGGCACCCAGCGCAAAAAACGCCGCTGTGCCGAAGTTAACGTAGCCGGTGTAGCCACCGAGGATGTTCCAAGCGGTCGCCAATGCGATGTACTGCAGCACTACGTAGCCAGCGAAGAACACGTAGGAGTTTCCGATCAGCAACGCGGCGCCGAATACCACTCCGGCAGCGATCAGCAGTGCCAGAACAAACTTGGTTCCGCTCACGCGCTAGCGCCCGAAGATGCCAGCAGGACGCACCGCCAGCGTGATCAGCAGGAAGCCGAATGCGACTGCCGGTGACCAGGACGGACCGTAGAAAGTCGATGTCAGGCTCTCGACAATTCCCAACGCCATGGCTGCAACCAGCGTGCCCGCGAAGCTTCCCATGCCGCCCAGCACGCAGATCGCGAATACGCGGCCGATATAGTCGCGTCCGATTGACGGCTCGACCGGTTGGATCACAATCAGCACCGCACCAGCCAACGATGTGGTGGCAATCGACAGTGCGAATGCGATGCGCTTGATCCGTGTCGGGTTGGCGGCCATCAGGCGTAGAGCCAACTGGTCCTGTGCCACCGCGAGGATGGCGCGGCCGAGGAAGGTGTACGACATGAAGAGTTGCAGGCCACCGATCATAAACAACCCGACCAGGCACGGCACCAGCAGACGCAGTGGCAGATCGAGGGGGCCGACGTGCAGGCTCGGTCCGATATATGGCGCGTCGACCAGGCGATAATCCACGCCGAAGACAAGCACGAGCGTGACCTCGGTGATGAAGAGAAGGCCGAAGAAGAAGGCGAGGCCGCGCAATGCTTCCTCGCCGCGCCGTTCAAAGGCGACGTAGTAAACCTGGTAGACCGCAGCGCCGAGCAGATAGAACGCCGGCAGTGCGATGACGCTTGCCAGGATGGGATCTATTCCGAGAGCCGTGTTAGCGATATAGGCGATATAGGAGCCCAGAATAATGAAGGCAGGATGGGCGATGTTGACGATGTCCAGCATGCCGAACGAAATCGACACACCGATCGTCACGGCAGCATAGAAGCCACCGAGCAGCACGCCGGACACCACGGCGTTGCCGAGGAGATCGAGGGACATTTCCATTATGTGGGCCAGTCTGGCGAACGCGCGACGTCTTGGCTAGCCCGTTTCTGATGAAACGGTGGCACCATCCAGCGGGACGACGTTGGTGGGTGAACCGCTCAGTACCTTGGCGATCTGAGTGACCAGCTCTTCCTGCAGATAGGGTTTGGACAACCGCGGCAGGCTCGGATCCATACCGCTCGGCAATTCGGCATAACCGGTCGCCAGGATGACTGGCAATTCCGGCCAGTGCTGCCTGATCTGACGGGCGAGCTCACTGCCGCTCATGCCGGGCATCGCGTGGTCAGTCACCACCACGTCGACCTTCGTGCCAAGCCGCAGCATGTCGAGCGCGCGCACGCCTGACAGGGCTTCGGTCACCATGTGGCCTGCATCCTCCAGCATCGCTGCCGTGCTCGCGACCACAAGCGGATCGTCGTCGACCACCATCACGCGACAGGGTCGGCCAACGTTGCCGAACAACACCACCGCCGGTGCTGCGTCGGCAACCGAAGCTGCCTCTGACAGCGGCAACCACAGCTCTACCGTGGTGCCATCGCCAGGCCTGCTGGCAATGTGCATCGCGCCACCCGATTGCGCCGCGACGCCTTGCACCATGGAGAGGCCGAGCCCGGTGCCCTTACCCGATCCCTTGGTGGTGAAGAACGGATCTGCGGCCCGCCTCAGCGTCGCCTCATCCATGCCTGCGCCGGAGTCCGATACTGTCAGACACACATACCGTCCTGCCGCCAACTCCTTCGGACGGTCGGCCCCACCGGTAATACAGCTTCCGCCGATGACCAGACGTCCGCCATGCGGCATGGCGTCGCGCGCGTTCAGCGCGAGATTCAGCAGTGCGAGTTCGAGCTGGTTGGGATCGACCCTGATGGGCGGCAGGTCGGGACGATATGTCGTGACGATCTGAATGCCGGGGCCGAGCGTCCGCCGCAGCATCTCCTCCATGCCATTGACGAGACGCGGCACATCGACCGTCTCCGGTCGCAGCTCCTGACGACGCGCGAAAGCGAGCATGTGCTTGGTCAACGTGGCGCCGCGATCCGCCCCCTGCATGGCGCCATCGACGAGACGCAGCAGACGTGGATCCTCTGGCAGCCGTTTGCGCAGGAGTTGCAGGTTGCCGAGGATCACCATCAGCAAGTTGTTGAAGTCGTGCGCGACGCCACCGGTGAGCTGGCCGATGCTCTCCAGCTTCTGCATCTCGTGCACCTGTGCCCAGGCCGCCTCGCGTTCGCGCGTGCGTTCCTCCACGCGCTGCTCCAGCTCCGCGTTCGCCTGCTCCAGTTCGGCGGTGCGCTCCTCCACACGGCGTTCGAGTTCGCTGTTGAGCTGTTCGAGCTGGCGAGTCTTGCGATACAGGTCGGCGAACACGCGCACCTTGGCGCGGAGCAGTTCCGGCACAACGGGCACGGGCACGTAGTCCACCGCGCCTGCCTGATAGCCACGCAGCAGATCCGGTTCCTCCATCTGGATCGCCGAGACGAAAATGATGGCGGTGCGCCGGCAGCGCGGATGTTCGCGGATCATTGCCGCCAGTTCAAAGCCGTCGAGCTCCGGCATGACGACATCGATCAGCACGACCGCGATCTCACGCCGCAGCAGATGCTGCAGCGCCTCATTGGCCGAGTTCGCCTTGATGAGATTCTCGCCAAGTTCGGAGAGGATCACCTCATAGCTCATCAACTTGGCCGGCTGGTCATCGACCAGCAGGATGTTGACGTTGTCGTCGGGACTCACGGTCGCGTCCCTAGCGATGCAGCCAGATCCGCAGAGCGGACAGCAGCTGCTCGGTATTGACCGGCTTGGCGAGATAGTCCGAAGCGCCGGCCTCCAGGCATTTCTCCCGATCGCCCTTCATCGCCTTAGCGGTCAGCGCGATAATCGGCAGGCGGCGGAAGTCGGAATTCCTGCGGATCACCTCCATCGTCTGATAGCCATCCATCTCCGGCATCATGATGTCCATCAGCACGATCGCGACACCTGGGGTCGATGCCAGCAAATCTATCGCCTCGCTGCCGGTGGTCGCCGTGAGCACCTCCATGCCGCGCCGCTCCAGCACCGAGCTGAGCGCGAAAATGTTGCGAGCATCATCATCCACCAGCAGTACCTTCTGGCCAACCAGGCTCTCGTCGGAGCTGTGCAACTTCTCCAGCATGCGCTGCTTATCGCCCGGCAGGTCGGATACCACGCGATGGAGGAACAGCGCGGTCTCGTCCAGCAGGCGCTCCGGTGATTCAACACCCTTGACCACGACGCTGCGAGCCATGGTGTGCAGCTGCGCGTCCTCTTCGGGCGAGAGCTCACGGCCGGTGAACACGACGACAGGCACGTTGGCGAGGTCGCTGTCGTCCCGGATGCACTCGAGCACCTCGAACCCAGACATGTCGGGCAGGCGCAGGTCGAGCACGACACAATCGGCCGGCAGCTCACGCAGCATCGCGATCGCCTCGCCGCCGGTATCCACCGTGACGATGTCGATGTCGTCGTGACCGAGCAGCTCGGTGATCGAAAGACGCTCGGCTGCGTTGTCCTCCACCACCAGCAGCTTCTTGCGGCGCGGCTTCACGTAGTCGGTGATCTTGCCGAGCGCGTCGCGCAGCCCCTCGGTCGTGGTCGGTTTGGTCATGAACGAAAAGGCGCCCCGCGCCAGGCCGTGCTGGCGGTCTTCGTCCAGTGTGACGATCTGGACCGGAATGTGCCGTGTGGCAGGGTTCTGCTTGAGCTGGCTGAGTACTGTCCATCCCAGCATGTCGGGCAGGAACACATCCAGCGAGACCGCGGTAGGCTGATAGTCGCGCGCCAGCGTCAACGCGTCAGCGCCGCGCATGGCGACGAGTACTTTCAATCCGTGGTCATGCGCGAGATCGACCAACACGCGCGCATAGTGCGGATCGTCCTCCACGATAAGCAGCAGGGTATCGCCTGTCTCGATGGCGTGGCGATCGTCGGCCACAATGTCGAGCGGACGTTCGACCAGCCGCACCGACGTCGGCAGGACTGTTTCTGCGCGCGGTGCCGCTTCAACCCTGGCAGCTCGGTTCGCGGTCGCCGGTCCGATATAGGCGAGCGGCAGATACAGCGTGAACGTGCTGCCCACGCCGGGTTTGCTACGCAGCTGGATTTCGCCGCCGAGCAAATTCGACAGCTCGCGGCTGATCGCGAGACCAAGCCCGGTGCCGCCATATTTGCGGCTGGTCGACGCATCGGCCTGCTGGAACGCCTCGAAGATGATGCGCTGCTTCTCAGGCTGGATGCCGATACCGGTGTCGCTGACTTCGAACGCGACTACCGTCGGCGCGTGATCTAGGACCGGATGGCCGGACGTCCAGCCGCTGGTGACGGCATCGATGCTGAGCTGCACGCCACCATGTTCGGTGAACTTGAACGCATTGGAGAGCAGGTTCTTGAGCACCTGCTGCAAACGCTTGCTGTCGGTGGTGACGCCGCGCAACGCCGAATCGACACGCACATTGAACGACAGGCCGCGGCTTTCCGCTTCGTGACGGAACGGCCGTGTCACCGTCTCCTGCAGGTTGGACAGCAGAATCTCCTCCGCATCCACCGACATCGTGCCGGATTCGATCTTCGACAGATCGAGGATGTCGCTGATCAGGTTCAGCAGGTCGGTTCCGGCGCCGTGGATAGTGCGTGCGAATTCGACCTGGCGCGGAGTCAGGTTGCCGTCGTGGTTGTCGCCGAGCTGCTGGCCGAGGATCAGGATCGAGTTCAGCGGTGTGCGCAGTTCGTGCGACATGTTGGCGAGGAATTCCGACTTGTACTTGGACGTCAGCGCAAGCTCGGTTGCCTGCTCTTCCAGCGCGCCACGTGCCTGTTCGATTTCCTGGTTCTTGCGTTCCACCTCGACGTTCTGTTCGGCAAGCTGCTGCGCCTTCTGCTCGAGCTGTTCATTGGTCTGCTGCAGTTCGCGCTGACGGGTCTGCAATTCTGTGGCGAGCTGCTGAGACTGTTCCAACAGGCCCTCGGTCTGCATCGTTGCCTCGATCGAGTTCAGCACGATGCCGATACCGGCAGTGAGCTGATCAAGGAACGATATCTGCAGATCGGTGAACGACCCGACGGAACCCAGCTCGAGCACTGCCTTCACCTGGCCTTCGTATAGCACCGGCAGCACGACGACGTTGTTCGGCGTCGCCTTGAACAGCCCGGAGCGGATCGGAACAGCGTCGGCCGGCAAGCTGGTGATCAGCATGCGCCTGCCGTCGAGGGCGCACTGGCCGATCAGCCCCTGCCCCATGCGCAGATGCTCGGGGTGGCCCGCTAATCCATCGTCCGCGTAGGCAGCGAGCAGCCGCATGTGCGGACTGCTCTCCTGGTCCACGCGATAGATCACGCCGTTCTGTGCCTCAACCAGCGGCGCGAGTTCTGACAGCAGCATGCGACCGACCGTCGCCAAGTCCCGCTGGCCCTGCAACATATTGGTGAAGCGCGCGAGGTTGGTCTTTAGCCAGTCCTGTTCGGTGTTGCGATCCGTGGTGAGCCGCAGGTTGTCGATCATCGTGTTGAGGTTGTCTTTCAGCTCCGCGACCTCACCGAGCGCCTCGACTTGGATGGAGCGCGTGAGGTCGCCCTTGGTGACGGCAGTGGCCACTTCGGCGATTGCGCGCACCTGCGTCGTCAGGTTGGCGGCGAGCAGGTTCACGTTTCCAGTCAGATCCTTCCAGGTGCCGGTGGCACCAGGCACGTTCGCCTGACCGCCCAGCCGCCCTTCCACGCCGACCTCGCGCGCTACCGTGGTCACTTCGTCGGCGAACGTTGCCAGCGTGTTGGTCATGTTGTTGATGGTCTCTGCAAGAGCCGCGACCTCGCCTTTCGACGCCATCATCAGATTCTGCTTAAGATCGCCGTTGGCGACGGCGGTCACCACCTTGACGATGCCGCGCACCTGTTCGGTGAGGTTGGCGGCCATGACGTTGACCGTGTCCGTCAGGTCCTTCCATGTACCGGCCACGCCGGGCACTTGCGCCTGTCCGCCCAACTTGCCGTCGGTGCCGACCTCGCGCGCCACGCGCGTCACTTCCGAGGCAAAGCCGTTGAGCTGATCCACCATCGTGTTGATGGTGTTCTTCAGTTCCAGGATTTCTCCCTTCACATCCACCGTGATCTTGCGCGACAGGTCGCCGCGCGCGACCGCGGTGGTGACTTCGGCAATGTTGCGCACCTGCGTCGTCAGGTTTGCCGCGAGCAGGTTGACGTTGTCGGTCAGGTCCTTCCACGTGCCGCCCACACCGGGCACCACCGCCTGTCCACCCAGCCGCCCCTCGGTGCCGACCTCGCGCGCGACGCGAGTCACTTCAGCGGCGAAGGAACGCAGCTGATCCACCATCGTGTTCAGCGTTTCCTTCAGCAGCAGGATCTCGCCGCGCACATCCACGGTGATCTTCTTCGACAGATCGCCGCTGGCGATCGCGGTCGCAACCTCGGCGATGTTGCGCACCTGGCCCGTCAGGTTCGACGCCATGAAGTTGACGTTGTCCGTCAGATCCTTCCAGGTGCCCGCCACTCCCGGCACCGCTGCCTGACCGCCGAGCTTGCCCTCGGTGCCCACCTCGCGCGCGACGCGCGTCACTTCGGATGCGAATGCATTGAGCTGATCCACCATCGTGTTGATGGTGTTCTTCAGCTCGAGGATCTCGCCCTTCACATCCACGGTGATCTTGCGGCCTAGATCGCCGCGCGCGACTGCGGTCGTGACCTCGGCGATGTTGCGAACCTGGCCCGTCAGGTTCGACGCCATCGAGTTCACGTTGTCGGTCAAATCCTTCCACGTGCCGGCAACACCTGGCACCTGCGCCTGACCGCCGAGCCGCCCTTCCGTTCCCACCTCGCGCGCCACACGGGTTACCTCGCCGGCGAAGCGGTTGAGCTGATCCACCATCGTGTTCAGCGTTTCCTTCAACTGAAGGATCTCGCCGCGCACATCGACGGTGATCTTGCGCGACAGGTCGCCGTTGGCGATCGCCGTTGCAACCTCTGCGATGTTGCGCACCTGACCGGTCAGGTTCGAGGCCATCGAGTTCACGTTGTAGGTCAGGTCCTTCCACGTGCCGGCCACACCCGGCACGTTGGCCTGCCCGCCGAGCCGTCCTTCGGTGCCGACCTCGCGCGCGACGCGCGTCACTTCGCCGGCAAACGCGTTCAGCTGATCAACCATCGTGTTGATGGTCTCCTTCAGCTGCAGGATTTCGCCCGACACGTTCACCGTGATCTTCTTTGACAGATCGCCCTGTGCCACCGCCGTCGCGACCTCGGCGATGTTGCGTACCTGGCCAGTCAAATTCGACGCCATCGAGTTCACGCTGTCGGTCAGATCCTTCCACGTGCCGCCCACGCCCGACACCTGCGCCTGACCGCCGAGCCGCCCTTCCGTGCCGACTTCACGCGCCACGCGCGTCACCTCGCCGGCGAAGCGGTTGAGCTGATCGACCATCGTGTTGATGGTCTCCTTCAGCTGCAGGATCTCGCCCGACACGTTCACCGTGATCTTCTTCGACAGATCGCCGTTCGCGATTGCGGTGGATACCTCGGCGATGTTGCGCACCTGGCCGGTGAGGTTCGAGGCCATCGAATTCACCGACTCAGTCAGGTCCTTCCACGTTCCCGCGACACCGAGCACGTTCGCCTGGCCGCCCAGCCGCCCCTCGGTTCCGACCTCGCGCGCCACACGCGTCACTTCGCCGGCGAACGCGTTGAGCTGATCGACCATCGTGTTGATGGTCTCCTTCAGCTGCAGGATTTCACCCGAGACATTCACCGTGATCTTCTTCGACAGATCGCCACCCGCGATCGCTGTGGCGACTTCGGCGATGTTGCGTACCTGCGCCGTCAGGTTCTCGGCCATCGAGTTGACGTTGTCGGTGAGATCCTTCCAGGTGCCGCCGACACCCGGCACCATGGCCTGACCGCCCAACTTGCCGTCGGTGCCGACCTCGCGCGCAACGCGCGTCACCTCGGAGGCGAATGCATTGAGCTGATCGACCATCGTGTTGATGGTCTCCTTCAGCTCCAGGATCTCGCCCCGCACATCAACAGTGATCTTGCGCGACAGGTCGCCGCGCGCGACGGCGGTCGTGACCTGCGCGATGTTGCGCACCTGGTCGGTCAGGTTGCCGCACATCGCGTTCACGCTGTCGGTCAGGTCCTTCCACGTTCCCGCCACACCGGGGACCACCGCCTGACCGCCGAGCCTGCCGTCGGTGCCCACCTCACGTGCGACGCGAGTTACCTCCGACGCGAACGACCGCAGTTGGTCCACCATCGTGTTGATGGCTTCCTTGAGTTGCAGGATCTCGCCGCGCACATCGACGGTAATCTTCTTCGACAGGTCGCCGTTCGCCACCGCAATCGTCACATCTGCGATGTTGCGCACCTGCGCTGTGAGGTTCGACGCCATCGAGTTGACGCTCTCGGTGAGGTCCTTCCACACACCGGTGACCTCGATCACCTGCGCCTGGCCGCCTAGCTTGCCGTCGGTGCCGACCTCGCGCGCCACACGCGTCACCTCTGAGGTGAACACCGAGAGCTGCTTGATCATCGTGTTGACGATGGTCGCCAGCCGAAGGAACTCGCCCTGCAGCGGCCTTCCGTCGACGTCGAGCCGAACCGTCTGCAGCAGGTCGCCCTGGGCCACCGCGGTAATCGCATGCGTCACCGCCGTGGTCGGCCACAGCAGGTCGTCGACCAGGTCGTTGACCGAGGCCTCCATTGCGGCCCAGGCCCCGCTCTGCAGCCCGAACTTCACGCGCGTGCGGGTCTTGCCCTCACGCCCCACCACCTGACCCACGTGCGCCAGCTCGGAGGCCATGCGCTCGTTTGCGGCAACAATCTCGTTGAAGGTATCGGCAATCTTGCCTTCCAGCCCGGTCCAGTCGCTGGGCAAGCGCACTGAGAAATCGCCGATCCGCATGGCCTGCAACGCGTGCAGCAACTCATGCGTGCCGAAGGCATGGCCATTCAGCCGGCCGTTACCCCCCTCGTTGACAACACTCGCGATTTCCAGGTCAGCCTGATCGATCGGCTGGGAGCCGACATCGCTTGGGTCATCGAGGTCCATGGAGAGCTCCTGGTGGGCAAGGCGCATAGTGATGGCGGGTTGGCACAGCGATTGGTCTGTCTATGGCTTACTGGGCTCGTGGCAATCAGCAGTTTTATTTCGCGTGGTCGCCGACCGTCGAATCACAGACTGCTTAAGCATCAGCCGGCAGGCCGAAACCCCGGCGAGCCGAAGTGGCATGAAACGGCCCTGATCAACTGCACTGGTGAGATCGGAAGTTGGCAGTGCCCTACAGAAAGAGTCGATATTGGTTGGGCTTGCATGGTCGTTCTGCGATCGCAGTTTAGTTGCGCTGCCGGTTGTTCAGGTGGTCGGGTTCACCAACTGTTGACTGTCAAGGGATGGTCAGGCCGGCCCGGAATTGCACCGGGCCGGCAGGTCAGCGATATTCGGCTTAGCGAACGAAACCCTCCAGCTCGTTCTTCGCCCAGGCAATGACCTCCTTGTTCGACTGTCCCGATTGCACCTTCGCAAGCATCGTCGGATGGATGGCGCGCGAGTACATCTGCGCCGCGATGTCCGGCGGCGCCGGATACGCTGTTATGTTCTCGTGCGCGTCGTGCCAGGGTCGCATCGGGTAGTTGTACACGGTGCCCTTCGGCGGCTCGACCTCGGACCAGATCTCGAAGTCCGACATACTGATCAGCGGCGGCAGATCGTAGCCATTCGCCGCGGTGTCGCGCTCCTGCACCTGCGGACGCTCCTGCAGGAACTGCGCCAGTTCCTTCGCAGCCGTCTTGTTCTGACCGAATGCCCAGACACCGAAGAAGCAGTAGTTGTACGGATTGTACCGCCCCTTCGGACCGGCAGGGCACGGGAAGGTCCAGCAGTCCTCGGCAACCTTTGGCGCATCGCGCTTGGCCACCGACCAGGCGGACGGCGGGTTCATGATCAGTGCGCTCTGCCCGGAGATCAGCGCGCGGTTGTTGGAGGCATCGTCGTAGCTCACCGTGTCCGGTGGCAGGAACTTCGCCAGTTTGCGCACGTAGTCCAGTACCTGGTTGACCGCATCGGACTCGACGGTGATGTCACCCTTCGCATTCACCAGTTCCGCGCCGAACGCCGAATAGATGATGCCGGTGTTGTTGATAGAGTCTCCGGTCTGCCCCAAGCCGAGACCGAAGGCATAGCCAGCCTTCTGGCAGGCCTCGGCTGCCTTGAGGAACGTATCATAGGTCCAGTTGGCCGCCGCCTTCGGATCCGACTTGTGTGCGGGATACATCTCGACGATGTCGATGCCGGCATGCTGCTTCAGCAAGCTTACTCGCGCGCAACAGTTCAGGTTCAATGTGCCGGTGCTGGACGGCAGAGCGCGCCAGCTTCCTTTGAGCTTCGACAGGTACTCGTGGATCGGACTGTATTGACCGTATTGCGCGGTCATTGCCTTCACCAAGTCGTCCATCGGCTCTAGATGGTCGGCGTAGGTGTTCACCTCCCAGTTGTAGAACGGCAGGAAGTCGTGGCCGGTTTTCGCCTGCGCTTCGGCGGCTTGGGTGATCGCGATCTTGCCACCATTCGACGTGATGAAGTCGATCGTCACGTTCACCTTGTTCTTGTCCGCCCAGGCCATGACCTGCTTCTTCATGGCGTCATTCGCCGGCGGCACCCAATGGTCCCAGAAACCGACCGTCAGCTTGCCTGCCGCACCCGCGGTTCGGATATGCACGAGCGGCAGTGCGGCTGCCGCAGCCCCCAATTGCAATGCGTTGCGACGCGTCACGTGGCGCGATTTTTTCATCGTGTTCACTCCCTGTGCGGCCACGGCGAAGACCGCGGCCGTCTTTGTTCATTCCGGGTCTTCACGGGCCGAAACCCGTGCCGAGGCCACCTGTGGCGGCTCGTCCCGACGACTGGCCGACGGGCCCGCCACAAGGGTGCAGGGGAATTATTGCCCCAATCACTGGCGGCGCGCGAGAGCCTTCGACGCGCTATCAGATTGACGCCCACCGTTCCGACTCCATAAGCTAGTGCCGGGTGGTGCTTCATCAGCAAGAACAGGACGGGAAACGCAAATGCTCCGACATGGACTGGGCCAAATGGCGCGGGGGCTTTTGGCTGGCTTGCTGCTGCTGGCAGCGACGGCAACGGTGCGCGCAGACGACGCCAACAAGACGCTGAAGATCGGCGTCATCTACGACCTGACCGGCCCGTTCGCCGGCGGCGGATCGGAGCTGCATTACCTCGGCGCCAAGACCATGATCGACTGGTTCATCGCGAAAGGGCCGATCGAGGGCTACAAGGTCGAGGCGGTCTACGCCGACGGCCAGAGCAAGCCCGACGTCGTTATCAACGAGGCAGTCCGTCTGATCGAGCAGGAAAAGGTGGACATGCTGCTTGGCTTCTACTCCTCCGCCGAGTGCGTGCCGGCCGCGGCGCGCATCGAGGAGTTCAAGAAGTTCATGTGGATCACCACCTGCATCGCCTCGCCGGTGCTGCTCGATCGTCACCTGAAATACGTGTTCCGCCCGCAGCCTTACGGCAAGCAATGGGGACTCGCTTCCACTGAGATGGTGGCGGCGTATACGAAGGCGCAACTCGGCAAGGACCCGAAGGACACGCGCATCGCCATCATCCATGAGGATGGCGCCTATGGTGTCGATGTCTCCAAGGGCAACGAGGAAGGGGCGAAGGAGGGTGGCCTCAACGTCGTACTGGACGAGGGCTATTCGGCCACCGCACCTGATCTTTCATCGCTGGTCACCAAGCTGAAGCGCGCGCGGCCGGATGTGATCTTCCACACCGGCTACAATCCGGACATCAGCCTGTTCCTGCGGCAGGCGCGCGAACTCGGATTGCGTTTCAGCGCACTGATCGGGCATGGCGCCGGTTACACCGACTACACGCGCATCAAGCAGGCGGTGGGCACTGATGCGAATTACTTCTTCGATGTCGATCCGATCTCGATCTGGGACACCAACCCGAAGGCGCTGAAGCCGGAACTCGCGCCGATGATCCAGATGGTCGGCGATGCCTATCTGAAGGCAAAGCCGGATACGATCATCAAGTCGCCGCATGTCGGCATGGCAGCGTCGAACACCTATCTGTTCCTGTCCGACGTGTTGCCGCGAGCGATCAAGAAGTATGGTGGCGTCAGCGCCGATGCGCTGGCCAAGGCGGCACGGGACACCGATGTGCCGGACGGTGGGACGATGCTTGGCTTCGGCGCGAAGTTCGAAGGCGAGAGCCAGGCGATGTCGGGCCAGAACGACCGCGCCTTCCCCGTGGTCATCCAGTACATCGATGACAAGGCCTACGTCGTGTGGCCGAAGTCGCAGCAGCAGCGCGAACCGGCGCTGAAGCTGCCGTCCAGTTCGCCCTACGCCGCGCAGTGACGGCGTGCTAGAAGTCGCCGGCCTGATCAAGCGCTTCGGCGGCTTCACCGCCGTCAGCAACGTGTCGTTCAAGGTCGATCAGGGCGAGATACTCGGCCTGATCGGCCCGAACGGTTCCGGCAAGAGCACGATTTTCAACATGCTCTCTGGCACGTTCCCGCCGACCGCGGGTTCGATCCGTTTTCAGGGACGCGAGATCGCCGGCACGTTGCCGCACCGCATCATCCATCACGGCATCGGCCGGACGTTTCAAATCCCACGGCCGTTCCGCCGGCTGACGATCTTCGAGAACGTCGTGCTTGCCGGGTTCTACGGCAGTGACGGCACGACGCGGAGCAGTGCATTCGCCGCGGCGGAGCGCGCACTGACGATGGTCGGACTGCCGATCGATCGCGCCGCGCCAGTGAGCGGACTGGGTGCGGCGGGGCTGAAGAAGCTTGAACTGGCAAAGGCGCTGGCGACAGAGCCGAAGCTGCTGCTCGCGGATGAAAGCCTGGGCGGGCTCGACGAAGGCGAGATGGACCAGGCAGCCGAAATGCTGCGCAACATCCGGCGCGAACTCGGCATCACGATCATCTGGGTCGAGCACATCATGGGCGTGCTGATGCGCGTGGTGGATCGCGTGATGGTGCTCGACCACGGCGAGAAGATCGCCGAGGGCCTGCCACACGAAGTGGCGGCGGATCCGCGGGTCATCGAGGTGTATCTGGGCACCGATGCGGCGGATGCGCAGGCCTACGCGAAGGAGCGGGCGTGATCGTGTACATCGTCATTCCCACTAAGCACATTGCGGCGCCGTGTCTGGATTCCCGCTTGCGCGGGAATGACGTGTGATGCTGCAACTTCGCGCGGTCGATGCCGGCTATGGCAGCTTCCAGGCCCTGTTCGACGTCTCGCTCGACGTGAACGCCGGCGAGGCCGTTGCGGTCATCGGTCCCAACGGCGCGGGCAAGACCACGCTGATGCGCGTGATCTCCGGCCTGATCCGTCCGATGCGCGGCAGCATGCACATGGAGGGCGTCGATCTGGCAGCCACGCCGCCGCATCGCATTGTCGAACTCGGCATCGCGCATGTTCCGGAAAATCGCCGACTGTTCCCGCGCATGACGGTGGAGGACAACCTCCGCATGGGCGGCTTCATTCCGGCGGCGCGAGCGAAGTTCCGCGAACGCCTCGATGTGGTCTACCAGCTCTTTCCCCGCCTGCGCGAACGACGGAGCCAGCTTGCCGGCACGCTTTCGGGCGGCGAGCAGCAGATGTGCGCGATAGGCCGCGCATTGATGTCGGAGCCGCGACTGCTCTTGCTGGACGAGCCATCCGCTGGGCTTGCGCCCGTGGTCGTCCAGCAGGTGTTCGGGCTGGTCGAGCGCATCCGTGCCCGCGGGCTCACAGTGCTGATCGTCGAGCAGAACGTCCGCCAGGTGCTGCGCGTGGTTGACCGTGCGTATCTGCTGGAGGCCGGCACCCTGCGCGCATCGGGGAGCGCTGATACTCTGCTGGAGAGCGAGCAGATACGCGAGGCCTACCTCGGTGTCTGACGTTAGGCTACAACGCGAGCCGTTTCACACTGTGTAGGAGAGCCGCATATGCTGAGCAGGCACTGGCTGGCTGGCATTGCCGTGTGCGCGACGGCGTTCCCCGTTGCGGGTTACGCTGCCGTCACCGAGGATACGTTCCTGCTGCACACGACCAGCGATCTGGTCGAGCTATGTTCCGCCGCACCATCGGACCCGATGGGAACAGCCGCACTGAACTTCTGTCACGGCTTCACCCTCGGAGTGTATAATGTTCTGACAGAGGAGAATGCGGCAAAGCGTATGGGCAAGCTGTTCTGCATGCCCGATCCGGCACCCACCACGCGCAATCAGGCGGTCGCCGACTTCGTGCAGTGGGCCAAGGCGACACCGCAGGCGATGACCCAATCTCCTGCCGACGGGGTGACCGGCTATCTCGTCAGCAAGTACCCGTGCAAGCGTGGCAAGTGATCGCAGAGGAGCGGACCGAATGAAATCGACCATTGTCATGTTGCTTGTTGGCTGCCTTGCCCTGGCGGGATGTTCGGGCCTGAGCACGACGCAGCAGCGCGCGGTGACCGGCACTGGGATCGGCGCCGCGGGCGGTGCGGTGTTGGGTGCCATCGGCGGCAATGCCGCACTGGGCGCAGTTGCCGGCGCGGCGGCCGGCCTGGCAGGCGGGCTGATCTATGACAACGTGAAGAAGAACGAGCAGGCGTCCTATAATCAGGGCTACGCCGCCGGCAAGCACTCGTCTTCGACCACCACCCACTGATGTTCGACATCTTCGACATCTATCTGCTTGAGGCGCTTATCAACGGCGTGCTGCTCGGTGGCGTGCTGGCACTGCTGGCGCTGGGGCTGAACCTGATCTTCGGCGTGATCGACGTCGTGTGGATCTGCTACGCCGAACTGATCATGCTTGGCATGTACGGCATGTTCTTCCTGTTCAAGATCTATCACGTGCCGTTCCTGATCGCCGCGGTAATCTGCATCGGCGGTGTCGGCGTGCTTGGCGTCGTGCTGCATCTGCTGGTTATCGCTCCGCTGCTTGGCGCCGCGCCGATCAACCAGTTGCTCGCGACGGGCGGCGTGCTGTTCTTCCTGCAGAGCGCCGCGACGGTCATGTTCGGCATCGACTTCCGCAACCTCGGCATTCGCCTGCCGGTGCTGACGGTGTCGGATATGTTCATCAGCTACGCGCGGCTGCTGGCGTTCGGTGCGGCGCTTGCCGGGATGGTGGTGCTGTATCTGTTCCTTGCGCGCACCTATACCGGCACGGCGATCCGCGCGATCGCGCAGGACAGGCAGATCATGCCGCTGATGGGTGTCGATGCGCGCCGTATCTACATCATCACATCGGCGATCGGCGGCGCGCTGGCAGGTCTCGCCGCCACACTGCTGGTGCTGCAGTACGACGTGCACCCGTTCCTTGGCCTCACGTTCGGGCCGACTACGTTCATGATCTGCGTACTCGGTGGGCTCGGCAACATGGTCGGCGGCTTCGTCGCGTCGTTCGTGTTCGCCGAGATCATCTCGGTGAGCGGACTCTATCTCGACCTCGAGTGGGGCTACGTGTTCGCCTTCGCCTTCTTTATCGCGATGATGTTCGCCCGTCCACAGGGCCTGCTGACCCGCCGCGCATGATGGCCGGAACAAGTGCGGCAATGACGGGAGGAGGCCGGGCTCGCGCCCGGAATTGGACGTGAGCCGCGCGGTGCCGTGGATCGTGGGTGCGGCGCTGGTGGCGCTGCCCTTCGTCTATCACGCGCCCTATCCACTACATCTGATCGTGATCGTCCTGATCTGGTCGTCGATGTACACGTCCTGGTCGGTGATGGGACGCTTCGGCCTGGTCTCGCTGGGCCATGGCGGCTTCATGGGGATCGGCGCGTATGTCACCGCATTGCTGTGGAACCATTTCCATCTGACGCCGTGGATCGGCATTCCGATCGCCGTGTGCGTCGTCGCCGTCGTGGCGCTGGTGATCGCGTGGCCGTGCTTCCGGTTCCGCATCGTGGGCCACTACTTCGCCCTGGTGACGCTGGCGCTCAGTGCCATCGTGCTGCAGGTGATCACCGCGACGCGGGATATCACCGGCGGTTCACTCGGCTATACGCCGCAGCGCTACAACGGCGGCAGTTCCATCTATGCTCTGCAGTTCACCGACAAGGTCACCTGGTATCTGATAGCGCTCGGGGTGTGGGGCGTTGCGCTCTATATCCGCCATCGCGTCGAGCGCAGCATGTTGCGCTATGCGCTGGAGGCGATCGCCGAGGATGAGGACGCGGCGGCAGCGGCGGGCGTGTTTGTGACCTGGGAGAAACTGAAGATCACGCTGCTCAGCGCAATGATGACCGCGTTCGCCGGCGCGCTTTACTGCCAGTACCAGATGTTCATCTCGCCCGATACGGTGAGCGGCATTTCGGTGTCGCTGCAGATGGTGTTCGCCGCGGTGGTTGGCGGGATTTATGTGCTGCTCGGCCCGACGATCGGCGCGTTCATCACCATCCTGCTGGCCGAGGCGTTGCGGATCGGGTTCGGCACTGGCGCCGTCGGGTGGGACAATATCATTTATGGCAGCCTGCTGGTGGTGTTCATCATCTTCCTCCCGCAGGGACTGGTCGGCACGCTGCAGGCGAAGTTCGTGCGGGTCCGCGCTGCTTGACTTGTAAATTGATAAGGACAGAACGGACCACGCCACGCCGAGGGAACCAGCGGCAGCATATGCGCGATGGCAAGCAGGCATGCGCGTTTGACACTTGGATGGGCCCGCACTGACTGGTGCAGACGGACGAGGCCCCCCAGCTTGTGGCCATGCCGGACCAGCTCGCGGCCGATGACCCAGTGGTTCTCGGCGTCGGTGCGCCGGCGGATTGCGGCCAGGCGCCGCGCGCCGAAGCGGGCGAGCAAGGCGGGATTGGCGAAAATCGCATCCATGCAGGGGGCGAAAGCGGCGGGGTCAGTGGCGAGGCGATGATATGCGCTGCCCGAGTGCTGGCGTATGAACACCACCGGCGCGCGACCGGGTGCGGCGGCGAAGCGGCCTTGCAGTGCAATGCGGATCCAGAACTCCCAGTCCTCTCCATAGGCGAGTGCCGGGAGGAAGCCTCCGGCCGCGCGTATCGTTTCGGTGCGCACCAGCAGGTGCCCGCCGTTGGCGAACAGGTTGCGCACCAGCAACCGTTGGAGGATGTCGCCGAATGGCGGGGTGTGGACGGTGCTTGTGCCGACGAATGTATATGCGCCGCTGGCGGCGATCGCGGTCGGCGCGGCGTCGAGGGCATCGGCAAGTCGGGACAGGCCGTCCGGCGCCAGCCAGTCGTCCGCGTCGAGGAAGAGGGTGGCATGCCCCCTCCCCCCGCCCCCCTCCCGCAAGGGGAGGGGGAGAACCCCGCCATGCAGCTCCGTCATGCCGAGATTTCGCGCTGCCGACACGCCGGCATTCGGCTGACGCACGAGCCGAATGCGGGGATCAGCGAAAGTTGCGACGGCGTCGGCGGTCCCGTCTGTCGATCCGTCATCGACGACAACCAGCACCCAGTCGCGATGCGTCTGCGCCAGCACCGACGCGATCGCGTCGCTGATCCAGGCCGCGGCATTATAGGCAGGAATGACAACGCCGATGCGCACATCACCAGCGTGCGCATCGGCTCACGAAGAAAGCCTTAACGGCGGAGATTAAGCCTCGGTCTTGTGCTCGATGCCCTTCTCGGCGAGCAGCGTCCCAAGCTCGCCCGACTGGAACATCTCCATCACGATGTCGCAGCCGCCGACGAACTCGCCCTTAACGTAGAGCTGCGGGATGGTCGGCCACTGCGAGAACTCCTTGATCCCCTCGCGCAGCTCCTCGTCCTCCAGCACGTTGGCCGTCTTGAACGGCACGCCCAGGTGGGTGAGGATCTGCACCACGCGCGCCGAGAACCCGCACTGCGGGAACATCGCGGTGCCCTTCATGTAGAGCATCACCGGCGTTTCGTTGACTTCGCCCTGGATGCGTTCGAACACGTCGTTGGCCATACCGAAAACTCCTAGTCTGGGGCTGAGGTTTGCAACGCGAGGGCGTGCAGCTCGCCCCCCATTCGGCCGCGCAATGCGGCGTAGACGATCTGATGCTGCCTCACGCGCGGGATGCCGCGGAACTGCTCCGACACCACCGTGGCGGCGTAATGGTCGCCGTCGCCGGCCAGGTCCTCGACGGTGACGCGTGCGTCCGGGATCGCCGCCTTGATCAGCGCCTCGATCTCGTTCGCCGCCATCGCCATGCCGATACCTCCGGTTAGCCGGTGCCGTCCATCCAGGACGGGAAGAAGCGCTCGTGCACCGCGCGCAACGCCCGCACGGATATTGTGCCCCCATCGGGCAGTGTCAAATCCTGTCCGCCGGATGTTCCGATGCGGACGGCGGGCAGCCCGGCCGCCTCTGCTGTACGGATCAGGGAAGCGGCGTCCGGAACGGCCAGCAGATAGCGGCCCTGGTCCTCGCCGAACCAGTAGGCATGGCCAGGGATTTCCCGTGGCCCGGTGAAGACCCGCACCCCCGTCAGGCCGGCCATCGCCATCTCGGCGACAGCGACCAGCAGACCGCCATCGGACACGTCATGGCAGGCCCGGACATTGCCCGCGAGAATCTGCGAGCGCACGAAATCCCCCGTGGCGCGCTCGGCCGCGAGGTCCACCGGGGGCGGCGCACCATCCTCCCGGCCGGAGATCTCACGCAGCCAGAGCGATTGGCCGAGCCAGCCTTTGGTCACACCGATCAGCACGACATCGAGCCACGGCTGCAACGCAATGCCCACCGCCTTCGCAGCATCGTCCAGCACACCGAGGCCGCCGATCGCCGGCGTCGGCAGGATCGACCGCACCGCGCCCGATGGATCGCGCGTCTCGTTGTAGAGGCTGACGTTGCCGGAGACGACCGGGAAGTCGAGCGCCTCGCAGGCGGTTGCCATGCCGCGGATCGCGGCGGCGAACTGACCCATGATCTCGGGCCGTTCAGGGTTGCCGAAGTTCATGTTGTCGGTCAGCGCAAGAGGGCGCGCACCCACCGCCGTCAGGTTGCGCCAAGCCTCGGCCACCGCCTGGGACCCGCCAACCTCCGCATCGGCGGCGCAGTAGCGCGGCGTGCAGTCGGTGGTCACCGCCAGGGCACGGGACAACCCCTCCAACTTCACCACCGCGGCGTCTGCCGCGCCGGGCCGCTTCACCGTCTGGCCGCCGACCGTGCTGTCGTACTGGTCCCATACCCAGGCGCGGGACGCGAGATCGGGACAGGCGACCAGCTTCCACAGCGCCGCGGTCAGCCCGGCGCGGTCCTCGATCCTGGTCGGGTTGATCTGCGGCTGCTTCGGGGTCTCCGCAGTCGGACGGTGATACAGCGGCGACTGCTCGTTGAGCGGCGACAGGGGAATGTCGGCCTCCACGACACCATGATGGCGCACGACGATGTGGCCGGTATCTGTCAGGCGGCCGATCACCGCGAAGTCCAGTTCCCACTTGTCGAAGATGGCGCGCGCCGCGTCCTCACGATCGGGACGCAACACCATCAGCATGCGCTCCTGGCTCTCCGACAGCATGAACTCGTAGGCGGTCATGCCGGTCTCGCGCGCCGGCACCTGGTCGAGATCGAGCTCGATGCCGACGCCGCCCTTGCCGGCCATCTCGACCGACGAACTGGTCAGGCCGGCGGCGCCCATATCCTGGATGGCGACGATCGCGTCGGTCGCCATCAGTTCGAGGCATGCCTCGATCAGCAGCTTCTCGGTGAATGGATCGCCGACCTGCACAGTCGGCCGCTTCTCCTCCGCGTCGGCGGCGAACTCGGCCGAGGCCATGGTGGCACCGTGGATGCCGTCCCGCCCGGTCTTCGAGCCGACATACACTACGGGATTGCCGACGCCGGCCGCGGTGGAAAGAAAGATGCGATCCTTCCGCGCGATGCCGACGGTCATCGCGTTGACCAGCGGATTGCCGTCATAGGCCGGGTGGAAGTTGATCTCGCCTCCGACCGTTGGCACGCCGACACAGTTGCCGTAGCCGCCGATGCCGCGCACCACGCCATCGACGGTGCGCTTCGTCACCGGGTTGTCGGGCGAACCGAACCGTAATGCGTTCAGGTTGGCGATCGGGCGCGCGCCCATGGTGAACACATCCCGCAGGATGCCGCCGACACCGGTCGCCGCGCCCTGGTAAGGCTCGATGAAGCTCGGGTGGTTGTGGCTCTCCATCTTGAACACGGCTGCGAGCCCATCGCCGATGTCCACCACGCCCGCGTTCTCACCAGGGCCATGGATTACCCAGGGCGCCTTGGTCGGCAGTTGCCGCAGCCAGACACGCGAGGACTTGTAGCTGCAGTGCTCGGACCACATGACGCTGAACACGCCGAGTTCGGTCAGCGTCGGCGTGCGCCCCATGATCTCCAGGACGCGCGCATACTCTTCGGCATTCAGGCCGAATTCGGCGGCGAGTGCCTGGGAGACGGCGTAGTCCGGACTGGTGGTGTCTGGCATAGAGCGTCGGCTTTGCTGTTGGACTGATATAGTCCAGTCGCATTGTGCAGTGCCACCCTACGAAAGCTCTTGCGTCCTGGCGCCCCCGGAGCCTCCCATCGCTGCCGACCATCAGGGAGAATGCAGTCGGGGCGCCAAAGGTGATGGTTCGGCAAGTTTGCCAGCATTCCCTACGTCGGGCCGGCTTACGCGCGGTAGCCAGTGGTACCGGGGTGCCATTCCGCCGACAAACGCGCTAATCTGTGCACATGGACGACGTACACCAAACCGATGTTCTCAGCCGCTATGAGGTACCGCGGCATCGGCTGACAGTGCGCGACTATCACCGGCTGGGCGAGGCCGGAATCCTGAGCGAGGACGATCGCATCGAGCTGCTGGAAGGGCAACTGGTTGACATGTCACCGATTGGGCCACGCCATGCGCTCGCGGTGGATGCATTAACTGAACTGCTGGTAATGGCGGCTGCGGGCCGCGCTTCGGCGCGCGTGCAGAACCCGATCGTGCTGGACGATACCTCCGAACCACAGCCGGACGTCACCCTGCTGCGCAAGCCTTGGCAGGGTTATCCAAACGCGCACCCGCGACCTGCCGATGTCTATCTGCTGATCGAGGTCGCAGACTCGAGCTTGGAGTTCGATCTTGGGGCAAAGCTGGAACTCTACGCACGGGGGGGTATCCGCGAGTTCTGGGTGGTGGACTTGACCAGCAATCGCGTGCTGGTTCACCGCAACCTGAGCAACGGCAGATACAACTCGATCACCTCGGTGGACACGTCAGGTACACTGGAGGTCGAAGCGCTCCCCGGTCTGTGCATCTCCGCCGCCCAGATCTTCCTCTAGGGGCTACGCTACGGCCAACGCGTCGAACAGCGGCTTGCCGTCGGTGCCGCCCATCAGCGGATCCACAAGGTCCTCGGGGTGCGGCATCAGTCCGAGCACGCGCAGGTTTGGCGAGAGGATGCCGGCGATGGAGCGTGCACTGCCGTTGCGATTGGCTTCCGGTGTTGCATCGCCGGAGGGAGTCGCGTAGCGCAACGCCACCAGCCCCTCGCCTTCGAGTCGGTCGAGCGTCGCCTCGTCGGCGAAGTAGTTGCCATCGCCATGCGCCATCACCGCGCGGAATACCTGTCCGCGCTGGTATTGGGAAGTGAAGACGGCGTCCGTGCGCTCGACGCGCAGATGGCAGTCCACCGACAAGAAGCGCAGCGAGGCGTTACGGAGGAGGGCGCCGGGCAACAGGCCGGCCTCGGTCAGGATCTGGAAGCCGTTGCACACGCCAAGAAGATAGCCGCCCCGCGCGACGTGTCCGCGCACTGCAGCCATCACCGGTGAATGGGCGGCCATTGCGCCGCAGCGCAGGTAGTCGCCGTGAGAGAAGCCGCCAGGGAGCACGATCAGGTCCAGGCCCGCGAGATCGGTCTCCTTGTGCCAGATCATGCGCGGCTCTCCGCCGGAGCGGCGCAGAGCGATCATCATGTCGCGCTCGCGGTTGATGCCAGGGAAGATGATCACGCCGGTTTTCATCGACGGTGGTCCGGCGTGGTGGCGGCGGAATGTTTCCCCCTCCCCTGGGGGGAGGGAGGAGTAGCGCTACACATCCACGGACACCTGGTAACTCTCGATCACCGTGTTCGCCAGCAGCTTGCGCGCCATCTCGTCGGCCGCAACGCGGGCGCGTTCCGGATCGCTCTCCGCGAGCTCGAGTTCTATCACCTTCCCCGCCCGCACTTCGCCGACGGTCCCGAACCCCAAAGTGTGAAGCGCGTGACCGATGGCCTTGCCCTGTGGGTCCAGCACGCCAGGCTTCAGCATCACCGTCACGGTGGCCTTCACTGCATCAGCTCCGGACCCTTCATGTCGCGCACGCCGGCTTCCGGCAAAATGCCGAGGCGCTTGGCGACCTCCTGATACGCCTCCTCGACCTTGCCTAGGTCCTGGCGGAAGCGATCCTTGTCCATCTTGTCATTGGTCTTCGAGTCCCACAGCCGGCAATTGTCCGGGCTGATCTCGTCGGCGAGGACGATGCGCATCTCCTCGTTCTCCCACAGCCGGCCGAATTCGAGCTTGAAGTCCACGAGCGTGATGCCGACGCCGAGGAAAAGGCCGGAGAGGAAGTCGTTGATGCGCAGAGTCAGCGCGACGATGTCGTCGACATCGGCGGCGTTGGCCCAGCCGAAGCAGGTGATGTGCTCCTCGGACACGATCGGGTCTTCGAGCGCGTCGTTCTTGTAGTAGTATTCGATGATCGACCGCGGCAGCCGCGTGCCTTCGGGAATTCCCAACCGCTTCGACAGACTGCCCGCCGCGACGTTGCGAACCACGACCTCGAGGGGAATGATCTCCACCTCGCGAATGAGCTGCTCACGCATGTTCAGGCGACGGACGAAGTGGGTGGGAATGCCGATCTCGGCCAGCCGCATCATGAGGTATTCGCTGATGCGGTTGTTCAGTACGCCCTTGCCGGTGATCACGCCCTTCTTCTGGGCGTTGAACGCCGTCGCGTCGTCCTTGAAGTACTGGACGAGAGTGCCGGGCTCCGGCCCCTCGAACAGGATTTTTGCCTTCCCCTCGTAGAGCTGGCGGCGGCGGGCCATCACGATCCTCTCTTGGGCGGTACGCCGTCCAGCCAGGCAGGCCGGGGCGGCCCTCCGGATATAGCAGCGCATGGCCGGGGCCGCCATGCCGGGGGGTTGTCAGGGGACGGCCTGGAAGGGCGCCTCGTGCGGCGGGCCGGCGGCAAACAGCCAGATCGGCGGCCCTGCTTGGGGAATGGCCAGCAGTGACGAACAGACGGTGCCGAACCCGCCACGAGGCACGACATTGATCTGTTCGCCCGGCTCGCCGGTTCGGTCGGTCAGGATGTCCTGCCACGCCCGCCACCCTTGGATCGGGTCCGCGGTCGGCCCGGGCGCTTCTGCCCCCTGAAACCGCGCCAGATGCCGGGCAACTCGGGGGCTTTCCATGTCGTCCGGATCATGGGCGGTGATCATGTGCAGGCCCGGGGCCAACTGCTGCGCATCCGGTCGGCCATGGCCGAGGCCGCGGACAAAGAACGCTCCAGCCCGGTCCGCCAGGACCAGGTTGAAGCTGCGCCAGGCGCCGGCGTCCAAGGCGGTGACGGCCGCAGCGGCTTTACCGGCCGATCGGTGGGCCAGCACCAGCAGCGGCAGGTCGCCACGGCTCCGCTTGCCAGCAGCCGGCCCGAGACTGCCGGGTCGGTTCAGCACCGCGGCGACCACGCCATTCCGGTTGATGCCCATCCAGGTGCCGCCACCGGACCGGTCGCGCCCGGCGGTGATGCCTGGCTGGTCCGGCCAGTGCGCAGCGGGCAGGTCCCAGGCGCGATCCAACATCTCATCGCGGTTGGCCGCGAACACCAACGGCCAGGGATGGCCGGGGCGCATCAGCAGGACGACTGTGCACACGGGACTAGACCGCGCTGATGCGCTCCCAGGTCAGTTCGCGGTGGTGCATCACGCCATCGATGTCTCGCGGCGGCGGCCGCAGGACCATCCTGTCACCTTCGAAGCGCACGCCGCGAGTCTGGACGGTGCCAACGAGCGCCGGATTGGGCGCGGCATCGACGTTGGTGGCGAGCGTGGTGCCGTCGAACGTGTAGTTGCCGCAGTAACCACCGTACTCGCGCTTGGTGCCGGCTGGCAGATCGGCGCGTCCATCCGACAGTGCGGCCATCATGCGTTGGTCGGCAGTGAACACGATGCGGCCGATCGCTTGCGGACCGTATGGCAGAGGCAGCGGGCGGCCCTCCGAATCGCGCGCGACCGCTCCAACCAGACGCCAGGTGCCGACCAGGTCGGGCATTGTCTCTCTTCCTTTCACTTCCCGAACACCCGCCCGAAAATTGCATCCACCGCGTTCAGGTGCATCTTGGCATCCATTGCCGTGTCGAGCTCCGCCGCTAAGACTCGACGGGAGACCTCCGGATCCGCCAGCAAATTGGCGCGAAAACTCCTCCCCTCCGGCGTGCCCAATTTCTCCCACGTCGCCATCGCGTTTCGCTGCACGATGGCATATGCGTCCTCGCGCGAAATCCCTGCCCGCGTCAGCGCCAACAGCACTTCACCGGAATGAACCACGCCGCCGAGGCTCTCCAGGTTCGCTGCCATCCGCTCCGGATACACCACCAGCCGCTGCATCATCCCGGCCAGACGCGCCAATGCGAAATCCAGTGCGGTCGTCGCGTCCGGCGCGATCACCCGCTCGACGCCGGAGTGGCTGATGTCCCGCTCGTGCCAGAGCGCCACGTTCTCCAGTGCCGGCACCACGGCGGCGCGCACCACGCGCGCGAGACCCGTCAGGTTCTCGCTCAGCACCGGGTTGCGCTTGTGCGGCATCGCACTGGAGCCCTTCTGGCCGGGATGGAAGAACTCCTCGGCCTCGCGCACCTCGCTGCGCTGAAGGTGCCGCACCTCGGTCGCCAGACGCTCGATACCGCTGGCGATCACCGCAAGCGTGGCGAAGAACATCGCGTGGCGGTCGCGCGGGATCACCTGGGTGGAGACCGGCTCCGGCGTCAACCCGAGCTGCGCGGCGACGTATTCCTCCACGCGCGGATCGAGATGCGCGAACGTACCGACCGCACCCGAAACCGCTGCCACAGCCACCTCGGCCCGCGCGGCAACCAGCCGCTCGCGGTTACGTGCGAACTCCGCATAGTGGCCGGCCAGCTTCAAACCAAATGTCGTCGGTTCGGCGTGAATGCCATGACTGCGGCCGATGGTCAGCGTGTACTTGTGCTCGAATGCGCGCGTCTCCAGCGCCGCCAGTACCGCATCCAGGTCCTTCAGCAGCAGGTCGGTCGCCTGGGTGAGTTGCACCGACAGGCAGGTGTCCAGCACGTCGGAGCTGGTCATACCCTGGTGCACGAAGCGGCTGTCCTCGCCGACAGCCTCTGCAAGCCAGGTGAGGAATGCGATCACGTCATGCCGCGTCTCGCGCTCGATCGCATCGATCCGATCGATGTCGGCCTGGCTGATCGCCGCGACCTTCGCGCCCCCGCACTCCCGGATCGTGCGCGCCGCACTCGCGGGGATCGTACCGATCCGTGCCATTCCTTCGGCGGCCAGTGCCTCGATCTCGAACCAGATACGATAGCGGTTGGAAGCGGACCAGATCGCCTCCATCTCGGGTCTGGTGTAACGGGGAACCATCGCTGCCCTGTCCCGTCCTGGTGGGCAGCCAGCTAGACCGTTGCGCCGGTAGCTGACAAGGGCCGCATCGCTTGGATCAGATCGCACTGACCACCGACCTCGCCGCGCTGGCGCAGGTGATCATCATCGACATCACCCTGGCCGGCGACAACGCCATCGTGGTCGGCATGGCAGTTGCCGGCCTGCGCGCGCAGCAGAAGCGCCCGGCCATCCTGGTCGGCATTCTCGGTGCGACGGCGATCCGTATCGCGCTGGGCGCCATCGCGCTGCAGCTTCTGGCGATCATCGGCCTGCTGCTCGCCGGCGGTCTGCTGCTGCTCTGGGTCTGCTGGCGGATGTTCCGCGAACTGCGCCGCCAGCGCGGTCACGAATCCGTCAAGACCGCCAAGGACAAGACACTCGGGGAGGCGATGATCCAGATCATTCTCGCCGACGTCTCGATGAGCTTGGACAATGTCCTCGCCGTGGCAGGGGCAGCGAAGGGTAGCACATGGGTACTGGTGGTCGGACTACTGCTGTCGGTGGTTCTGATGGGTGTGGCGGCCAATCTGATAGCGAGCATGCTGGAACGCGTGCGATGGATCGCCTGGGTCGGCCTCGCCATCGTGCTCTATGTCGCGGTGACAATGATCTGGGGCGGCGCACATGAGGTCGCCGGCGCCATCGCCGCGTGATCGCGTTGTCTTGATCCTGTAACCGGCACTGCGCTGAAACTCACGACAAAGAGACCGTTCGCCGACCGAATTTTGCCACGAACTCACAGCTTCCTTCGAGGGTCAAAACGTGCGTCGGCGACGTATGCGTCATTGATGGGGAGACAGCTTATGCCGAATCGGAGACCGATCCTGATCGTCGAGGACGACGAGACTCTGCGGAATATTCTGGTCGAGTTTTTCGACGAGACAAACGAGTTCACTGTGACGACGGCAGCGAGCATCGAGGCGGCTGACAAACTCCTCGGCCAAGAGGATGCGCACTTCGACGCAGTGATCCTCGACATCGGCCTGCCCGACGGCGACGGGCGCGACTACTGCGCCAGGCTGCGCCGGGCTGGACACAGCATGCCGATCATCATGCTGACCGGCGCAAACGAAGAGACCGACGTGGTCCGCGGGCTCGAACTTAGGCGCGGGCGATTACATTGCCAAGCCGTTCCGTGCCAGCGAGCTACTGGCCCGCCTGCGCGCGCAGATGCGCATCTTCGAACGCAGCGAGGAGGCGGTTTTCCCCGTCGGGCCGTACACCTTCAGGCCTGCGAAGAAGCTGTTGCAGGACGTCGCCAAGAACCGGCGCATTCGCCTGACCGACAAGGAAACGGCGGTGCTCAAGTACCTCTACCGCTCAGAGTCAGCAGTGAACCGGCAGATCCTGATGCACGAGGTATGGGGCTACAACGCGACGGTGACGACCCACACGCTGGAAACGCACATCTATCGGCTGCGCCAAAAGATCGAGGCCGATCCGGCGAACCCGTCGCTGCTGGTGACGGAGAACGGCGGCTATCGCCTGCGCCCGGAGACGACACCGCCGGTCGGTCGCTGGTGACACGTCGGCGGCCGGGGCCCTGACACTCCGCTCCGGCCGCCCTATCTTGCGGGTCGTCACCCCCGCGAAGGCGGGGGCCAGGGCAAGGAGGACCCGCCATGCTTAATCCAACCTCTCCGCTGCCGTTGAAGGACCCGACGCTGTTCCGTCAGGCCAACTACATCGACGGCAAATGGGTGCAAGCCGACAGCGACCGGACGATCGTGGTGAAGAACCCCGCGACCGGCGAGGCGATCGGCGAGGTTCCGGCATTGGGCGCCGCCGAGACACGGCGCGCCATCGAGGCGGCGCATCGCGCGCAAGGTGCGTGGCGCGCAATGCTGGCGAAGGACCGCGCGGCGATCCTGCGCAAGATCAACGACCTGATGCTGGCGAACGCCGACGACCTCGCGGTGATCATGACCGCGGAACAGGGCAAGCCGCTGGCGGAGAGCAAGGGCGAGATCGCCTACGCCGCCAGCTTCATCGAATGGTTCGCCGAGGAAGGCAAGCGTATCTACGGCGACACGATCCCGCACAACGCCAACGGCCGACGCATACTGGTGCTGAAGGAACCGATCGGTGTGTTCGCCGCGATCACGCCGTGGAATTTCCCAGCCGCAATGATCACGCGCAAGGCGGGTCCGGGATGGGCGGCAGGCTGCACCGGCGTGATCCGTCCGGCGAGCCAGACGCCATTCTCTGCGCTTGCTTTGGCAGTACTGGCAGAGCGCGCAGGCATGCCGGCAGGTGTTTGCAACGTGATCACCGGACCGTCAGGCGAGACGGGCGCTGAACTCACCTCCAATCCGCTGGTGCGCAAGCTGACGTTCACCGGATCCACCGAGGTCGGTGCGAAACTGCTGGCGCAATGCGCGCCGACGATCAAGAAGACCAGCATGGAGCTGGGCGGCAACGCACCGTTCATCGTGTTCGACGACGCCGATCTCGACGCGGCGGTGACGGGCGCGATGGCTAGCAAGTACCGCAACACGGGACAGACCTGCGTCTGTGCCAACCGCATCCTGGTGCAGGACGGTGTGTATGACGCGTTCTCCGCCAAGCTGAAGGCTGCGGTGGAGGCGATGAAGGTCGGCAACGGCATGGAGCCCGGCGTGAGCCAGGGTCCGCTGATCAATGCCGATGCGGTGAAGAAGGTGGAGGAGCATATAGCGGACGCGCTGAAGCGTGGTGCCTTGGTGGTGACCGGCGGCAAGCGTCATGCGCTGGGCGGAACGTTCTTCCAGCCGACGATTCTCGCGAATGTGCCGAACGACGCGATGATCTTCCATGAGGAGACATTCGGTCCGGTGGCGCCGCTGTTCCGCTTCAAGACCGAGGAGGAGGCGATCAAACTCGCCAACGACACGGAGTTCGGTCTGGCGTCGTATTTCTATGCGCGCGACATCGGGCGGATCTTCCGCGTGGCCGAGGCGCTGGAGTACGGCATTATCGGTATCAACGAAGGGATTATTTCCACCGAGGTCGCGCCGTTCGGCGGCATGAAGTCGTCGGGTCTGGGACGCGAGGGATCGAAATACGGGATAGAGGACTACCTGGAGATCAAGTACCTCGCGGTGGGCGGCATCGGCACGTAGCGGTTCAGTCTCGGCCGTCGTGGGAAACCAAGCCCACGACGGTCGAGTGACACACCGGCCTGTTGGCCGCTTTCAGACTGAGGTCTGTTTGGCTTGCAGAGATATATGGTACGCCATATATTGGCGTATCATCGATCTGGTGGTGCCATGCAGAAGCGCCGGCAAGAGCTTCGCGACGGCTTCGCGCCCCTCGTGGCCCGCGCGGCGCGGCAATGGCGGCGCGCCGTCGATCGCCGCCTGCAGCCGTTCGGCCTCACCGAAGCCACTTGGCTGCCACTGATCTATCTCGCGCGCGCGCCGGTGCCGATGCGGCAGAAGGATCTCGCAGCCGCGCTGATCCTGGACGGCTCGTCGGTCGTGCGCTTGCTCGATGCACTCGAGGCATCCGAGCTGGTCGAGCGTCGTGAAGAAGACGGCGACCGCAGGGCAAGGATCATCGTTCCAACAAGACGCGGATTGTCGATCGTCGAGCAAGTGGAAGCCATCTCGCGCGAGGTGCGGAACGCGACCCTCACCGGACTGACCGACGACGAACTCGAAACCGCCACGAGGGTGCTGGAGCGCATCTGCCTGAACCTGGCGAAGCAGCAGGGCCAGGACGGGTGAGCGCGTCTGCGGCGGAATTGCGCACGACACAGGAACCAAAGCTGCCGTCGCCCGTCCCGGCTAACCGCATGCTGGTGACGATCTGCACCGTCCTGGCGACGCTGATGCAATCGCTCGACAGCACCATCGCCAATGTCGCGTTGCCCTACATGCAGGGCACGATGTCGGCCAGCCAGGAAGAGATCAACTGGGTATTGACCAGCTACATCGTAGCGGCGGCGATCATGACGGCGCCCACCGGCTTCCTTGCCGCGCGCTTCGGCCGCACCCGCCTGTTCGTCACCGCCGTCGTCGGCTTCACCATCGCCTCCGCGCTGTGCGGCCTGGCACAGTCGCTGGGCGAGATCGTGATCTTCCGGGTTCTGCAAGGCATGTTCGGCGCGGCCCTGGTGCCGTTGTCGCAGTCGGTGATGTACGAGCTCTACCCGCCGGAGCAACGGGCCCGCGCGATGGGCCTGTGGACCATGGGCGTAATGATGGGCCCTATCTGCGGCCCGATCCTCGGCGGGTGGCTGACCGATAACTACAGTTGGCGCTGGGTGTTCTACATCAACGTCCCGTTCGGTGTGCTGACCGCGATCGGTCTGCTGACATTCCTGAGGGAAAGCTCGCATAGCGGCGCGGCCAAGCTCGACTGGCTCGGCTTCGGCGCCTTGAGCCTGGCGATCGGCGCTTTCCAGATGATGCTGGACCGCGGCGAAACGCTGGACTGGTTCAGCTCCCGCGAGATCACCCTGGAAGCCTGCATCGCGGGGTTCTGTTTCTACATCTTTCTCGTCCAGTTCTTTCTGGCGCCACGTCCGTTCCTCTCGCCGAAGCTGTTTGCCGACCGGAACTTCACTGTCGGTGCGCTTCTTTACGCCATCATGGGTTTGATCATGTACGCGTCGCTGGCGCTGCTCGCGCCCTATCTGCAGACGCTGATGGACTATCCCGTTATCACCGCCGGTGTGGTACTGGCGCCGCGCGGTGCTGGTCTGATGGTCGCCGCGCTGATCTGCGGCCGGGTGATTGGCAAGGTGAACGCACGCCTGCTGGTAGGCGCGGGCTTCATGATTGGCGCTTATGCGCTGTACCAGATGACATTGTGGACCCCTGACATTCCTCAATCGAGTGTGGTCACCGCAGGCTTTGTGCAAGGCCTCAGCATCGGCTTCCTCGCAATTCCCATCAACATCATTGCGTTCGCGACGCTGCCAGCGGCGATACGGACGGAGGCCACCAGCATTTATAGTCTGATGCGCAATCTCGGCAGCGCCATCGGCATTTCCATCACCGGCGCGCTGCTGCAGACCAATACGCAGGTCAATCACGCGATCCTGTCCGCCGATGTGAACCCGTTCAATCGCGCCCTGCAGGCGGGGGCCGCCGCTCACTTCTGGAACCCCGGGTCGATGCAGGGTGCGGTCATGCTCAACCAGGAAGTGACGCGGCAGGCCGCGATCATCGCTTACATCGACGACTTCAAACTGATGCTCGTCCTTGCCGTCATCGTCACGCCGCTTCTGTTGCTGACTCGTGGCTCGCCCGCGCGATAGCGTTGGGTCGAGAACGGTCATCCGACAGTGCGGCTGGCATCACGCAGCCTGCGGCGGTCCGTAGTTGAACGACTTGACGCACGGTGTCGGACGCAGATCGAGCATATGTATGAAACTGTCCCTCGCCTTCGGGGCCCCTTCGAAGCGGATGGCACCCGACATCCTCGCCTCCGCCAGACCGATGCTGCCCATCCAGACCTTTACCAGCACATCGATCGCGGCATTCACCACCAGATCGACTTCGAAGCCCGGATTGGTGACGCATGCATCCAACGCACCGCGATCCCAGACCAGCCACCACGTCGTCAGGCTGCGCCGGCTTTTCGGCAGGTTGCGGAATTCGAACCGAATCACGAATCGCCGGCGGGGCAGCACAGATAGGTCGCCGTGACGACCAATCGCAAGGAACAGCATGTTCGGGTCGCAGTCCTCCGGCCCGATACGCGCCTGCGCGTACGCCGTTCCCCACACGCCGAGCGCCTCGATCACCGACTCCATGGCCGCGCCAGCCGGCGTCAGCGCGTATTCATACCCTCGGCCTGCCTTCTTCTCCGTTGCGCTCAGCAGTCCCGCTGCCTCCAATTCCTTGAGCCGCTGAGCGAGAAGCGAGCGCGACATCAGCGGCACGCCCTGCTGGAGGTCAGAAAAGTGCCGGCTGCCGGCAAGCAGCTCGCGCAGCACCAGCGGCGTCCAGCGTGTGCCGACAAGTTCGAGCGCCTTCGCCACCGGGCAGAACTGGCCATATCCCTGCATCTGCGGCGTCCCCCTGTATTTGCTTTTGTAACAGCCATAGTTGCGCCGCCGGCCGTCGCGCAAGTTCATTTTTCAAACTTGCTTTGTGAGAGGCGGCGCAGCCACCCTGTCTGCAATGATCAAGGGAGGCTGTCGTGGCAACAATGGCCGCTTCGGATTCGGCGCGGGACTGGCCCGCGCTGGCAGAGACGCTCGGCCTCCGCTTCGCGGAGCGCGCCGCCGCGTTGGATGAGTTTGACACATTCGCAGCGGAGAACTACGCCGAACTGAAGCAGCACCGCGTATTCTCCGCTGCCGTTCCCGCCGAGTTCGGCGGCGGGGGTGCATCCTATCGTGAACTCGCGGCATTCCTGCGTGTGCTCGCGCATCATTGCGGTTCGACCGCGCTCGCGCTGTCGATGCACACGCACACGGTCGCCCGAACCGTCTGGACCTGGAAGCACATGGATGCGCCGGTCGCGCCGTTGCTGCAGCGCGTGGCGGCGGAGCAGATGGTGCTGATCAGCACCGGCGGGAATGACTGGCTGGACAGTCTCGGCACCGCGGAACGCGTACCGGACGGCTTTCGCATCACGGCACGCAAGCCCTTCGCCTCGGCCATGCCCGCGGGCACCGCCCTGGCCACCAGCGCGGTATACGATGATCCGGAGTCAGGTCCGACTGTGCTGCACTTCTCGGTGCCTGTGGAGGCCAAGGGCGTCCGCACCGCATCGAACTGGCGGACATTGGGCATGCGCGCGACCGGATCGGACGACGTGCTGTTTGAGAACGTCTTCGTGCCCGACGCGGCGGTCGCCGCTCGCCGGCCGAAGGGGGTCTGGCATCCCGCCGTTCATCTCGCTGGTCTGATCGCCTTTCCCCTGGTTTATTCGGTTTACCTCGGTGTCGCGGAGGCCGCCCGCGATATTGCTCTCGGTTTGGTACCGGCGGCGAAGCGTGGGGACAAGCTGGTGCAGCTAATGGCCGGCGAGGTGGAAAATCAACTGACTGCCGCGCGTCTCGCCGTGGAGCACATGGTCGAACTCGGCGCGGACGCTGCACCGGGCGAGGCGGTGACGAACGTAGTGTTCACCGCTCGCACGCTTGCCGGCGACGCCATGCTGCGCTGCGTTGACCGCGCGATGGAACTTGCCGGTGGCAAGGGCTTCTATCGCGTTGCCGGGCTGGAGCGGCGCCTGCGTGACATACAGGCGGCGCGCTACCATCCGATCCGCGCCAAGGAGCAGCAGGTGCTCGCCGGCCGCATTGCACTGGGCATGCCCATCGACGGATAGCGCGATGATGTTCACGAGCGGTTGGTCAGCCTGGGGTCCGTGAAGCCCGGGTCAACGAAGGTCCTTCGGCGTCAGGTCCCAATTCCGCGCTCCAGTAGTCCTCGACTTCCTGCACAAGTGGCGGGGGCAACGGCAGGTAGTCCAGCGAGGTGGCCATGTCGCGCCCATGCTCCAACGCCCACTGGAAGAACGCCAGAACGTCACGGCTGTGCGCGCCGCCCTTCGCGTATTTGTGGATCAGTGCGAAGGACGCGGCCATGACCGGATAGGCATCCGCCCTCGGTGCATCGGTCAGCGAAACGTTGAAATCGCGTTCCCGCGTCCAATCGATGTCGGCTGTCGCGGCCTGAAAGCCTGACATATCCGGCTGAACGAAGTTCCCGGCCCGGTTTCTGACGAGTGCATATGCCAGCTTCTTACGCTGTGCGTAGCCATATTCGATGTATCCGATCGCACCCTTCACACGAGCGACGTTGTCCGCAACACCGCTATTGCCTCTGCCGCCGGCTCCTGTCGGCCAGGCCACCATCGTGCCGGAGCCCACCCTGGCCTTCCATTCACCGCTCACCTTCGAGAGGTAATCTGTCCAGTTGTATGTGGTGCCCGATCCATCGGTCCGGTGCACAACCAGGATTGCTCGGTCTGGCAGGCTGATACTCGGATTGATGGCGGCGATGGCCGGATCGCTCCAGTTCCTCACCTTGCCAAGATAGATGTCGGCGAGCAGCTGGCCAGTGAAGCGAAGTTGACCCGCAGTGATGCCGTCAAGGTTTACCACGGGCACGATAGCACCGATCACCACCGGAAATTGTGCAAGTCCGTCTCGCAACAACTGATAACCATCAAGTGGGGCGTCGGACACGCCGAAGTCCACAACGCCCGCTTTGACTTCCGTCAGCCCGCCACTTGACCCGATCGGCTGATATTCGATGCGTTCGTGACCAGCCTTTTGGTACGCGTCCGACCATTTTGCCAGGATGGGAAAGACGAACGTGGAACCAGAGCCGGAGATCTGCTGGGCGGCTGCCGGAACCGTTGTGGCCCAAACGAGTCCGATCGCGATCAAGAGTGAAGCTCGCCTCATTGGTCGTCCCCCAGGCCAAGATGTCGACAGGAAGAACCTACGCTGCACGCGACCCAAGCCGTTGCATGTGAGGTAGCTCACAAGCAGCGAAGCGAGGACCCGGCGGTCGGTCGTCGACGCTCAGCAGTCAAACCGCAAAACGTCCGCCCTGCAACTAATTGCGGTAGTGGCACCGATCGCCTGGTTGTGCTTCGCCGCCTGGACCCCGGGCTGACCGGCCGCCTACCTGCACGCCGCGGTTCCCGCTAAATTGCTCGGATGAAGGCACCCAAGCACGACAAGTTCGATGAACGACTGACCGCCGCGGCGAATGCGAAGGCTGCGCTGCTGGCGAAGTTCCGCGCCCGGCCGGCGCCCGACAGTCCGGCGATGCGCGAACGACAGGAGCAACTGAAGGCAATCAGCGCCGCCCGCGAGGCGCGCAACGCCGAGCGCTGGGCAGCACGTGCGGCCGAGGCGGCGAAGCTGGCCGCCGAGGAGAAGGCCCGGGCGGCCGAAGAGGCGGCCCGCATCGCGCGGGAAAAGGCGGCTGCCGCCGCGCTGGAGCGGGAGCAGAAATTGGCTCGCGACGCGCGCTACGCGGCTCGTAAGGGCCGCCGCAAGTGATCCGCTAGGACTTGGGGCTCCCCGTCATCCTCGCAAACGCCATGCGGTCCTTGTTCTCCCGCATGAGCGCGGTGAAGCTGGGTATGGTGTCAAAGCCGAGACCGAGGGGCAACGCGGTGTCAGGGTCGGGCTGCACCTTCGCGTAGCTCTGACCGGAGACCTTCTCCCATTTCCCGGCCGGCTTTTTCACCTCGAGGTTCACCACCGTCGCCTTGAACACCATGCGCACGATCGCCTCCTTCGGCGCCGACGGCTTGGTGAGGCTCGGGCAGCCGGCGATCATCTGCCAACCATTCGCCAGCGCCCACTTCGTCAGTTCATCCTTGTCCATGCCCGGTCCTTCCGGTTGCGCAGCCGTGGTACAGGCGGGCGTGGCACCCCGCAATGTGCGCCGGCAATTCGTGCAGCCTACGGTTGTCGACCCCCCAAATCGGCGACTAAGCTGACAAGATACAGTGCATGTGTCCTCTGATCCCCCGGTAGCGTCTTTGACCTGGATCTCACCTATGTATTCGACATCTACTGAACCGCCTTCATCGACGCGTCGTGCCGCGCCATGATCGGCGGCAGTCCCTGGGCGGTCGTCCCCTACCCGCCGCCCGTCGGGCTGCGGGCGAAACTGCTGCTCTCCCTGCATCGCGCGCTTGAGGCGGGGCTGCACGGCGAGCGTCGTCTCGAGCCGTTCTTTCGCCGCGGGCTCAACCAGGCGTTGCGGGAACCAGTGGCCGCGCTGCTGCAATACCTGATCAACCGCAGACGCCCGAACGAGGGGCTCGGACTTGCGGAGGAACGCGTCGATCCCGACGAGCCGGAAAGCCTCGCCTCGATCACCGCGGCATTCGGCGGATACATGGAGCGCGCTTACCAGCCGGGTAACTACGAACGTGGTGGCAACACCAAGACCCATGGCATCGTTCGCGCCGAGGTGATCATCCGTGACGGACTGCCCACACACCTGCGGCACGGCGTCTTTGCGACGCCGCGTACATTTCCGGCGTTTGTTCGTTTCTCGGGCCCAGGTCCAAATCTTCCCCCGGACATGGACGATGTCGGCTTCGGCAGCATGACCATGAAGCTCATGGACGTCCCAGGGCCGAAGCTGATGGACGACGAGAAGTTCACCCAGGATTTCCTGACAGTCTCGACGCCGAGCTTTGTTACGCCGAACACGCGCGAGAACGCCAAGCTGCAGTGGTGGAGCTTTCGTGCCATGCCGGTGTTCTATTTCCTGAACCCGCTCGATCCTCACCTGCTCGATTTCTTCATGCAGGGTCTGTGGAACGAGACGCTGTACAATCCGCTTGGTACGCGTTACTGGAGTTGTGTCCCTTACCTTCTTGGGGAGGGGCAGGCGATGATGTATTCATTTGCTCCCAGATCGAAGGTGAGCACCCGGATTCCCGGCGTTCCGTTCGGCCGGGTGCCGCCCAATTACCTGCGCGACAACATGGCCGCGACGCTGGCGCAGCAGGACGTGGAATTCGATCTCCTGGTGCAGGTGCAGACCGACCCACATCTGATGCCGATCGAGAACGCGTCGGTGCGATGGCCGGAGAAACTGTCGCCGTTCATTCCGGCAGCGACGGTGCACATACCGATGCAGCGGATCGATACGCCCGCCCACACGACATTTGCCAAGGTCCTGTCACTCAACCCCTGGCATTGCCTGCCGGAGCACCGTCCTCTCGGCAATCAGAACCGCGCTCGGCGGCAGATGTACGATCAGCTGTCGCATCTCCGCCAGCAGAGGAATCAGACCCCGCATATGGAGCCGACGGGGAGCGAACTGGACGGGTAAAGACCCGAATCAACCTGTCTTCCTGAGAGCGATATGATATTTGCAGAACGGATTCGTCGTCTCTGCCTCGATATTGCCGTTCTGGATCTTGCCCGTCAGGTGTTGCGCCACGGGTGGTGTGCCTCCGATTGAAGAGTAGCCGCTGAAGGACCCGTCACCCCCCACCGGAACAGTGAGGTCCTTCGAGAAGGACAGCTTGTTTCCACGCACTACCACCGTAAGAGGAATGCTTGAACGGCAGCCCGGATTGCTGAACCCGGTTACCTGCTGCGATCCGCTATAGACGCCATCGAATGGCATTCCCGTCTCGGCACTCGGTGGTGTCCTAATGATCGGAGCCGAGGAGATGCCGTTGCTGCCTCCCGAAGGTGTATGCGCGGAACCTTGAGAGGCAGTATCGTTTGAAGTCGCCCGCTGATTTGGCAAGCCGGCGAGCCGCTCGCGGGCAATGCCTGCCGTCCGGCCTTGCCCGCGCTCGAGCAACTCATACGCTTGCCTAGCCCCATCGAAGTCGCGACGGTCGCGACGGAGATCCCCGAGCGCCAGCAACCCGTCTGGATCAGTCGGTGCCAAATTCAGCCCTGCCTCATACAGACGAGCTGCATCGCTTGACCGTCCCGCGCTACGCGCCTCCGCAGCCAATGTGAACAGGCTCTTCGCCCTCGCCGCCGCCGGAGGCGGTGTGCGGCGTAGCGAATCCAACAGCGTTGTCGTCAGTTCACCCGTCGATGGTTGGCCGACGGCCAACTGGTATGCCCTAACCATCAGCTGCGTCCGCGGACCGATCCTGCCATCGGTGGCGCCGGTGTTCAGGCCCATCGATGTCAACAGACGCTGTGCCTCGGCGATCTGTGGTGAGCCGATTTGAGCCGAGTCAGGCTGCGGCAGTCTCTGCGACGCTGCCTCGGAGGCCTTCTGCTGGGCTTGCCTCTGTGCCGCTATTTCGTCGGCCTTCTGCTGTGCCTGCCTCTGTGCCGCCTCCTCTTCAGCCTGTTGCTGCGCCTGTCTCTGTGCCGCTTCCTCTTCGGCCTGTTGTTGCGCCTGCCTCTGTGCCGCCTCCTCGTCGGCTTGCTGCTCCGCCTGCCTCCGCGCGGCTTCTGCTTCCTCCGCAGCCTTCCGCTGCACTGCCGCCGCTTGTGCAGCGTTCTGATCCGATGCCCCGACAGCGCGCGCCGCTTCGCCCGCATTCGGTTGAGATCGGTTTTCAGCCTCGAGGGTGCTGCGCGTCTGGGTGCCACCCGCAAAATAGACACCCAACCCGATCAAAGTTGCGGCCACCAATAAAGCAGACGTCACTAAAACCGGATTACCGAGATATTCAGGAAATGGCATCGGAGCCAGGGTCGTCAATTTGGCGAGCAACTGTTCAGGACTACCGGTACGCTCCGATCGGTCAAAACGCAGGCCGGATTCGAGTGCCCGCCACTGGCCGGACGAAAGGTTTGCGGGGCGCCGAGGTTTGAAATTGCCGGCACGCGCGACAGTCGCTGAAGCGCGGCCGAATGGATGACGCCCGGTCAGGAATTCATAGACGATGCACGACAACGCAAACACGTCATCACGCGGATCGGGATCCAGACCTTCGATCATCTCAGGGCTGGCGTAGGCAGGCGTCATTGCTCCCAGCGCACCTATGTCGAATGTGGTGCGGTCACCCGTCAGTTGATTTGGTTTGGGAATGGCCCGCGAAATCCCGAAGTCTATGACCTTGACGCGTCCATCCGGCAGAACAACGATGTTGGCTGGCTTCAAATCCGAATGGACAATTCCTTCCAGGTGCGCGAACTGCAAGGCAGCCACGACCTGCCTGAGTATCGGTAGCAGGCTCGCAAGTGACGCGCCGTGCACGCCATTCCTGCCAATGATCTCGTCCAGCGGCTCTCCCTCGAGCAGCTCCATCGTGAGGAACAGGAGCCTTCCATCCCTGTCGAAGTCATACACGCGAACGATGTTGGGATGTGAGAGAGCCTGCGCCTTTCGCGCCTCTCGCTGCAGGATCTTCAGAGAGTCATCGCGTCGAAGCACGTCGACGTTGAGCGTCTTGACGGCGACGTAGGGGTTCCGGTCCTGCGCCTCCTCTCTGCGCAGATCGCGCGCCTTGAACACGGTGCCCATGCCGCCGGAACCAATTCTCGCTTCGATGACGAACCGGTTGGCCAACAGGTCGCCCACCTGGAGCGGTAAGACCGGGTCCAACGCAGACCACTTACTGTCCGCTTCACCGTCTTCCGGCATGAGCCACGAGAACGCCTGAACCTTCGAATCAAGTTTGCGGCGCGTCTCCGGAGCTCTGATCCTTCCCGACTTCGTTCTCCAGTCGTTCAACAGCACTGTGCGGTCCGCTATCGAGCCTTGCACGAGGACGCGATCGACTTCCGCCAGGAGTTCGTCCTCGCGCAGTCGCCCGTCGAGAAAGGCTTCTATCGGCGATGAACCGTCCATATTTGTGCAAGAATTGCCTAAGCGGTACGAATTCAGAATCGCGCAGGCTCAACCATGAGTCAACACGCAACGCGAAGATGTGGCACAGCTCACAGCCGTGCGAAATCATTGCGTGCGAGCGCGAGATCGTGATTTGTCGGCAATGCCCTCATCTCTGCGATCTTTCTGACTGGCGGTCCCCATCGCATCGGCCTATCTCCTCGACCATGCCCGACGGCAGCCGCAACGACCGGATCACCCTGCGCGATGCCGACACCCTCATCCGCGCAGGGCTCGTCGCGACCGCGCTGCGCGATGCGGTCACCGCGGTCGAGCGCCGCTACGCCGTGGCCATCACGCCGGCGATGCAGGCGCTGATCCGCGATCCCAACGACCCGATCGGCCGGCAGTTCATCCCTGATCCCGCAGAACTGGTGACGGCGCCGCACGAGCGTTCCGATCCGATCGCCGATGACGCGCTGTCGCCGATCAAGGGCGTGGTGCACCGCTATCCCGACCGGGCGTTGCTGAAGCCGTTGCTGATCTGCCCGGTCTATTGCCGCTTCTGCTTTCGCCGCGAACACGTCGGGCCGGACGGCGGGTTGCTCACCGAGGCCGAACTGCAGGCGGCGTACGAGTGGTTCGGCGCGCGTCCAGCGATCCGCGAGGTGATCCTGACCGGCGGCGACCCCTTCATGCTGTCGGCGCGCAGGCTAGCCTCGATCGTTCAGTCGCTCGCAGCGATCCCGCATATCGAGATTCTGCGCGTCCACACGCGTGTGCCGGTTGCCGATCCAGATCGGGTCACCGAGGCGCTGGCAGACGCGCTCGACACACCGAAGTCGATGTGGGTCGTGCTGCACGCGAACCATGCCCGCGAGTTCACCACCGAAGCGCTGTCAGCGATACGCCGTCTCCAGGAACGCGCATTGCCGGTGCTGGGGCAGTCGGTGCTGCTGCGCGGCGTGAACGACAGCGCCGAAGCACTGGAGGCGCTGTTTCGCGCCATGTTGGCCGCGAGGGTGAGGCCTTACTATCTGCACCAGCTCGATCCTGCCCCCGGCACCGCACGGTTCCACGTGCCGATCGAGGAGGGCCGCCGGCTGTTGGCGCAACTCCGCGGCCGCGTCACCGGACTGGCATGGCCGACCTATGTGCTGGATATACCGGGCGGCCACGGAAAGGTGCCGATCGGTCCGGACTATCTGGAAACGGACGGCGTGCGCGATCCCGCTGGTAATGTCCGGATGCGTGGTTACGCTGCCGGCTCCTCGGCGTCACCGAATTCGACGTCGGCGTAGATTTCCGCCAATGCTAGTTCAACGCTGATTTCCGGCATGCGCAGCACGTCGGCCTCCGTCAGAGCGCTAACCGCCCACTCATCACCGTGGCGGGAGAATACCATGGCGGCGATGCTGTCCTGTTCCAGGATGACATAACGCTGAATGGATAACGTGGCCTGATACTCGCGCAGCTTCTCGATCCGGTCGACGCGCGATGTGGTAGGGCTCAGCACCTCGAAGACCACAACGGGCGCAGGCACGATTGTGTCGCCAGGTCGGCCTTGCGTACAGCTCACTGATGCATCGGGATAGCGAATGCGACCCGCCACCTCGATCTTGCTGTTCGGACCCCAGGGTCGGCACGGATTGCCACGCAGTCGCTGATGCAGCAGCGCACGCAGCGTACCGCCGATCGCCTCATGTCGCAGCGTCCCGCCAGTCATTGCGACCGGCTGGAATCCATCAAACTCGTAGCGCAGCTCCTGCTGCTCCTCCCAGACCAGGAACTCTGCCAGTGTCATCGGCTTCTGCAACGCGACGCTCATGACGCCCACCTTACCACACACCGCATGACCCAGCCCAGCTTGCCCGCACCGCCGCCACGGTTTAGAAGCCGCAACCTCCTAAGCGAACCATACAGGCTGGTGCCATGAAGCAGCAGGCGAACCTGATCCGCGCTGGACAGGTCATCGAGCACGAGGGCCGCCGCTGGACGGTGCTCAAGCAGCAGATCATCACCCCCGGCAAAGGCGGCGCCTTCATCCAGGTCGAAATGCGCGACCTCAAGTCCGGCAACAAGACCAACGAGCGCTGGCGCACCGCCGATACGGTCGAGCGCCTGATGACCGAGGAGAAGGACTTCACCTACTCCTATACGGACGGCGCCAACCTGGTGCTGATGGACACCGAAAGCTACGAGGAGAGCCATATCCCTCGCGACCTGCTCGGCGATGCCGCACCGTTCCTGCAGGACAACATGGAAGTGACGGTGGATCTGGTGGAGGGCGATCCGGTCGGCATCCACCTCCCACCCACTGTCGTGCTGGAAGTCGTCGAGGCCGATCCCGTGGTGAGAGGCCAGACCGCCGCCTCGTCGTACAAGCCCGCAAAGCTGTCCAACGGCGTGAAGACCTCGGTGCCGCCCTTCATCGAGACCGGCGAGCGCATCGTGGTAAAGACCGAGGACGGCAGCTACGTGGAGCGCGCCAAGGGCTGAGCAAGGCTCGCGCGCATGGCGCTTCGCCTCTCCCCGCATCTCACTGTGATGGCCAACGCGGCGCAGAAGGCGTCAAGACGACTGCTGCGCGACTTCAACGAGGTCGAGCAGCTGCAGGTCTCGGTGAAGGGGCCGTCAGACTTCGTCACGCAGGCTGACGTGCGCGCGGAGCAGACGCTGCGCGAGGAACTGGGCAAGGCGCGTCCCGGCTATGCGTTCCTCATGGAGGAGTCCGGCGCGTCGGGCGCGCACAACTGGTCATGGCGCTGGGTGGTCGATCCGCTCGACGGCACCACCAACTTCCTGCACGGCATTCCGCACTGGGCGATCAGCATCGCGCTGGAACGTCGGCTCGCCGATGGCGGCTGTGAACTCGCTGCCGGCCTGGTCTATGCGCCGGCAGTCGATGAGCTGTTCTGGGCCGAGAAAGGTGTTGGCGCGTTCGTCAACGAACGGCGCCTGCGCGTCTCGGCGCGGCGTGAACTGAAGGATGCCGTGTTCGCCACCGGCATCCCGTTCGCCGCGGTCGCGCCGCACCGGCGCCTGGCCTTCGCCCGCACCCTCGGCCAGTTGATGCCGCAGGTCGCGGGGATCCGCCGCTTCGGTGCCGCGGCGCTCGACCTCGCCTGGGTCGCAGCCGGCCGCTACGAGGGCTTCTGGGAGCTTGGCCTGAAGCGCTGGGACCTCGCTGCCGGCGTCTTGCTGGTGCGCGAGGCTGGCGGCTTCGTCACGGATCCCGCCGGCCAGGACGCGCGCGACACCGGCGACGTGATTGCTGCCAACCCGCATCTTCACGCGGCATTGAGCGAGGCGGTCGTCGAGGGCGTGACACGAAGCCATTCCGCCGCGTGACCAGGATGACGGTTTCAATCACTGTCTTCCTCGGATATTCCCCGTTAATCTGATGAGCATGCGACAATTCTGCCTCGCCCTCACGGCGCTGCTAGGCATTGCGGCACCCGCGTTGGCGCAGGTCACCGTCGATCTGCACGCGCTCGACGCGCTGCCTGGCGCCAAGCCGGCGGCCAAGGGACAGGCTGCGCACAAGGCCGCACCGAAGCCCGATCAGCGGCGGACCGCCGCGGTGAAGCCAAAGGAGCCGTCATCCCAGCCTGCGGCCGAAGCTCCTGCCGCTACCCCCACTGTGCAGACCAGCCCGGCACCGCCGCCGGCCACGCTGCCGACCGCGCCACCACCGACCGTTGCGCTCGCACCGGCGGCGCCGCCGCCGCCAACCGACCAGGCGGCTCCGCCGCCTCCCCCGCCGATTTCCGACAGCGCCACGACCGCCGCGACCAAGGTCGGTGCAGGCCTGCGCGTCACTTTCGGGGCGGCGGAGGCCGACTTGAGCCCGGCAAGCGCCGAGGCCATCAGAAACATCGTTCAGACAGCGCCGGCTGGCGATGGCACCACCTTCAACGTGGTCGGCTATGCGGCCGGCACGCCGGAGGATCCGTCCACAGCACGCCGGCTTTCGCTTTCACGCGCCCTGGCGGTGCGCAACGCGCTGATGGCCGACGGCGTGACGTCGTCCCGGATCTATGTGCGCGCACTCGGCGCCACCGGTGGCGATGAGGCGCCCGACCGCGTCGACCTCGCGGTGATGGGCGGCAACGCGCCGGCAGCGGATGCCGGCGCCAAGAGCCAGACGCAGTGACCCGCCCGAACGTCTATCTGATCCGCATGGCGGTGTTCCTGGTGGCGGTAATCGCCGTCGCCGGCGTGCTCTCGCCGGTCCTGCTCGGCGTCTATGCGAACAACCCGATCCTCAACAGCCTGATCATGCTCGTCCTGCTGATCGGCATCTTCTGGAATCTCCATCAGGTGCAGCGACTGTCGCCCGAGGTCACCTGGGTCCAGACCTTCCAGACGGCGCGTCCGCGCCTCACATCCATGCCGGCGCCGCGATTGCTGGGGCCGATGGCCAGCATGCTCGCCTCACGCGAGGCATACAGCCGCACTGACCTCGCACGCTTCACGCTGTCCGCCTCGGCGATGCGCAGCCTGCTGGACGGCATCGCCTCGCGGCTGGACGAAAGCCGCGAGCTGTCGCGCTACATGACCGGGCTGCTGATATTCCTGGGCCTGCTCGGCACCTTCTGGGGCCTGCTGAAGACGGTGGGTGCCGTGTCCGACGTGATCGCGACGATGTCGGTCGGTTCGGGCGACATGAACGCAGTGTTCGAGCAGCTCAAGTCGGGACTGGCGAAACCGCTCGCCGGCATGGGCACCGCGTTCTCCGCCTCGATGTTCGGCCTGGCGGGAGCGCTTGTGCTGGGCTTCCTCGACCTCACCGCCGGTCAGGCGCAGAACCGCTTCTTCAACGAGCTCGAGGAATGGCTGGCCAGCCTGACCCGGCTCTCGTCCGGCGTGCTGGCGGAGGGCGAAGGCTCCGTGCCGGTCTACGTCCAGGCGCTGCTGGAACAGACCGCCGAGAACATGGAGAACCTGCAGCGCATCCTTCAGCGCGGCGAGGACAGCCGCGCGCACGCCAATCAGGCAGTGATCACTCTTACCGAGCATATCGCGACTCTGGCGGATTCGATGCGTACCAACCAGCATCTCATGCTGCGCGTCGCCGAGGCACAGCAGGCGCTCGCACCCGGGCTGCAACGGCTTGGCGAGCGTCGCGACATCGCTCTGGACGAGGTGGCGCGCGGACACCTGCGCAACATCGAATTGTATCTCCAGCGGCTGCTGGCCGATGCCGAGCAGGGCCGTGCCCAGACCACGGCCGAGCTGCGCAATGACCTGCGCATACTGACCAGGACGGTCGCCGCGCTCGCCGAGGACCAGAGGTAGCCATGGCACTGACGGTAAGACGGCGCGGGGACAACGGGCTCTCCGCCTGGCCCGGCTACGTGGATGCGCTGTCCACGCTGCTGATGGTCATCATCTTCGTGCTGCTGGTGTTCGTACTGGCGCAGGGGTTCCTGTCGGTGGTGCTGACCGGGCGCGACAAGCAGCTCGACCGCGTGAACCGGCAGCTTGCCGAGGTCAGCGACATGCTGTCGCTGGAGCGCGGGCGGAGCGCGGACCTGCAGCAATCGATTACCCAGCTCAACAGCGAGCTGGCCGCTGCCTCGGGCGAACGCAACAGCCTGTCGCAGCAGCTTGCGGCGCTGAAGGAGCAAGCCGAACGCGCCGGCGCCGAACGCGATACGCTGCGCGCGGAACGCAACCAGATGGCGCAGCAACTCTCCGACGCTGCGTTGCAGGCGCGCTCGAGCGCGGCGCGAGCGGACCAGTTGCAGAATGAGCTGGCCGCGGCCGGACAACGCACGGACGCGGCGAAGCAGGAGACCGCCGCAGTCGCGAACCAGCTTGCCGACGCACGGCAGCGGCTGGCTGACATGCAGCGCCAGATAGCCGAGCTCGACAAGACCGTGCAGGTCAACAAGGACACCCTGGCAGCGAAGCTTTCCGATCTTGCGAAGCTGGCGGAGCAGAACCGTGCGCTTGCGGCGTTGCGCGACAGCCTGGAGAAGCAGGCGCAGGACGCGGCTGCGCGCGCCATGACCGACGCGCAGCGTCGTGCTGCGGTGGAATTGCAATTTACCGAGGAGAAGCGGCTCGGCGATTCGGCGCGGGCGCAGCTCGCTTTGCTCAATCAGCAGGTGGATGAGCTGAAGGCACAGCTCACCTCGGTCGCGACGGCGCTCGCCCTATCGAAGATACAGACGGAGGCGAAGGATACGGAGATCAAGAATCTCGGGCAGAAGCTGAACATCGCGCTGGCCTCGAAGGTGGAGGAACTCCAGCGCTATCGCAGCGAGTTCTTCGGCAAGCTGCGCGATGTGCTGGCGAATCGGCCGGGAATCCAGATCGTCGGCGACCGGTTCGTGCTGCAGAGCGAGGTGCTGTTTCCCGTCGGCAGCGCCGACCTGACGCCGGCTGGGGTGAACAGGATCACTGCCATTGCCATCACCATCAAGGATATCGCCTCGGAGATTCCGCCGGACATCAAGTGGATCATGCGAGTCGATGGTCACACCGACCATCAGCCGATCAAGGCTGGATTCGCGTTCGCTTCCAACTGGGAGCTGTCGGTGGCGCGCGCGATCACCGTTGTGAAGCTGCTGATCGTTGATGGTGTGCCAGCCGAGCATCTGGCAGCAGCGGGCTTCGCCGACAACGACCCTCTCGACGCCACCAATTCGCCGGAGGCATTCGCCAAGAACCGGCGCATCGAACTGCGGCTGACGGATCGGTAGCGGAGGCATCACCCGTCATTCCCGCGCACGCGGGAATCCAGGCTGGCCAAGCCCGTCGCTCTGGATTCCCGCGCGCGGGAATGACGAAGAGAACCGACGAGCCAATCACTGCCAGCGCAGGTGCAACGTGCGCTATGCCTCCTCACCCAGCGCATGGCGGCGCAGATCCTTTAGGCGCTCCTCGCCGCCTGGCGTCTTCGGGTCGATTTCCATCACCTTCTGCCAGGCCTCGTAGGCACCCTTCCAGTCCTTCCGTGCTTCGGCGATCGCGGAAAGCGTCTGAAACGCGGCGAAGCTGCGTGGCTCGTGCTGCAGCGTCGCCTGAAGGTCGGAGATCGCACCTTGTGTATCGCCGGCGGTAAAGCGAGCGATCGCGCGCTGGTGGTACGCTTCGGCCAGGTTCGGATCGAGCGTAATGGCGGCAGAGAAATCCTCGATCGCATCCTGACGGGCCTCGGCCTTCATCTCACGCAGGCCGCGGCTCATCAGCAGCGTGATCGCGGGCGTCCCGGAATTCAGCCACAGCTGCCTGATCTGCTCTTCCAGCGGCCCGGCAATCTCCTCGCTTGGCGCCGTCTTCAGCGCGCCGAGCAGCTTGTCGAGTGCCGCGTGGCGATCGTTGCCTGGTGGGCTCGCATTCTGTGCGACAGCCGGCAGTGCTGAGCACAGCAGAGCGACAAGCAGAATGGACTTCCTGGACATCATGCAGGTCTCACTAGAAGGCCCGACGGCGCCGGACCACCGGACATCCAATCGAGCAGTTCGACCGTGTGGACCACAGGGACACCGTGGCCGCCAAGCTGCGTGATGCAGCCGATGTTGCCGGCAGCGATCACGTCGGCGCCTGTCGCACGCAAGTTGCCTAGCTTGCGGTCGCGCAGCCGCGCCGCGATCTCCGGCTGCAGCATGTTGTAGGTTCCCGCTGACCCGCAGCAGATATGCGGCTCCGCCGGCTCTACCACCGCGAAACCGGCACGCTGCAGCAGCGACTTCGGCTCCGAGGTGACCTTCTGGCCGTGCTGCAGGCTGCAGGCGGAGTGGTAGGCGACCGTCAGACCAGGCGCTTCCCTCGTCGGCGCATAGCCGGAGCGGGCGAGGAACTCGCTGATATCGCACGCCAACGCCGACATCTTGTCCGCCCTGCTGTGCCAGGGCTCCGGCTCGGAACGGAACATGAAGCCGTAGTCCTTCACCGTGGTGCCGCAGCCGGAGGCGTTGACCACGATCGCGTCCAGCCCTTCACGTTCGGCCTCGCGGGTCCATGCGGCGATGTTGGCACGAGCGCTTGCCATTGCGGAATCATGCTGACCCATGTGGTGTGTCAGTGCGCCGCAACAACCGGCGCCCTCTGCCACGACGACATCGACGCCAAGCCGGGTCAGCAAGCGGATGGTGGCTGCGTTGATTTCTGGCGCAAGCACCTGCTGGGCACACCCGGCAAGCAGCGCCACGCGGGCGCGGCGATCGCCCTGCGCTCGATGGATCTGACGTGTCGCCATCGCGCCTTGTGACGGCAGGCTGTCAGGCACCAGATCGAGCATCGCGTGCAGGTGTCGACCAAGACGACCGGAGGCAGGGATCAGCCGCGCAAGCGGCCGCACCAAGCGTGCGCCGAGCAGCGCAAGGTGAAACAGCGCCGGGCGCGGCAGGACGACGCCCAGAACGGCACGCAATGCGCGCTCGTGCCAAGGTCTGCGATAGGTCTGCTCGATATAACTGCGCGCGTGGTCCACGAGGTGCATGTAGTTCACGCCGGACGGACACGTAGTCATGCAGGCCAGGCACGAGAGACAACGGTCGACATGGCGCACAACGTCCTCGGTGGCGGGCCACCCTGTCTCGAGCATGTCCTTGATCAGGTAGATGCGTCCGCGCGGACTGTCGAGTTCGTCGCCAAGCAGCAGAAAGGTCGGGCACGTCGCCGTGCAGAGGCCGCAATGCACACAGGTGCGCAGTACCCTGATTGGAGGCCGCGGTGTCCGGATCGCGCAGTTGTTCGGTGGTGAAGTTGGTCTGCATGGCTCAGTGCCTGGGTGGTGGCAGATGACGCAACAGGTAGAGCGACAAGCCCAGCCATGACAGCGCCAGCGCGAAGAAGATCAGCGAGAGGAGCCACTCCACCAGGAAGACGTCCGCCAGCATCAGCACAACCGCTCCCCCCATCAGGCCAAAGTGGAGGTTCAATACCCGCCTCTCGGGATTGACGCGGAAATACTCGAAGGCGAGCACGACAAAGCTCGCGATGTACAAAGGGATGATGGCAGCGCTGGGAATATGCATGTGGACCTACAGGCCGGCGTACATGCGACCGGGATTCAGGATGCCGTTCGGATCGAGCGCCGCCTTCACGCGCCGAGTGATACGTGCGAGCGGCTCCGGTTCCGGCGGGATCACGTTCACCGCGGCGCGCAATGGCTCGGGCGCGCGCACCAGCATCCAGGTCCCCCCGACACCGCTTGCGGCCGCTTCGACCGCGGCATGCGCTGCCGTGGTGGCCGGTCCGGCGATCCACACCAGGCCGCCTCCCCAACCGAGATAGCCCCGCCCGCCGAATGCCTCCGCCAACGTTTGCAGCACGACGGCTCCCGCCGACGGGCGAACCGAAATGCGCCAGACCGCATCGTCCGGTGCGGCCCACAAAGGTGTCATGTTGCGCATTGCGCGCCATACCGTGCGCGACGACGCGTCGTCGAGAATCTCAGCGCCGCCATGCCCGAGGTCGGCGCGCAGCTTGTACGTGCGGTATGCCACCGACGCCGCGAACTCTTCAATGCGCGCCAGCGCAACCGACCGGCCGAAGGCCGCAAGTGCGGGAATGCGGGCAGCCGCTTCCGCAGGCAGCCATGCGGCTGCCGACACGCTGTACGGCGACCCAAGCGCCGCGGACAGCGCCGCCGCCGCCGCTGCCGCGTCCAGACCGGGCAGCACAACTGTACCGACGGCCTCAGGTGCGGGCAGCACCTTCAAGGTCACCTCGGTGACGACGGCGAGCGTGCCGTGACTTCCGGTAAGCAGCTTGCACAGGTCCAGGCCGGTGACGTTCTTCAGCACGCGCCCGCCGGAGTGGATGATCTCACCATGTCCGGTCACCGCGCGTACGCCGAGTACGTGATCGCGCATCGCGCCCCAGGCGACACGACGCGGACCCGAGAGGTTGGTTGCGACGACCCCGCCAATTGTCTGCTGCTCGCGCGAGCCCGAAATAGCCGCGAGATCGGGCGGTTCGGCGATGATGTGCTGGCCGCGTTCAGCCAATGTGGCTTCGATCTCCGCGAGCGGCGTGCCCGCGCGCGCCGAGATGATCAGCTCGTTCGGCGAATAGAGCGTGATGCCGGTAAGATTGCGTGCAGAGAGCGAGCGTGCCGCCTGCACGGGCCGCAGCATGCCCGCCTTGGTGCCGTTGCCGACAATGGCAAGAGGCTCCCGCGCCCTCGCGGCTTCGCCGACAGCAGTCGCGATCGCTCCCTCGTCAGTTGGCGCGAGCAGATCGCTCAACGGTCTCTACCAGCGGAAATACCTTGTTGGCGTTGAGCAGCCAGCCCGGATCGAAGGCAGTCTTGATGCGCCGCTGCTGATCCAGCTCCGCGGTGCTGAACTGCACGGGCATCAGCTCGCGCTTCTCGACGCCGACGCCGTGCTCGCCGGTAAGACAACCGCCCACTTCGACACACAGCTTCAGGATGTCGGCGCCGAACTGCTCCGCCTTGTGGAAGCTCTCCGGATCGTTGGCGTCGAACATGATCAGCGGGTGCAGGTTGCCGTCGCCGGCGTGGAAGATGTTGGCGACCTTCAGCCCATATGCAACGCTCATCTCGCCGATGCGACGCAGCACATCAGGCAGACGCGACGTGGGGATCACGCCATCCATGCACAGATAGTCGGGACTGATGCGCCCGACGGCGCCGAACGCACCCTTGCGGCCCTTCCAGATCGCCAGCGATTCCTCCGGAGACTGCGATACCCTCAGGCTGATCGGGTCGTGCCGCTCGCAGATCGTGCGGATGCGCGCCAGCAGGTCGTCCTGTTCCGCGGGGCTGCCTTCCACCTCGATGATCAGCATCGCTTCGGCATCCAGCGGATAGCCGGCGTGGGCGAATTCCTCGCAGGCGTGGATTGCCGGACGGTCCATGAACTCCAGCGCCACTGGGATGATGCCCGACGAGATGATGGAGTCGACGCAGGCGCCGGCGACCTCGTTCGAACGGAAAGCCGCCAGCATTGCACGTGCGCCTTCGGGTGAACGCAGGATGCGCACGGTGACTTCGGTAATGATCGCCAACTGGCCCTCGCTGCCGGTGAGCAAGCCGAGCCAGTCGTAGCCCGCGGCGTCGAGGTGCTCGCCGCCGATGGACATGATCTCGCCATCCACAGTGACGATCTTCAATCCCAGAAGGTTGTTGGATGTCACGCCGTATTTCAGGCAGTGAGCGCCGCCCGAATTCATGTTGACGTTGCCGCCGATCATGCAGGCGAGCTGGCTCGACGGATCCGGCGCGTAGAAGAACCCCCTGCCCTGCACCGCCTCGGTAATGCCGATATTGGTCACGCCGGCCTGCACCGTGGCGCAGCGATCGGCGTAGTCGATGTCGAGGATGCGATTCATCCGCATCAGTCCCACCACCACCGCGTCAGCCATCGGCAGCGCCCCGCCGGACAGCGAGGTGCCGGCGCCGCGCGGCACCACGCGCACGCCTTCTCGGTGGCAGAAGCGCATCACCGCCGCGACCTGTTCGGTCGTGTCCGGCAACACGACGGCGAGTGGCGGTTGGCGATAGGCCGACAGGCCGTCGGTCTCGTACGGCTTCAGGCGGAGCGGTTCAGCGATCACCGCATCAGGGGGGAGCAGAGCGCGCAGGCCGGCCACGATGGCGTCGCGACTCGCCAGAACGCCCGGTTTCGGTTCAGGCTGCTTGATCATGACGGAGAAAATGGCCCCGCGACCAGGCCGACGCAAGCGAGCGACCTGTCAGACCGAGGCAGATGCGGGTGCCGCTCCGATTCGCCAGTCCTACGGCGCCAAGTCACCAACGACCTTAGCGCCGGCGAGCATAGCCACCACATCGTCGGTTGTCTTCACTTCGGCGAAGACACGCGCCATGGTTTTCAGTTCGGCCTCATGGGTGTCACGGCTTACCTCGGCGACCGCATCCTCCACCAAGATCATGCGATAGTTATGCTCAACCCCGCCGCGCACGGTCGTCGAGACGCAGACGCACGTGGTTACACCCGACACAACGCAGGTCGTCACGCCCATGTTGCGTAGGATGGTGTCGAGCGGCGTGTTCGAGAACCCGCCGAAGCCTTTCTTGACAACAAGGTGCTCGCCCTCCTCGGGCTTGAGATCGTCCACGATCTGCGCGCCCCAGGTACCTTCGACGATGAACGTACGGTTGCCGCCCGGAGCAAGCCCAAGACGCCAATAGGGAAATTGCGCATCGGAATAGTCCGGCTTCACGACGTGCGCGATATAGATCACCGGACGGCCCGCTTGGCGGAAGGCACCGGCGAGGCGCTGCACATGGGGGATGGTGCCCATGAGAAACGGCATGTCGATGCCCGCCGCGGGATTCTCGCGCGCGATGCAAGCAAAGCCGCCATCGGGATGAACAAAATCGTTCTGCATGTCCACGATGATCAGCGCCGACTTGCGGATATCCGGTCCCATTGTCGCGATCGTCATTTTCCGCCTCCCCGGGCGCATGATCCGAGCGCCAGCGTGGACAGTTGCGCCGAGAGACAACCCAGCATCTTCAGGACTTGCCCACAAGTCGAATATTGCTCACGGCGCTAGCGAGGCATCCACCCGATTGCCCTGCCCGATCTGGCTGCCGTGCTACAATTGAGCGATAGTCCCGTCCACCGGCTCCAGCAGAGAGGACACCATGCTGCAACGCCTTCACCATGTTGCCTATCACTGTCTCGATTCCGTCGAGACAGTGGCGGCGCCCTGAATGACCAGTCAGTGACTGCCTGACGCGCGTTGAGCTTGTCGCGTCCCGCGCATCGCGTGCAGCCGTTCGCGGCAATGCTGCTGTCAGCCGGCGTGTCCGGTTGCGTGCAGCCTGTCGGTATGCCTGCACCTTCGGCCACCAGCACGTCGTGGATGTTCGGCATCGAGACGATGCACGGCGATCCGCAGCCGCAGCTGCCGTACACCAACAGGTTCATCGCTGATCTGTCGGCGATGCCGAAGGTGCAAGTGGTCTATGTGGGCGATAACCGGAACAGCTTCCTGTTCAATGCCTGGACCGGCGACAAGGTGCTTGTCTCCCCTTGGCTGCGAGCTGAGGGGAACTGCATGAACCTGACCTACACGATCTTCCAGTCCGGCGAGAAACAGGCTGTGCTTGGGCTGGTGGTCGGACCGATGCCGGCGGGGACCGAGCCGGATTCGGCATGCGTCGACAGAGCGGCGACACAGTTCTATCAGGCGCTGGTGAGCCAAAGGATGTGAGATGAAGTCATCCTTCCACCGATGGTGTGCTGTCCCTTTGTTCATCATCGCATCTCTGTTCACACTTGCGGGCTGTGCCGATCCGTCGAAGGGTGCCGCGCTGAACGAGTGCCGCCTGAGGTACTACCTCGAAAGCCCGGATGCTCAACGTCAGCTGATCGCTGATTGCATGCGGGCAAGGTCATTCGAGACAGATGCCTCGTGCAGTCCAGATGCAGACGTGCAGGAATGGGATTGGCAGATGCGGACGTACGCCTTCGACAATCCGCGATGCTATTGTCCCGTTGGCTCTACAGCCCGGGTCGGTACCTTCCTGTCTCCCATGTGACGAGGCACCCGCGCCTCATACCACCTGATTGCGGAGCACCGTCTCTCCGCGCCACGTGCGCTCGAGGTTCTCCACCAGGATCTCGTTGACGTTCGTCTCGTACTTTCGCGTCTCGCCACCGGTGTGCGGTGTGATGAACACGTTCGGCATGGCCCATAGTGGGGACGCCTCATCGGGCGGCTCAGGATCCGTTACGTCCAGCGCAGCGCCGGCAATGGCGCCGGCCCGCAATGCGGCGATCAGATCGGCCTCGACCACGCAACCACCGCGCGCCGCATTCACCAGGAACGCCGAGGTCCGCATCAGCCCGAGCGCCTTGGCATCGATCAGACCGCGAGTTTCCGGTGCCAGCGGACAGGTGAGCACGACGAAATCCGCCGCCGGCAGGAAAGCCGGCAACTCGCTCAACGCATGCACCGAATTTGCCGCCCCCCGCCCCGCAGAAGGATCGCGACGAAAGCCGATCACGCTCATCTCGAACGCCTTCGCCAGCTGTGCCAGACGCCCGCCGATGCGGCCAATGCCGACGATCAGCACCGTCTTGCCCTCGAGCTCATCTTCGCGCTGCGTCAGGTCGCCGATCATGCCGCGCCAGACGCGACGCGCCTGGTTGTCGCGCGCCTCCGGCAGCCGCCGGACCAGCGCCAGGATCAGCGACATCGCATGCTCGGCGACCGCGCGCGCGTTTACGCCTGCGGCGCTGGCCAGCCGAATGCCGCGTGCCGCAAGCGCCTCCTTGTCGAATTGATCCGTTCCAGAACCGATCGACTGGATGAAGCGTAGCTTGGTCGCCAGCGGGATCAGCCCGTTGTGCCACATGCCTGACACCACGATCACGTCGGCCTCGTGCGCGCGCTGCTCGAACGGCTCGCGCTCGCGCACTTCGAAGCTGGCGATGCCGGTGTTCAGCGCATCGAAGCAGGCCTTCATCTGGTAAGCGGCATGCGCGAAGCAGATGACGAGCTGTTCCTTGGGCGGGATCATGCGGTGCTGCCCTTGCTGCGGCCAAGCCGCGACACTAGCCGGCGCCACGCACGGCAGAAAGCCGCTAGGGTCAGCCCTGGCGGGCCTTCATCCGCGGGTTCTTCTTGTTGATCACGTAGACGCGCCCGTGCCGGCGCACCACGCGGCAATTCTTGTCGCGGGCCTTCGCGGACTTCAGGCTATTGCGAATTCTCATCTCGGCGCCTCGTGAGGAGCGGCGCTGGATAGGGGCGACGGGGCCACCTGTCAACCCGCCGGGCGCGGCCTCACCCGCCGCCGGCGATCGCGTGCCAACGCGCCAGGCGCAGCTTTCCGTCCCGCATCAGGCGGAAGCGGGCCGTCCAGAGCTCTGCCTCGTGGACCACCATGCCGATCTGCCGCAGGGCTGGGGGCGCACTGGCCATCGCCTCCACCGCGATGCGCCATCCCTGCATCGCGCTCTGCATGTGACGACGCGACACATCTTCCACGATTCTCACATCGAACTTGAGGCGCGCAAGCACATTGGTGATCTCCGGTTCACTCGGCACATCGGCGGAGCGATGGTCCAGTCTCGCCCACGTCGCGACGATCGGGTCGGCGGGGTCGAGCGGGGTATCGGCGACCATCTCCAGCAGCACGAACTGCGCTCCTGGCTTCAGCGCCAGCGCCACGGCAGTCAGCACCTTGTCGGGCTTCGCACCATGCAACATCTCGATCGCCATGCCGTGGTGGAAATAGCGCCGCGGAAATTTCGGCTTCAGCGTGTCCCAGATTTCCACCTGGGCGCGGCGCCCCATCCCGGCGCGTTCGCTCCGCTCATTCGCAAGATCGACGAGGCGCTTGTTGGCCTCATAACCGGTCACCCAGACGCCGAACTCGGCCGCAATGCACCGTGATGGACCCCCGCTGCCGGCACCGATCAGCAGCAGGCTGGAGGCCGCCGACAGGCCCAGGGGCGCCGTGAGCCGCAGCACCTCCGCGCCGCCTCCAGGGAACAGGAAGCCTTGACCCCACAGCGCCTCGGCAACGCCGATGCGGGCGCTCGGCCAGACCGGATCGTCATCGTCCGCCAGTTCAGGATCAGGTACCGGCGATGCTGTCGGTTCGGCAGCCAGCAGCGACGCGTCAGCCGGTGGCGCAAGCCATCCCAGCAGCTTCTGCACGCTGTCGAGCAGCATGGTGCCACACCTCCGGACCGAAGCATGCGGCTATTCAGTTTAGGAACGGTTGATGCGCTACTCGAACTCGGTCAGCACGTAGCGGACAACCTCGTCGCCCACCACACGTGGCTTATGACGATGCGCCGGCCCCGCCGGGATGTGGAGCATGTCACCAGGGCCCGCCTCGACGCTGTGGTCGTCGAACGTGTAGCGGATGCGCCCGGCCAGGATGAAGATGGAGTGGCCAGTCTCGCACCACGCGGGTTCCGCCGCATCCGGCAGGTCGGGCGCCCGCTCCTGATAGCGAAGCGCAATGCCGAAGCCGGACACTGCCTCGCGCACCTTCAGCCGGTCCGTGACCGCAAGCAACGAATGGGAGGCCGCACGGAACAGGTACGGGCTGTCTGTCATCGCGAGTCGATGGCCCGCGGTGCTTCCGCAGCCACCCATGGATCGATGCATCCCGCGGCGGCGCGGCGATACACCACCAGGCCGTCGAACGCAGCGATCTGCCGGTAGCGCGACCAGGCGCGCGCGAAGGCCGGATCGGATGCGCTCAGCACGCCGACATAGTTGACGACGCCCGGCCGGGTGTCGACCACGGCGATGTCGGGACAGCCGAGGATGAAGTCGTGCGCGACCCAGTGGCGGATCGGCCATGCCTTGGCCCCGGCCGCGTCGAACCGGACACGCCAGAGCTCGCCGTTCAGCGCCCACATCGAGTCGAAGCGCGAGGCCCAGGTGACACCGGTATTGTTCACCACCGGGAAGCCCAGGGCGATCCATTCAGAAAAGGCGATGTAAGTCCGGGCCTTCTGCTGGCGGATCAACTGCTCCAGCTTTGCGATCGTATTCTGCTCCGGCTCCACCGCCAGCGCGACTTGCGGCTCCAGCCGCTGGAACGCCGCGACCAGGAACACGACGACGGCGACGGCACCTGCCAGCACTGGCAGGAAGCCGCGGCGGGCATCGGCGCGGCGGTGAATCAGCACAGAAGCCGCCCAGCACATCAGCGCCAGCACAGTGGCGATGGTCGCCGGCAGCCGGTGATAGAACCAGTCCTTGCCGTCCATGAAGCAGATGACCGTGCTGGTGATCGCGAATACGACGAGGGTCAGCATCAGATTGCCCTCGGGCGTCCGATGGCGGCGGTTCCACCACAGCGCCAACGCCACCGCCTCGCCGAATATCAGGCGAAGACTGTCAGCCACCAGGTGCCGCAGCGGCACGTCGGTCGCGCCGTACAGCGCCAGTGCCAGCGGCACCGCGCGGCGCAGATACGCAGGGCAGATCAACGCAACCAGTCCGACATAGGCCAGCATCGTCACACCGGCAGCGAGCACCTTGGCGCGGAACGGGTTCAGGCCGCGCAGCGCCGCAAGACCCTCGAGCACGACGAACACGCCGGCGTAGCGAGGCTTCAGCGCGCAGCCGAGACCCGCAAGCACTCCGGCGATCAGGGCGTCTCGCAGCGGCGGCCGTTCGCCGTCCAGCGAACGCGCGAACAGCGCGAGGTATGGCAGTATGGCCGCCGCCAGAAGATGCTCGCGCTGACCGAGATCACCGGCGGGAACCACGAGCAGCACGGTGCCGATCGCGGCGAACACCGGCAGCCGATCCTCGAACAGCTTGCCGCTGCTTTGCAGCAGAGACGCGGTCCACCAGGCGCAAGCCAGCACGGCAACAACAAAAAACGGGATGGCGGTGTACTGGGCGTCGATCCGCAGCACACCCGCGAGCCACATCGGAATGGCGGAGATCCACACGATCAGCGGCGGATTGATCTCCACCACATCGACGTAGAGCTCGCGCCCCGCCATCCAGCGACGCGCCACGTAGAGCAGCCATGCGACGTCGTCCTTCAGCGGCGACCGCAGCATGGTGAACAGGACGATGCCGAGTACGGCCAACAGCAGCACGATGCTGCTCGCTGTCACCACCGCTCGGACAATGGACTGTGCCGGGCGGACGGCCCGGGCCTCGGTATGAACTCATAAACACTCGGCTGCGAACACGATTCGTTGCCGCGGCGGCGGCACAGGACGCATGCCCTGCCACCCTTTATATGTCATTTGTATGTCCGTGTTACGGGCTCAGTTGAAGAACCTCGCTGGGCGGAAGTCGGCGAGCTCCGGACACTGTCTGCCATGTACGACCTCGTCCGCCACCGCGGCGCCGAGGAACGGCGACATGGTCACGCCACTGTGCGTGACGGCGAGATAATAGCCGTCCACCCGCGGCACCGGACCGACCGCGGAGTGCGAGTCCCCGGGGATCGGCCGGATCGCCATCCGCGCCGCCTCCGGTTCCACGTCACCGATCCAGGGCAGCAACCTGCGCGCACGCTGCACGAGGTCGCGCGCCTCCGGCATGGCGGCGCTCGGCCGCGGATCGAAGGCAAGCGTCGCGTCCGTCGCGTTCCAGTGCAGCACGAGGCGCCCCGCACCGTCCGGCCTTGCCTGGATCATCGGCGCGTGCACGACCCGCCCAACGCGGGCGCCAACCGGCGGGGTGAACACCAGGAACCCGACGGTCGGTGCCAGGGGCAGATGCAGGCCGGCATCCGACACCGGATCGTTCGCCCACCGGCCGGCACAGTTCACCACCATGTCGCCTTCGAACAGCCTGCCGTCCGCCGTTTTCACCCCAGTGACCCGACCACCGCGCATGACCGTGTCGGAAACAGGGATGCCGCAGATCACCGACGCGCCACGCGACCGCGCCAGTCCCAGCATCGCAGCCGCATACACCACCGGATCGAGCCAGCCCTCTTCGGGATAATACGCGATCGGTGCATCGCCGATCACTGCAGGATCGATATCTGGCTCGAGTTCCAGCAGTTGCGCAGGCGTGATCCATTCGGCTGCATAGCCCCAGGATAACAGACGCTCGACTTTCGCCTGCAGCGCTGTGCGACTCTCAGGCGCCGTCCATTCGACGTTGCCGCCGCCATGCCACCACGGCGTCGCACCAAGTTCCTCGGCCAGCGCGGCATGCGCCTTCATGCCCGCGACGTTCAGGTCATGATAGGCACGCGGTGTCTTTTCGCTGGAATTCGTCCACGCGAAGCTGCAACCGGAAGTGCCGCCCCCGATGCGCCCCGCCTCCAGCACCGTCACCGAGGCGCCCGTTGTCGCAAGCCGGTAAGCGACCGAGGCGCCCATCACGCCCGCACCTATGACGACAATCCGTGGCATTCGAAGAACCTCCTGATCCAAGCGTCACGTCGTATAGAGCCAGCGGCTGACCAGCGTCTCCACATCATCGGTGAACGCGTCGCGTGGCCCCTCCGCGAACAGCGTACCGGTACGCATCACATAGACATAGTCGGCGATGCCGAGTGCACCCTTGATGTTCTGATCCACCAGCAGGATCGCCTTGCCGTCGCGCGCCAGGCCAGCAATCAGAGCGTAGATCTGCGCGGAGATGCGCGGCTCGATGCTGGCGGTCGGTTCGTCGATCAGCATCACGGTCGGATCGGTCATCAAGGCGCGCGCAATCTCGAGCTGGCGCTGCTGGCCGCCCGACAGCGTGCCGGCCAACTGGCGGCGGCGCTCTCGCAGAATGGGGAACTGTTCATACGCGCGCTCGATCCGCTCGCGCGCCAGCCCACGATTGCGGCGGAACGACCAGGTGCCGAGACGCAGATTCACCTCGACCGAGAGAAACGGAAATACGCTCGGCCGCTGCGGCAGGTAGGTGATGCCGCGATGTCCCATGTCATGCGATGCGACCCCGCGCAACGACGTCGTGCCAAGATGCATGTCGCCCTGCTGCGCCGGCAGGAAGCCGAACAGCACCTTCAGCAGCGTCGATTTGCCGGTACCGTTCGGTCCCAGCACGCAGCGCACCTGACCGCGCAGCACGTCCACCGACATGCCATTGAGGATGTTGATGCCAGGCAGATAGCCCGCGACAAGATTGCGCGCGGTCAGCACGGGTGTGCTGTCAGACACCCGCGTACGCCCGCAGAACTTCCTGGTCCTCGCGCACTTCGGCGACCGTTCCGTCTGCGATCTTTTCGCCGCGCGACATCACCACCATGCGCTGCACCAAGCGCTGCAACGCCTCGATGTCGTGATCGACGATGACGAACGTGCGGCCATCCGCGTGCAGCTTGCGCACCAGCTCGATGATCTGATCGCGCAGAAACGGATTCACGCCGGCGAACGGCTCGTCGAGGAAGAGGATTTCCGGATCCAGCATCAACGCGCGGCCCAGTTCGAGGAGCTTTTGCTGACCGCCGGAGAGGTTCTTCGCCCGCAGCGTCTCCAGTGCGGCAAGGCCGAGGAATTCCAGGTGCCGGCGCGCAGTACGGGTCGCTGCGGTCCAGTGGGAATGCGGACGCGCGAGACCAGGCACGAGCATGTTTTCCAGCACGCTCATTCGGCTGAACAGCTGCGTGATTTGAAATGTGCGGCCGACGCGCAAGGCGGCGAATTCACTGGGTGAATGCCCATCGGCGCGACGGCCGCGCAGGAAGATGTGGCCGGCGGCGGGAGCCAGGTGGCCGGTGAGCATGTTGATCGTGGTGGTCTTGCCAGAACCGTTCGGCCCGATGAGGCCGACAAGCTCGCCTTGCTGCACGACAAAGTTGAGATTGCTCACGGCGACAATACCGCCGAAGCGCTTGGTGAGGTCGCGTGCTTCGATGAGCGGAGGCGCATCCACCAATACCTCGCCCGCTTGCGGGAGAGGTCGGCGCGGAGCGCCGGGTGAGGGTGCCGCTAACCGCACGCTAGACCCTCACCCGCCGCGCAACGCGCGGCGACCTCTCCCGCGAGCGAGAGAGGTGAAGTTAAGCTGCGCCACCCACTGCCATGCCAGCGCCAGCAGGCCATTCCGCGCGAACCGTATGGTCAGCAGCAGCAGCGCGCCGAACAGCACAAGGCGCCACTGTCCGTAGCTGCGCAGCGACTCGACGAGGAACTCCAATCCCAGTGCGCCGATCATCGCGGCAATGATGCTCTCTGCGCCGCCGATCACCGCCATGGCGACCACCAGCCCCATCTGATCGACCGAACCGATATCGGGCGTCAGAATGCCGATGTAGTGCCCATAGAAACCGCCGGCCAGTCCGGCAAAGCTCGACGTGATCGCAAACGCCAGGATGCGGAACCGCACTACCTTCACGCCGGCCGCCGCGGCTGCGTCCTCGTTCTCGCGGATCGCCCGGAAAAACAACCCCCAGCGCGACGTCACCAGCAGCTGCATGATCGCCAGCGATCCGCCGAGCAACGCCAATCCCAGGTAGTAATACGGCATGTCGGTCGCGCCATGAAACAGCGGGGTGACCTCCAGACCTCCGGATCCGCCGGTGACCTCGTTCTCCGACACGATGACGATACGCAGCACCTCGGAGAACGCAACAGTGAACAGCGCCAGATAAGGCCCACGCATGCGCAGACACACAAATCCGATGCCACTGCCGACGATGGCGCACATCAGCACACCGGCCGCCATGCCGAGGGGAATCGGAATGCCGAACGTCATCACCAGCAGGCCCGACGTATAGGCACCGAGCGACACGAATGCCATGTGGCCGAACGAGAACTGCCCCGCGTAGCCGGCGAGCAGCGCCCAGCTCGCGGTGACAATCGCATAGAACATTGCCAGCACACCGACCGACAGCCAGTAGGCGTTCACCATGAACGGAAAAGCCAGTGCGAGCGCTGCCAGCACGAACGCGAACGCGCTACTCCATCGCGGCATGCGCGCGTCCGAACAGGCCGGTGGGTCGGACCAGCAGCACCAGCATCAGCACCAGCAGGCTGAACGCCTGTGCATAGGTTAGGCTACGGCTCGGGTCAGGAAACAGCGCGACGAACATGGATTCCGAAACACCGATCATCAGTCCGGCGAGGATCGAACCGGCCACCGAACCCATGCCGCCGAGGATGACGATGGCAAATGCCTGCGTGTCGGGCAGCAATCCCATGGACGGCGACAACGAGTAGATTGGTCCCACCAGTGCGCCGGCGCCGCCGGCCAGCGCGCCGCCGAGACCGAAGGCCAGCATATAGAATCGCTGGTCATTGATGCCGACGATCGCCGCGGACTCACGCGACTGGCTGACAGCGTGGAGTGCCTCACCCCAGGGCGTGCGGTTCATGAACCACACCAGGCCGATCAGCATCGCGATACCCGCACCGCCGGCGAACACGCGATCCCACGCCATCACCAGCCCGCCCACCACCGCAACGCCCGGCCAGAACGATGGCGGTCGCAACGGATACGGGCCGAATATGATCAGAGCCAGTGCGCGCAGGAAGATCGAGATGCCGAACGTGACGAGAATGCCGTAGTCGCCCTTGCGCTCGGTGGTCGGACTGTAGAGCGGCGTCAGGAGCGTGCGCTCCACCACGATGGACAGTACGAACGACAGCGCCATCGCCACCAGCACGGCCGGCAGCGGCGGAACGCCCGCGAGCGCAATGGCGAAATATGCGAAGTAGCCGCCCATCATGTAGACTTCGCCGTGCGCGAAGTTGACGATCTTAAGGATCGAGAAGATCACCGTCAGGCCGGCCGCGATGACCGCGTAGATGATGCCGATGACCAGTCCGTTGAACGCCTGGATCAGCAGATAGTCGGTCATGAGGTCGGGAAGCGCATCAAGTCCCTGGCCTCTTGTAGACGTAGGGCACCGTCGCGAACTGCTTCGGCCAGACGATGGGCGCGTCCGCCTGCCCTTGCTTGACCTCGTGGTACTGCAGGATGCTCAGCGGCGCTTCCAGGAACTGGTGGTAGTGCCAGGCCGGCTCCTTGCTGGTGGAAAAGGTATATTTCCCACGTGCGCCGACATAGCTGGTGGTCTCCAGTGCGTGGATGATCCCTTTGGATTCAGTTCCTCCGGCCCGCTTGATTGCATCGAACAGCAGCCACGCGCCGTCGTAGCTTTCCATTACCGCGCCTGACGGATCGGCGTTGTGCTTCTTTTGGTAGGCCGCGACAAACGCCTTGGTCTTGTCATTCCACGCCGCCTTCGGAAGGCCGACGTTCTCGGTGACCAGGTACTTTCCCGCCTCGCCGACATTCTCCCAGAAGGTCGGATCCACCGCCTCGCCGCCAGAGTTGTAGATGCCGCAGTTCGCCGTCGGCGCGAAACCAAGGTCGTGCGACTGGCGGATCATCGGATAGGCACCGGCTTCGGAATAGAGCTGCAGGAAGAAATCGTAAGGCGGCGACGTGCTCTTGAAGCGCAGGATCTGCGCGGTGAAGTCGGTCAGGTTGGGATCGGCATCGACAGCGGTGAACTTGACGTTCGCCTTGGTCAGCTCCTGCGCGACCAGCGTCCGGGCGGCGAGCCCCACATCGTTCTTCTCGGCGATGATCGCGATGTTCTTGAAACCGGCCGCGACGATCCACTGTCCGATCGTCACGTCGATCAGCGACAGCGCCGGCGCGTTGCGGAACACCTCCGGGTAGCCCTTGGCGGTGATCTGGTCCGACCAGACGTCGCAGGCCATGAAGGGAATGCCGTATTTGTGGTAAACTTCCATCTCGGCGAGTGCGACCGGGCTGTGGAACTCGCCGAACACGGCGACCGCTTTGTTCTGCTGGATCAGACGCTCGGCAGAGGTGCGGCCCTCCGCCGGCATGCCGCGCGTGTCGGCGTAGGTGATCTCGACCTGCCGGCCCAGAATGCCGCCCTGCGCGTTGATCTCGGCGGCGGCGATCTCCGCGGCGTTCTTCATGTTGGTGCCTTCGGCGTAGCCGCCGGGTGGCGACAGAGGACCGACCCAGCCGATGGAGATCGGATCGGCGGCGCGCGCGCGACGGCCCAACAGTGGCAGCGCGGCAGCTGTCCCTGCCAGCACAGCGCGCCTGGTCGGCGTGACGATCTTGTTGTCTGACACCGCGAGCCCCCTCGTTCCGCGTGATTGGTGTTGCTGCATCCTGTCAACAAGGGGCGCGCCCGCCAAGTGGAGCTAATGCGACGCCGACCTCGGCCCGCGCACCAGCAAAAGCCAGCCGACGACCGTGATAACCGCGGCCACCAATCCGGAATATTATGAGCGAGCACCAGGGCGGCGAGAGTGTGAACGTGCCGAGGACGAACAGCAGTGCCGAGGAGTGGCGCCAGAGGGGCGGAGGCACCGGCAGGCGCAGCCCGTCCACCACGAAGGCAAGGGTGCGCCAGGGAAATCCCACGGGCAACCTCAGATCGGGAGAGCCCGCGGTATGCTGGCTCGCAGCGGTCCGACCCGGTTCCGCCAGCATCGACTTGCATCGCGCGAACTGCGCGCGGATTCCCGCGATCTTCACATTCAGGTTCTTGACGGGCGAGCCGCCGTCCGGCCATTGGGCGATCCGCCTGGACGGCGCAACTTCTGACTTGGCTCATTCACCAGGAGAACGCGATGGCAAAGATGCGGACGGTGCAGGTGGCGCGGGCCGGCGGCCCGCTTGAACTCGTCGAGCGCGATGTGCCGGAGCCCGCGCGAGGCGAGGTCCGCGTCCGCATCGAGGCCTGCGGCGTGTGCCACAGCGATAGTCTCACCGTCGAAGGGCATATACCCGGCCTCACCTTCCCACGCATCCCAGGGCACGAGATTGCCGGCGTGATCGATGCACTCGGCACTGGTGTGGCCGGATGGCGCGTCGGGCAGCGTGTCGGTGTCGGCTGGTTCGGCGGGCATTGCGGATATTGCGAGCCGTGCCGGCGTGGCTGGCTGATCGACTGCCGCAACCTGCTCATACCGGGTGCCTCGTACGATGGCGGCTATGCCGAGGCGATGGTGGTTCCTGCCGATGCGCTGGCCGCGATCCCCGACGAGCTTGGCGCCACCGAAGCCGCGCCGCTGCTCTGCGCCGGGGTCACGACCTTCAATGCGCTCCGCCACAGCGGGGCGATGCCGGGCGACGTAGTCGCGATCCTCGGGGTCGGCGGCCTCGGCCATCTTGGCGTGCAGTTCGCAAACAAACTCGGTTTCCGCACCGTCGCGATCGCTCGCGGCGCCGACAAGGAGGAACTGTCACGCAAGCTCGGCGCGCACCACTTCATTGACAGTGCGACCGAGGACGTGGCGGCGGCACTCAATCGCCTCGGCGGGGCGCGGGCCGTGCTGGCGACCGTCACCAGCGCCGAAGCGATGACGCCGACGATCGAGGGGCTTGCGGTGCGCGGCCGGCTCATCGTGGTGGGCGTCGACTTCAAGCCCATCCAGATCTCGCCGCTGCAGCTAATCGGCGCGAGCCGCAGCGTCGTGGGTCACGCCTCGGGCGCGTCGATCGATTCCCAGGACACGCTCGCGTTCAGCACGCTCTCGGGCGTGCGTCCGATGATCGAGACGATGCAGCTCGCGCGCGCGGCAGAGGCCTATGCGCGGATGATGCGGGGCGATGCGCGCTTCCGCATGGTGCTGACGATGACGTAGTGGTGCAGCAATCTGGGTCTATGCAGATATGACGTGCACCCGAGGTCTTCCCAACCGGATACAGAGTTGCCGAGCCCTGGCGGTTCATTCACTCCTGGCCGCCGTCAAGATGGAAACTCCAGCGAGCTCAGTTTGGACGGACGCAATTCGACCGATGCGTAGCAGAGCCGTCACCTCGGGAACAGGTAATGGCCTGGCAAAATAGAACCCCTGCACTATCCGAGCGCCCCAGGCCTTCAGTAGCTCAAGCTGCGCTACGGTCTCCACCCCCTCTACAACCACCTCGATGTTCAGCTCACGGGCAAGGCTCAAGGCGGCCTTCACTATTGCGTCGTTTCCGGATTCGACGCCAATGTCTGCGATGAACGTCTGGGCGATCTTGATCCGATCGACCGGATACCGGCGCAAATAGTCGAGCGACGAATAGCCGCTCCCGAAATCGTCGATCGCAATGCGATGCCCATTCTCGCGAAGACGGAGAAGGACGTCGTTGTGATCACGCGACGCCTCCATCAGGACGCTCTCGGTCAGTTCCAGTTCGAGGAGCTGCGGCGGCAGACCAATCTCGGCGACCACCGCCACGATATCCCTCTCCAACTCGAGTGGCATCTTGAATTGGATGGCCGACACGTTGATCGCAATCAACGGTGGCGCAATGCCGGCATCGAGCCACAACTTGGTCTGGCGGCATGCCGCGTCCATCACCCAGCGCCCCAGCGGCACGATCAGACCATGCCTTTCTGCTGCCGGGATGAATTTGCCAGGCCCCAGGACACCCAACGTCGGATGGCGCCACCGCACCAGGGCCTCCAGCCCCAGGATCCGTCCGGTGTCGATATCGACCTGCGGCTGGTACATGAGGAAGAATTGGTTTGATGCGATGGCATCGCGGAGCTCCGTGCTCATGCTGACACGCGCACGGAGCTCGACGCCCATTCCATCGGTGAAGAAGCGATAAGTACCCCGTTGTTCAACTTTGGCCTGATACAGTGCCACATCCGCATGGGACAGCATTGTCTCGGCATCCGATGAGCCCGGGCCATAGAGCGCGATACCCACGGACGCGCCCGAGTGGATACGATTTGCCTCAATTGTGATCGGTTCGGTCACGGCCCTTACGATCTTATCAGCGACATCGGCAGCGACGGTTGCCGCCTCCGCCTGGATGAACGTTGGTCCACCGATTGCGCCAAGAATCCGTTCAGAAACGAACCCCGCATCTGCCGGCTCGGCTATATCGTTGAGGATGATGGCAAACTCGTCGCCGCCGAACCGAGCGACCATGTCGACTTCGCGAACGTTCGCGCGCAGCCGCTCGGCCACCCGCACCAGCAAGGCATCGCCGATGGGATGGCCTAGCGTATCGTTTATGTCCTTGAAATGATCGAGATCAAGATACAACACCGCGAAGCTCGTGGCTCCCCGGCGCGCCCTGGCGATCGCCTGCTCGAGAGCGTCGACGAAGACACGCCGGTTCGCGAGGCCCGTCAGACTATCGTAGCGCGCCATTCTCGCGATGTGTTCTTCTGTCCGTTTGCGATTGGTAATGTCCCGTGCAAAGCACAGGAACTGACCTGTGGCCCGCCAGAAGGAGACACTGCCCTCAACGTCGATCACGGCGCCATCTTTCCGCCGGTGCTGCAATTCAAAGCGATCGAACCCGGTTGCCACTATGGTTGCCATGCGGTGACCGGTCGCCTTGGCCGATTCGACACCTTCGATATCCTCGATACCCAACCTCAGCAGTTCCTCGCGCGAATAACCGGTCATGCGGCAATAAGCGTCGTTCACCGTGAGGAAGCGACCATTCCGGTCGAGCAGCCAGAATCCGTCGGAGGTGGTAGCCAACATGGTCGCGTACTGATCAGCCTGGAGACGAATGGTTTCAGTTGCGCGCTCGCGCTCCGTGATATCCCAATTGACGCCGATCATTCTAATGGCGCGACCGTCGACGTCACGCTGCACCAATGCATGAGCCTCGATGTTGTGCACCTCACCGTTGGGCCACAGGACACGGAACTCGATGTTGAAATCCTTGACTCCGTCGATTGCTGCGGCGATGGCGGCATCTCCGCGGGCCAGATCATCGGGGTGCAGACCTGCTTGCCAGGCATCGTAGGCGCCACTGAAATCCTGCTCGCGAATGCATAAAGGGTTCCTATTTACATTTTCGTCGTACCTGATCGACAGCATCGTTGATGATCTTGACGGCATGGAACTTGTCGAAGGTGATGGCCGCATTGGGCAGGCTGTCGGCAGTGCCCTTGATGAAGGCCGGGCTCATGTCGATGCAGACCTCGGCGACGGCATCAGGATCGCCGCTGTGCGCCGTGAGATCATCTGCAAATGCTGCGACGGTCTCGGCGTCCTTGCCTTCGGTCGCGAAGACGACGCGGGCGCGATCGATATCGACAAACAGCGAGATGTAGTGGTGGCCGCGTCGGGCGGCGGTCTCGTCGATCGCCACCCGCGTGACAGTCGCGAGATTGGTGCGCGCTCGGGCACGCTCGACATAATGGTGGATGACGCGCCATAGCTTAGTGTCATGCTCACCCACCAGTCGGGCCACCGCGTTGACCGGCATCGCTGAAACCAAGGCCATGACCAACGCCTCGAACAGCAGGGTGAAGCCACCGCCCTCGCGCGCCCACGGCACGCTGACCTTCTTGACCCCGCACTTGACGCAGCGCACACGTGGCACACGGGCATGCAGATAGGCTTGGTGCTGGAAGAAGTTGAGATGTCGCCACGTCACCTGTTCGGTGTCGTGGGCCGGGCAATCGGCAGCACCACAACTCGGGCAGGTGAAGCGGCTGCCGGCGGTGAAGTCTATGTAGATGTCCAGGCGACGGGCCACTGTGTCGAAGTCGCTGCTGACGACCGTCCATGGTGGCGCGACGCCCAACGCCAGTTGCAGCAGGCTGGTGTCGCGCATGTCGCTTTCTCCGCCATTGACCCGCTCCGAGCCTGCCGCCGTGCTCGCCGCCGTCAAGGACGCTGCGCGCCGCTCCGCGATGGCCTGCGGCCATCCTTGACCGCGTCTGTGCGCGACGCCTCGCGGTAATTAGGCCGGGACGGAAAAACGCCGCTCAGCCGAACCGAAAAACATCGGTTCACAAGCAGGAGCGATCGTTACCGCCCACGCCAGACAGCGAGGAAGCATAAAGTTCGTACATCCGGTCGTCCCAAACCAATTTGTTGGCAGGCACGTCCCAATCCCAAATTCCGATGCGTGCAGCTTCGGTAGCCAGAGTAAGACTGTCCCGGCTTTGCCGCAGTGCCTCATCGAGGCGTCGGCGTTCGGTGATGTCTTCAATGGTGAACAGACAGCCACCGTCGTCCGTCGGAGATCGTATTGAAACCGACACAAGACGGTCGCCACGCGCCTCGTCGAAGGATATGCTTGCCCTGTTCGCAGCCCAGAGTCCGCGTCGCTCAGCGTAGACCTCGTCGAGCGTACGGCCGCGGAAATGTCCGACCGACGCATAGACAGCGAGGGTTTCCCGCAGTGTCATCCCTGTCCGCAAGCTGTCCGGCGGCAGGCCCTCGACCTCGCTAAGGCGGGCGTTGCTGACAACCAGCCGCTCCTCGGCATCGTACATGGCCAGGCCTTGCGACATGTTGCTCAGAGCAGCGTCGAAACGCATGTTGGTCTGCCGCAACGCGACGGCATTCTCACGGAACACCTCGATCGCGGCGGCCATGGCGCCGATCTCGTCGTGCCGGCGCCGTTCGGGGACGACGGCCGCGACGTCGCCGCCCGCGAGGCGGGTGACTGCCGCGGTCAAGCGCTGGACCGGCAATACCAGACGGCGCATCAGGACCAGCAGAGCGCCGGCCGCCAGCGCGAAGAGGCCAAGCGTCGAAGCGGCGGCTATTGCAAGATGCACCTTCGCCCTGAGTGCCAGCGCGGTTCCGTAGTCCAACGCCTCGGTGATCGCTGCGTTGCGCGCGAGCAGTGTCTCCCCGAGTGCTTCGACGGTCCACCGCCGCCACGTGAGCAGGGATTCTGGCCGCGCACCGCCGGCTCGCGCGATGCTCAGGTATTCCCGATAGCGCGGCTCCGCCAGCTGGAAGAAGCCGTTGCGCGTCGCGGCGATGGCGGCCGCCAATCGTGGCGGCTCGCCGACGATGAGAACCTGGCGCTGCAGGCGGTCCCAGGCGTGCTGCACCTGCCCGGTCATGTACATGGCCTCATCGAGCTGGCCGGGCGTGAGGACGCGGCCGCCAAACCAACCGGTCAGGTTGGAGCTGCGCCAACCGGCCGCGGCGCGCATCTCGACCGCGAGACTGCCGACCGCGACCAGGGCACCGACCCTGGCATCAGCAAGCGCCGCCTCACGCTCGGCCCGCGCCACAGCGCCCTGGACGGCGTTGAGCCGCTCGTAGAGCTGCGCCATGATCGCTGGCGCCAGACCCGGGTCGCGCTCGGTCACCGGACGGACAACAGCCTCAGCGACCAGGCGACGCAGTTTGATGAGTATTTCCCGTGACTGCGTCACGGCATCGTCGGGTAACCCTGCGCGCCGCATGCTGCGTTGCGCACGATCGAGCAAGGCGTCGTTGCGTGCCGCGGTCTCGGCAAGGTCTCCGGTGATCGGCCCATCCGAAAGGGTGCGTTCCTGCAAGACCCCGCGCTCGAGCGAGAGGGCTTCGATGAGCTGCAGCGCGTCGCCCATCGCTTCCGCTTTTCGGACGGCGGAGGCGGCATTGGCCCGATCCGACTGCGCTTGTATGGCGATCCAGGACGACCATCCGACCGCCGGAAGGCAGGCGACAGCGAAGCAGAGAAGGAACACCGTCCTGAGGCTCATATGTCGGCTGTTCCGACCCCATGCACGTCAGAACAGCGACATTACGCCGCGACCATTAACAGGTTGCTCAACGCTGCGGTGCCACTCCGAATGCCGGTGGCCTGGATTTATCAAATACGGAGGTGCCTAGGGCAGAGACTGGTGGACGAGGTCGCACACGGTGACACGACCTTCACTCGATCGGTGCCGCGAGCAGCAGACGGTTGAGCTTCTCGAGCGCGCCGCACGTCGCACGCCAGGCACGCTCGAACGCTTCGGCGCCGGTTCCGCGTTGAGCCAGCTGCGCAGCTATATCGCCCACGGACCGCTGCCCATCCACCAGCCGCAGGATGGCAGGCGCCAGCGGTGGCAGCGGGATCGGCAAACGCAGCCCATCCACCACGAAGGTAATGGTGCCGTCCGGCGCGATACCGCCGGCAAGCTCCGACCCGGAGAGTTCGCGCAACACCGGCACAGCATCGCGCGACATCGGGTCCGCCCGCTCCACGCGCTCGTCCTGCCGCACGCAGTAGACGATGTGCGCGCTGACATTGCCGGCGAGAGCCTCAGCCAGTGCGGCGTGGTCGATCGGGTCGAGCGTCTCCACCCGCGCGCGCAACCGCGGATCAGGCAACAGCGGGATCGGATCGTAGCGCATCGGCTCGACCCAGCAGGTGACCGCCAGTCCCTCGCCTGCCAGCAGCGCATGCAGTTCGCGCACGGTGAACGCGCGATCGCGCGGGTTCAGCAGCAGATCGTACAGCCCCGCATCACCGCCGTTGATGTGGTCATCGAGGAAGCCGTTGCGCCGCAGCCACGCGGTCTCCGGCAGATGACGCATGACGCGCTTCGCCGCATCCAGCCGCGCGGCAGGCGCCTCGTCTGCCGGTGCCAGCAGACGCAGTGCATCCTGCAGCATGTAGACACCGGTGCGGCCGTGCGGTGCATACACCATCAGCCCGAGACCTCCGCCGGGCGCCAGCACCGAGAGAAGCGCGCGCAGGCCTTCCGCCGGATCAGGCAGGTGATGCAGCACGCCACAACAGTCGATGTAGTCGAACGGTCCGAACCCCGATCCGGGCAGCTCCAAGAGCGAGCGTTGTTCCCAGATGATGTTGGTCAAACCGCGCACCGTCGCCCTCGCCTGGGCGATCTTCAGTGACGTCCCGGAGCGGTCGAGCCAGGTGACGCTCCCTGCCCTGCCCTCGCGCGCCATCTGCTGGGCCAGCATGATCGTCGCATCGCCGGTGCCTCCGCCGGCGATCAGCGCATGCAGCGGCCGCGACGCCGGACGACGCGCGCCGAACACCCAGTGGTCGATCTCGCGCAGATGCCCCGGGCTGCCGACGATGAGCCGCTTTGCCTCGTCGCGCGGATCGCGCCGCGGATAAGGATACGCCTCGGTACTGCGCAGCGAGCCTGGCGTCGGTTGCGTCGGTCATGGCGCCGGCATAGACCGCCGCCATGGTTGAGGCCAGATCACGCGGCTATTTCGGCATCGGCGTCGAAGGTGTGTCGAAGTCGGCCAATGTCGGCGCCCTGCTGCGCACCGCACACGCCTTCGGTGCTTCGTTCTGCTTTGTCGTGGGTGCCGGCTTCGACGCCCGTGCCGGTCGGCTCGCCGATACCGCGGACACGCCGGAACACGTCCCACTGTGGCGCTTCCCGGACCTGGAAGGGCTGAGCCTGCCACAATACTGCGTGCTGGTCGGGGTAGAGCTGTTGGACGATGCCACCGACCTGCCGTCGTTCCGACATCCGGTGAACGCAGCCTATGTTCTGGGCCCGGAGCGGTCCGGCCTGACGCCAGCCATGCTGCGGCGCTGCCGGCACGTGGTGCGGATACCGACGCGGTTCGCGCTCAACCTGGCGGTTGCCGGGGCGCTCGTGCTGTACGACCGCCTACTTCAGCACGGCCGCTTTGCCGAGCGTCCCGTCGGTAGCAGCGGTGCCATTGCCGCCGATTCGGCCCCTGGTGGACACGGTGCGCCACGCTTCCGTCGGAACGTTCCCCACTGGGTGGAGCGCAAGCAAGGCTCATGACCTATCCACGCTTGTCGCGCCCAGACCCACACCGTATCTCTCGTGGCATGCGCCGTACCGTGATCGTGCTCAGCCTTATCCTCGCCCTGCCGACCGCCGCGTCGGCACAACCGAAAGCCAAGCCTGCACCAGGCCCGAAGGAGCTTGGCAAATTCGATGATTGGATCGCCGCAACGCACCAGGAGGCAGACCAGACCGCCTGCTACGCTTTCGTACGGGCAAAGAATTCCGTGCCCGCGCTTCCTGGTCGCGGCGAGGTCGTGCTGACAGTCACGGAACGTCCGACCGGACGCGATACCGTCGCTATCGCCGCCGGCTTTGCTTTCCGCAAGGACGCCGCAGTGACAGTGCAGGTGGAAACCACCGGCCTGGACTTCTACACCGCGCAGAGCGACGCCTTCGCACGTGACGGCAAGGCTGCCGTCGCCGCATTCCAGAAGGGCGAGCAGGCGCTGTCGCGCTCGCCTGGGCCGCGTGACGGCCAGACGGTGGTGGACACGTTCAGCCTGCGCGGATTTTCCGCAGCCTACGCGGCGATCAACAAGGCATGCCCGGCGCGACGATGAACGATACCGCTACCGATCTGAGCGCGCCGGAGCGAGCGCGCATCCTAGCCAAGTCGGCGCTGTTCAACCCGCCGCCGGTGCAGCTTCCCGATGGGCGGCGCGAGCTGGTCGGCCTGTCGCGCGCCGAGCTTGCAGCGGAGGTGGCGGCGATCGGCGAGGCACCATTCCGCGCCAAGCAGCTCTGGCACTGGATCTACCATCAGGGCGTCACCGATTTTTCGCGGATGTCATCGATCGCCCGGCCGCTGCAACAAAGGCTCGCCGAACGGTTCGTCATCGGGCGGCCCGAGGTGGCCACCGTGCAGACCAGCGATGACGAGACGCGGAAATTCCTGTTCCGCTTTCGCGACGGGCAAGAGGCAGAGACAGTCTATATTCCGGACCGCGCCGAGGACCGCGGCGCGGTGTGCATTTCGTCACAGGTGGGGTGCACGCTGTCCTGCCGCTTCTGCCACACGGGCACTCAGCGGCTGACGCGGAACCTCGGTGCCGCGGAAATAGTCGGCCAGTTCATGGCGGCGCGGGACGCTTATGGCGAGTGGCCGTCTCCGACGGGCGAGGCGCCACGGCTGCTGTCCACGATCGTCCTGATGGGCATGGGCGAGCCGCTGTACAACTACGCCAACGTCGCCAAGGCGATGACGATCGCGATGGACAATGAGGGCATTGCGTTGTCACGACGTCGGATCACGCTGTCTACCTCGGGTGTGGTGCCGATGATGGACCGTGCCGGCGACGAACTCGGCGTCAACCTGGCGGTGTCGCTGCATGCGGTGCGCGACGAGCTGCGGGACGAACTGGTGCCGCTCAACCGCAAGTATCCGATTGCCGAGCTGATCGCTGCCTGCCGGCGTTATCCTGGTGCGTCGAATGCACGACGGATCACGTTCGAATATGTCATGCTGAAGGGCGTCAATGACAGCCAGGCGGACGCGCGCGAACTGGTGCGGCTGATCGCCGGCATCCCCGCCAAGGTCAATCTGATCCCGTTCAATCCATGGCCGGGGAGCGCGTTCGAGACCAGCAGCAGGAGCGCGATCGACCGGTTCGCGAAGATCGTGATGGATGCCGGGTTCGCCTCGCCGGTACGGTCGCCGCGCGGGCAGCGATATCCTGGCGGCGTGCGGGCAGTTGCGGACAGAGGGTCGCGCCGTGGGAAAGGAAGCAAGCAAGGTGTGAGGCGCTTCGCGCGAAGCGCATTATCTTTCCTCTGTGCGACTCCGTGGCTTTATCTTTCTCCGTGTCCTCCGTGTCAAAATCTTCCTTCTTGCGCTAGCCTCGGCAAAGTCGCGGAGTCGAGCGTCCTGATAGGATCTGGCGCGGGCGACACCGTGTAATCCTGCCGGTATCGGACTAGCGAAACTTGCGCAGTCAGCGATCGACCGGTTGTGCTGACTTGCGCCATGACATGATTCGGCATCACGCCAATATGCAGTGAGGAAAGCCTGTAAATGTCGCGTGAAAGATGTGAAGAAGGTTGTGCTCGCCTACTCGGGCGGCCTCGACACCAGCGTGATCCTGCGCTGGCTTCAGGTGACCTATCGCTGCGAGGTGGTCACCTTCACCGCGGATCTCGGTCAGGGCGAGGAACTCGGGCCGGCGCGACAGAAGGCCGAGATGCTCGGGGTGAAGGAAATCTTCATGGACGATCTGCGCGAGACCTTCGTGCGCGACTTCGTCTTCCCGATGTTCCGTGCCAACGCACTGTATGAGGGCCAGTATCTTCTCGGCACGTCCATCGCGCGGCCGCTGATCGCACAGCGCCAGATCGAGATTGCCGAACAGGTCGGCGCGGATGCCGTGGCGCATGGTGCGACCGGCAAGGGCAATGACCAGGTGCGGTTCGAGCTCAGCTATTATTCGCTGAAGCCTGACATCAAGATCATCGCTCCGTGGCGCGAGTGGGAGCTGACCAGCCGTACGCGGCTGCTGGAGTTCGCCGAGCAGAACCAGATTCCGATCGCCAGGGACAAGCGGGGCGAGGCGCCGTTCAGCGTCGATGCCAACTTGCTGCACTCGTCGTCCGAGGGGAAGATCCTGGAAGACCCGGCGATCGAAGCAGACGAAATCGTCTATCAACGCACCATTCGCCCCGAGGACGCGCCCGACAAGGCGACGGTGATCGACCGTCGAATTCGAGCGCGGCGATGCGGTCGGCATTGACGGTGCGCGCCTGTCGCCCGCCACGCTGCTGACACGGCTCAACGAACTCGGGCGCGATAACGGCATTGGCCGTTTGGATATGGTGGAGAACCGCTTCGTCGGCATGAAGTCGCGCGGGGTGTATGAGACACCGGGCGGCACCATCCTGCTGGCGGCACACCGTGGCATCGAAAGCATCACCCTCGACCGTGAAGCGGCGCATCTGAAAGACAGCCTGATGCCACGCTACGCCGAGCTGATCTACAACGGCTTCTGGTTCAGCCCGGAGCGCCACATGCTGCAGGCACTGATCGACGAGAGCCAGAAGAGCGTCAACGGCCAGGTGCGGCTGAAGCTCTACAAGGGCAACGTGTCGGTCGTCGGCCGTGCGTCACCCAATAGCCTCTACGCCCAGGATGTCGTCACCTTCGAGGAGGACCAGGGGGCGTACGACCAGTTCGACGCCCAGGGCTTCATCAAGCTGAACGCTCTCCGCCTGCGCCTGGGCGCCATCGCGGGGCGTCGCGGCGGCAGTCTGTAACGTCAGCGGTCGCTGCGAGTCCTGTCCGGAGCGGGCAACGGAGGTAGACCTTGCGCCGACGTGATCTGATTGCTGCAACGCTTGCCGCTGGCATCGTGCCTGTTGCGCGGGCCGCACAGAAGGCGGTGGTCCTCGAACTCTTCACGTCGCAGGGCTGCTCCTCCTGCCCTCCGGCAGATGCGCTGCTCGGTCAGCTTGCGCGACGGTCCGACGTGATCGCCTTGGCGTGGCACGTCGACTACTGGAACAACCTCGGCTGGCGCGATCGGTTCGCCACAAAAACGGCGACCGCTCGCCAGCGCGCGTATTCGCGGCAGCTCGGCAGCACTGTGTTCACCCCGGCGCTTGTGGTGGACGGCAGCAACGTGGTCGTCGGCTCGCAGCAGGCGTCGGTCGAGGCGGCGATCGAAAGTGCCAAGCCGCTGACTGTAGCCGTGGCGCTCAACCGCTCGGAAGACGCCTTGGTCGTGGAGATCGGTGCTACCCCCGTTCCGGTCCGCGTGCAGCGCGTTGTGTACGACCCGGAGCAAGCCACCGACGTCGACGCCGGCGAGAACGACGGCCAGCGCCTGCGCGAGTACCGGGTCGTGCGAGAGGTCGAGACGCTGGCCGACTGGGGCGACACCGCAAGACGGATGACCGCCAGGCCGGCCGGTCGCGATCAGGGGTTGGTGGTCCTCGTGCAGTCGGCGGAGCTGCGTATCCTTGGCGCGGCGAACCTGGCGCCCGGCTGATCAGGGCAGCGCGGACATGACGAGGTCCGGGACCATCTTCCAGTCGACGATCAGGCACCAGGACGCCAGAAGAACCGCGATCCAAACAACGGGAGCAAATTGCGCACGGTTCAGGCCCGCACGGCGCTTGCGATTGGGGTCTGGGGTACGGTGTCTGTCCATCTCAGCTTCTCCCGGCGTGCCGGTATCTTCCGATATTCCCGTTACGAAGTGATTGCGGCAGATTTTTGCTCCCAGCGCACCAGAAGCGAACCTGACGCATAGGTCGGCGGCCACGATGCCTGCATAATGCCCCGCCAACCGTCACGACTGGACCGACATTGAGCCAGAACATCGCCGCACGACACACAGCAGCGCCGGCGGGCAGCGAAACCACCACGTTTGCGATCCTGGTGTCGCTGTCGGTCTGCCACTTTCTGAACGACATGAACCAGTCGCTAGTTCCTGCGCTCTATCCGATCCTGAAGGAGTCTTACCGGCTCGACTTCGGCCAGGTCGGGCTGATCGCGCTGGCCTCACAGCTCACGGCATCGATGCTGCAACCGGTGGTGGGGATGGTCACCGACCGTCACCCGCAACCGTACTCGCTGCCGATTGCTATGGCATGCAGCCTGATCGGTCTGCTGCTGCTGGCGTTCGCCGACAATTATCCGACGATCTTGTTTGCCGCGGCACTCGTTGGCGTCGGCTCGTCGGTGTTTCACCCTGAATCGTCACGGGTGGCACGCATGGCCTCTGGCGGGCGGCACGGGTTCGCCCAATCGCTGTTCCAGGTCGGCGGCAGCACGGGTTCGGCGATCGGGCCGCTGCTCGCCGCGTTCATCGTGGTGCCGCGCGGGCAGGGCAGCATCGCCTGGTTCTCCGCCGCTGCGCTATTGGCGATCCTGCTGCTGGCCAATGTGAGCCGGTGGTACAGCCAGCATCTGTCACCACAACGGAGCCGTGGTGCCGGTGTCCGTAGCTCTGCCTATGCCGTTCTGTCACGTAGGCGGGTGCTGTTCGCGATCGCCATCCTGGTCGCGCTGCTGTTCTCCAAGAACGTCTACACGTCGTCGCTCGGGTCGTACTACACGTTCTACCTGATCCATAAGTTCGGGCTGTCCGTGCAGGACGCACAGATCCACCTGTTCGTGTTCCTGGGCGCAGTGGCGGCAGGCACCTTTGCCGGCGGGCCGATCGGGGACCGCTTCGGGCGCAAGCCGGTGATCTGGTTCTCGATCCTCGGCGCCTTCCCGTTCGCGTTGCTGCTGCCGTATGCGAGCCTGTTCTGGACCGGCATCCTCAGCGTGGCGATCGGACTGATCCTGGCGTCGGCGTTCTCGGCGATCCTGGTCTATGCGCAGGAACTGCTGCCAGGCCGCGTTGGCACGGTCGCCGGGATGTTCTTCGGGTTCTCGTTCGGCCTGGGCGGGCTGGGGGCGGCGGCGCTGGGCCAGGTGGCTGACTGGACCAGCATCGACACGGTCTACCGGCTGTGCTCGTTCCTGCCGCTGATAGGGCTGCTCACAGCGTTCCTGCCGGATATCGAACGCAGACGGGCCTGAGCCGCCTGCCCCGCGCCGCAGGCACGGCGACAGAAAGCCTGGCATGGGTCGGCTTACTCGCAGTCGGTGCAGCCGTACCTGCCGACGCCGGAGCCCGACGATTGGGAGGCGTCGGCCACGAAGATGGTCAGCGGCACGGCGATGGCCAGCAAGGCCAACAGAATCAGAATCCGCATCTGAACCCCCATGAGCAGTTGCGCGACGCGATAGGTCGCTCGGGGACTACTGCACTGCCGGCCGCCTTATTCCCGCTTGCCTGCACATTGTTCACATCGCACGCACAAAAAACGCGATGGTGACGGTTGCGGTCAGCGCCACCACGCAGCCTCGCACCACGCCGGACGGCAGCAGGAGCGTCAGCCGTGCAGCCAGGTAACCGCCTAGGATGCTGGCACTCAGCATCGCCAGCGTTTCCGGCCAGCGGACTGCGCCGGCGCCGATGAACCACAGAACGGCCGCGCCATTGGCGGCGCTGACCAGCAGCACGCGGGCGGGTGCCATTGCCTTCAGATCGGCGTTCGCCGTCAGCAGGCTCCATGTCGCCATCATCATCAGTCCGACGGCGCCGCCGAAGTAGCCGCCATAGATCGATACCAGGAACTGCGTCGGAAGCACGGCCCCCGGCCCGACCGGCACGACGCGACGCAGCGCGAGACCGGCTCGGGCGCCGAAGGCAAATGTCAGCGTGGCGAGCAACAGCAGAAACGGGATGATCACATCGAACAGCCGCGCGGGGGTGGCGAGCAGCAGGATCGCCCCCACGAGGCCGCCCGCCAGGGTGACCGGCAGCATGGAGCGGATGCGCACCTCGCTCGATCGATGGAAGTCGCGCCGGTAGGCGGCTGTGGCGGCTATCGTTCCGGGGAACAGCGCGACCGTGGAGGAGACGTTCGCGATCACGGGGGGAAGCCCGGCCGCCACCATGGTGGGAAAGGTGACGAAAGAGCCGCCCCCTGCGATGGCGTTCATCGCTCCGGCGAGCAAACCGGCGGCGGCGAGCAGGACGAAGTGTTGCATGAGGCACAAGCTGGGCAGCACCGCCTCGGCGCGCAATCGGGTGGCACTTCGGCGGAGAGCGAAGCGATTCAGCTTGAATAATGACTGAACAGTCAGTAATTAGAGCGAATGCCCCGGACACGCCGCAAGGATGCTCGACCGGGCGAGATCGTGGCCGCAGCCCTCGCCTCCTTCGCCGAACGCGGCTACGCCGCGACCAAGCTGGAAGACGTCGCCGCGGCCGCTGGCATCAGCAAGGGCACGATCTACCTGTACTTTCCGACAAAGGAGGATCTGTTTCGCGCCGTCGTCCGCCAGGCAGTGCTGCCGAACGTCGAGGCTGCCGAGGCACAGTTCGCCAGTCATACCGGTTCCTGCGCCGACCTGTTGCGGATGCTGGCGCAGCGCTTCCTGCAACTGCTCGACAGCGACCTGACCGCGATCCCGAAGCTGGTCGTTGCAGAATCCGGAAACTTCCCCGCGATCGCTCAGTTCTACGCTGACACGGTGCTGCGCCGCGCCTTCCGCCTGGTCGAGAGTATCCTTACACGCGGGATGGAACGCGGCGAGTTCCGCCGCATGGACGTGCACGCGACCCTGCCGCTGTTCGCTGCACCCTTCCTGCTGTTGGCGTTGTGGAAGCACTCGCTGGGGCGACACACCGACCTCAGCTTCGATGCGCACGCTGTGGCCAAGGCGCACCTCGACGTACTGCTGCGCGGCCTCGCGGCGGACGTGCCGCCATGAAGCGGATGCTGCTCGCAGTCGTGGTCCTCGCGACCGCGGCAGGCGCCGCCGGCTGGTGGTGGCTGTCTCGCTCGGCGGGTGCCAACGCATGGCAGGGCTATGTGGACGCAGAGTATGTGCGGGTATCGCCGACGTTGACCGGGCGTGTCACGAGTATCGCCGTCGCGCGCGGCGATCAGGTGAGCGCCGGTGCGCTGCTGTTCACCCAGGACGATGCGGACGACGTGGCGGCTCGCGATGCGGCGGCCGGCAAGCTGGCAGAAGCCCAGGCGCGGTTGGCCAACCTGGAGACCCGCAGCCGCGACACCGAGATCGCGCAGGGGAAGGCCGATCTGGCGGATCTCGTGGCGACGCGCGACCGGATCACCAGGGACCTCGCTCGCAATGAGGAACTGCTGCGTACCGGTGCCGCCAGCCGCCAGACCGTGGATCAGCAGCGCGCCGATCTCGCCTCGGCGACGGCACGCGTCGAGGCAGCGACAGCCAAGCTCGCGCAGATGCAGTCGCCGACCGGGCGCGAGTATGAGATCGCCGCACAACGCGCCATGGTGGCGCAGGCGCAGGCCGGGCTGGCCCAGGCGGAGTGGCGCGTGAGCCAACGCCGCGTCACCGCGCCGACAGCTGCCCTGGTGTCCGATACCTATGCGCGCCCCGGCGAGACGATCAATGCTGGTGTTCCGGTGGTCTCGTTGCTCCCGCCACAGAACATCCTGGTGCGGTTCTTCGTCCCCGAGACTGAACTTGCCACCTTGCATGTCGGCGATCCGCTGGCGATCGGTTGCGATGCGTGTGCGACCGGCCTCACCGCCACCGTCACGTTCATCGCGACGCAGCCGGAATACACGCCGCCGGTGATCTACAGCGAGACCAACCGCGAGAAGCTGGTGTATCTGATCGAGGCGCATCCGCCGCCGGATCAGGCGGTGCAGCTCAAGCCTGGTCAGCCGGTGGACGTGCGTCGATGACTGCGCTGGCGATTGACGTGCACGACCTGCGCAAGAGCTTCGGCCCGCGGCAGGTGATCGACGGGCTGACCTTGCAGGTGCCGGAGGGCGAAATCTGCGGCTTCCTGGGCGGCAACGGCAGCGGTAAGACCACCACGATCCGCATGCTGTGCGGTTTGATGCGACCGGACGAAGGTGGCGGGACATGCCTGGGCTTGGACCTGCTGCGCGACGCACCGCGCATCCGCCTGCAGATCGGCTACATGACGCAGCGGTTCAGCTTCTATGGCGACCTGACGGTGGCCGAGAACCTGGAGTTCGTCGGCAGGCTCTATCAGATTCGCGACCGCCGCCGTGTCATTGCCGAGGTGCTGGAACGCATCGGCTTGGCCGATCGCGCCGATCAATTGGCGCAGGAACTGTCGGGGGGCTGGAAGCAACGGATGGCGCTCGCTGCATGCGTCCTGCACCGGCCGCGCCTGCTGCTGCTCGACGAGCCGACCGCCGGTGTCGACGCCAAGGCACGGCGCGAGTTCTGGGACATGATCCACGAGATGGCGGCCGACGGCATGACCGTACTGGTGTCCACACACTACATGGATGAGGCGGAACGCTGCCAGCGGGTGGTGTATCTCGCCGGCGGGCGGCTGGTGGTGCAGGGCACCGCGGACGATGTGGTGAGTGCCGCGAAGCTGGTGACGTTCGAGGCGACCGGCGACGGCATCGAGCAAGCGGCGCGGCGGCTGCGTCGGCTGCCTGGGGTGGAGACCGCGGCGGTGTTCGGCCGCGCGCTGCGCATCGCCGGCATGGACCGCGCGGCATTGCGCGCCGCCATCGACAGCCTCGGCGACGAAGCCCTGCACTGGCAGGAGGTCGAGCCGCGGCTCGACGACGTGTTCATCCATATGCTGCGGGACACCGAGGCATGAACGGTTTTTCCCCCGCGCGCCTGTTCGCCATGCTGATCAAGGAATCGCTGCAGATGCGGCGCGACCGCGCCACTGTGGGACTGACGGTGGCGCTGCCACTGATCCAACTCTTCCTGTTCGGCTACGCGATCAACGCGAACCCGCGGCATCTGCCGACCGGGCTGCTCGCCGCGGAGCACTCGACCTATGAGCGCACGCTTGCCGCGGCGCTGCAGAACACCGGGTACTTCGACATCCGGCCGATGGCGAGCGAGAGTGAAGCGGAGCAGGCCTTGGCGCGCGGCGACGTCATGTTCGTGCTGAACATTCCGCCGGACTTTTCGCGCCGGGTCGATCGGGGCGAGCAGCCGCAAGTGCTGATGGATGCGGATGCCACCGATCCGACCGCAATCGCCAACGCGACCGCCGCCGTGGTGGCGCTGAACGCCACGGTGCTGAACCGCGACCTGTCGGCGGATATGCGCGTGAAGCCCCCGCAGCTGCCGTTCCAGATTGTGCTGCATGGTCGCTACAATCCGGAGCAGCTCACCGCGCTGAATATCGTGCCCGGGCTGATCGGCCTGATCCTGACGGTATCCACATTGGTGATGACGACGCTGGCGATTACGCGCGAACGCGAGTCAGGCACCATGGAGAACCTGCTGGCAACGCCGGTGCGGCCGGTGGAGGTGATGCTGGGGAAGATCATCCCCTATGTCGGGCTGGCCTATGTGCAGATCGCGCTGATCCTGCTGGTGTCGGTCACGGTGTTCGCGGTGCCGGTGCGCGGCTCGGTTCCGCTGCTGCTGTTCGCGCTCGGCGTGTTCATCGCGTGCAACCTGGCGATGGGGTTCGCCTTCTCCACCATGGCGACGACACAGATGCAGGCGCAGCAACTGTCGCAGTTCGGTCTGCTGCCGTCGATCATGCTGTCGGGCTTCATGTTCCCGTTCATGGGCATGCCGGCCTGGGCCCGCTTCATCGGCGAGGCGGTGCCGTTGACGCACACCTTGCGCATCTGTCGTGGCGTGCTGCTGAAGGGGAACGGGTTCGAGCAGATCTGGCCGGATCTGTGGCCGATGGCGGTGTTCGCGATTGCGGTGGGGGGGATCGCAGTGGGCATGTACCGCGAGACGCTAGATTGAGTGCACTTGTGGGGCGGGCGACACCTCACCCGCGCGCCGGAGAGGTGTTACCGCAGCTCCCACGGGAGCATGCGACGCAGCGTCGGGTCGCGCAGGATGTAGTGATGGAACAGCGCTGCCGCGGCGTGCACGCCGGCGACGACCAGGATCGCGTTGGCGGCAAGCGCGTGCCAACCGCCGATCAGATGCATAAGCGCGCGGTTCCCGGGATCGTACGCAGGCACGCGAAACAGGTTGAAGATTGCGTCGCCGCGCACCCACACGTTGGCGAAACCGAGCGCCACCGCGATGATCAGTAGAACATACAGCAGCCAGTGGGTAATGCGGGCGATCACCAGCAGCAGTCCGTGATCGATCGGCGGCAGCGTCTCGCGCCGCATCAGCCGCCAGGCGAGCCGACCGAGCAGCACGACGCCGAGCGCCGCGCCAAGGACGATATGCACCGAGCGATAGTCGATGCGCAGCGGTCCGTTCGGGAACACATCGACGGTCTGGCCGATCGTCCAAAGTACGACCACAAGCAGAGCGCTGATCCAGTGGAGGGCGATGGTCATGGGGTCATGTCGCAGCCCCTGCGTCTCGGCAGGCTGCGTCACGATCGTGTGCTGCATGGGGGCCTCTAACTGCTGCCTATCAAATATCCCGTGGCGAACACCAGGGCACCGCCGAATGCCACCTGGAATGCGGCAGAGATCGGCGGCGTGTCCATGTACTTCCAGCGTACCCAGCTGATTGTGGCCAGCTCTGCCACCACGACGCAGATCGCCACCGTGACCGCGCTCCAGAAGTTGGGGATGAGAAAAGGCAGCGTGTGACCTATGCCACCGAGAGTGGTCATCAGCCCGGTGATCGCCCCGCGGATCACCGGCGCGCCTCGCCCGGTCAGGCTGCCGTTGTCAGAAAGGGCCTCGGCGAACGCCATCGAGATGCCGGCGCCGACCGAGGCAGCGATGCCGACCAGAAATGCATTCCATGACGCGCGTTCTGGACTCACCTGGTAAGTGGCGAATGCCGCGGCGAACACGGGCGCCAGTGTGGACACCGAGCCGTCCATCAGTCCGGCGAGGCCCGGCTGGATTACCCGCAAGACAAAGTTCCGCCGTGCATGCGCGTCCTCGCCTGCGCGCACGCTCGCGGGCAGGTTCTCTTCGACGATCTGATCGGCGCGCTGCTCGTGCACCGCTTCGGCATCGGCCAGGTCGCCAAGCAGCCGACGGATCGAGGCATCCTCGGAGCGCGCCGCGGCACGCCGATAGAATCGTTTCGTCTCAGTTTCCATGCTCTCGGCAAGATCGCGCACCGAATCGAGGCTGAGTGGCTGGATCTGCCATACCGGCTTGTGCTGGATGAAGCCGCGTATGTCGTGGCGACGGATCAGCGGTATGTGCTCGCCAAACTTCTCCTGGTACAGTTCGATCAGCCGGCGGCGATGGTCGCTCTCCTCGCCGGCCATCTCGCTGAACACGTTGGCGCTCGCCGGGTAGTCCTGCCGAAGACCCTCGGCGATATCGGTGTAGATGCGGCCGTCCTCTTCCTCGTTGGCGATCGCCAGGGCGAGGACTTCCCGTTCGGACAGATCGGAGAAATTGCGCATGGCGCGCACTTTGGCGGGCGGCCGCTTCGCGTCAAGTGACCTGCGGAACGATGCGAATGCTTCGCAACAGCAGGCTTACTCCGCCAGGGCCGCGTCGACCGCTGCGCCGAGCCGATCGACGATCGTATCGATATCGGAGGCGGTGGCGATGTAAGGGGGCGCCACGATGACATGGTCGCCCTGCCTGCCATCGATCGTGCCGCCCATCGGGTAGATCGCCAAGCCACGCGCCAGAGCGGCACGCTTCACCCGTTCATTCAGCTTCAGGTTCGGGTCGAATACCTGCTTGGTGGCGCGGTCGGTGACGAACTCCAGGGCCCAGAACAGGCCGCGACCTCGCACGTCGCCGACACGGCGATGGTTGCCGAAGCGCTCGACCAGGGCGGTCTCCAGCCGCGCGCCCATGGCGCGGACGTTCTCCAGCAGGTTGTCCTCGCGGATGATGCGCTGCACCTCCAGCGCCGCGGCGCAGGCGACAGGATGCGCCTGGTAGGTGTGGCCGTGCATGAAGCCGCCGGAACCGGCGTTGATCGCATCGACGATCCTGCCGCCGATCAGCACTCCGCCAATCGGCTGATAGCCGCCGCCGAGACCCTTCGCCACCACTTGCAGGTCGGGTGCGATGCCCTCCTGCTCCCAGGCATGCATCGTGCCGGTGCGGCCCATGCCGCACATCACCTCGTCCAGGATCAGCAGCGCGCCATGGCGGTCGCAGATCTCGCGCATGCGGCGGAAGTACCCAGGCAGCGCCGTGACGCAGCCGGTGGTGGCGCCGACCACTGGCTCGGCGATGCAGGCAATCACCGTGCCGGGGCCGAGGCGCTGGAATTCAGCCTCGAGTTCGCCCGCAAGCCGGTCGACGTAGTGCTCGTCGGTCTCATCGTCGCGCTTGAAGCGATAGGCGAAGCAGGGCGAGACCAGGCTGAACGCCGGCGCGAGGATGGGCTCGTACAGCGCACGCCGCATCATGTTCCCGCCGGCAGCGAGCGCACCGAGAGTATTGCCGTGGTAGCTCTGGCGGCGGGCGATGAAGTGCGTGCGCTGGGGCTGGCCGATCTCGACAAAGTACTGCCGCGCCAGCTTCAGCGCGGCTTCGGTGCCCTCCGAGCCCGACGAGCAGAAATAAGCGTGAGTCAGCCCTCCTGGTTCGCCATCGAGCACGATGTGCGCGAGATCCTCGGCCGGCTGGCTGCTGAACGTGCCGGTGTGAGCGTAGGCCATTGCGGCGGCCTGCCGGCCGATCGCCGCTGCGATCCGCTGGTTGCCGTGCCCGAGGCACGCCACCGCAGCGCCGCCGGAACCGTCGATGATCTTCGTGCCGTCGGCGAGGTGGAGGTAGATGCCGTCGCCACCGACAGCGGTGGGCGGAATGGCGCCGGAACGATGCAGGACGCGGCTGGTCATGGTGAACACCTTAGCGAATAGGATGCGAATGGACAGCCATCAGTGGTTGGCGCTGTCGGGCGCCGAAGGCTGATCGAAAGTTTGCAAGAGTGCGCGGATTTGCGCCTCGAACCCAGGCAGATCGCTTTGGACAGTAGCCCAGGTCTGGACTAGATCGATGCTAAAATAGCCATGTGTCAGCGCGTTGCGCATTTCGTACGGCGCGTGCCACGAAACGTCTTCGTGCGCCTCGGCGAATTCCGCGTGGTTCCGCAGTACATTGCGGCAAGCCTCGCCGATCACCTCCAAATTTCGGATCACAGCATCCTGGATGAGAGGCGTTCTCAGGAACTCCTCCTCCGAGAAGCCTGCCGTGTAGCTGCGTATGCGGCCTACAGCATCTATCATATGCCGAAGGTACGCAGCGAGCCGCAGCGCGCGAGGCGGTCGTGCCATCAGACCGGCTGCGCGTTACGCAGGACTTCGGTCCGAAAGCTGGCAGGCAGAGCGCGCGGCGTCACGACATCCACTTCAATGCCGAGTAACTTGCGCAATTCCCAACGGATCGCGCCAAGATCGAACAGCGTCATACCCTCAGCCGGGTCCACCAGCAGATCGAGGTCACTGGCATCCGTATCCTCACGGTGCAGAACCGAACCGAACACCCGCGGGTTGCTCGCACGATGGGCCGTTACAGTGTCTCGGATCGCCTGACGGTGCTGGTCAAGCAGTGCTGATGGTCTCATCGCAGGTAGTCCGTTTTCCTCCAACGTCTGTGGTCCTCGTGCCTGCCGCAACCTAGATCGGCTTCCCTTCGCTGCCCCGCCAAGCGTCGCGCAGCAGCGTGTTGCTCGGTTGGTTCGTGTCGAGCACTTTGCCCGCCGTCTCGGCACCCGCCACCGGTAGACCCTGCGGATCCAACTTGCCGATCTGCACCAGCACCGATGCCTGGTCCCAATAGATGTGCTCGTGCGCCAGCTTCCCATCGCGGAACTGGACGATCGCAACCACGGGGATCTCAACGGATCGTCCGGTGGGAGGAATGCCCGGCAACATCCAGTCGATCATCGTGGTGTGGGTGAAGCGGACGACCATCTCGTCAACAAGGCGATCCGCGCCCACCGTCCGGCTGACCGGCGTCAGCGTCATATCCGGCGGGTTCGCACCGATGAAATGGTACTTGTAGAAGCGCTTGAGCTGGTCGTGGCCGACGCCGCCCGCCATGGTGGGGATGTGATTAACGTAGGGCGCGGCCACCATCGTCGCCATCGTTGCATCGACATCGCGCGTGTCGAACTCGTAGCGACAGTGCTCTTCCCAAAGCGCCGCGAGATCGTGTTCCGGCATTTCGCCCCCCTACGACGGCTTCAGATGCGCGACGCGCGGCCCGACTTCCTCGGCCAGCAGGCGAAGCGAATTGTGCCAGGCTTCGGAGTTGTCCGCATAGTCGAAGCCAAACACCAGCAGGCCGCCGAAACCCTTGGCGTTGTGGTAGACCTCCTCGATCTTCTCCGCCACCGTCCTTGGCGACCCGACCAGCCAGTTGTGCTTCGCGCAATAGGCCGGCGTCACGTCGGAATCCGCCACGTCCGTGTCGTGCTTGAAGAAGTCCAGGAACCCGAAGTTGCCCATCAGCGGCAGGAAGTACTCGCGCATCATGCGGCCCATCATGCCATCGACCGACAGCCGCCACGCCTCCTCATCGGTGTCGGCGACGAATACCTCGCGCACCATCCGCCAGTCGGCGCGTTTCGGCGTGCGTCCGGTGCGCTCTGCGCCTATCTCCACCGCCTCCCAGTGGCTGCCGACGTAGCCAGGATTGAGGTTGAGGCTCAGTGGCAGGAACCCGCGCTCGCCGGCCAGCTTCAGCGTATCGGACTGCTTCGAGACACCGGCCACGCCGATCGGCGGATGCGGCTTCTGCAGCGGATAGATGTGCGGCCGCAGGAAGCCCAACTGCTCCGCCGGTTTCGCCACCTTCCAGTACTTGCCGTCGTATTCGAACTCCTTTTCGTCGCTCCACAAACGCAGGATGATGTCGAGCGATTCGCGTGTCATCTCGCGATGCTCGCCGGAGTTGCCGTCAACGCGGAACATCGCCCAGTCGCTGGCCAGCCCCGACGCCGCTACGCCGAAATTCAGCCGCCCCTCTGAGAGGTGATCCAGCATCGCGACACGGTTGGCGAGTTCCGCCGGGTGATGGTACGGCAGCAGGAAGCCGCCAGGTCCGATGCGGAGCCGCTTGGTCTGCATCAGCGCCTGGGCGATCAGCAGATCGGGCGCCGGATGCGGCTCCCACGGCGCGGTATGATGCTCGCCGATCCAGGCCTCGGTGTAGCCCAACTCATCCAGCCACCGCAGCGTCTGGAGGTCCCAGTCGTGCCCCGCCTTCAGCCCTCTCTCGGGTGGATGCGAGGGCATGGCGAAATAGCCGAATTCCATGGCGGTTCCTCCTTGTTCAGACGCCGAGGCTACACTGGCCGGCATCGCGGTGGCCAACGCCAGCCATCGCAACCAGATGGCGCCATATCGCCGTCGGGGCGACACCACGACTGTAACGCCATCCATCGAAAACGTGCCAGACGAACGCGCCGCCGCCCCGCGTGAGCGGGCCACGCGGCACCGTCGCTGGCGGCAGGGCGAACTCATGGCGACAATTGATGCGACCCCATAAGCCGACCGCTCGCTCACTCGGAACAAGCAGCGATCCGCATCGGAAGCGGCAGGCCCATTCCTGGTTCTCTGTGAAAAAAGCGTTCAAAACACACAAATATATTCAAGCCAATGACGGCGCGATTGCGGTCGACAACTCCGCGGATGGTCTTGAAGCGGCACCCGATTTCTGGTTGTATTTTCGGCGAGGCGCGAGTAATTCGCCTGCTGCCCGCCAGATGGAAAATTTAGCCGATGCTGGAAACGAGCGCGCTCGCTGCAACGCGTGTGCTTGAAGTGTGGCGGTTGTTGCTACGCCAGTGGTCTCGGAGTGCCGAGCCGAACGCGATGCAAAGGGCGCGAGCGCTGCAAGGCGTCGTCGCCAAGCGACTGGCAGCTCGCAGCGCGGATCTCGCGCTGATGCGTGCAATGTGTCGCATGCGCCGCGACGAACTTGCGGCAGTGCGGATGCGCTGCCGAACCATAAGGGATCAGCAGCGCATGGTGCGCTTTCAGACTAATTCGGAGGAGCCCGGCCGCGGGGCAAATCATGGCAGCTGAAATATCCAGTGGGCTCGCGGCTCTTACCGCGGAACAACTGGTGAGGCAGGCCGCCGAAATGAGTGCCCTGGCCAGAAGAGCGAAGACGCCAGAAGCGAGGGCGATGCTGGAGCGTCTGGCAGCACGTTACCGGGAACTGGCGGCACGGCGTGCGGCTGCCGCATGCCTGCCCCATGACGATCCCGCTCGAACGGCGCTCGGGTGCATGATCGACTCCCTCACCAGCAAGATCGCTGCTGGCGCGATCGAGGAACCAAACAAACGAGCCAGTATGCCTGTCGAGAATCGTCCTCCCAATCGCGCTACCGAGGTGAACTAACCAGTCCGAGGACGACCTGGCGGCGTATCAGACGCAGAAGCGTTTGGCCGGTTTGCCGGTTTGGTCATTCTGGGCCGTGTCATGCGCCGCTGTCTTCAGCCGCCACACGTACCGACGCGGCGCCGCTGGCACCGGGTATCCCTGCGTGACGAAGACCGCCTCTCCGGTAGGTGTTCCGAAAACGTTGAGCAGTTCATACCATCCGCTTACGGGCGCCCTATCCCGTGGTTTCAGTTCGTCTGTCAGCAACAATTGATTTGCTCCTCGTCGTCCAGCGGACAGAAGGCGGCTGGCATGATCCACGGCTCACCGGAACGAAGACGGCTGCTCCGGCGACGATGTCTGAATGCTCATCCACTTCGCCCGCTGGCGGATCGACGCGGCTCTGATTGTCGGGATCGGTCAAATCAGACCTTCGCTTGTGGTCAAATGGTTCGCGAAGCCGCGGCACGTCTCGCAGATGATCCGGTAGATCGTCCGCCTCCAGCACTGCGTATCCGGGACGCCCATTGGGCGCGTTACTTCGCCGTTAAATCTTCGTTATTCAGGGGCTTGCTGTCCTGCGCACGATGCCGAGAATAGTGGATAACGAAATCAGCCAACTCCCATTGCCTGCAACGATCGAGCAAGATAGTTCCTGGACCATAATCCTTGCCAGCAACCCCACCTTTGTCGTCTTCGCACGAAGTCCAATGATGGCCCGGCACGTTCATTCACAGTAGCAACGGCGCTTTTTCGCACTATTTACAATGCAGTATCGAGAGGAATGGATGACCAGGTCACCTTTGGCTTGGTACACTGGGTCTTCGATCGTCGCGCGGTGACAATATATCCGGCACGAGACAGTCATTCGACTGCAACATATCCACCGGGTCTGTGGATAACGCCGGGGATAATCGCCGGTACTCAAATGCGTGAGGTTTGAAAACACATGGCATTCGTCAGCATGCCTGAAAATCGCGCACTGTGGGGTCAGACCACTCTTCGCTCGCGCAACTGATCGATTTCGCCGTCCGAGAACCCGAGCTCTCCCAGCACCTCCGCATTGTGCTCGCCAAGCTCTGGCGCTGGCCGGCGGATCGGCAGCGGTGCACCGTCGACGTGCAGTGCCGAGCCGAGCATGGAGACCGTACCGTGGCCGCGATGTTCGACGCCCACCACTGATTGCTGATCGATCACCTGCGGGTCGGCGAACACCTGATCCAGATGCATCACCAGCGAACACGGCACACCGGCCTCGTTCAGCACGCGGATCCAGTGGTCGCTGGTCGCGCGCATCGTGCGTGCCTCGATCTCGGCATTGATCGCTGCGCGGTGCTCGGCGCGCAGTGCATTGGAGGCGAATTCCGGCCGATCGCGCAGTGCCTCTGCGTCCAGCGCGCGCAGCAGTCGCTGGTACATCGCCTCGCCGGCTGGCGCGATGGCGATTTCGCCATCGGCAGTGCGGAACAGCCCATACGGCGAGCCAATCGGATGGTCGTTGCCGGTGCGCCTGGGTAGGCTCCCGGTCGCCAGGTAGTCGGTCGCCATGAAGCCCAGGAAGCTGATCAGCCCTCCAGTCAGACTGACCGAGGCTGAACCGCCCTCACCCGTTCGGCCCACACGCAGCAGATCGGCAACGATGCCGAGAGCGGCGTAGAGCCCGGCGACCAGATCGCTCACCGGCGGTCCCGAGCGCATCGGCGGATGATCGGCTGCGCCATTGACGCTCATGAACCCGCTCATCGCCTGTGCGATGAAATCGAAGCTCGGCCGATCGCGATAGGGGCCGGTGGCGCCGAACCCGGTGATGCTGCCGCGGACCAGCCGCGGGTTGAGTTCGTGCAGTCGCGCCGCGGTGAAGCCCATCGCGGCCAGCACGCCGGGACGGTAGTTGTCGACCAGCACATCGCTCCGCGCGATCAGCCGCGCCAGGATGTCGCGGCCCTCGTCGGAACGCAGGTTCAGCGTGATCGAGCGCTTGTTGCGGTTGTAGTTGGCGAAATACCAGGAGAGGCCGTCCCTGCCCGCCCCCTGATGCCGCACGGTGTCACCCTCACCTGGTGTCTCCACCTTGACGATGTCCGCGCCGAGATCGCCCAGCAGCATGGAGCAGAACGGGCCGGACAGAACGCGCGTGAGATCGACCACGCGGATGCCGGCGAGAGGAAGAGGTGAGTTCATTGACCGTTCTTCGGGATTTCAGGTCGCGCCAATCCAGCGGACCCTTGCGCGCAACTGCTGGTCACTCTGCGCCGACTGCAAGAGACGGCGATCGTCGGTGATCAGTGTTTCACCTTCGCGCTGAGCAAGCGCCAGGTAGAGGGCGTCATAGATCGTAATGTGGAGGCGCAGCGCGATGTCCATAGCCGAACCTGTGAGCTGTTCGAGCGGCACCGTAGCGATGGGAGCCTCGACCAGAGCGAGCGTCAGCTCCCGAACCTCATGCCCGTCGATCCCGCCGCGCTGACACACGGCCCGCACCGCATTGAGCGCTTCCGCAAGCCAGTGTGCCGGCGCCGTCAAACCAATGCCGCTCTCCAACAATCGCAGCGCAGCTTCGGAATGCTCCTCGGGAAGCACCCATTTCACCGCCACCGACGCATCAACGACTGCGCCTGCCGACAGTCTGCGCGCCATCAGGGTTTCCATAGTCGTTGTCGCGGTCGACACGGATAACTGCGGTGCTGTCGCTGTGCACCCGCCCGCGCATCGTCTGCTGTAAACGCCGTGCCCTTGCGATGAAACTTTCGCCGCCCGGACGCAGCGCCGCTTCCAGAATGGCGCGATGCTCGGCCTCGGCCGACCGAGCATGACTCTTGGCGCGCTGCTTCAAGAGGCGCACCAGTTCATCGTCCAGTTCGCGTACCAGCAGGGTTGCCATTCCTCTTTGCTATCAGGAATGCTATCACACGGTCAAGCCTGCTGTGGCGGTGGTGGCACTACCAATCGGCGATAGGCCGCGCCCAACCCGATCAGCACGAGGCCCAGCCCGAGGAATGACAGAACCCGCCAGAGCCCGACGAGGCCCGCCATGTCAATCAGGAACACTTTCGCGGTCGTCAATCCGACGATCGCCAGCGCCGCAAGCCGCAGGCGCCTGATGCCGGCTGCGATGCCGACCGCCATGACGGCCACGCCGTAGGCAAGCCAGGCACCGGACCAAGCCCACAGTTCGGCATCCTCGATCCTCACTGTCGCCAAACCGATGGAACCGGGATTGAACAGGTGGCGTATCTCGAGAGTGATCCAGACGAACCCCGCGATGAGTGCATAGCCAGCCAGGATCGGCCGGAGCGGGGCAGGCTGCTCGATCAGGCGCACAACGTCGCGCCGCCACCGCTAGCACCGCCGGTGCCAGATAGGCGGGCAACAGCCAATCGAGGAGCGGCAGGCGACCCACCTCGACGTCGGTGAACATGGGATTGGCCAGGATGAGCAGCACGCCGCCGACAAGGCAAAGGGTGCCCTGGATGCGCCAGCTCCAGTGCAGCACCGGCCGCTGCAATCGCTCCGCGATCCGCATCGTGGCGACGGTCAGCACTGCCAAGGACGCAACGTCCAGCGCCGCTTCCGGGAAGCCAAATTCCGCGGCGTGCAGTCCAGCCGACGGCCCTACCCCCTGCCTGATCTCCAGGGCCACGAACACCGTCGCGAGCGCCACGCTCCCCGCTTCCAGTACTCCGACGGTCAGGTCGTCGGCATGCCGGCGGAACATCGCCGCGGCCAGGGCGAAAGCGGCGGCCGGCAACGCGTATGCCGCGAGCAGCCCGTTCGCCACCGGCCAGTTACCGAAGCCGTAGTCCAGCACGTAGCCGTTCAGCAGCAGCCGGGTCAGCACCACTGCGGCGACAGCGAGCGCCACCCGGCGCAGCGCCGGCAGCGTGACCTGTGCCGCCACCCACGCGAGCGCCGGAAGAAACAGCGACACCGCCAGAGTCAACCAGTGATCGCGCAACAGCATGGCGCAGCCAAGAGCGAGGGCGGCAACCGCACCCGCGGCGTGGATGCCGGCACGATCGCGGGAAGTGTCGTCCTGTTCCCGCAGCGCCGCCGCCGCGGCTCCGGTCAGTCCGATCGCGAGCAGCATGGCGAACGCTGCCCAGCCGGCGCGCGGGCGGAACTCCGCCACCCTCGCGTAGCATATCGCCAAAGCAAGTACGGGGACTGAAGCTGCCAGGCTCGCCCACGGCAATGGGTGGCTCACGCGGCGCTCGAACCAAAGCCCGCTGGCGGCGAAGCTGCCGGCAATGAGCGCGGCGGTGGCCAGCAGGGTCTGCACGACGGGGGGCGTCCACGCGCCGAACGGAATGACGACATCGGGCCAGTCGTGGATGTCGACCGACCACCCCGCGAGCAGCAGTAGGAAGAACAGCGCCGCCAGGAAGGGGAGCAACCGCAGACGCGGCTCACTTGCTCCGTGCCATACGGTCAGCGGCACGAACAGCAGAACGCCGATACGGGCTGGCCAGCCCTGATCGAGTTGGGCCAGCAACAGCCCTGTCGCGCCCAGCGCCGCGGACGGCACCCAGGCCAGGCGACGGCCGATCGGATGGTCCAGCGCCGCTCCAGGGAGCAGTGCAAGATTGAGTGCCGCGGCCGCCGGCACGAACAGCGCCGGCGCCCAATTGTCGCTGTCTGCGCCGGCGGCAATCGCAATCAGGACCCAGACGGCGCCGGCGATGGTCGTCGCCCAGCCGAGCCATATCCAGGCCGTGTAGCGCACCACGGCCAGTGCGGTCGCAGTGACGACCAGGAGGTATCCGAACAGACCAGGCAGCGATGGGTGTTCGGTCTGCACCAGCGCCGGCGTGACGAAGGCGCCGACGATCCCGACGGCGGCGACGAGTTGGCCATGCCGTAGCGAAATCCCCAGCCCGATCAGTGACGCAGTGGCGAGCAGCACGAACCCGGCCATCGGCGACACCAGTTCGTACAGCACGCCCGCGCCATAGGCAGCACCGAACAGCACCGCGACGCCGCCTGCTGCCAGTCCAGGCGCGGCCTGGTCGGTGATGCCGGGCTGGAGGATCTCTCGCCGCCGAAGCCACTCGGCCGCGACGATCAGAGCGGCTCCGAGCAGCGCGGCCAAGATGCAGCGTGGCGTAGGACCGAGCAGTCCCTGGTCCACCGCGTAGCGCACCAGAAAGACCCCCGCGAGGACGAGCGCAGCGGCGCCAAGCCACACTCCCCATCTGGCCGTCAACAGCGCCTCGATGTCCGGCCGCGCCGCCGGTGGCGCGGTGCCGGCGGGCTCCGAGATTGTCGCGGGAAATTCAGGTTGTTCGGGCACCGGCGGCGGCGCGACCTCCGGCACCGAGGCAGGCCGCGGTTCGCGGGGCGCAGTCGCTGAGCTGGCACCGAGCGCCTCAACGGTGCGGCGGAGCGTGGCAATCTCCGCATGCGCCGAAAGCGCCCTGAAGAACCCGACCACGCCCAAAACCCAACTGCCGATCAGGGCAATCACTAGCAATACAGCGAGTAATTCCATGGCCCGCCGGGCTCCCGTCGCGACGCGCACTGCGTCAGTGCGCCATGTTAACAAACTTGACGTTGTGTCGCGCGGCTCTTTACGGCATCCTGTGCGAGTCCCAGCCACCCGGCGCGGGAGAGAGCGGAGCCTGCCCTCGGGCTTGACCTGAGGGTCCTCCGCCGCCGAAGGCGCAACCGGCCCCCGGAAACGCTCAGGCAAAAGGACCGCGGCGGGATCAGGGATCTCTGGAAAGCCGGCCGGCGCGCCGCGCGTCTGCCGCACCGACGAGGTAAGGGGCGCCGTGAGGCACCCTGAATCTTTCAGGTACCGCGACAGAGGGGGGTCATCGGCACCGGCACGGATCGCCGGAGGATGACCTTTGCGGAGCGGACCAGTGATCGAGAACGCGCTGCCGGACGACCCCACACCCACGACACTGAAGACGTTGCCGCTCGACGCATGGCACCGAGCGCGCGGCGCCAGGATGGTGGAGTTCGCCGGCTACGCCATGCCGGTGCAGTACCAAGGCGTGCTGGCGGAGCACCTGCACTGCCGGAAGCTAGCGGTGTTGTTCGATGTCTCGCACATGGGCCAGGCGACGCTCAGCGGCGCGACAGCGGCGGCGGCGCTGGAGCGTCTGGTTCCGGGCGATATGCTCGGCCTGAAGCCGGGCCGGCAGCGCTACACGCTGCTGACCAACGAGGCGGGCGGAATCCTCGATGATTTGATGGTGGCAAATCTCGGCGGCGAGAGGCTGTTCGTGGTGGTGAACGCGAGCCGCAAGGAGATCGACTTCACGCACATCGCCGCCAACCTGCCATCGGGTGTCCGGCTGCATCCGCACGAGGATCGCGCCCTGCTGGCGCTGCAGGGTCCGGCCGCGGCCGAGGTGATGCGCCGTATCTGCGCCGAGGCCGCACAACTGCCGTTCATGGGCGTGGCCACCGTCACGCTGGCCGGCATCCAGTGCCTGGTCTCGCGCTCCGGCTATACCGGCGAGGACGGGTTCGAGATCTCGGTCCCCGCGGACGCGGCTCAGGTGGTCGCGCAGCGGATTGCAGACGAACCTGAGGTGGTTCCCGCGGGTCTCGGCGCGCGCGATTCGCTGCGACTGGAGGCGGGGCTCTGCCTCTACGGCAACGATATCGACGAACTGACCTCACCGATCGAGGCCGACCTAGGCTGGGTGATCGGCAAGCGCCGCCGCACCGCGTGGGACTTCCCCGGTGCCATGGCGATCCGCGACCAGCTCGAACACGGCACCACGCGGCGACGGGTCGGCATCCGCCCCGATGGCCGTGCGCCCGCCCGTGCGCTCACCGAGATCGTCGCCGGTGACGGGACCGAGGCGGGCACGGTCACCTCCGGTGGTTTCTCCCCTACACTCAGCGCGCCGATCGCCATGGGCTATGTCCGCAAGGACCTCACAAGCGATGGAACCGCGCTGCACCTGATGGTGCGCGGCAAGCCGCTGCCCGCGCGCGTCGTGCCGATGCCGTTTGTCCCCCACCGCTACGCCCGTTGAAACAAGGAGCGTCACGATGGCGAAACCTCCCTCCGATATGCGCTACACCAGGGAACATGAATGGGTGCGACTCGATGGCGATATCGCCACCATCGGCATCACCGATCACGCACAGGAACAGCTCGGCGACGTGGTGTTCGTCGAGCTGCCGGAGATCGGCCGCAATGTTTCCGCAGATGAGGCCTGCGCCGTGGTGGAGAGCGTGAAGGCTGCTTCGGATGTGTATGCGCCGCTCGCCGGCAAGGTGGTGGAGACCAACCAGACCATCATCGACGACCCCTCGATCGTGAACAGCGACGCCGAGGGTGAAGGCTGGTTCTTCCGAGTCGAGATCGACGACACCGATGCGTTCGACGCGCTGTTGGACGCGGCCGCCTATGACGAATACGTGGAGACACTGGACTGATGGACGCTCTTGCCGAGTTGACCGCATTGGAAGCGGCCGACAGCTTTGTTTCGCGTCACATCGGTCCGTCGGAGACCGACATCGCCGCGATGCTGCATGCAGTGGGCGCGGCGACGCTAAATGACCTGGCGGCGAAAACGGTGCCGCCGGCGATCCGCACCAATCAGGCGCTCGACCTGCCACCGCCGATCGACGAGGCGGCGGTGATCGCGGAACTGCGCGGGCTGGCGGCGAAGAATGTGCTGAAGAAGTCGCTGATCGGCATGGGCTATCACGGCACGCACACGCCGCCGGTGATCCAGCGCAATGTGCTGGAGAGCCCGGGCTGGTACACCGCCTACACGCCCTATCAGGCGGAGATTGCGCAGGGACGGCTGGAAGCGCTGCTCAATTTCCAGACCATGATCTGCGAGCTGACGGCGATGGAGATCGCCAACGCATCGCTGCTGGATGAAGGGACTGCGGCGGCCGAGGCGATGGCGATGGCGCACGCCGTCAGCAAGACGAAATCCGACGTGCTCGCGGTGGCGACAGACCTGCATCCTCAGACCCGAGCGGTGCTCGCGACGCGCGCGCGGCCGATCGGGATCAGGCTGATGGATGTCGCGCCGGGTGATCTGGCAGCAATCGCGGCGGCGCAGCCATTCGCGCTGGTGCTGCAATATCCCGGCACCACTGGTGCAGTGCGCGAACTGTCGCCGGAGATCAGTGCCGCGCACGAGGCGGACGCGCTGGTCATCGTCTGCGCCGATCCGCTGGCGCTGGCGCTGCTGACGCCGCCGGGCGAGATGGGCGCCGATGTCGTCGTGGGTTCGTCGCAGCGGTTCGGCGTGCCTATGGGATTCGGCGGACCGCATGCCGGCTATCTGGCGACGCGCGATGCGTACAAGCGGCACATGCCAGGGCGACTGGTCGGCGTGTCGCTGGACGCCTCCGGACAGCCGGCGATGCGGCTCGCCCTGCAGACGCGCGAGCAGCACATCAGGCGCGAGAAGGCGACCTCGAATATCTGCACCTCGCAGGTGCTGCTGGCGGTCATCGCTGGCTGCTACGCGGTATGGCACGGGCCGGAGGGACTGAAGCGCATCGCGCGGCGGGTGAATCTGCAGGCACGGCTGCTGGCCGATGCGGCGCGGCGTGGTGGCCACCGCCTGGTGCATGACGCATTCTTCGACACGATCGCGATCGAGACCCCCGACGCCGCCGCGTTGCTCCGAGCCGCACTGACGGCGGGCTTCAATCTCCGCCGGATCAGCGACACGCGTGTCGGCATTGCGCTCGATGAGACGGTGACACGCGACGAACTGATGCGGCTCATTTCCGTCCTGGCCGGCGAAGACCGGCTATCCACATCTATTTCCTCCGCGCCCCCCTCCATCCCCGCCGAACTCCTGCGCAACACGCCGTTTCTGGAGCAGGCGGTGTTCAACCAGCATCACGCCGAGCACGAGATGCTGCGCTATCTCAAGCGGCTGGAGGAAAAGGATGTCGCGCTGAACCGCAGCATGATTCCGCTCGGTTCCTGCACGATGAAGCTGAACGCCTCGGCCGAGATGATCCCCATCACCCTGCCTGGCTTCACCGAGATCCATCCCTTTGCGCCGGCTGATCAGACGCAAGGCTACGCCGAATTGATCGCGACGCTGGCGGAGTGGCTGAAGACGATCACCGGTTATGCCGCCATCACGCTGCAACCCAATGCGGGCTCGCAGGGCGAGTATTCCGGCCTGCTGGCGATCCGCGCCTATCACGAGTCACGCGGTGAGGGTCACCGCTCGATCTGCCTCATTCCCTCCAGTGCGCATGGCACCAACCCGGCAAGCGCCGCGATGGCGGGATTGCAGGTGGTCGTGGTCGGTTGCGACCGCGACGGCAATATCGATGTGGCAGACCTGACCACAAAGGCCGACAAGCACGCTGCCAATCTCGCCGCGCTGATGGTGACCTATCCCAGCACGCACGGCGTGTTCGAGGGAGCGATCCGCGAGATCTGCGAGATCGTTCATTCGCGCGGCGGGCAGGTCTACATGGATGGGGCCAACCTCAATGCGCAGGTCGGCCTGACCAGCCCCGCCACGATAGGCGCCGATGTCTGCCACCTCAACCTGCACAAGACGTTCTGCATCCCGCACGGCGGCGGTGGTCCTGGCGTGGGGCCGATCGGCGTTGCCGCGCATCTCGCGCCGCACTTGCCGAACCATCCGCTGCGCGCGGATGCGGGCCCGGCGAGCGGCTTCGGTCCGGTGTCGGCGGGCCCGTTCGGCAGCGCGATGATCCTGCCGATCTCCTACGCCTATATCCGCATGATGGGCGCCGCTGGGCTGAAACGCGCGACGGAAGTTGCGATCCTAAGCGCCAACTACGTGGCGGATCGGCTGCGCGGGCATTATCCGGTGCTGTACACCGGCCCGGGCGGGATGGTGGCGCACGAGTGCATCATCGACTGCCGCGGCTTCCAGGCCGAGGCCGGCGTGATGGTGGAGGATATCGCCAAGCGGCTGATGGACTTCGGCTTCCATGCGCCGACTATGTCATGGCCGGTCGCCGGCACGCTGATGATCGAGCCGACGGAAAGCGAGAGCAAAGCTGAACTGGACCGGTTCTGCGATGCGATGATCGCGATTCGTCGTGGAGATCGCCGCGATTGCCGCGGGGAAGCTCGACAAGGCGGACAACCCGCTGAAGCACGCGCCCCACACGGCGCGCGAGGTCATGGCGAATGTATGGACGCACGTCTATTCACGCGAGCAGGCGGCTTTTCCGCTGCCATGGGTGGCGGCGGCAAAGTACTGGCCGCCGGTGAAGCGGGTGGATAACGTTTACGGCGATCGCAATCTGGTCTGCACCTGCGCGCCGCTGGAGAGCTACGCAGAGGCAGCAGAGTAAGTCATCGCGCTGCGGGTCGGTAGCACCCTCACCCGGCGCTTCGCGCCGACCTCTCCCACGAAGTGGGAGAGGTGGAAATTCCGCCGGTGCTACATCCCCAACGCGCGCCGATACACGTCGAGCAGCGTCTCCTGCTCCTCGACATCTGCCGCCTCCTGACGACGCACGCGGATGAGCTGGCGCAGCACCTTCACGTCGAAGCCGGCTGACTTCGCTTCGGCATAAATGTCGCGGATGTCGCCGCCGAGAGCCTTTCGTTCCTCCTCCAGCCGTTCGATGCGATCTACAATGCTGCGCAACCGGTCGACGGCGATGCCGCCCGTCTTGGTGTCAGTCTTCTCCACCACTTGCAGCGCCATCCCAATTCGCCTCCGTCGACAAGGGCGGCGGGGATAGCGGTCGACTCAGGCGCGGTCAATGACCGGGATTGGTCTTGGCGAAGGTGGCCTTCTGTTCTGCGCTCGCCTCCTTCTGATACTTCGTCTGCCAGTCCTTGTAGGGCATGCCATAGACGATCTCCCGCGCGTCGGGATCGGCGAGGCCAATGCCCTGCGACTCGGCCGCTTCACGATACCAGCGGCTCAGACAGTTCCGGCAGAACCCCGCGAGGTTCATCATGTCGATGTTCTGCACGTCTGTCCGCTCGCGCAGATGCTCCACCAGACGGCGGAACGCGGCGGCTTCCAGTTCGGTGCGGGTCTTGTCGTCGAATTGCGGTGCGGTCATGGCTGGCCTCCTCTCCTGCACCGAACATGGCGCGTCCGGGGCAGCTTCGCCATACTGGGGTGCTGGCGGTCGAAGGGAAAGTGAGACCGATGGTTTGGGACGATACGAGCGCCCGCGCAGCACTCCGGACGTTGTTCGACGCCGCGGTCGCGGCAGCCGATCCGCGCCAGGTCCTCGCGGCGCATCTGCCGCCTAAACCGAAGGGACGCTGCGTCATCGTCGGTTGCGGCAAGTCCGCTGCGGTGATGGCCGCCGCCGTGGAAGACGCGTGGCCCGACGTTGCGCTGGAAGGCAGTGTCGTGACCCGCTACGGCCACAAGGTGCCGACGCGGCACATCGAGGTGATCGAGTCGTCCCATCCGGTCCCCGACGCCAATAGCGAGCGCGGCGCACACCGGTTGCTGAAGCGCGTTCGCGGCCTTGGGGCTCAGGATCTCGTGCTCGCGCTGATATCGGGGGGCGGGTCAGCATTGTGCGCTGCGCCGGCGGCCGGACTGACGCTTGCGGACAAGCAGGCGATCAACCGCGCCCTGCTCGCCTCGGGCGCAAACATTTCGGAAATGAACTGCGTGCGCAAGCATCTGTCCGCCATCAAGGGCGGCCGGCTGGCCGCTGCCGCTCGACCCGCACATGTCGTGACTCTGGCAATCAGCGACGTGCCCGGTGACGATCCGGCAGTGATCGCGTCGGGACCGACTGTGCCGGATCCCACCACATTCGCCGATGCACGCGCCATCATTGCTCGCTACGGCATCAAGCCCTCCCCGGGGGTCGCCGCACGGCTGGAAGCGACAGACGAGACACCGGATTCGAAGGAACTGCCGAACAGCGAATTTCGCCTGATCGCGACACCGATGATGGCGCTGAAACGGATGGCCGAGACCGCGCGCACCCTGGGACTCGCGCCGCTCGTACTCGGCGATGCGCTGGAAGGAGAGTCGCGTGAAGTGGGCGTTGTGCTGGCCGGAATCGCCCGCAGCATTCGCTCGCACAGCCAGCCGCTGGCACCGCCGACCGTCATGCTGTCGGGCGGCGAGACCACAGTGACACTGCGCGAAGGCCCGGCTGGCCATGGCGGCCGCAACACCGAATTCCTGCTTGCGCTCGCTGTTGCACTCGGCAATGCCGCGGACATCTGGGCGGTTGCCGGCGACACCGATGGGCTCGACGGCATGGACGACATCGCCGGCGCCATTGTGACGCCTGACTCGCTGGCCCGCGCGCGTGCCGCGAATATGGATCCGCGCGCGATGCTCGCAGGCCATGACAGCCATACGCTGTTTGACAGGATCGGCGATGCAATTCGTACCGGGCCTACGTTGACCAACGTCAACGATGTCCGAGCAATCCTGATCGCCTGAGGGAAACGAGTTGGCCACACGACCGAAATTGCGCCGTCGGCGGCGCACCAAGATCATCGCCACACTTGGCCCGGCCAGCTCGTCGCCCGAGGTGCTGACGCGCCTGTTCCAGGCCGGCGCCGATGTGTTCCGGCTAAACTTCAGTCACGGCACACACGAAGATCACGCAGCTCGCTTCTCCATGATCCGGAAGCTCGAGGAGCGCTTCGACCGGCCGATCGGCATTCTGGCCGATGTGCAGGGCCCCAAGCTGCGGGTCGGCAATTTTTCCGGCGGACGCGTATTCCTGCAGACCGGCCAACAGTTCCGACTCGATCTCAATCCGACACCGGGCAGTGCCTCGCGCGTCAACCTGCCGCATCCGGAAATCATCGAGGCGGCCTCGATCGGCTGCTCATTGCTGCTGGACGACGGCAAGCTTCGCCTGCGTGTGGCGCGCAAACGCGGCGATGCGCTGGAGACAGAGGTCGTTGTCGGTGGACCGCTGTCGGACCATAAGGGTGTCAATGTGCCCGATGTCGTGCTGCCGATTCCGGCACTGACCCGGAAGGACCGCGACGATCTCGCGTTCGCGCTCGAGCACCATGTCAACTACATCGGTCTTTCCTTCGTGCAGCGACCGGATGACGTGGCTGAGGCGAAGAAGCTGATCGGCGGTCGCGCCTGGGTGATGGTGAAACTGGAGAAGCCGCAGGCGCTCGATAATCTCGACGACATCATGCAGCTCACCGATGCAGTCATGGTGGCGCGGGGCGATCTCGGCGTGGAGCTGCCGCCTGAGGAAGTGCCGCTGGCGCAGAAGCGCATCGTGCGTGCCGCGCGCCAGCTAGGGAAACCCGTCGTGGTGGCGACGCAGATGCTGGAGAGCATGATCAGCGCGCCCGCGCCGACACGCGCCGAGGCATCTGACGTCGCGACGGCGGTGTTTGATGGCGCTGACGCTGTGATGTTGTCGGGGGAGACCGCGGCGGGGCAATACCCCTACGAGGCGGTCAACATGATGGACCGCATCGTCGCCCGAGTGGAGCAGGATCACGGCTGGCGCGCGATGATCGAAGCGAGCCGTGCGGAACCCGAGCATGTAACCGCCGATGCGATCGCCGCGGCGGCGCGCCAGGTGTGCCACACGATCGGCGCCAAGGTGGTCGTGGCCTATACTGCCTCTGGCGCGACGGCGCTGCGTGTGGCGCGTGAACGGCCGGAGGCTCCGATCATCGTCTTGACACCGGATATTGCGACGGCGAGACGGATGGCGGTTGTCTGGGGGCTGCACGCAATGGTCGCGGCCGACGCCCATTCGATGGCCGAGGCCACTTCGCGGGCAGTGCGCGTGGCGCAGACCGAAGGTTTCGCCCAGCACGGCGATGAAATCGTCGTCGCCGCCGGCGTGCCGTTCGGCCATTCCGGCACCACCAATTCGCTGCGTGTCGCGACGATACGGTAGCGCTATGCCGCGCGCTGCAACGGCGCCGCGCGCGCATCCTCCAGGATCATGTCCGACGCCTTCTCGCCAATCATGATGGTCGGCGCGTTGGTGTTGCCGGCGATGATCGACGGCATGATCGAGGCGTCGACCACCCGCAGCCCACCGATCCCGTGCACGCGCAGCCGCGGATCCACGACAGCGTTGGGCCCATGTCCCATGCCGCAGGATCCGACCGGATGCAGGTTGGACACGCCGCGCAGGCGCACTTCTGCGGCGAGCTGTTCGTCACTTGTCACGGAAGGCCCTGGCAGTACTTCTTCCACGACGAGCCCCTTCAGCGCGGGCTGACCCGCGATCTTGCGCGCGATGCGAATGCCGGTGATGACCGCCTGCATGTCGTAATCGCTGCGCAGGAAATTGAAACGGATCTCCGGCGGCGCCAGCGGATCGGGACTCTTCAGTCTGCACCGTGCCACGTCCCTCCGGACGCAGATGCACCGGACTGATCGCGAAAGCCGGGAAAGGATGCGAGATGATGCCCTCACGCGTGCGGTCGATCGTACTCCAGGCGGAGATGTTCATCTGCAGATCCGGCCGCTCGAGCGATGGATCGCTGCGCACCAGCGCGCCCACATAGAGCCCGTTGCCCGACATCGGACCACCGCGCCAGAACAGATATTTCGCGCCGGCGAACAACTGATGAGGAATGCTGTGATGCAGCACGTTCAGCGACAGCGACCGCGAGATCCGCCAGGCGCAATAGGTATTGAAATGGTCGTGCAAATTGGAACCGACGCCCGGCAGGTCGTGGAGCACGGGTACTCCCACGTCCTGCAGGTGTTCGGCTGGCCCGATGCCTGACAACAGCAGGAGCTGCGGCGAACCATAGGCGCCACCGGAAACGATCACTTCGCCGCTCGCGCGCGCGGTTTGCAGACCAGCCGGCGTGCGGAATTCGACGCCGACCGCACGCCCGTTCTCGACCAGCACACGCGTGGCATGAGCGCGGGTCTGGATGACGAGGTTCGGCCGCTTGCGCGCCGGTCGCAAATACGCCGCAGCCGTGCTCCATCGACGGCGATTGTTGGTTGTCGTCTGGTAATAGCCGGCACCTTCCTGCTGCGCGCCGTTGAAATCCGGGTTGCGCGGAATGCCCGCCTCGATACAGGCCTGAAGCAGCAGCCTGCCGATCTCCCACTCGTAGGGCTGGTTGGAGACACGCAGTGGACCGCCGGCGCCATGGAATTCGCTCGACCCACGCTCGTTGTTCTCGGCTTTGCGGAAATACGGCAGGACGGATTCGAAGTCCCAGCCCTCGCAGCCGCGCTGGCGCCACTCGTCGTAGTCTGCGTGATTGCCGCGCATGTAGATCATGCCGTTGATCGAACTGGTGCCGCCTAGCACCTTGCCGCGCGGCTGATACATCACACGGTTGTTCAGATTGGGTTCAGGCTCACTGTCGAACATCCAGTTGACGCGTGGATCGCAGAATGTCCTCGCATAGCCTAGAGGGACATGGATCCATGGATTGCTGTCCTTGCCGCCTGCTTCCAGCAGCAGCACGCGATAGCGGCCGGATTCCGACAGCCGAGCGGCGAGCACGCACCCAGCCGAGCCGGCGCCGGTGACGATGTAATCGTAGGTGTCGGCATGGTTCGGCATGTCCACTCCTCAGGCGGCGGCACGCTGCGGCATTGCGGCGTCTTCCAGGATCATTGCTGAAACCTTCTCGCCGATCATGATGGTCGGTGCATTGGTGTTGCCACCCACCGCCACCGGCATGATTGACGCATCAGCGACGCGCAACCCATCGATCCCATGCACACGCAGCCGCGGATCGACGACCGTGTTCGGGCCATGTCCCATGGCGCATGAACTCGTGGGATGCTGATTGGAGACGCCACTCTGGCGCACGTAGTTCGCAAGGTCGGCGTCGTCTGTCACCGACGCTCCAGGCTGCATTTCGTGCACGATGTATGGCTTGAGTGCCGGCTGCTCGGCAATCTTTCGGCTAAGGCGGATGCCGAACAGCACCGCCTGCATATCGTAGTCGGTGCGCAGGTAGTCGAACAGTACCGCCGGCGGCGCCAACGGATCGGGGCTGGCCAGGCGCACGGTACCGCGACCGTCCGGACGCAGATGCACGGGGCTCAGGGTGAAGCCGGGGAACGGATGTGGGACGACGCGATCCTTGTCTCGCTGGAGCGTGCTCCATTCGAAGAAATTGATCTGCACGTCGGGCCGCTCCAGGCGAGGATCCGTTCGGGTGAACAAGCCGGCGTGGATGCCGTTGCTCGCCATCGGGCCGGAGCGGAACAGCACATAGCGCACACCGGCCGTCAGCTTGCGCAAAGGGCTGCGGTCCAGGTCATTGAGGGTGATCGCCTTGCTGCACCGCCAGCTCACATAGGAATTGAAGTGGTCATGCAGGTTGGACCCCACCGCCGGCATGTCGCGGACGACGCCGATGCCCATCTCCTGCAGATGCTGCGCGGGGCCTAGACCGGACAGCAACAGAAGCTGCGGCGAACCATAGGCACCGCCCGAGACGACAATCTCCCCACGCGCACGCGCTGTCATGCGACCGGCTGCCGTCTGGTATTCGACGCCGACAGCGCAGTTGTTCTCGATCAGAACGCGTGTGGCGTGCGCGCCGGTCTGCACCACGAGATTGGAACGCTGACGCGCCGGATGCAGATACGCCTTGGCCGTGCTCCAGCGCCGCTTGTTGCTGGTGGTCGTCTGGTAATAGCCGCAGCCCTCCTGCTGCGCACCGTTGAAGTCCGCGGTGCGCGGGATGCCTGCCTGCACGCAGGCCTCCAGCACGGCATCGGTCAGCTCGAAGCGGCCAGGCTGATCGGAGACGTTCAGCGGTCCGCCGACGCCATGGAATTCATCGGCGCCGCGCGTCTGGTTCTCGGCCTTCTTGAAGTAGGGCAGGACGGAATCCCAATCCCAACCCTCGCAGCCGCGCTGGCGCCATTCGTCGTAGTCGGCGTGGTGACCACGCATGTAGACCATGCCGTTGATGGAACTGGAGCCGCCGAGCGTCTTGCCGCGCGGCAGATAGAGCCGGCGGTTGGCAAGCTGCGGCTGCGGCTGGGTTTCGAATTTCCAGTTCACCCGCGGATCGACATAGGTCTTGGTAAAGCCGAGGGGGATATGGATCCACGGATTGCGGTCGGGCGGACCGGCTTCCAGCAGCAGCACGCGATGACGCCCTGACTCGGACAGACGCGCGGCGACAACGCAGCCGGCCGCCAGCGCCAGTGACGATGAAGTCGTAGGTATCTGCTTCCCCGGCCATTTCCACCCCTCGCGGACTCAGGTCGTCAAAGATCGGCGAGCCTGATCCACGTGGCAATGCCGCCGGCAACGAGCACACCGGCAATGATTGTCGGGATGGTATCCGCCGCCAAGCTCGTGCGCAATCGCCGTCCACAGCACCAGCGCGGCCGTCCCCACGGCAATTCCCCCGACCAGGCTCGCCTTGCCCCGCTTGATCCGCTGCGTGCCTGGCACCGTGCTTGTCCCGGTGGTCATTCCGCCGCCACCTGCACATGGCCAGCACGCGGATCATCGCTGGTGTTGCGCACGCGCTTCAGATCGCGTCGCACGAACCGCGTGTCGTAGCCGTTGAAGACGTGCTGCAGCAGGCCGCAGGCCAGGTCCGAGGTGCCGAAGAACCAGTCGGCGATCGGATAGGTCAGGTTGAAGTTGCGCTCCATCATCAGTGCTGTGTTGTGGTGCGCGATATGATGGCGGCGGATCGAGTTCACCAGCGGAACGTGGCGGACGATGTGGTCGTCCTTCACGTGGCAGCAGTAATGGAACAGCTCGTAGTTCAGATACAGCGCCACATTGGTGATCAGCAGCAGCCAACCGGCGTTCGGCAGTCCCAGCAGACCCAGGATCGCGGCCGGCGGCAATGACAGCGCCATGAAGGCGACCAGCGCATAAGGCGGGAAGAACACGATGCGGAAGTCGCGCGTGTTGTCGATGGTGGGCTCGATGTGAGTGAAGAACTGATGGTGCGCCAGCGTGTGGCGCTTGTAGATGCCCAGGAAACCCTTGACCGGACGGTGCATGACGTAACGGTGGATCCACCACTCGAACGCATTCGAGATGCAGAACGCGACAGGGATCACCAGGAACTCGTACCAGGCCGGCGCGGCGATCTGTCGCGCGCAGTACCAGATGGCGGCGAAGCCCAGGGCATAGATCAGCGCGACATGTGCCCAGCCGAAATAGGCGGGAGCGATGCGGGTGCGGAAGTCAGCACGGAATGCCGCCTGCCGCTGTGACATCTTCTGTGTGTCCATCGGCGATTTCCTCCGGTCGAGCCAGTGATAGGACGGAAATCCAAGCCGCGACAAGTCCCGCCGTTCCCGGCATGATCGTCGCCATCGGAACGGAGGAAGCGCGATGCTGGAAGTAGAGAAGCCGGCCGACATGAGGGCCCATATCGGCGAGAAGATCGGCCCCAGCGAGTGGGTGACGGTGGATCAGGCGATGATCGACAAGTTCGCCGAAGCAACCGGCGACCACCAGTGGATCCACGTCGATGTGGAGCGGGCGAAGCGCGAGATGCCGGGCGGCAAGACGATCGCGCACGGCTACCTGACGCTGTCGCTGCTGCCGCGGCTGTCGCATGGCATCTACACCATCCGGAAGCGCTCGCGCGGCATCAATTACGGGTCCAACAAGGTGCGCTTCACCGCGCCGGTGCCGGCCGGCTCGCGCGTGCGGCTGCATCAGACGCTGAAGAACGTCGAGGACATCGAGGGCGGCGTGCGCATGACCTTTGACAGCCAGATTGAGGTCGAGGGCTCGAAGCGACCGGCGCTGGTGGCCGAGACGATGGGCCTAGCGTTCGATTAGGAGGCGGCGCGCCTGCGACGCCGGTAGAGGAAGCGGTCCATCTCCGGGACAAAGCGTAGCTGCTCGAACCCGGCCTTCTGCAGCACACGACGGGACGGGAGATTCTCGGCGTGAGCAAACGCTGTGATCTGGGGCAACTGCAGCGTCCGATCGGCCACGTCCATGCAGGCCGCGACAAACTCCGACGCGTAGCCTTGCCCCCATGCCTGCGGATCGAAGTGGTAGCCCAGCTCGACGCCCCAGCCGGGTTCGAATGGGTCGTTGTAGAGACCACCCCAGCCGATGATCTGCCCATCGTTCTTGCGCACAACGGTCCACGGAGCGTAGCTGTCGCGGCGGCGGAGCCATTCGTGCACGGCAACGCGTTGGCGGCAGTCGCGCAATGATGCGTCAACATGGGTGAAGCGCATCGCCTGAGGATCGCCAAGGAACCGGAACAGCGCCGGCACATCGGACAGCATGGGCCGACACAGGCGCAGCCTTGCCGTCTCGGTGTCGACGCAGCGGGAGCGATCAGGGATCACCCCGCTCCATGGTCCGCAGTGCTGCGTCGATGTCCGTGCTGCTGAGCTGCCACGCATTGTCCAGCTCGGCCACGACATCGCGCATGAAACCTTCGGTCAGCGCCAGCGCGCGTTGTGGATCGCCGAGGTGATCAGCAAGCAACGCGAGCGCCAGTTGCCGCGGGCCGTCGCCTTCGTAGGTCCATTCGAAGCCGGTGCGACTGAACCGCCTTATGTCGAAGCGAGGGTCGAGCGGGGCGCCATCCACCGTCACCACCGCGCCATCCAGGCTGCGGCCGCCCTCATAGACCTTCACGTGTGACAGCCACCGGGCATCAAGGAGCCGTATGCGCCGCTTGGTGCGAGGTCGTGGTTCTGCCGCGCACGAGGCGCATCGTCGCCAGCATCATCGCAATCACCAGCGCATACGCGAGCAGTTGCGCCGCATCAGGGGTCGCGGTGTAGCCAACCAGGGTGTGCAGCAGCCGCCCCCCGATACTGTCGTCACCGAGCAGCCAGGACGTATCCCATAGCGGCGTGGTCAAGTCCTGGAAGTAGTCGGCCTGCTGTAGGAAGAACACCGCCTGCGCCGCGAGCCCGGCGGCGAGCAGCGTGATCAGTCCGGTGGTGACAGTGAACAGGCGGTGCGCCGGTACTGCCAGTAGGCCGAGATAGATCAACGCGGACAACGCCGCTCCCAGCGCGATGCCAAACGCTCCACCGGCCATCATGCCGGCAACGGATGTGCCGCCGGCGGCCAGGATGCCGTAAAGAAACAGCACCACCTCGGACCCTTCCCGCAGCACCGCGACAGCGACCACGATGGCGACCGCTGTCAGTGGCCGCTCGCCTGCGGCAACTGCACTGCCGACAGCGCGCACCTCACGGGCAAGCTCCCGACCATGGCCTGCCATCCAGCCGTTGTGCCAGGTCAGCATTCCCACGGCGACCAGCAGGATCGTGGCATTGAACAGGTCCTGGCCCGAGCCGTTGAACAGCGCCCCGAGCTCGCCCGCGAACGCCGCGGCCAGGCTTGCGCCCACCGTGCCGGCCAGAACACCGCCCGCGACCCACCAACCCCGTCGCGGTACAGACCGCGTTGCGGCCATCACGATGCCCACGATCAGACCGGCCTCGATGACCTCACGGAAGACGATGACGAGGCTTGCGAGCATCAGCGTCCCTAGTTGCGACGAATTCGCAATTCGAGTTAGGCCAGCCGATGCCTCCGGTCAACCCTCCAGGCGAGATAGCTGGTCCGCCGTTGACGCTGTTCAGTCACCAGCTGCCGCTCGCTCCTTCTCCAGGAGGGCGCGTTTGCGTGGCACACCCCAACGATAGCCGGTCAGGCTGCCGTCACTGCCGATGACGCGATGGCATGGCACGGCCAGCGACACAGGATTGCGTGCGCAGGAACGCGCCACCGCGCGCACCGCACGAGGATCGCCCAGCATGCGCGCCACCTCGCCATACGTGCGCGTCTCACCAGGAGGGATGCTGCAAAGTGTACGCCACACGCGCTGTTGAAACGCAGTGCCACGCAGATCGAGCGGCAGGTCGAGCGCCTGCTTCGGCTCGTCGAGGAAGTCGAGTACCGCACGCACTTCGGTCGCCAGCGCAGTGTCATCGGCGACGATGCGCGCACGCGGAAACCGCTGGCGCAGATCGCCGAGCAGTGCTTCGTCGGGTTCGGCGAAGCCGATGAAGCAGACGCCGCGGTCCGTCGCGCCGACCAGCAGCCGGCCGAACGGGCAGTCGGCGAAGGCGGTCCGGATCACCTCGCCTTCACCGCCACGCCGCAGCGCGCCGGGGGTCATCCCGAGCAGCTCGCCGGTCTTCTCGTACACGCGGCTCTCCGAGCCGTAGCCAGCGCCTGCCACCGCGTCTGCCACCCGCGCACCGCCTGCGAGCGCGGTGTGCAGCCGGCGGGCGCGCACGCCTTCGGCATAGCTGCGCGGGGTCAACCCGGTATGGTCGCGGAACATGCGCAGGAAGTGGAAGCGCGAGTAACCGGACCGATCTGCCAAAATGTCCAACGACGGAATGTCCTCCGACGCTTCGATGAAGGCGCAGGCGTCCTGAACCACCGCCTGTGCCAGCCGCGCCCGTTCCCCTTTGGGGTCGCAGCGCCTGCAGGCCCGAAAGCCGGCGGTCTCCGCCTCGCCGATGGTACGGAAGAAGCGGACGTTCTTGCGCAGCGGGGGCGGTGACGGGCAGCCGGGCCTGCAGAACACGCCCATGGTGGTGACGGCGTAAAGAAAGTCCCCGGGCTCGCGGCGGATGACCTGATCCCAGAGCTGATCGTGCGACAGACGATCGATCATGTGTGTCTCTTTCATGCCCCTATTCTGGGCATCGGCCAGTCGGTTCGCCATCCGTGCATTGCGCTGACTTGCCCCAAGGGAAGAACTTAGAAGCGCTGCTTGCCACCAAATCGGCCGCTCGGCACACTCCGATTATCGGGGGGGAACACATCAATGCGCATCACGCTATCAGCACTGCTCGCCGGCGGCCTGCTGTCCGCTGGGATCGCCGCCGCTCAGCCATGCGCGAAGCCCCCAGATGTGACGGCATTCGACGTCGCTGGCCTCAAGAGCAAACTGATGGTGACGGCGCTCACCTGCAACCAGCAGGATCGCTACAACGACTTCGTGCAACAATTCCGCAGCGAACTGATGACCCATGAGCGCGCGCTGCGGGCCTATTTCGCCCGCGCGTTCGGCGGCCGTGCGCAGCGCGAGCACGACGACTACATCACCAGCCTGGCGAACACCCAGTCGCAGATGGGGATCAGGCAGGGTACGCTGTTCTGCCAGCAGAATGTCGGCATCTTCACCGAAGTTCTGGGGCTGGCGAAGGGGTCGGAACTCGCCGGCTATGCCGCCAGCAAGCAGGTGGCGCAGCCGATCGAGGTCGTTTCCTGCCCTGCTCAGACCCGCACGGCGCAGGCCACCACCAACCGCCGTTAGCCAACGACACCCAGGCCGTGGCAGGATCGCCGTCTGCCAGCAACGGATTTGTTGCCGCATGCACCAGCTACTGCTCCTGCGCCACGCCAAGTCGTCAAGGGACGACCCGAAACTGGCGGATCGCGATCGGCCACTGAACAAGCGAGGGCGCCGCACCGCGGGCGCCATGCGCAAGACGATGCTGGACCTTGGGCTGACGCCCGACTTGGTGCTGGTCTCGCCATCCCGCCGCACACGGGAGACGCTTGCCGGGCTGGAGCCGTGGGACGACACGCCACTGGTGGAACATGTGGAGACGCTCTACCTCGCCAGCGCGCCGCAATTGCTTGCGGTCCTGCGCGACGTGAATGAAACCGTGCGCAGCGTCATGTTGATCGGCCACAATCCTGGCATGCACGAACTGGCCATGCTGCTGGCCGGTACCTCCGCCGACAGCGACGCTGCGCGCCGGCTGGTCGTCGGCTTTCCCACCGCTGCGCTCGCGGAGTTCTCGGTTGCCACGCAATGGCGGCAACTCGACGTCGCGGGGACGCGGCTGGTGCGATTCCTGACGCCCCGCGATCTGCCGGAGGCGGCGACCTGAGCGCATGGAACTGGAGCTAGGTCTCGACCCGGCAGACGCCCCGCGCCTACCCAGGCTGGCATTCCTCGCACCGCTAAGGAGTGGCAAGACGCGCAGCCGCGCGGTGCGGATCGTCTGGCACGACAGCCCCGATCGCGCCTTGGCGCAGCAGGGGTTGGCTCTCGCGGAGCAACGCCCGCTATGGCGGCTGGAGAGGCTGCTACCCGACACGCAGAGTTGGCCGCCCGGTGCGCCGGCGCCGGTGCTTGCGACCGGTCGAAGCGCGTCCGCTCTCGGCATGGCGCTGCCCGATCCGCTGGTGCCAATCGCCGCCTGTGAGGGCCGCGCCGCGAGCCTCAGCCTTGTCACGAAGCAAGGCCCGGTCAGCATGACCCTGTCGAATGGCACCGTTCGCGCAGTCGCCGCCGAACACCGCATCAGTCGGATCAGACTTGAGGGCGGAGATGAGGCCGTGCGGGCGCTCGCGGTCGCGTTGGCGGGCGAGGTTCGCCTTGCCGTGCCGCATGCCTGTCTTGCTGCCGAGGCTTTCTCGCTCGCGTCCGGTATGGCTCCGCCGCAGCGACGGGAAGGCGCGCCGGAACTGCCCTCCGAGCTTTCGGTGGCCGAGGCGTTTGCCTACGCGGTTGGTCACCTGAGTGACGTGATCCTGCACTTCGCTCCGTCCGCCGCGCACGGACGCGATGGTCCGGAACCAGTGCATCAGATGCGCGTGGCGGTTCGCCGGCTGCGATCCGCGATCAAGGTGTTCGGTCGCGCGGTGAGTTCCCCAGTGGTGGAAGCGGTGGACGCAGGCCTGAAGGCGCTCGCCGGCAAATTGGCACCGACACGCGACTGGGACGTGTTCGCGACCGAGACGGGCGCCGCGGTCGCCGATGCGCTCCCCTCGGAGCAGCGCCTTCAGCGTCTGCTCGCGGCGACCGAGCGCCGCCGGCGTGTCTGCCACAACGAATTGCGCGCCTTTCTCGGCGGCATCGAATTTCGCCGCCTGGGGATCGAGCTTGCCTGCCTCGCCGGCGGACAGGACTGGCAGGCGGCACTCGGAGACGCCGAGCAGGAAGAGCTTGCGGCGTCGCTGGGGGAATTCGCGGGCCGCGTGCTGGACAAGCGGCTCAAGAAGTTGACGCAGATCGATGACGACCTTGCCCACATGGAACCGACCGAACTGCATGCCATCCGGCTGCACGCCAAGCGGCTGCGCTACGCGGCGGAGATCTTCGCGCCGGTCTATCCAGGCAAGGAGACACATCGGTTCATCCGCCGGCTGAGCCGGCTGCAGGACCGGCTCGGTGCGCTCAATGATGGCGCGGTGGCCGCGCACCTGCTTGGCGAACTGACGGGCGGCAACCATGCCTTCGCCATCGGTCTCGTCCTGGGCTTCGTCGGCGCGCGCGGCAGCGATACGCGCGAGCACATCGACCAGGCGTGGCAGAGATTCCGTCGGGCGCCGCCGTTCTGGGAGTGACCAGATCGGGTACCTTGTGGCAACCTCTCGCCTGAAAACGCACCAAGGAGCAGCCGAAAATGCAGGACAACACCGCGGCGTTCGATCTTCTCGCCGGCGTTCGCATTGTTGATTTCACTCAGTTCGAGGCTGGACCGTCCTGCACCGAGGCGCTCGCCTGGCTTGGCGCCGAAGTGGTGAAGATCGAGAACCCGAAGATGGGCGATCCCGGACGTCGCCTGCGGCCCGGCCAGCCGGATGATGACCCGTACTACTTCCACGTCTTCAACGCGAACAAGAAGTCAATCACGCTCAACCTGAAATCACCGCGCGGCCTCGCACTGGTGAAGGACATGCTGCGGAAGGCCGATGCATGCGTGGAGAACTACGCGCCCGGCACGATCGAGCGCCTCGGCCTTGGCTATGACGTGGTGCGTGAACTGAACCCGCGGATCATCTACGCTCAGGTGAAGGGCTTCGGCGAGGGCAGCCCGTTCGAGCACAATCTTGCCTTCGACATGATCGCGCAGGCCTGTGGCGGCACCTTCAGCGTGACCGGTGCGCCTGACGGCCCACCGACGCGGCCGGGCATCTCGCTGGGCGACACCGGCACCGGAATGCTGATGGCGATCACCATCCTGGGCGCACTGCGCAAACGCGACGCTACCGGCCAGGGTAGCCGCCTGCAGGTGGCGATGCAGGACGCCATGCTGCATTACATGCGGATCAACTTCGCGACCCAGGGACTGACCGGCAAGCCGGCGCAACGCGGTGGCGACAAGGTGCCAGGCGTCAACAACGCGCCGATGGGGCTGTACCCGTGCAAGCCGGGCGGGCCGAACGACTACGTCTACCTGATGACCAGCCGCGCCAACCCGGAGCACTGGGACCGGTTGCTGAAGCTGGTCGGCCGCGAGGACCTGATCGGCGACGCGCGCTATGCCACGCCGATGGACCGGCTCGAGCGTGAACCCGAGGTGGATGCGATCATTGCGGCGTGGACGCGGCACCACACGAAGCAGGAAGCGATGCAGATGATTGGGTCCGCAGGCATCCCCGCCGGCGCGGTGCTTGACACGATGGAGCTGCAGAACGATCCGACCTTCGAGGAGCGCGGGATCATGCAGGTCATGCACCATCCGACTCACGGCGACTTCAAGATGCCGGCCTGGCCGGTACGCGTGAATGGCAAGCCATCGCGGGTGGTGTCCTCGCCGGTGCTAGGGCAGCACACTGACGCGGTACTGCAGGCGTGGCTGGGATTGAGCGAGGCCGACGTGGCCGGGCTGAGACGCGACGGTGCACTGTAGGCGGTTACCCGCTGATTTTTGGCCTTTCGCATCGAATTCAGGCTTGACCTGAAGACCCGTGCGGCGGCATCCGCGTGGCGACCCAGGTACGGGGAGTGACAGCTTTGCCGATCGGCCGGCCGCGACGGATTTTTCGCGCCGGGCTGCCCAAGCCCGAGATCAAGGGATTTGTCTTGGTGCTTGTCGCCGTTGCGACAATTGCTGGCGGCGTTTCCCTTGCGATGCTGCCACACCGGAGGTCCGTGCCGGCTACGCAAGCAGAAGAGCTGAGCGCCCAGCCGACCCAGGTCGCCGTAGTGGACGGTGGAACGCTGAGGTTGGACGACCGCGTCGTTCGTCTGCTCGGCGTCGAGCCTCCGGCGCGCGGCACATCCTGCGCCGACCAGGACTGCGGCGCAGCCGCGACCAACGCGCTGGCGGCGATGGTGCAGGGGGTTCCCGTTGTCTGCCGGGTCACCGGCATGGACGGGCTGGGCCGGCCCTTTGGGATCTGCCACGTCGATGGCACGGAACTCAACAGATCCGTGATCTCAGCCGGTTGGGCGCGCGCCGACACGACCGAACCCAAGCTGCAGCAGGCGGAGCAGGCAGCGCGCGCTGAGCACCGCGGAATCTGGGCCTCCGATCGCGAGTGAGCGCGGAAGCTTTCTGCAAAATCGCGCAACCTGGCGAAAGAAGATGTCCTCAACGTGCCCGGGGACGCAATACCTGGCTGGGTCAAGGCCCAGGTTTGCGGTCGTCACAACGGATTAACCATATTCCGGTTAATTATTGCTACTGCATTGCATCATAACGGTTTTCTTGCCCTAGCGCTTGCGCGGGTGGGGGGTGGACGCTACCTGTCAACGCTGGCTACGGAGGAAGCGCCATGGCAATCGCAGCCGAAACCAGAAAGCGCGGCGGCAAGACCCGCGAGCCATCCGCAGACAAGCAGCAACTGCTGAAAGCCTACCGCGACATGCTGCTGATCCGTCGCTTCGAGGAGAAGGCCGGTCAGCTCTACGGCATGGGTCTGATCGGCGGCTTCTGCCACCTCTACATCGGGCAGGAAGCGGTCGTCGTCGGCATGCAGATGGCGCTGTCGGATGGCGACGAAGTCATCACGTCCTATCGCGACCACGGTCACATGCTGGCGACGGGCATGGACCCACGCGGCGTGATGGCCGAACTGACGGGCCGCGCCGGTGGCTATTCGCGCGGCAAGGGCGGATCGATGCACATGTTCAGCAAGGAGAAGAATTTCTTCGGCGGCCACGGCATCGTCGGCGCGCAGGTGAGCATCGGCACCGGCCTCGCATTCAGCAACTGGTATCGCGGAAACGACCGCGTTGCGGTGACCTATTTCGGCGAAGGCGCTTCGAACCAGGGGCAGACATTCGAAAGCTTCAACCTCGCCGCGCTGATGAAGCTCCCGGTGATCTACGTGATCGAGAACAACAAGTACGGCATGGGTACCAGCGTGGAACGCGCCTCTGCGTCGCGCGATCTGTCGAAGAACGGCGCGCCCTGGGGCATTCCGGGCATACAGATCGACGGCATGGATGTGCTCGCGGTGAAGCATGCAGGTGATCAGGCAGTGGCGCACTGCCGATCAGGCAAGGGACCCTTCCTGATCGAGGCGAAGACCTATCGTTACCGTGGCCACTCGATGTCGGACCCTGCGCGCTATCGCACGCGCGAGGAAATTCAGACCATGCGTGCGCAGCATGACCCGATCGATGGTGCGCGGCACAAGTTGGAGCCTCTCGGCGTTGAGGAGGCGATGTTCAAGCAGATTGACGACGAGGTGAAGGCGATTGTGCAGGATGCAGCCGATTTCGCGCAGAGCAGTCCTGAACCGAACGAGGCGGAGCTTTGGACCGACGTGCTGGTAGAGGGCTGAGCGATGTCGACGCAGATCCTGATGCCGGCGCTGTCGCCCACCATGACCGAGGGGAAGCTGTCTCGCTGGCTCAAGCACATCGGCGACGACGTGCGCGCCGGCGATGTGATTGCCGAGATCGAGACCGACAAGGCCACGATGGAAGTGGAAGCTGCCGACGAAGGCAAACTGGCGCAAATTCTGGTCGATGAGGGCACCGAAGGCGTCGCCGTGAATACGCCGATCGCCGTGCTGTCGGCGAACGGCGAAGACGTGTCGGCCACTCCGGTCGCGGCAAGGCCGGCGCCACGTCCGGCAGCGCCACCGCCGCGTCCTGCGACGCCTGCTGCGGAGCCGGCACCACGTGCGCCTGCCCCCGGACACTTGACCCGGGGGAAACCAGACAAGGACTGGGGACCGACCAAGCCGATCACCGTGCGCGAGGCGTTGCGCGACGCGATGGCAGCAGAGCTGCGACGCGACGACCGCGTGTTCCTGATAGGCGAAGAGGTCGCCCAGTACCAGGGCGCCTACAAGATCAGCCAAGGTCTGCTGGATGAGTTCGGTCCGAAGCGTGTGATCGACACGCCGATCACCGAGCATGGCTTCACCGGCATGTCGGTCGGCGCGGCGCTGAACGGCCTGAAGCCGATCGTCGAGTTCATGACGTTCAACTTCGCCATGCAGGCGATGGACCAGATCATCAACTCGGCGGCCAAGACGCTGTACATGTCGGGCGGCCAGATGGGATGCCCGATCGTGTTCCGCGGCCCGAATGGCGCGGCATCCCGCGTCGCCGCACAGCATTCGCAGTGCTACGCAAGCTGGTATGCGCATGTGCCGGGCCTGAAGGTGGTGGCGCCGTGGTCGTCGGCCGATGCGAAGGGACTGCTGCGTGCGGCGATCCGCGATCCCAATCCGGTCATCATGCTGGAGAACGAGATCCTTTACGGCCACACATTCGACTGCCCGACCGACGAAGACTTCATCCTGCCGCTCGGCCGCGCGAAGGTGGAACGCGTCGGGCAGCATGTGACACTCGTCGCATTCGGCATAATGGTCGGCGTGGCGATGAAGGCGGCCGAAGCGCTGGCCGAACAGGGGATCGAAGCGGAAGTGATCAACCTGCGCTCGCTGCGTCCGTTCGATACCGCGACCATCGTCGAGAGCGTGAAGAAGACCAACCGGCTGGTGTCGGTGGAGGAAGGCTGGCCGTTCGCCGGCATCGGCGCCGAGGTGGCGATGCAGGTGGTCGAGCACGCGTTCGACTGGCTCGACGCGCCGCCGGTCCGCGTGCACGGCCTCGATGTGCCGCTGCCGTACGCTGCCAATCTGGAGAAGCTCGCGCTGCCGCAGCCCGAATGGGTTGTCGATGCGGTCAAGAAGATGGTCTGAGGGGAACGGCTCATGGCGACCAACATCCTGATGCCGGCGCTGTCACCAACGATGACCGAAGGCACGCTGTCTCGCTGGCTAAAGAAGGAAGGCGAGGATGTGCGTGCTGGCGACGTGATCGCCGAGATCGAGACCGACAAGGCGACGATGGAGGTCGAGGCAGTCGATGAGGGCGTGCTCGGCAAGATCCTCGTCGCCGACGGCACGGAAGGCGTGAAGGTGAACGAGCCGATCGCGATCCTGGTTGATCAGGGCGAGGCGGTTCCGGCTAGCGCACCGCCACCTGCAAAACCCGCAACCGCGCCGCCGAAGCCGGAAACAAAAGCGGAGCCAACGAAGCCGGTCCCACAGAGCGGCAACGGTCACGATCAGGGCGGTGAACGCATCTTCGTGTCACCGCTGGCAAAGCGAATGGCGAGGCAGGCAGGCATCGATCTCGCGGCACTGAAAGGCAGCGGACCGAACGGACGCATCGTCAAGGTGGACATCGAAGCGGCGCTGCAGAAGGGCACCCCGACCGCACCGCAGCCCGCCGCTGCTGCGTCAACGGCGCGACCGTCCACACCGATCACAGCGCCGCACAAGCTGGTACCGCACAGCTCGGTCCGCAGGGTCATCGCACGGCGCCTCACCGAGGCGAAATCGACGATCCCGCATTTCTACGTCTCGATGGATGTGGAGATCGACGCGCTGATCAGGCTGATGAACGAGTTAAACGAGAAGTCGCCGAAGGATGGGCCTGACGCGTATCTGATCACCATCAACGACCTGGTCATCAAGGCGTCCGCTGCAACGCTGCGGCGCGTGCCGACGGTGAATGCCGCGTGGACCGACGATGGGATGGCGCTGTTCGACGACGTTGATATCAGCGTGGCGGTGGCGATCCCGGATGGGCTGATCACGCCGATCATTCGCAAGGCCGACCAGAAGGGGCTCTCAACGATCAGCCGCGAGATGAAGGATCTGGCGGGACGTGCGCGCAGCGGCAAGCTGAAACCGGAGGAGTTCCAAGGCGGCGGGTTCTCGATCTCGAACATGGGTATGTTCGGCGTGACGGAGTTCGCGGCAATCATCAACCCGCCGCAAGCGGCGATCCTGGCCGTGGCGGCAGGACAGAAGCGGCCGGTGGTGAAGAATGACTCGTTGGCGATCGCGACTGTGATGACGTGCACGCTGAGTGTCGATCACCGGGTGGTCGATGGTGCGCTGGGCGCACGATGGCTGCGGGAGTTCAAGCGGATCGTCGAGGATCCGCTGAGCCTGCTGCTGTGATGAGGGGGAGTAGGTACGGCACTCCCCCTCCCCTTGCGGGAGGGGGTTGGGGGGAGGGGGCCGTCCAACGATGATCTCCACCCTCCGTGCCACCGAACCGGCCGACATCCCCACCCTGCATCGGCTGATGCGAGATTTCGCGCGATACGAAAAGCTCGAACACCGCTTCAAGATCACCGAAGCCGGCCTGCACGACGTCCTGTTTGGCGCGAAACCGATGATGGATTCCGCGCTGGCGGAGGTCGATGGCACCACCGTCGGATTCGCTCTGTGGTTCCTCACCTTCGGGACCTTCTCCGGCCGCTACGGCCTGTTCGTCGAGGATATCTACGTGGAGGAGGCCCACCGCGGCAGCGGCATCGGCATGGCGCTGTTCCGCCACATGGCGCGCATCGCCGTCGAACGCGACTGCATCGAGATGGCGTGGAATGTGCTCGACTGGAACACGCCGGCGATCGAGTTCTACCGCCGCATCGGCGCTCGGCCCGTGCAAGGCTGGATCCCTCAGCAGCTCAGCGGCGACGCCCTTGTCGCGCTGGCCAATGGAGCACGCAATGGCTGACCAGACCTTTGACCTCGTCGTGGTCGGCGGTGGTCCCGGTGGCTACGTTGCCGCGATCCGTGCCGCGCAGCTCGGCATGAAGACCGCGGTGGTGGAGCGCGAGCATCTCGGCGGTATCTGCCTCAACTGGGGGTGCATCCCGACCAAGGCGCTACTGCGCACCTCCGAGATCAACCACCTGCTGCACCACCTGCCCGACTACGGCTTTTCCCCCGTTGAGTCGCGTTTCGAGATCGACAAGGTGGTGAAGCGCTCGCGCGCGGTGGCGAAGCAGCTCTCGCAGGGCGTCGCGCATCTTCTGCGCAAGAACAAGGTCACTGTGTTCGACGGCGCAGGGAAACTTGCGGGCAAGCAGACGCTCGCGGTGGAGAAGGCCGGCGCGCCGGTGGCCACGCTGAAGTCGCCGCACATCATCCTGGCGACCGGCGCGCGCGCGCGGCAGCTTCCAGGCATCGAGTCAGACGGCAAGCTGATCTGGGCCTACAAGGAAGCGATGGTGCCGCCGGCGATGCCGAAGTCGCTGCTGGTGATCGGCTCTGGCGCGATCGGCATTGAATTCGCCAGCTTCTATCGCAACATGGGCGCCGAAGTGACGGTGGTGGAAGTGCTGCCGCGCATCCTCCCTGTTGAGGACGAAGAGATATCTGCATTCGCTCACAAGGCGTTCGAGAAACAGGGCATCCGCATTCTGGTCGGCGCGACCGTGAAGGGTGCGAAGAAGGGCCGCAACAACGTCACGGTCACAGTGGAGGCTGGCGGCAAGAGCCAGGACATCACGGTGGATCGGGTGATCTCCGCTGTCGGCATCGTCGGCAACGTTGAAAGCATCGGGCTGGAAGACACCGGCGTGAAGGTCGACCGCACGCACGTGGTGATCGACGAATACTGCCGCACCGGCGAGCCTGGCGTGTATGCGATCGGCGACCTGGCGGGACCGCCCTGGCTCGCCCACAAGGCGAGCCACGAAGGCGTCGTCTGCGTCGAGAAGATCGCCGGACTGAACGACGTGCATCCGCTGGATGCGACGAACGTGCCTGGCTGCACCTATTGCCGGCCGCAGGTGGCGTCAGTGGGGCTGACCGAGGCGCGCGCGAAGGAGGCAGGTCACGAGGTGAAGGTCGGGCACTTCCCGTTCATCGGCAATGGCAAGGCGATTGCCATGGGTGAACCCGAGGGACTGGTGAAGACCGTGTTCGATGCCAAGACCGGCGAGCTACTCGGCGCGCACATGGTGGGCGCGGAAGTGACCGAGATGATCCAGGGCTTCGCCATCGCCCGCACACTGGAGAGCACCGAGGCGGAACTGATGGCGACCGTGTTTCCGCATCCAACAGTGTCGGAGACCATGCACGAGTCGGTGCTGGATGCCTGGGGGCGGGTGATACACATCTGATCAGCATTGTGTCAGTGTATAAAGCCAGCAGTCCGGTCCGATGACCGCTTCGTGCGCAGCAATCTGACATTCGGTTCAACACCGGGACTGGCCGGAAGCGGACTGGCCGATTTGGAATACCCAACGGCAACAAGTAGGCGATCATTCGCAGAAATTGCCGCTGGCATTTTAATAAGAACGCAGCCCGCGTTGCTGGTTTATGACGTTAAGCAGCTACGATGTGACGTTCAATCTGGATCTCGGCTGCATGTTTGGCTTGATGTGCGGAGAGTGTGGCACGAGACAGAGAAACCGCTTCATGACGACCCGACGTAGGCGACGGCTGTAGCAAAATCAGCGGCATGGGAACAAACCCGGCGGATATGGTCCGTGCTGGAGGATTTCCAGCTTCAGTGGAACTGGATTACCGAGCCACAGCGCATTTGCGGTGTGATCGTCGAATTCATCATCGCTCAGCGGATGAATCAGGATGTCAAGGCCCTGCCGATTGAACATCAGCCAGGGGACAACCTCAGCAAACGCGGATGTCCTGAAAATGACCTGCCTCTGCGCGATGGGATGCGGACCGGCGATGCCGTTGTTCTTCCCGAGTTCGACCGAGAAGCTCGCAGCAAGGTCCTTACATACCTCATCAGCAAGTGCCGAGCGACTGTCATCCCCGTAATAGATATGCGCATGATAGCCATGAAGCTCGGCCATGACTTATTCCTCCCTTCTGGTCCTTCGCGACATTCAACCCACGCTCCCCCTGCCGGGACCTCACGGTCGGCAACAGTCATAGGACTTGCGTCAGCCCAAGCGGGGCCACCCTCACCGGAATGCATGGCGGTGAAGGCGAAGCCACCCTACCCTCCGCGGAACAAAGAAGGGAATACATAATCCGCGCGTTCGTATAAGCTCAGGTTATGCGACTAGAAGCACGTTTGCGCGCGTTTGCCGCTTTTGCCCGGAGAAGATCGTTCTCGGCCGCCGCCGCGGAGCTGCGGATCAGCCAGCCTGCGATTTCTAAACACATCGCCGAATTGGAGCAGGCATTGGGACTTAAGCTCGTGGAGCGGGCACGGCGCGACGGCACGCTCACGACTGCTGGTGATTTCGTCGCGGACCACGTACTGCGGGCCGAGTCCCTCTTGGTGCAAGCGGGCCTCGGCGCCGCCCAATTCCGCAAAAGTGGCGCTGGTTTGGTGGCGGTCGCGGCGTCGTCTCTCACCGGCACATATCTGTTGCCCGAGATCATCGCCGACTTCCAACATGCCCACCCAGGAGTGCGCGTCACCTTGCAGGTCGGAAGCGCCGAACAGGCGATCCAACTTCTTCGGTCGCACCGCGCTGAGCTAGGTTTCGTAGCGGGGCCTGTTAGGGCACCCGAGATCGAAACCGAACCCCTGTGGGACTACGAAGTCGTCATCGTAGGCAAATCAGCGCTCGTACCGAGGCGAACATCGCGGGACAGTCTTGAGAAATTGACCTGGATTTCGCGACAGGAGGGCGCGACGCGTATCTCATCCGACGCAGGACTGGCGCAGCTGGGCTTTGTTCCCAGGCGACGGCTTGAACTGCCGTCCAATGAGGCGCTCGTATATGCGCTGAAGAAAGGCTACGGAATTGCAGCCATCAGTCGCTACGTTGTCGCCGCAGAGCTGCGTGCCGGATCGTTGGTCGTTGTCCACGTTCCCGGGTGGAATGTCCGCAACATCGTATCGGTGCTTCGTGTTCGCGATGCCATGTTGACACCGTCGGCAGACCGCCTCCAATTTTTCGTGCGTAACCGGCTCGGTGCGATGGCTCGTCAGCGAGCACGCCGAAAAGATTGATGTCGCCTCTGCCCTGCGCTGATATCCGCCAACTCGTCCGACTTGGGTCGCAAGCGGTCATCGAACAGGGCCGCTGAGATCAGACCCGCGGACTTGCGGTTCTTTGAGCGTAGCACGGCAACCGACCATCACTTCCGAAAGCCCCAGACATGCCCCGTCCACCCAAGCCCACCCGGCAGGTGCCCGGCGTTTACCATCACACGCTTGGCGACATCCTTGTCACCGCGCTCAATGATGGAACGTTTGGCAGCGCAGTCGATTTCTTCGACTACGTCACCGACGTCCCAAGGAACGAGTTGGCGGCACTGCACCGCGCCACCCACCGCGCCGTACCACCCCGGATCGCGGTGAACGCGTTCCTGTTGCACATGGCGGACCGTCTCGTACTCGTAGACAGCGGTTGCGGCCTCATTTTCGGACCCGAGCTCGGCTTGCTCGCGAGCAATCTGGCGACCGTCGGCGTCAAACCCGGCGACATCGACACCATTCTGATGACCCACCTGCATCCGGATCATGTCGGCGGATTGGTGGACGGCTCGGGACACGCGGTTTTCCCGAACGCCGAGTTGATTGTTCACGCAAACGAACACGCCTATTGGTCGGATCCGAAGGTCCTGGCCAATGCGGCAGAAGGGCTAGCGAAGCAGTGGGTCCAATTGACCCTTGCGACGCTCGCCGCTTATCGCGGGCGGACCCGGCTCATCACGACGGGCGAGGTCTTGCCTCATATCAGCGCCGTGCCAGAGCCCGGCCATACGCCTGGGCATACCGGCTGGCTGATCGCATCGGGCCACGAGACGCTGTTGATCTGGGGCGACATCGTGCATCTGCAGGGCATCCAGTTCGTCCACCCCGAGGCTGGCTTGTCCAGCGTCGATGTAGACAGCGCACTGGCGATCGTAACGCGCCGGCGCATTTTGGATATGGCCGCAACCGATAACCTGCGTGTTGCGGGGATGCATCTGGATTTCCCCAGCTTTGGTTACGTGGGTCGCGAAGGTGATCGTTTTGCGTTCGCGCCGGAGCCGTGGCTCAGCTTCCTGTAGGCCCCACACCTTCGTGCCGGATCACTCCGGCTCGATTCGGATCAGCGTCGGCGCCTCCAGCACCGCGTCGAGCGCCGCGATCCGCGTCAATGCCTCGCGCATGGCACTCTCTTGCGTCTCATGCGTCACCAGCACCACCGGCACCGCCTCGCCTGGCGCGCGGCCGCGTTGCAGCATCGATTCGAGCGAAATGCGCTGATCGCGCAGCACCGCGGTGACGTCGGCGATGACGCCGGGACGATCGACCACCATGAGCCGGAGATAATACGCACCGACATGCGCACTCATCGGCACCGACGGCGCGTTGGAGAGGTCGGCCGCTGCCGCACCCCAGACCGGGGTGAAGCGGTTGCGCGCAATATCGATCAGGTCGGCGACCACGGCGGACGCGGTCGGCCCGGCGCCTGCGCCCCGCCCTTCCAGCATGACACGACCGACGAAGTCGCCCTCCGCCACCACGGCATTGAACACGCCGTCCACGCGAGCGATCGGCGCGGATTGCGGCACCATGCAAGGATGCACCCGCGCCTCGATGCCGCCGTCGGCCTGTCGCGCGATGCCCAGCAGCTTGATGCGGTAACCGAGTTCACCAGCGAATGCGATATCGAGAGCGGAAACGCGGCGGATGCCCTCGACATGCACGGCGTCGAACGCAACGGGCCGGCCGAAGGCCAGCGCCGCCAGGATCGCCAGCTTGTGCGCGGCATCCACGCCATCGATGTCGAACGACGGATCGGCTTCCGCATATCCGAGCTTCTGCGCATCGGCCAACACCTCGGCGAACTCACGGCCACGCTCGCGCATCTGGGTCAGGATGTAGTTGCACGTGCCATTCAGTATGCCGGCGATGCGCAGGATGCGATTAGCAGCGAGGCCCTCGCGGAGCGCCTTGATCACCGGGATGCCGCCCGCGACCGCGGCCTCGAACGCCAACGGGACGCCGCGTTCCTCGGCGATGGCGGCGAGGGCTGCGCCGTGCACCGCGAGCATAGCCTTGTTGGCGGTAACCACGGGCTTGCCCGCGGCGAGCGCCGCTTGCACGAGGGCACGCGCGGGACCGTCCGATCCGCCGATCAACTCCACAACGACGTCGATGGCTGGATCAGCGGCGAGCGCGACCGGGTCCTCGTACCAGCGCAGGCCGGACAGCGACACACCTCGGTCGCGCGTGCGGTCGCGAGCGGACACCGCGGTTACCGCGATCGGCCGGCCCGCGCGTGCCGCGACGACGTCTGCATTGTCGCGCAGCAGTTTCAGGACTCCGCCACCGACTGTGCCCAGTCCAGCGACTGCAACAGAAAGCGGATGGGTCATTGCCTAAATTCTCCCTCCCCCCTCGCGGGGGAGGGTTGGGGTGGGGGGGTGCCATCAAGGGAGACCCTGAACCTGTACCGAATGAATTCGCCCTTCATTTCATGCTCGCCAATTCGGGTTCAGCTTGGTTGGACCCAGCCTGCAGGAACGCCCGGATGTTGCGTACCGCCTGGCGCAATCGGTGCGTATTCTCCACCAACGCAATCCGAACGAACCCCTCGCCATGCTCGCCGAACCCCAGCCCCGGAGAAACCGCCACCTTGGCGCGCGCCAGCAGCAACTTGGAGAACTCGACGCTGCCCAGTCCGGAAAAACGCGGCGGGATCGGCGCCCAGGCGAACATCGATCCGTCCGGGCAAGGCACGTCCCAACCGGCCGACGCCAGGCCACGGATCAGCACGTCGCGGCGCTCGCGATACAGGGCACGGATCTGATCCACGCAGTCCTGCGGTCCGTTCAATGCGGCGACCGCTGCGACCTGGATCGGCGTGAAGGCGCCGTAGTCGAGATACGACTTCATCCGCGTCAGCGCGTTGATCAGCCGCGGGTTCCCCGCGGCAAATCCCATGCGCCAGCCGGGCATCGAGTAGGTCTTCGAAAGACTTGTGAACTCGACAGCGATCTCCTTTGCGCCGGACACCTGAAGAAGCGACGGCGGCGCCTTGTCGCCAAAGTAGATCTCCGCATAGGCGAGGTCGGACATAATCCAGATATCGTGCCGGCGAGCAAACGCGACGATTTCGCGATAGAAATCAAGATCGGCCAGATACGCCGTAGGATTGGAAGGAAAATTGACGATCAGCGCGGTCGGCTTCGGCACCGAGTGCCGCACCGCGCGATCCAGTGCCCTCAGCATGTCATCATCCGGCGTGGCCGGCACCGACCTAACCGCGGCACCGGCGATAATGAAGCCGAACTGGTGGATGGGATAGGACGGATTGGGCACCAGGATCGTGTCACCAGGGCTGGTGATGGCCGACGCCAAGTTCGCCAGTCCTTCCTTGGAGCCGAGCGTCGCGATCACCTCGGTCTCCGGATCCAGCCCGACGTCGAAGCGGCGCTGATAGTAGGCGGCGAGCGCTCGGCGCAGACCGGGAATGCCCTTGCTCACCGAATAACGATGGGTGCGCGGGTCCTGCACCGCCTCCACCAGCTTGGCGACAATGTGCGGCGGTGTCGGGCTGTCCGGATTGCCCATGCCGAGGTCGATGATGTCCTCGCCGGCACCGCGCGCTTTCGCCTTCGCGGTGTTGACCTCGGCGAACACGTAGGGTGGCAGTCGACGGACGCGGTGGAATTCACCGGAAGGATCGGAACTCATTTCGGTTCTCGCAGCTTGGACGATTATTGTACCAAACGCGCCGTGCCGCCGCGACCACTCGCTGTGGCGTCAACCTGCACGGCTGAGGATGGGACGCCTGCGGTGGTCAGCACAGCCGCCATTGCCTGGGCGCGTGACAGGCCAAGTGTCAGCGCCGTCGACTGCGCGTCCGGATCATTCGATGCAGCGTCGCCGTAGCCGGTGACCGCAATGATGCCGCTCCCCCGCTTCGCCGCGAGCTGCTTCAAGCTGTCCGCCGCGGAAGCGGGCAGCGCGGCGGACCCGGTGACGAACGTCACGCTCACGGTGTCGGCTGCGGTTGTCGACGGCGACGACGGGGTCGCCGCCGCGATTGTCGCGGGCGCCGCAACCGGCTGAGCTGCTGATGCTGCAAGCTGACGTGTGGGCTCTGTTGCGGCAGTTCCCGCCGGGGGCAGGTTCGGCAGCGCCGGCGGGCCGGCGGGCAACGCAGGCGGTGGCGTCGCTTCGGCGGCGGGCGGCTGAGCCGCCGCGCCAGGCGGGGCAAGCGGCGCACTCTGCACCGAGGCAACAGGGGCCTTCGCCGGAGCCGGCGCCGCCTCGGGCACGGTGGTTGTTGACCGGTTGGTCGCGGCCGGCGCCGGCGGCGCCTCCGCAGCAGACATGGTGGCACTCGCCGGCGCGGTCCCGGGTGGCGCCGCGGGCGTGGGCGGAGGCACGGTGCCCCGGCCGAACAAGGCGGGCGATGCGCTGGGCAGCGACGGATCCGGCAACGGCGCCGCAGCCGCCAGATGCTGCGCGTTGGTGCGGTCAGCGATCAGCGCGCTCGCGATGTTGGCGAGCGCCGCGCGGTCCGGCTGCTCGGGCTTCGGCGGCACACTGGCGAGATTGGGATACGGCTGATCCGCCCCGGGTGGCGGTGGCCTCTCCTCCGCGATCTTGCCGCCCTGCAGGTCATGCCACCAGCTCACCGGGTTCATCGATGAAGGAAACGACGCGCACCCCGCCAGCAACAAAGCCGCCAGCGGAGCGAGGCGGCGGTAACGCAGGCCAGAGGTGCCGGACACGCGCCCGCAGCCTGCTTGAACCCGCCCTCCCGCGACCTTAGGTTGCCCGCCACTTCCGCTGCTCAGCATCGTCGAATCCGCTTCAGGCCGTGCCGTGGTGTAGCTTGTGGTGGTGCCGACGGAAAGGACGCGTATGGCCGACGAGACCAAGACCGGAACCACCGGGTTCAAGCTGCCCGACCCGGCCGAACTCGGTCGTTCGATGGCCGACATAGCAGAGCGCTCGCAGCGCATCGTGAGCGAATGGCTAAAGCGTCAGGCTGACGAGGAGCATGCGCCCGACCCGCTGAATATCGGCAGTGCCTTCCTGGAGATGACCGCTCGGCTGATCGCCAACCCAGCCCGCCTGGTCGCTGCGCAGCTGGGCTTCTGGCAGGACTACATGACGCTCTGGCAGAACACTGCCCGCCGCATCATGGGGGGGGAACCCGAGCCGGTGATCGATGCCCCCTCGTCGGATCGCCGTTTCAAGGACGACGCGTGGCGCGAGAACGAGGTCTTCGACTTCATCAAGCAATCGTATCTGCTATCGGCGCGTTACGTGCAGGACGTGGTGCGCCAGGTCGATGGCCTGGATCCGAAGACCGCGCAGAAGGTGGATTTCTACGCGCGGCAGTTCGTCGATGCGATGAGCCCGTCGAATTTCCTGCTGACCAATCCCGAGGTGCTGCGCAAGACTGCCGAGACCGGCGGCGAGAACCTGCTGAAGGGCCTGAACAACCTGCTGGGTGATCTTGAGCGCGGCAAGGGCAAGCTGCACATCAAGATGACCGACATGGAGGCCTTCAAACTGGGCGAGAACATCGGCGTCTCGCCCGGCAAGGTGGTGTTCCAGAACGACCTGATCCAGCTCATCCAGTATACGCCGGGTACCGAGAAGGTGCTGAAGCGGCCGCTGCTGATCGCACCGCCGTGGATCAACAAGTTCTACATCCTGGATCTGCGGCCACGGAACAGCTTTGTCCGCTGGGCGGTGTCGCAGGGCCATACCGTGTTCATGATCTCCTGGGTGAACCCGGACGAGAAGCTCGCCGAGAAGGGCTTCGAGGACTACATGACCGACGGCTATCTCGCCGCACTGGACGCGATCGAGCAGGCAACCGGCGAGCGCGAGGTGAACGCAATCGGCTACTGCCTCGGCGGCACGCTGCTGGCGAGCACGCTCGCCTACATGGCGACCAGGAAGGACAACCGGATCCGCTCGGCAACGTTCTTCGTCACCATGATGGATTTCGCCGAGGCCGGCGAGCTCGGTGTGTTCATCGACGAGGAGCAGTTGAACGCGCTCGAGGACAAGATGAACAAGCGCGGCTATCTCGAAGGCTCCGAGATGGCGACGACGTTCAACATGCTGCGGGCGAACGATCTGATCTGGTCATTCGTGGTGAACAACTACCTGCTGGGGAACGACCCCTTCCCGTTCGATCTGCTGTACTGGAATGCGGATTCGACTCGCATGCCGGCGCGGATGCACAGCTTTTACCTGCGTAAGATGTACCAGGAGAATCTGCTGGCGGTGCCGAACGGCATCAGCCTTGGCGGTGTGCCGATCGATCTGCACAAGATAAAGACGCCGGCGTATTTTCTTTCCACGCGCGAGGATCACATCGCCCCGTGGAAATCGACGTATCGAGGCACGCAGTTGCTGAGCGGGCCAAAGCGGTTTGTGCTGGCGGCGTCAGGGCACATCGCCGGCGTGGTCAATCCGCCCGACGGAGGGAAGTACAGCCACTGGATCAACACGGATCTGCCCGAGGATCCAGAGGCGTGGTTCAAAGGAGCGACCGAGATCGCCGGTTCGTGGTGGCCTGACTGGCATCGCTGGGTGAGCGCGCTGGCAAAGGACCAGGTGCCTGCTCGGGTTCCTGGCGATGGCAAGCTGAAGCCGATCGAGGACGCGCCAGGCAGCTACGTGAAGGTGCGGCTGAGCTGATCGCATTTCAGCCAACGCCGAACAAATTGGGCAGTCGCAATGCGCCTCTATCAACAGTCAATGTAGAGAGACCCGCTCGCCACATCCGTCAGACACCATCCGCCACATTCGTCATGGTTGTGGGCTTGGCCCAACCATCCACGTCTTATCTTGCCCCGAAATAGGTCGTCGCCGTCATGCATTCGCCAGGCTGGACGGGACGTTGGCGCCTGGCCATGTCATACTTCCGTCTCGCGATACCACGGCAACAGCCACCGGCGCACTCGCCGAAATCCGAGATCGGTGGCAAATCCGATGACCCCGATGGCGAAGATCCCGGCCAGCACACGCTCCGTGCGGAACGTCTGCTGTGCCTCAAGGATCATGTACCCGATGCCGACCGTGGCACCGATCATTTCCGCGGCTATGATGACGATCAGGCTGATGCCCCAGGCGAGGCGCACGCCCGTGAAGACGTGCGGCAGGCTTGCGGGCAGCACGATCCCCTTGAAGATCTCGAATTCCGTTGCCCCGAGCGAACGAGCGGCGCGGACAAGATTGCTATCAATAGCGCGCGCGCCGGCATAGGTGTTCAGGATGACGGGAAAAGATGCCGACAGTGCGATCAGGAATATCTTCGATGCATCGCCGATGCCGAACCACAAAATCGCCAGTGGGAACAGAGCGATCGCCGAGATCGGCCGCAGCAATTCCACCAATGGATCGAACACCTCATGCATTAGTCGCTTGCGAGCCATCGCCATGCCAAGCGTGGCCCCCAGAATCACGGCGAGCGTGAAACCGCAAGCGACACGAAAAAGACTCGCGTAAAGCGCCCGCCAGAGATAGCCGTTCGTGGCCAGCACCCAGAGATCGAAAAAGGCCGAACTCGGTGGCGGAAACAACAGCGTGTTCGTCAACCCGAGACGCGCGGCGAGTTCCCACGCTGCCAGGAAGGCCACCGGAATGATCAGCCGAGACAGCGAGCGAGGCACTCGGGGCCCGTCATTCCAGGAGCGCGGACAGCCGCCGGGCGATTGACCCGACCTCGAGGTCTTCGCGCCGGCGCGGGCGCGCCAGTGTGATCTTGTCGATCTCGACGATCGACGTCGGCCTCGGAGCCATCACGACGACGCGATCGGCCATGACCACTGCCTCGTCGATGTCGTGCGTGACAAAGATGATCGTCTTGCCGGTCGTCTCCCAGATTCGCAGGACCTCGCGCTGCATTCTCCGCCGGGTCAGCGCATCGAGCGCCGCCAGGGGCTCGTCCATCAGAAGAACCCGCGGGTTGACCGCCAGCGCGCGGGCAATTTCCAGCCGTTGACGCATTCCACCTGACAGTTCGCTCGGGTAGTGCCGCGCGAACCCGTCGAGTTGCACCAGCCGAAGCAGTTCCTGGACGGTCTGGCTCATGCTGCGGCGGTTGCTGCGGTTCGCCTTGAGTTTCAGGCCGTACGCTATGTTCTCCTGGGTCGTCAGCCAGGGAAACAACGCCGGCTCCTGGAACACCATCATGCGCTCGCGCCCAGGACCGGCAACGGGTTCGCCGCGGAACAGCACCCGCCCAGAGTTGGGCAGCAGATAGCCGGCGAGCAGCGACAGCAGCGTGCTCTTGCCGCAGCCACTCGGGCCGATAACGGCGACGAACTCGCCAGCCTGGACTGTCAGGTTCACTTCGCGGATCACGTCAACATGTTCGCGGCTGCCGTCGCCCGAGTAGGACAGCGTCACCCGATCGAGTCGGAGCAGCTCCTCCGCCGGACCGCCCAAGGCCACGGCACGTCAACTAAATCTTGAGCTGGTGGCGTTCCCAGTCGGCATAATAACTCGGTACCAGCTTCGGCAGGAACCCGTAATCGCCCTTCAGCATGGCTTCGATGTCGGGATCAGGTTGCAACCCGAGCGACTCGGCAACAGGCAGTGTGAACCGTTTGGTCGGCTCCACGATCGCCGCGTCGAACAGTTTCGCCGGTTCCGGATGCGCATCGATCGTCTTGTTCCGCACCAGCATCTCATAGAGGTTCCACACGTTGGGCATGACCGGCAGGCAATTGCGCGAGAACAAGGGAATTCGTGCGCGCGCCGCGAGACTGTCCGGCAACCCCAGATTCTCGCCCATGGCTTTGCGCGCCTCCGTCTCGTTATCGCCGACCCAGCGGCTGAGCCGTATATAACCACGCAACAGTCTTTTGGTGGCGTCCGGATTGGTCTCGGCGAACTCGCGTCTGAACGCGACCGTGTTCAGTCCGGCATACGGTACCAACTCGGTCGCATTCACCACGGTACGGGCGTTGTATTTGGTTTCTGCCACGGTGTCGCCCGGCGGGATCGCGAAGATCGCGTCCACCAGGCCCTGTGCCAGCGCATCCGGCATGCTTGGCGGTGGCATCGGTACAAGCTGGATTTCATCTTTGCGAATGCTCGACTTCATCGGCAGCGCGTCGAGCATCATATCGGGCACGGTGCCCGGTCCAAGGAACGCAAGCTTCTTCCCTTGCAGATCATTGATGGTTCTGATCGGGGAGTTTGGCATTACCATGATCCGCTCGAGCGGCCGGCGTGGCGTGACGAAGGTGACGAGAGATGGTGCGATGATCGGCAGCCCGCGCGAAATGCCGATGATGCTCGGCGCCACGCCCATGCCTCCGACCGCGAGATTGCCCGCGGCCAGTGCCTGCAAGACCGGCGCGAACGAGTTGAAGCGCGAAACTTCAACGGTCAGTCCCTCTTCCTTGAAGAAGTCGGTCGCGCCGAGATAGGATTCGATGAACGGGGTGATCGGTTGTGCTCCGAGGACAATCTTCTCCGGAACCCGCGCCGCGGCGGACAGCCCAAGGCGTTTTGCCGAAATCGATACCGTTAGAAACGCTGTAGCGGTCTTCAGAACGTCGCGTCGTATCGGGTAGCGGAATGTCATTTTTTGCCTCCCCTCGTCGCCGCTTTTGCGTTCCAATGGCGGCAGGCCAGGAAACAGGATAACGCGATGCCGCAATGGCCTGCTTTGCCCCATGCTTGCCGAACGCTTAAGGTGACCTTGTCTTTTCCGTAAGAAGCGCGTTACCGTGGGGGCAATGGGAGGCGTCGGTGACGTTCGCGTTTGGCGACCACGTCCTGGATGTCGAGCGGCGTGACTTGCGCCGCGGCGACGCACCGATCGCGCTCGAACCCCAGGTCTTCGATCTTCTGGTCTATCTCATACGCAATCGCGCCCGGGTGGTAAGCAAGGACGATCTGATCGCGAACATCTGGGGCGGACGGATCGTATCGGAGTCATCCTTGACTGCCCGCATCAATGCGGTGCGAACCGCTGTTGGCGACAGCGGGGCGGCACAACAAATCATTCGCACGATGCCGCGCAAGGGCGTTCGCTTCGTCGCCGAGGTGCGCGAGGCAAGCGTGGCGACGGAGGAGCCGCTTCCCGCAATTGCCGACAAACCGTCGATCGCGGTCCTGCCGTTCGCCAACATGAGTGGCGATCCCGGTCAGGAGTATTTTGTCGACGGCATGGTCGAAGAGATCATCACCGCGCTGTCGCGGGTACGTTGGCTCTTCGTTATCGCGCGCATGTCGAGCTTTGCCTACAAAGGCCGGGCGGTCGACATCAGGCAGGTCGGTCGCGAGTTGGGCGTTCGCTACGCGCTGGAGGGTTCGGTACGCCGATCCGGGGATCGCGTACGCATCACCGCGCAGTTGATCGACGCGGCCACCGGCGCACATCTTTGGGCCGATCGGTTTGACGGCTCGCTCGACGATGTCTTTGGACTACAGGACAAAGTGGCCATGGCCGTGGCTGGCGTGATCGAACCGGAGCTGCAGGCTGCTGAGGCGGTACGGTCGGCGCGACGTCCTGCCGCCGACCGAACCGCCTACGATCTCTATCTGCGCGCCTACGCGATGACGGTCACATCGTCCGCGCGCATCCCCGAGGCGTTGCGGCTGATGGAGCAGGCGATCGAGCGCGATCCGCATTATGCCCCGGCGCTTGCCTGGGCCGCTGTATGCTGTACCAGGGTGATCAGGGAACAGCGCAGCGAGGATCAGGCAGCCGATCGATTGAGGGGCGCCGAATTCTCTCGCCGCGCACTCGACCTGGCGGGCGATGATCCGACCGTATTGGTGAACGCCGCATATGCGATGACCTATTTCGGTGGCGACATCAGAGCCACGATGGCGCTGATTGATCGCGCCCTTACGCTCAACCCGAATTTCGCGCGGGGTTGGCATGTCAGCGGTGTCATCCGAATCTGGGCGGGTGAGCCGGACGTCGCGATCGAACACGCCAGAATTGCGCTACGGCTTAGTCCCCGAGCCAGTTTGGGGGCTACACGCAGTGTCATCGCGGCCGGCCTGTTCTACAGTCGGCGCTTTGAGGAAGCGGTGGGAGCTCATCTCTTGATGATCCAGGATGATCCGAGCTATCCGCAGGCCTATCGTGGGCTGGCCGCCAGCTACGCCCATTTGGGGCGGCTGGACGAGGCGCGGGAGATCATCTGGCGGTTACGACAAATCGTGCCGGATATTATGCCAGACCTCAGCCACATGAGAAACCCGGAACATCGTGAGCTGACGTTGTCAGGCTTGCGCCTGGCAGGCGCGAGTGGAGTTGAGTCTCCATAAAGTGCACCAAACCGAGAGCGGTCATCCAACCGGGCCCCTTGATATTAGGCAGCGCGAAAGCGAACGACGCGGAGTGGTGCCTCAATTTGAGCTGCGGAAAGTATTCCTTGACGCGTTGCGTCGTCCTATGTTCTGGTTATGTTCATGCACGCCGCGGCCAACGCCTCTGATCCACCCACCCAGCCAAGCCGCTCGGCCAATCTGCTCGGCCTCGTCCGCAAGCTCATCGACTACGGCAAGGAACTGGCCGCCACGATCCGCCAGCGCGTCTCCACCGACCCTATCGCCGTCCGTTGTGGCTTCGGCACCGCCGATTTCGCGCTAATCCTCGCACGCATCTCCCGCGGCCTGCACCGCGCCAACGCGCTCGAAGCGAGGCTCCTCCGCAACGCCGACCGCCTGGACGTGGCGCCCCGAGGTGCTTCGTCCCCACGCACGCCGCGCGCACCGCGGCCTCCCGCCACGCCCTCCGCCGACGAAGCCAACGCCCGCGTCACACACCTGCCCACCCAAGAGCAGATCGCCACCAAAGTCCGCCGCCAGCCGATCGGCGCCGTCATCGCCGACATCTGTCGCGACCTCGGGATCCTGCCCAGCCACCCGCCGTGGCGGGAACTGCGGATCACAATCATCAGAGAGTGCGGCAGCCTCGCACGCCTGGTGAGTGACATTCTCGACCAGGCGTTTCCCCTCTCAGCCGCCACGCCTCTCGGATCGCCGGCACCAGCCCCGCGATGCCCCGCACCTGTCGGCACCGGCCCGCCCTGAATCTGTCGCGGTCGAGCGTGATACACGTGACCAACCATGCCCTCGAACCTTGACCCGAGGATGTGGCTGGTCGCGCGTTTCTGCTTCGACCGGAGCGTGGTCCTACGCCAGAACAGCAGCCCCTTCTTCAGCATCCCATGGATGCCCTTCTCGCCATTCACCGTCTGCGTCACGTTGAAGTCCACCGCGAGCGAGCAGAACTGATAGGCCTGCTCGCGCGACAGATTGCTGCGCGAGCAGATGAACGAAATCATCTCCCGCAGCGCCTGCTTCATCGCCTGGTCGAGGTCCTCGTTCAGCCCCATGCTGATGAAATGTGCCTTCGGCTGACGCAGCAGCGGACGCGATGCGCCACCGCCACCCACGCCGTGGCCGTCACCCACCGGGAAATTGGCGCCCGGTACCCACACCGGTAGATACAGCGTCGAACCCGCGACAACCCCCTTGTTGTCCATGTTGCCGCCGTGGATGCGCGACTCCTTCGAGGCGATCGTGCCGAACGCGGGCGGCGGCGCTGCTGCAGCCGATCCATGGCAGCGATGTAGCCGGGTGGCCAAGGGGACAGAGAGCCGATCGCATGCAGCTTCGCGCCGCCAGAGGGTGCTCTCGCCGGACGTCGAAGTCTCTCGGTCCCGTGGCGCGCGCACGCCCCGCTCGGTCAGTGCACGCGCCACGGCCGCGCCGTCGAGGCTATCCGAGAGTGACTTCGGCCTCGATCACTTCCAGATCGGCGGTCATGACCATACCCTTGGTTTCCGGCCCCAGATAGACCGCGATGATATACACGACCAGCGAACCGATCGTGCCGTACATCATCGGCTTGGCGAAACCCATGCCCTGGTTCACTGCGAAGTAAGTAAGGATAGGCGCGACGGCCGCGCCCCAGACCGCGCCCTGGTGATAGATGAACCCCGAGGCGGTGGCTCGTACCTCAGTCGGGAAGCGTTCCGACAGCCAGCCGGGGTTCAGGGCATCCTTGCCGCTGAAGAAACAGATGAACAGCAGGAAGAACGTGAGGAACAAGGTCCGGTCAACCTGAGTGATATACAGCGGGATGAGGAACAAGGCGATGATCGTCGGGATCATCAGCGCCCAGCGCCGACCGACGCTCTCCGACACCGCGCCCCAGAAGCTGCAGGCGGCGAACGTGAGGATGTTGCCCCAGAACACCGGAACCGCCACCTGGGCCGGCGTCCAGCCCAGCTCTTTTGTCAGATAGGTTCCGAGCATGGCCCAGACCGCATAGTACGTGCAGAAGTTCGCGGCCATCCACACGACACCTGTGAGGGTGTTGTACAGATACTTGGGCTTGAAAATGGCGAACAGTGGCAGAGTGACCTGCCTTTGCGTCGCGTTCTGGATCTTCTTGTTTTCCGCCCAGACCTCGGGCTCTTTCACGTACATGCGGATCCAGACGCAGGCCAGTGCCGGCAGCACGCCCAGGATCAGCATCCCGCGCCAACCGTAGCCCTTATGCCACGCTTCCAACGGTCCATACAGAAAGCCGTACGCCAGGCCGGACAGTGCGAAGCCCAACCCCCAGGACCCCTGCAAGACGCCGGACATCAGCCCGCGCGACCGCACCGGCCAGGATTCCATCGCCAGCGCCGCGCCGGCCGGCCATTCCGCCCCCATGCCGATGCCCAACAGCGCCCGGATCACAAACAGGAAGGTAAAGCTGGGCGAGAAGCCAGCGAGGAAATTGCAGATCGAATACCAAAGAATGGAGATCATCAGAGGCGCTCGGCGCCCCAGCCGATCGGCCAGCCAGCCGGATGCCGTCGCTCCACCCAGGCGCATGACCAGCGTGACCGAGAAGATCGCGGTCACGTCGATCAGCGGGACCCCGAACTCCTGCGCGATCGGCGCCATGATCAGAAGGAAGACGGTGAAGTCGAAGGCGTCGAGCGTCCAACCCATCCAGGCGGCGCAGTAGGCGTACCATTGGTCCTTCGTTGGTTCTTTCCACCACGGAACATTTGCCGCGGTTCCGACAATTCCAGACATCGCTTTGAACTCCCTGCTTGTGGCCAACCTGTGTTGGATGGGTCGTGTTCGCCCACTCAGGGCGCAGGCTATCAGCGAGTTAGTGTCTGATGCAACCAGCCCTAGAGCGAGGCCGATGTGGGTCTTACCGGTGCCGGATGGCCAAGCGCGATGCACTTCTGGCGCGTCGCAATCCATCGTCGCGGCAGTTCGAGAATCAGCGCCTTATCGACGCTCCGGGGTGGGAAGCAGCCGTTCGAAGCGCTCAAGCGAGTACTGATCTATGCTGGTCCGACGGCAGGTGTGCAAAATCAAGGATACCGCTGAAAGACTCACGCCGCGGCAAGCGGCGGCAACATCAGAATCAGGAAGACGGGCGCCAACCCAGTACTTACGGCGCCCCGACTTCGCTTTGCGGATACCCAACACCGTCTTGGAAATCCTTGCGCGGCACGGATTCCCGCTCGACAAAAAACATCCGCGCCAGCCTGCCCTCGCCAAGCGCCTCGCTCAGCACGCGAATGGCGAAGTAGGGTATCAGCACCATAAATAGAATGACGATGCCGGCGAGGGTCTCGTAAAGCTTGGCGCCGGCAAGTTCGTCGAGCGAGGCAGCGACCGTTTGGTGGTGAAACAGGCCGACGACGACTTCTTCAATGATGGTCAGGACGACCAGCAGCACGAGGAAGGCGAACGCCTTATGCAGCGTCGGCCAGATCAGCGGGCGGGTGGAGTAGCGCTCGCCAATCTTCATTGCGCGGCCGACCAGCACGAATTTCGCCAGCACCACGGCTTTGACGATGGCAATACCCCACGGAGCGTAACTGATGTTGTGGTCGTGCAGCACCGACACCTTGATCAGGATCACCGCCCCGATAGTGACGTAGAGGTAAGCGGTCAGAATCGCCAACTCCGTGAGTTCGTGCATCGCACGCTGACGTAGCGGCGCTTTTGCGTAGGTCTCGGTTGTCACGGCGGTCTCCTGCAGCTTGGTTATCGATCCTTTGGCGACTGGCGCGGTTACTGCGGCTTCCAGGTCACCACAAAATTGCAATCAGACCGAATGCCCCGATCAGCATGAGCAGGGCTGCAACGGTCATGGCAATCGGGCGCATGGCATCATAGGCAAAGTCGGGTCGCGATAGCCGCTTCAGGACACGGGCATGCTGAACGATCGCGGCAAGCAGCCCGAGAATTCCCACGACGATGAAGCTGGCACCGAAAATCAGCGTGCTGTGCGGAAGATCGAACCGTGTATGCAGACCAGCCCCCTCGAGGTAAGCGTCGAGCTTTCCAATTCCGAAGCCAAACCCGATCAAAGCGAGAGCGGTCCGAATCCACGCCATCAGCGTACGCTCTGCCGCCTCGCGGTTGCGTTCCCTCGCGAGTTCGTTGGCAAGGTTCGGGGCAAGCGGCTTGTCGCTCACCGGCTATCTCCCCAGGCTTGCCCGACGCACCGCGTTGCTTGAGTGAACCCGAGCAGCACTCAGGCCTGGTGATGGGAATCACTTCGCCGTCGGGTCCCATCACCGCCCCGCATTTCGATTACTGCCGTGCCATGGCGATGCGGACAGCATCCTCCACCGAGACGAGGTGATCCAGGCTCTCCGCCGCATCCTCGATGGCGAGCTGCACCCCTTTGACCGTGCCGTTGAATCCGTTGCCACGCGACCCGTAGTCCGGGGAAACCGGCGCGCCGCTGTCCTCGCCAACGTCGCAACCATCATCTGCGGAGAAAACCATCGCCTGCGTCATCGGGACGGTTCCTTCGCCCACCTGTTTGCCATCAACAAACAGCGTCACCTGTCCGCCCTTGCCGAGGCCGCCGCCGGCATAGGCGAATTCCATCCGCACCTGATGCTCGCCTCTCGGCAGCTCTTCCGTCGACTCAACGTAAAAGCGGTGCACGCCGGCCACGTTGTAACAGTATTTGAGCTTGCCGTTCTTCGCGTAGAGGCTCCAGCCGCCGATGTTCGCGCCCTGAGCGATGATAACGCCTTCCGCACCGGATTCCGGCACCTCGATCTCCGCGGTAACGGAGTGCGACTTGTTCTTGATATTCAGCACGCAGTTTTCCGACAGTCGCCCCATGCCACGGAAAAGTAGCTGTGTCTTTCCCTTGATCAGCACGGGGCGACCGGCGGTATCCGGATTCATCTTCTCAATAACTCTGATCGTCGATCGGCAACACGTTGTAGCGCGTCGCCTCGATCAGCCATAGTCTTTGCAGTTCGCGCAGCTTCTCCGGCATTTGCTTGGCCAGATCGTTGGCCTGGCTCCAGTCCTTGCTGGTGTCGTAGAGTTCCCAGACGTCGTCGTCGAGCGGCACGGTCTTCCTGCCCATGAGCACCCAGGGCGTCCCGTGCTTCGTCACCGCGGTCCAGCCCTTGTGGTAGATTCCGCGGTTGCCGAACATTTCAAAATACTGCGTCTCATGCCGCTCGCCGGCACCGGCGTCGTTGAACGAGTAGAGCATGCTGACGCCCTCGATTGGCTTCTGCTGCACGCCGTTGACCGATATCGGCTCGGGCAGCCCGGCCGCCTCAAGGATTGTTGGTGCCACGTCGATCACGTGATGGAATTGCGAACGGATTTCACCTTTGGCCTTGATGCCGTTGGGCCAGTGCACAATGGTGCCATTCCGCGTGCCACCCCAGTGGGAAGCAACCTGCTTGGTCCACTGGTACGGCGCGCTCATGGCATGCGCCCAGCCTACGGCGTAATGGTTGTAGGACTCCGGCCCCCCAAGCTTTTCGTATCGTTCCATAAGAAATTCCGGCGTCTCCAAAGCGGCCAGCCCGTTGAAGTTTGCCATTTCGTTGTAGGCACCGTTCAATGTGCCCTCGGCCGAGGCGCCGTTGTCGCCGACGATGTAGTAGACGAGCGTATCGCCGAGGATGTCGAGCTTCTTCAAGCCGTCGAGCAGGCGTCCGACATGGTGGTCGGTGTACTCCAGAAAGCCCGCATAAACTTCCATTTGACGGCGCAGGATCGGCTTCAGCGCTTCCGGCATGTCGTCCCACGCCGGAATCTCGGCGTGGCGCGCGGTGAGCTGGCAGTCCTCCGGGACGACGCCCAGCACCTTCTGCCGGGCGAGCGTCTCTTCACGCAGCTTGTCCCAGCCTTCATCAAACTTGCCTTTGTACTTGTCGGCCCACTCCTTCGGCACGTGGTGTGGTGCGTGTGTCGCGCCTGGTGCGAAGTACACGAAGAAGGGCTTGTCTGGAGCGAGCGCCTTCTGCTGCGACACCCAGGCCATAGCCTTGTCGGTCATGTCCGCCATGAAGTGATAGCCCTCTTCCGGCGTCCCTCTTGGCTCGACCGGCGTAGTCCCCTCATAGAGCGTGGGATACCACTGGTTCGCCTCGCCGCCGATGAAGCCATAGAAGTACTCGAAGCCGCCACCGCCGGTGGGCCAAGCGTCGAACGGTCCGACCGGGCTCGTCTCCCACACCGGCACTTCGTGGCATTTGCCGAACTGCGCGGTTGAGTAGCCGTTGAGTTTCAAGGTGCGGGCAAGCGGCGAGATGGTGTTGGGCAACACCGAGCTGTAGCCCGGTGCGCCGGTGGCGATTTCGGTGATGCCGCCCATACCCGCCGAGTGGTGGTTGCGGCCGGTCAACAGCGCTGCCCGTGTCGGAGAGCAGAGGGCGGTCGTGTGGAAGCGGTTGTATTTCAGCCCGTCAGCCGCCAGCTTTTCCGCATTCGGTGTCTGGCAAGGGCCCCCAAAGGCGCTCGACGATCCAAATCCCGCGTCGTCGATGAGAATGAGCAGCACGTTTGGCGCGCCCTCGGGCGGCCGCAACTGCTCGATCGGCGGGAAGTGAGTATCCGGATCCTTCGCATCATAGGTGATCAGCCCAGTTCGCTCGCGAGTTGGGATCGGAAGATGTGAACGATGTTTCTTGTCTTCGCTGCTCATCGCTTGATTATCCTCTTTGCATCGCACGAATGGGGCGTCTCGTTTGCTCGCGCGGGCCGAAGCAGCTCAACCTACACGGATCACACCGAGAAATCCTATGTGACAAATGAGAATGAGCACAGAAAGGCATTGGGTACCATTCGTGCCTTATGCAGCATCACCCCGCTACGCTCGCCTGATTGACGCAGTGCGAATGTCGGCGATGGGTCGAGAGCGGTCATCCAACCGAGCCGCTGCTATGATGCAGCAACGAAAGTGACCGGCGACACTTCCGACGCCGCCGGCCGGCGGAAAATATTCCTTGACGCGCTCCACCGCCCTATGTTCTTGTTCCGTTCATGTCCGCTGCGGCCAACGCCCCTGATCCACCCACCCGGCCAAGCCGCTCGGCCAACCTGCTCGGCCTCGTCCGCAAGCTCATCGACTACGGCAAGGAACTCGCCGCCACGATCCGGCAGCGCGCCTTCACCAACCCCGGCCCCGTCATATCCTGCTTCGGCACCGCCGATGTCGCCCTGATCCTCGCGCGCATCTCCCGCGGCCTGCACCGCGCCAACGCGCTCGAAGCGAGGCTCCTCCGCAACGCCGACCGCCTGGACGCGGCGCCCCGAGGTGCTTCGTCTCCACGGACGCCGCGCGCACCCCGGCCACCCGCCACGCCCTCCGCTGACGAAACCAACGCCCGCCTCACACACCTGCCCACCCCGGAGCAGATCGCCGCAAAAGTCCGCCGCCAGCCGATCGGCGCCGTCATCGCCGACATCTGCCGCGATCTCGGCATCCTGCCCAGCCACCCGCTTTGGCGGGAACTGCAGATCGCCATCATCAAAGAGTGCGGCAACCTCGCACGCCTGGCGAAGGACAGCCTCGACCAGGCGTTTCCCGCCTCAGCCACCGCGTCTCCCGGATTGCCGGCACCGACCCCGCGATGCCCCGCACCTGTCGGCACCGGCCCGCCGTGAATCTGTCGCAGTCCAGCATGATGCAGGTGGCCGACCATGCCCTCGAACTTTGACCCGAGGGTGTGGCCGGCCGCTTGTTCCCGCTTCGACCAGAGCGGGGTCCTACCTCAGAACAGCAGCCCCTTCTTCAGCATCCCATGGATGCCCTTCTCGCCGTTCACCGTCTGCGTCACGTGGAAATCCACCGCCAGCGAGCAGAACTGATACGCCTGCTCGCGCGACAAATTGCTGCGTGAGCAGATGAAAGAAATCATTTCCCGCAGCGCCTGCTTCATCGCCTGGTCGAGGTCCTCGTTCAGCCCCATGCTGATGAAGTGCGTCGGGGTCTCCGCCTTCGGCTGCTTCAGCAGCGGACGCGACGGCCCGCCGCCCTTGTGCAGCACGAAGGTGAACGTGCCGGTCAGGCACATCTCTAGTGCCGTGACGCAGACCTCGCCGTCACCCTGCACGCCATGACCGTCGCCAACGGAGAAGTTCGCCCCAGGCACCCACACCGGTAGATACAGCACGGACCCCGCCCCAAGCTCCTTGTTGTCCATGTTGCCGCCGTGGACGCGCGGCTCCTTCGAGGCGATCGTGCCGAACGCGGGCGGCGGCGCGACGCCCATCACGCCAAAGAACGGCGCCAGTTCGAGCTCCGTCCCCCACGGCAGCGAGCACACGCGGCGTTCGCGATCCACCGGGATGTGGCTGAGCACCATCTCATGAAAATCCTCCGGCAGCGTGCCGGCGAGCGGGCGGATCACGTTGTAGCCCCAGTCGGCCCCGGGCTCGATCTTCTCGATACGGATCTCCAGCATGTCGCCGGGCTCGGCATCGGCGATCGCGATCGGACCGGTGACGATGTGTCCCGCGCGCATCGCTGGATTGGCAGCGATAATGGCGGACAATTCCGGCGGCACGGTGAAGCCGGCGCTCTCCGGCGGCATCACCTCATCGCGCCCGGAGACACATTGCACCACCACCGTGTCACCGGAATTGATCGTCATCACCGGCGGGAACGTCGCATCGAACACACCGATACGCACGGTCTGCGGCGAGGCGCGAAGCTGATGTTGGGCCATCGATTGCTCCTTCGTTCAGGCGGCGACGAGCGCGGCGGTCAGCGCAGGACGGCGATTGCGGAACGGCGTCGCCTTCTCGAATGCATCGGCGATACGCAGCACCGTCGCTTCCTGGAACGGCTTGCCGACAAGCTGCATCGCCACCGGCAGACCGAGTTCTCCGAAACCGGAGCAGATGGATATCGCCGGGTAGCCCGCCACATTGAACGGCATGGTAAAGCTGGGCTTCTGCCCGATATCCCACTCGGGAACCTCGTCGATCTTCGGCGCCTCCGTTGGTTGCGCGGCGGTCAGCACCACATCGAGCCCAGTCCATCGCCTCCTTGAGTTCGGCGCGCAGTTCGCGCCGCCGGCGCACGGCCTGGACGTAGTCGACACCCGACACCATCGAGCCCAAGCAGCAGTCGCTGCTGCACCCGTGCGCTGAAATCGCCAAGCCGCGTGCGCGCCCACTCTTCATAGGCGGCGGCGCGCTCGGTCAGAGAGATCAGCGTGCCACAAGCATGCCATTCGGCGAGCGGCGACAGTGTCACTTCGCTGATCACCGCGCCAAGTTCGCGCAGTGTCGCAATGGCAGCGTCTATACCGCGCTGCGTACCGTCGCTCACCTTGTGATCCACTTCATGGAAGTGGTGGATAACGCCGACGCGCAAACCCTTGATGCCGGTGCCAAGCTGCGCGGTGTAATTTGGGATCGGCCGCAACGCGCTGGCGGGATCGCGTGGATCGTGCCCGGCGAGCGCCTGCAGCATCAGTGCACAGTCTTCCGCGGTCCACGCCATCGGCCCGATATGATCGAGCGTGAACGCCGCGGGCGCAACGCCGGCGCGGCTGACCAGACCATAGGTCGGCTTGATGCCGGCGATGCCGCACAACGCCGCCGGGCCGCGTATCGAACCGCCGGTATCCGTGCCGATGCCGCCGAGAATCAGCCCGGCCGCGACACCTGCTCCGGTACCGCTGCTCGATCCCGCGGTGAAGTGCGCCGTGTTCCACGGATTGCGTGCCGGCGGCCAGGGCAGGTCGAACGAGGGCCCACCATCGGCGAACTCGTGCGTCGCCGTCTTGCCCATCAGCACGGTGCCCGCCTCGGCGAGCTTCACCGCACAGGTCGCGTCGGTGTCCGGCACATTGTCTCGCAAAATCTTCGAATGACATGTCGTCCGAATGCCCTTGGTATCGACAATGTCCTTCAGGCCGATTGGAATGCCGCACAGCGGACCGACAGACTTGCCTGCCATGATCGCCGCCTCGGCGGCACGCGCATCGGCAAGCGCGCGCTCCTCGGTGAGCAGTAGAAACGCGTGCAGTTCACCATTCAGCTCTTTCGCGCGATCCAGACACTGGCGTGTCAGCTCAACCGGCGACAGCGTCTTCGCCGAGATCAGACCAGCCGCTTCGGCGATGGTGAGGATCTCGCTCATGCCAGATCCTCCTCGGCAAAACCGTATGTCAGAACCGGTTCAGCCATGCGGCCACGCGGCTTGCGCACGCGCTCCGCCATCGCGGCGACATGCAGATACGCAGCCTTCAAACCGGCTCTTTGTTCGGCTGTCGGAGACAGTCCGCCGCGGGCAAGCAGGAAATCCAGTGTCGCATCGTCAAGCTCTGGCACGATGGCATCCTCCTCTCCAACCGAACAGCCTGATTCTACTGCAGCGCAGCATGACTCGGCGATGGTGTCCAGGTATCGCGCAGGCCCGATCGATTGCTTTACGACCGACGAACTCCATCACCACTCGGCAGCATCTGGTTTGCAGCATCGATGCTCGCGACATTGGCCGAACGGATGAAAGGCATGTTGGCCAAGATCCGGAACGTCTCCGGCGGCGGCAGCGTAAATCCTGGCGCGGCCAGAGCCTGCATCGCCGCGCTCTGATCGCCCGCCTGCCACAGCCAGGCGAACTGCAGCAATGCGTTGGTGATCACCTGTGACCGAGCATTCGACGCAATCCCCAATACCCGGCGGACGTCAACGCGCGCCTGAAGCATTTCCTGCTTGGTCAGCGGCGACAGCGTCACCCATCGTGGATTGCTGCTGAGTTCGCCCGCAAGGAAGTCAACGCCGGCTGCTGCCCGAGCAGCGTCGACCGGATCGTTTGCCGTGCGCTCCGACGCGGCGAACGCCCAAGCGGCCTGGTTTGCCGCGGCAAGGTCATTGTCCAAGGTGCCGAAAGCGGCGAATGGCACAGTCGCCGTGTCCGGTGGCGGCTGCACCATGCAGGCAGCAAGTGCCAGACACGCCAGAGCGGCAACGATACGGATGATCAAAGCGCCAAGCCCTCCCGCAACACGTGCCTGTGACACATGGGGAAGAACTGCATTCTGACCAGAGCCGCTACGCCGGCGCGCGCAACCCCGCGCGGAAGCGCGCCGCCAGTTCGCGATACACGACCGCATTACGGTCGAACTTCTGCCGCTCCTCGTCGCTCATCACGCGCAGCAGCTTCGCGGGAGCCCCGACCCAGAGCTCATTCCGACCGATGACCTTGCCCGGCGTCAGCAGACCGCCGGCGCCAAGCATGCCGCCCTCCTCGATCACCGCGCCATCCAGCACGGTGGCAGAAATCCCGACGAACGCCCGGTTCTTCAGCGTGCAGGCGTGGATCACCGCGTTGTGCCCGACGGTGACGTCGTCGCCGATCACCGCGGCGAACCGGCCGGAATCCACATGAATGATGGCGCCATCCTGGATATTGGTGCGCGCGCCAATGCGGATGTAGTTGAGGTCGCCGCGCACCAGGCAATGGAACCAGACACCGGTCTCGGAGCCGATTTCCACGTCGCCGATCACCGCCGCGGTCGGAGCGATGAAAGCATCAACCGCCACCTTCGGGGTGACGCCGTCCAGCGTGTAGATCGGACCTGGGCCGGCGAGCGGCTCAGGCATTCACGACCTCCGGGCGCCTCGCGTCGACGGGCAGCCCAAGCATCAGGCGGAGGTTCTGCACCGCCGCTCCGGACGCGCCCTTGCCGAGATTGTCGAGCCGCGCAACCAGCACCGCCTGCCGATGCCCTTCATTGGCGTTGACGCTGAGCTCCAGCAGGTTGGTCTCATTCAGGGCCTGCGGCTCGAGCTTGCCGTCGGCCGGTGGGACGGTGACCCGCACGAATGCGCAATCACGATACCGAGCCTCCAGCACCGCGTGCAGGTCGGCGCAGGCGGGCTTGCCCTGCAGCGTGTCGAGATGCAGCGGCACCGAGACCAGCATGCCCTGACGATAGTGCCCGACCGATGGAACGAAGATCGGCCGCCGCGACAAACCGCAGTAGCGCTGCGTTTCCGGCAGGTGCTTGTGTTCGAGCTTCAGTGCATAGAGCTCGAACGCCGGCCCGCCGTCCTTCTCATGCGCCTCGATCATGGACCGGCCGCCACCGGAATAACCGCTGACGGCGTTGATGGTGATCGGGTAGTCGGGCGGGATGATGCCGGCATCGACCAACGGACGGATCAGACCGATCGCGCCGGTAGGATAGCAGCCAGGATTTGCGACCTTGCGCGCCCGCGCGATGCGGTCGGCCTGGCCTTGCAGCATTTCCGGGAAGCCGTAGGTCCAGTCGGGATGCACCCGATGCGCGGTGCTGGCATCGAGCAGTTTCGGCGCGGCGTCACCCAGGCCGTCAGCGAGCGCTGCTGACTCACGCGCCGCATCGTCGGGCAGGCAGAGAATGACGAGGTCCACCTGCGCCATCATGTCGCGCCGTGCCGCGGGATCGCGCCGGAGCGTGCTGGGCAGGCTCTTCAGTTCGATGTCGGGCTGCGCGCGCAGGCGATCGCGGATGCCCAGCCCCGTGGTTCCGGCTTCACCGTCAATGAACACGCTTGGCTTGGTGGCCATATGTCTAATGTCCGTTTGATTCTCCCCCTCCCCTTGCGGGAGGGGGTCGGGGGGAGGGGGCAACCTCCATCGGAGCGCCGCCCCACCGAAACTACCGCTTGCTGAACTGGAAGCTTCGTCGGGCCTTCATCTTGCCATACTTCTTGCGCTCGACCACGCGCAAGTCACGGGTGAGGAAGCCCGCGACCTTCAGGATGCCGCGCAGATCCGGCTCGTAGTAGGTGAGCGCGCGCGATATGCCGTGCCGCACTGCGCCGGCCTGCCCCGAAAGTCCGCCGCCGGTGACGGTGCAGTAGACGTCGAACTGATTGTAGCGATCGGTCACCAAGAAGGGCTGGGTGATCAGCATCCGCAGCACAGGGCGCGCAAAATACTGCACGACCTTCCTGCTGTTCACAGTGATCTCGCCCTTGCCTGGCCTGATCCACACGCGCGCCACCGCGTTCTTGCGGCGACCCGTCGCGTAGGAGCGGCCGAAGGCGTCGCGCTTCGGTTCGCGCCGCGGCTGGTCGGTGGTCGTGGGCACTGTGCCGGGCGCGCCAACGGTCTGCTGCGCAGCGAGCGCGTCCCTGAGATCGGCGAGCGTGCGGGTCGTGGTGCCGGACATGCGGGATCAGCCTCGCTTGTTCTTCGGGTTCATGGCGACGACGTCGAGTGGCTGGGGCTGCTGCGCCTCGTGCTTGTGCTCGGGGCCGGCGTAGACGTACAGGTGCTTCATCTGCCGCCGTTGCAGCGGACCGCGGGTGATCATGCGCTCGACCGCCTTCTCCAGCACCTGCCCGGGATTCTTGGAATCGAGGCGCTGACGGATGGTGCGGCCCTTGATCCCGCCGGGATAACCCGTGTGATAGTAGAATACCGACTGCTGCGGCTTGTTGCCGGTGACACGCACCTTTGCCGCGTTCACCACGATGACGTTGTCGCCGCAGTCGACATGCGGGGTGAACTGCGGCTTGTGCTTGCCGCGCAGCCGGTTGGCGATGATGCAGGCCAGGCGCCCCAGAACGACGCCGTCGGCGTCGATCAGCACCCAGTCCTTCTTCACCTCCACGGGCTTGATGGAGATCGTGGTCTTCATGGCGAGGCCTTGCGATTTGGCGGCGCGGTATGGGGGAAATACGTGGTAGGGTCAAGCGGTTGGAGTGTGTGGTAGTAAATTACCACACACTCCAGACCGGCTATCCCGCCGCCATATCCGCCAGCACTCCGTCCAGTATATCGATCATGTGGTCGATCTCAGCGTCGCTGACGGTCAGCGCTGGCATGAAGCGCAGTGAATCCGGGCGCGGTGCGTTCAGCAGCAGGCCCCGTTCCATCGCCCGCACGGTGACCTGTGGCGCGATATCGCGCCTCAGATCGAGCGCCTGCAGCAGGCCTTTGCCGCGCACCTCGCCACAACCGTGCCGACCCGACAATGCGCGCAGCCGGCTCGCCAGATGCTCGCCCGCCTGTGTCACACGCGCCTAGGAAGCCCGGCTGCGTGACCGCCTCGATGACCGCGCAACCGACGGCGGCCATGATCGGATTGCCGCAGAACGTGCCGCCCTGATCGCCATACTCGAAGCAGCACACGTCGCGATGGGCAACCAGAGCGGCCAGCGGTACGCCGCCGCCCAGCCCCTTGGCCAGGGTCATGATGTCGGGCGGCGTACCGGCATGTTCGAACCCGAACAGATGCCCGGTGCGTCCGATCCCGGTCTGGATCTCGTCGAGGATCAGCAACATGCCACGCTCGCGCGTCAGGGCCCGCACACCGCGCATGAACGCATCGGTCGCCTCGAACACACCGGCCTCGCCCTGGATCGGCTCCAGCATCACAGCCACCGTACGCGGCGTGATGGCTGCCTCGACCGCAGCAAGATCGTTCAGCGGGACCTTCACGAAGCCGGACACTTTCGGCTCATAGAGATGTTCCCATTGCGCCTTGCCGGATGCCGCCATAGTGGCGAGCGTGCGGCCGTGGAAGCCGTGATCCATGGTGATGATTTCATAGGCGCCATCGCGATGTTTCGCGCCCCACTTGCGCGCCAGCTTGATCGCGCCCTCGTTGGCCTCGGCACCGCTGTTGGCGAGGAAGACCTGATGCAGCCCGCTATGCCGCGTCAGCAGATCGGAAAGCCGGATCATCTGATCGTTGTAGAAGGCGGGGCTGCAGTTGATCAGTCTCTCGGACTGCCGTGTCAGCGCCTCGATGATCGGTCGAGGCGAATGGCCAAGAGTGTTCACCGCCCAGCCCTGAATGAAGTCGAGATAGCTGCGGCCTTCGCTGTCGGTAAGCCACGAACCCTCGCCTGCGACAAACACAACAGATGGCCGCGGCGTTATATCCATGACTGAGTCGAAGCTGGCTGTGCTGGTCATCATGTCCTCCGAGCTATTGGTGGGATGGAGCGACAGAGACCCAGAAAGCACAAAGGCCCCCGTCGCTGCCGACGGGGGCCTTTGTGGTTGATCCGCAGACTGCTCTACAGCGCGCGCAAGCTCCACACCCCCGTCAAGGAACGGCGGCGTCGGCGGGTGGCGATGCAGGTTGCGCAATGCATGGCGGACGAATGCACGTCAGTGGCGGTAAAGTCAATGCCGGTCAGAACGGCAGCAGGATATCCATCAACTGCTGACCCCAGCGCGTATGCTGCACCTCGGTGAGCTCGCCGCGCCCGCCGTAGGCGATCCGAGCCTCTGCCATCCGGTCATGCAGCACCGTGTTGTTCGACGCGATGTCCTGCGGCCGAATGACACCGGTAACCTGCAGCTCCCGCAGCTCGTTGTTCACCCGGAACTCCTGCCGCGCCGACACCACGAGGTTGCCGTTCGGCAGCACCTGGGTCACCACGCCGGCGAGCCTTATCGTCACCGCCTCATTGCGCTGGATCTGTCCGGACCCGCCATTGTTGTTGGTGCTCCCGACGTTCAGGATCTTCGAGGGATCGCTGACCGAGGGCGGCAGTCGCGTCTGCATACCGAAGAAGCTCGCCAGGCTCCCCGTTTCCGCACTGGTCCGACTGGTCGTCGTCGCGTTCTTCATATTGGCGGCGTCGTTCATGGCGATCAGGATGGTGACGATGTCACCCACCTGCGCCGCCCGCTGATCCTTGAAGAAGGCGCGCGAGCCACTCCGCCACAGCGCATTCACCTCGTTCGGCGTCGGCTCGCGGGCCGGCATCGGCATGGTTACCGGCCGCCAGGTTGGATCCTTCGTGGGATCCGCGGTCGGCGTCATCGCGGGCGCGCGGCCGACCTCGGAGAGGCGGGAGAGCGACCCACAGCCCACAAGCAGCAGGCAAGCAATCGCGGGCGCCACCAGTCGAACGCTTCTGTTCATCGCACGCTCACCGTCATCGGTACCTTGTTGGGCGCCACACGCACGCGATCGGGGCCGATCACCTCCGCCTCCACCACCGCATGCGATGCCGGATTGAGCACTCGGATGCGTTCATTGAGGGCGCCCGGCTCCATCGCCTGGCCCTGCGCAGTCAGTGTTATCCCAGGACTATCGAGCATCATCAGCACGATGGCACCCTTCTGTACCATCGAGGGCCGCGTCAGCTCGGCCAGCGCCAGCGGCTGGCCCGCTGCGATCTGCCGCTTCGCCTGCATGCCGATGGCATCGTCGGGCCGGCGCACCATCTCGCCGCGGATCATCGCGGTATGAACGCGCGCCATGTGCACGTCGTCGGCGCGCAGCACGCTGCCGGCGAGCAGACGTGCTGTGGCGACAGGCAACTCCACCGTGTCGTCCGCCCGACCAGTGACGCGCAGGTGCAGCGGTTCCATCGACTCGCCGGTGACCGAGACCATCGCGCTGAAGCGGCCGGCATCGACGTCATAATCGAGGTCGGCCACGACCGGTTGCGGATCCGCCTCGAACGGCACCAGTGGTGGCGTGAAGCCGGCCAGCTCGATGTCGCAGTCAGCAGATGCTCCGGCAGCCATCAGCGCGGTCTTCACCGCGCGCAGCACGTCCTCGCGCCGCATTGGCCGGCCTGGCCGGTCGAGCACGGCACGATCCGCCGACGATGCCGGCCGCCAGTCCACGCCGAACTGCCGCGCGATGGCGCCAAGCTGCGCCGCCTCCACCACGATCCGGCCGCCGGCACCTGGGCCGGGACCCAGCACGCGATCGGCATTGGCACCGGCCTCGTCGAACAGGTCGGACAACCGCACCACTGATGCATGCAACGTTGTCATCGTGCGCAGCGTGGCTGCGGCCTCGGCGTGCGCACTGCCCAGACAGAGCGCCAGCAGTGCGAGTGGCAATCGGGTCATGGCATCACCGCAGGTTCGTCAGGGTGGACAGCATTTCGTTACTCGTGGTGATCACCCGGCTGTTCATCTCGTATGCGCGCTGTGCCGTGATCAGGTTGGTGATCTCGGTGACGACGTTTACGTTGGAGGTCTCGACGAAGCCCTGCATCACATTGCCGAACCCTGGCGACCCGGGGTTGCCGGTCACCGGCTGGCCGGAGGCAGCGGTCTGCAGGAACAGGTTCTCGCCCCGCGCATCCAGCCCCGCCTCGTTGGGGAATGTCGCAGTCTGCAACTGGCCGACGGTCTGGGGCGCGGTCTGACCCTGCAGCGTGACCTGCACCTGGCCGGAGGAATTCACTGCGACGCTGGTGGCGTTGGATGGGATTTGCAGGCCCGGCTGCACGGTATAGCCGTCGGCGGTGACAATGGTGCCGTCGTCAGCCAGGCCGAACGTGCCATCGCGCGTATAGGCGGTGTCGCCCGAGGGCATCGTCACCTGGAAATAGCCGTTGCCCTGGATCGCCATGTCCAGCGTGTTGGACGTCTGCTGCAGGTTGCCCTGCTCGTTGATGCGGTAGATCGCCGCGGTGCGCACGCCAAGCCCCACCTGCGCGCCGGACGGCACGATGGTGCCGGTGTCGGAGCTGTTGGAGCCTACACGGCGCAGGTCCTGGTATATCAGGTCCTGGAACTCCGCCCGCCGACGCTTGAAGCCCGTCGTGGTCATGTTGGCGATGTTGTTGGAGATCACCTCGACGTTGGTCTGCTGCGCCTGCATTCCCGTTCCGGCGATATCGAGCGAACGCATTGCGGTCTCTCCTCAGTTCTGCTGCGACATCAGCTTGTCGATCACCGACTGTTGCCGGTCGCTCTCGGCCTGGATGAATTGACCGATGAACTGGTACTGCCGCAGGCCGTCCATCATCCGCGTCATCTCCAGCACCGGCTGGACGTTTGAATCTTCGAGCGCACCCTGCACCAGGCCAGGCGACGCCACCGACACCGTCGGCGAGCCCGAGCGGAACAGCGTGTTGCCTTCCGCCGCCAACTTCATCGGATCGGTCGGCCTTACCATGCCGATCTTTGCGAGCTGACCGTTCTCACTCGACACCGTGCCATCGCCGGCGATGGCGACCTGCGTATCGGTGGGTGACAGCACGATCGGCCGGCCGTTGGTGTCCAACACGGCGTTGCTGGCACCGTCGGACAGCGTGCCATTGGGCATCAGGCCGAAGCGTCCGTCGCGGGTGAGCCGGGGCCCGGTTGGCGTGCGCACGGTGAAATAAGCGTCGCTGGTGATGCCAAGGTCGAACCTGTTGCCGGTATGGGTCATGGTTCCCGCGCGCTGTTCGCGCCAGGTCGCGCGGTCCTGTGTGTAGGCTGTGGTGCGATCGCCGCGCGGCTGATCGGTGCCGCGTTGGCGCGTGAGCCAGTCGCTGAACTGCACGCGCTCCATTTTGTAGCCGGGCGTGTTGGCGTTGGCGACGTTGTCCGCGATCACGTCCATGACGCGCTCCTGCGCGGCCAGGCGAGACACGGCGACACTGCTGTTGATGTCCATGCCTGCGGATCAGCAAGCTGCGTGCCACCCTCTGACCGTCACGGCGCTGCTTGATCCGACCAGGCACGTCGTTGCAACCGCTTGAAAAGACACGGATAACCTGAACGGGCTCGGTCGCGACGTGGCAGTCGAAGTCAGGCAACGATCGGCCTACCCGGCGGAATTTGCCGGGCAAAGGCTTTCTTAACGGCTCGCTGCCATTCTGCCGCGCGACAGGCCGAAGGAGTAGCGAGTGGCGAAGGCCGCGGCAGCAGAAGAAGAACCCAGCAAGTCGGACGAAACCCCCGAACAGCCGGAGCCACAAAAGCCCGGCAGCCGGCGCAAGCTGATCATGCTCGCCGCACCCGTTCTGGTGGTCGGCATCGCGGCAGGCCTCTGGTTCACCGGCGTATTGCCGCGCCTGCTTGGCATGCAGCACGCCGAGATCTCGACCGAACAGGCCAAATCGTCGACGCCGATCTATGTCGACCTGCCGGAGTTGATCACCAACCTGAACAGCAATCCGCAGCGGCCGAACTACGTGAAGCTGACCGCGCGGCTCGAAGTGGCAAAGCAGGCAGATGTGGAGCGGGTGAAGGCGGCCATGCCGCGGCTGCAGGATCTGTTCCTCACCTACATGCGCGAGATGCGTCCGCAGGAGCTGCGCGGCTCCGCCGGCACCTACCGCCTGCGTGAGGAACTGATCGCACGCGCCAACCTTGCCGCGGCGCCGGCTCGCATCAACGACATACTGTTCACCCAGATGCTGATCCAATGAGCGACTCACCAGAAGAGCAGCAGTCCGACGAAGAACTGGCCGCCGCATGGGGAGCGGAGACCGAAGGCGGTGAGGGTGGCGAAGCTGGCGAGGGGCAGTCAGCCCAGCCGGCGCGCGTACTCAACCAGGCCGAGATCGACAGCCTGCTCGGCTTCGACGAAGGTCCCGCGGGCGGCGAGAACCGCACCGGGATGCAGAAGATCATCAGCTCCGGGCTCGTCTCATACGAACGCCTGCCGATGCTGGAGATCGTGTTCGACCGGCTTGTGCGCATCATGTCCACGTCGCTGCGCAATTTCACCTCCGACAACGTCGAGGTCGGCATCGACAACATCCTGTCGCTGCGCTTCGGTGACTACCTGAATTCCATCCCGCTCCCGGCGATGCTGGCGGTCTTCAAGGCGGAAGAGTGGGACAACTACGGCCTCATGGTCGTCGATTCCGCGATGATCTATTCGATCGTCGACGTGCTGCTGGGCGGCCGCCGCGGCACCGCCGCAATGCGCATCGAAGGTCGCCCCTACACCACGATCGAGCGAACGCTGGTGGAACGGCTGATCCATGTGGTCTTGGCGGATCTTTCCGCCAGCTTCGACCCTCTCTGCCCGGTCACCTTCCGGTTCGAACGACTGGAGGTAAACCCGCGCTTTGCCACCATCAGTCGCCTCTCGAATGCGGCCATACTTGCGCGTCTGCGCATCGACATGGAGGACCGTGGCGGCCGTCTGGAGCTGCTGCTGCCCTATGCGACGCTGGAGCCGGTGCGCGAACTGCTGCTGCAGCAGTTCATGGGCGAAAAATTCGGCCGTGACTCGATCTGGGAAACCCACCTGGCCGAGGAGTTGTGGAATACCGAGGTCGACCTGGACGTGGTGCTGGATGAGCAGATGATGCGGCTGTCCGACGTCATGGCGCTCCAGCCCGGCAGCCGCATCGTGTTGAACACAGCACTCGGCGCCCCAGTCATGGTGCGATGTGGCGCAGTATCCTTGTTCGAGGGCCGCGTCGGCCGCCGCAAAAACCGCGTGGCCGTCCGCATAGAGCGTGACTTACCGCGGCTCCAGCAAACGGAACGATAACCGTATTGGCAGTTTCCTAACATTCCCGCGCGACAATCGTCGCATGGAGTGGATTCTCGAACTCGCATTGGTCGCACTTCTCGCGGCGACCCTGTTTCATGCGGTCCGCCTGGAACGTGCACTTGGCATCTTGAAACGCGATCGTGTGCAGCTACAGGAGTTGATTGCTGGCTTCAATACCAGCACGCGTCAGGCAGAGATCGGCATCGAGCGGCTGCGCGCCGCGGTCGACGGGGCCGGCCAACAGGTCGCCAATCGGGTCGATGCGGCATTGTCGCTCAAGGATGATCTCACGCTGCTGATCGAGCGCGGCGACCGCCTTGCCGATCGGCTGGACGCACTGATCCGTGCCGGCAGACCGCTCGCCAGTGAGACGCCGCGCCTGACCGTTGTTCCCAATGCGGATGGAGCAGAGCCTCGGGTGCGAAGCCAGGCCGAGCGCGACCTGCTCAAGGCGCTGAGGGTGGCGCGATGACGCTGCGTCCCGGTTCGGTACGGCTGCTGCCGATCACGATCTTCGCTCTGGCCAGTCTGCTGGCCGTGAAGTCGACTCAGTTGGTCCGAGCAGCGGCGCCCACGCATGAAGCCGGTCAGCAGGTCGTCGCGACCGCGCCGGCCGTGGCGCCAGCTGCGGGGCAACCCACTGCAGCAAAGCCTCCAGAAGAGGCCGCGCCGCCGCCGGTCACCGATGCCGAACGCACGGTGCTGCTCGAGCTGCGGCAGCGTCGGGAGGAGTTGGACGCCCGCGATGCAGCGTCGGCGGCGCGCGAATCCTTGCTTGTTGCGGCCGAGCAGAAGCTGTCGGCGCGGGTCGTCGAATTGCAGGCCTTGCAGATAAAGCTCGAGGCCTTGGAGACCGCACGCAAGGAACGCGAGGACGCCGGCTGGCAGGGGCTGGTAAAGCTCTATGAGGCCATGAAGCCTCGCGATGCCGCGACAATCTTCAACGATCTCGAAATGCCGGTGCTGCTACAGGTGGTCGATCGCATGAAGGAGGCGAAGGCGGCACCTGTGCTGGCCGCGATGCAGCCCGACAAGGCACGCGATCTGACCGGAAAGCTCGCCCAGATGCGCACGCAACGTTAGGGCCGGCTGTAGGCGAAGGAGAAAGGACCCAAAGGCGATGCCGATCGACAAATCCATGAACGTGCTGATCGTCGATGACTACAAGACGATGCTGCGCATCATCCGCAATCTGCTGAAGCAGATCGAATTCAACAATGTCGACGAAGCCACCGACGGTGCCGAAGCGCTGGCCAAACTGCGCTCCGGTAATTTCGGCCTCGTGATCAGCGACTGGAACATGGTGCCGATGACCGGTCTGCAGTTGCTGCAGGAGGTGCGTGCGGACGCCAGATTGAAGGCCACGCCCTTCATCATGGTCACCGCCGAGAGCAAGGCCGAGAACGTCGTCGCCGCGAAGCAGGCCGGGGTGTCGAACTACATCGTGAAGCCGTTCAACGCGGAAACCCTGCGCGACAAGATCGAGAAGGTCCTCGGCCATGGTTGACTCGGACCGGTTGGCCGGACGGCTCGCGGAGATACGCGCACGTCATCCGGGCTCGCAACCCGAGATGGTGGCCGACGTCGTTCACGCCGTGCTCGCCACAATGAGTGGCGATCTGTCGGCGCAAGAAACGTCGGTGCTGGCCGAAGTGGAGGCGCTTGGTCGCACAATTGCCTCAGCAAAAGCCGAAATCGCCGCGCTGCGGGTGGACGACATCACCGATAATCACATCCCCTTCGCCACCGACGAGCTTGATGCCATCGTCGAGCACACCGCCACCGCCACCAACGCAATACTTGGCAGTTGCGAGACTCTGGACGATGTCGCGGGCAGCCTGACCGGTGAATCGGCAACCAAACTGCAGGACGCCACGACACGCATCTATGAGGCATGCAGCTTTCAGGACATCACCGGACAGCGCATTACCAAAGTGGTTGCGACGCTGAAGACGATCGAAACGAAAGTTGCCCAGATCGTCGCCACGTTCGGCAGCGGTGATCAGGAAGTAGCGGTTGAGCTGCCGGCCGCATCGGACGAGACCGCGTTGCTGAACGGCCCGCAGCACCACACCGTGGCCATGGATCAATCGGACATCGACAAACTGCTGGCCAGCTTCGAGTGATTCCGCGTTCGCACGCCTGGCCGCTTGCGGTGTTGTTGGCGTGCCTGCTGCCGCTTGCGACAGCGTCCGCGAACAGCGACACAAGCGTGCCGGTGCGCATTGGCAGCCACCAGGGATACGGCCGTATCGTATTCGATCTGCCGTCGCCGATCGACTATCGCGTTACGCAGCAGGGTCAGCGCGTCCTGGTTCAGTTCACCGGCGATGTGACGATCGGCGCGGCGCGTGGCGTGCCGCGCAACGTCGTCAGCATCAGCGGTGGCGCCGCGCAGGCCGAATTGGTCGTGGCGGCAGGAACAGTCCTGCACGACTGGCGTCTCGACAACATGGTTGTGATCGACGTCCTGGACCATGATGCAGCCCGCGATTCTCCTGCACCGCTACAGACGGTCGCAACCAAGCCACCACCCGCCAATCCTGCTCGCAACGTTCCACTGACGCCTTCTTCCACCCCGCCACCTCCAACGCCCCCGGCCGCCGAACCGTCGGCGCCACAGGGCGAGGCACAGAAGACCGAAACAGCCAAACCACAACCTGAGCCCGTGCCGGCGCCCGCCCCGCCGCAACCACAGGCCGCTTCGCCGACAGACGCACCGGCACTGCCCCCGCAACCGACGCCGGACGCCAGTGTGGCTGCCACAGCAGAGTCCTCGACCGGCATCGATCCCGGCCTCGTCGTATCGGCAGATTCGCAGATGGGCGTTGCGGTATTCCGCCGCAGCAACGCAGCGCTGATCGTCTTCGATCGGCCGCTCACCATAAATACAACGCTGTTGCGCGATGATCCATTGTTCAGCACCGCGACCGTGCAGGTTCTGCAAACCGCGACGGTGATCCGTGTGCCACTGGACGCGGGCACGGTGCTGTCGACGTCGCGCACCACTGACGCATGGCATTTCACGGCCACGCAGCGCGAGCCAGCGCTGCGGCCCATCCAGGCGACAGTCGCCGACGACCGCCTCGTCCTCCCGGCCGCTGCACCAGGCAGTGTTGTGAGCCTTGCGGATCCCGACACCGGAGCCACCATCCTGGTTGGTACGCAACGACGGGACGGCCAGGGTGTTCCGGCGCAACGCCGCTCGCCTGAGTTCACGTTGCTGCCGACGTGGCTGGGCGTGGCGGTGATGCCGAACGCCGACACCATGGCATTGCGACCGACGCCGCAGGGCTTTGTGATTGCCGGTGCCCATACCCTGACCCCGCCATCGGACATCGCCGATCAGCTCGCGCATTCGGCTGGTCTGACGCGGCGGTTCGACTTCCCCAGCCAACCCATGGCGGTGCTGCAGCAGCGTCTGCAGGACCAGATGGTGGAGAACGCGACGACACCGTCGCTTGCTCGCGGCCCGACCCGACAGGCCGCGGCGCGCACAATGATAGCGTTCGGCCTTGGTGCCGAGGCCGGAGCCATGTTGCGCATGGCTGCGGCCGATGACCCACACGAGGCCGGCGCGCCGGACAATCCAGCGCTGGCGTCGATCGCCGACCTGCTCGCGCATCGCCCGGACGAGGCGAATGGCCTGGCGGATCCACGTCTGGCGGCGGCCGACGACCTCACGCTGTGGCGTGCGGTTCGTCTGGCGCAGTCGGAGGAGGGGTCCGCCCCGGCAGCCGCCATGTTGGCCGCGACGCTACCACTTCTGTTGGCCTATCCGGCCGAAATCCGGGACCGCCTGTTGCCGCTCGTTGCGGAAACCCTGGTGGCCGGCGGTGAAGTCGCCACCGCCAGTGCGTTGCTCGATGCCCGCAAGGCTGATGGCAAGCTCGACCTGGCGCGTGCCATGCTGCAGGAGACGCGAGGGAACGCCGCTGAGGCGTTGCCAAGCTACGATCGATTGGCGCAGTCACCCGACCAGTTGGTGCATGCCCGGGCGGCCACACGCGCCGTGGAACTGCGGCTGGCTGCGGGCGCAATCGACGCCAGGCAAGCTGCCGACGGGCTGGAGCGTCTGCTGTATTCCTGGCGCGGCGATCAGCGCGAGCGTGCGCTGCGCGAACGTCTGGCCGCGCTCAAGGCGCGAACAGGAGAGTGGCGTGCAGCACTGGCCCTGCTGCGCGAAAGCGAAACGCTGTTCCCCGACGACAAGGCCGCAATCCACGCCGAACTGACCGACACGTTCGCCGCGCTGTTGCGGAACGATACGGCGGATAGTCTGGCTCCACTGGAGCTGGTGTCCCTGGTGGAGGAGAACGCCGACCTGCTGCCTACCGGCCCCGATGGAGAACTCCTGCAAGCTAAATTGGCCGATCGGCTCGTCGCTCTGGACTTGCCGAAGCGTGCCGGACCTGTGCTTGAGAAACTGGCGGAGGTAACAAAATCCGGCGTGGCCCGGGCCGCTTTCGCCGCGCGACTGGCAGCCCTGCGGCTCCGGGAGGGTGACGCCGCGGGGGCGCTGGGCGCGCTCGATGCTTCTGTCGCTTCCGATCTCCCCGCCGAGCTTGCGGAACGGCGCACCCTCCTGATCGCGGCGGCCAACGCGCGGCGTGGCGACAACGATCGTGCGCTCGCTGCACTCGGCACGCTGGGCAGTGCCGCCGCCGATGAGGCCCGGGCAACGATCCTGGAACGGGCCAACGACTGGCCGGCGGCGCAGCGCGCGTTGGCCGACTATGCCGCCAAGACCGTGCCGCCGGAAGGCAAGCTGGATGATGCGCAGCGACGAACCCTGCTCCGCCAGGCCACCGCCGCGGCGCGCGCTGGCGATCAGGCGGCCCTGTCGGCGCTACGTCAGCGCGAGGGCGCGCGAATGGAAGGCGGCCCGCTCGCCGACATGTTCCGGTTGCTCACAGCCGATCAGGTGCGCGGGGTTGCGGATCTGAAGCGCTCCGGACAGGAGGCGACGCTGGCGCGTACCGTGTCTGGCGAGTTGAAGGCACTGCAGCCGCCCGGACGACAGATCCAGTAGCGACTGCATGGCAGCCGGCAAAAAGAGCGCCTCTTGCATGTCGTCTCCCATTTCCCCATGTTCCGCGGCCTTGGCCCGAGGGAACGGACGCGAGAGGCGGCCGTTCAACAGGCTGTCTGCTGGTCGGAACAGGGTACGCAATGGACGCACTCAGCCCACTGGGGATGGTCTCGGACGCTCCGCGCGAGGACGATCCGAAGGACTATTTCGTCGAAAAGGACGGCGTGAAGTTTGCCGGCACGCATCTGCTGCTGGATCTGTGGGGCGCGAGTAGCCTGACCGATCCCGAACTGATCGACCGTGGGTTGCGTGATGCTGCCGAAGCAGCCAACGCAACAATTCTCCACAGTCACTTCCATCACTTCGGCCCCGATGGCGGCGTAAGCGGCGTGCTGGTGCTGGCAGAGAGTCACATCTCGATCCACACTTGGCCGGAGCGCGACTTCGCCGCGGTGGACATCTTCATGTGCGGCGCGTGCAATCCGTATCATTCGCTGCCGGTGCTGAAGGAGGTGTTCGCACCGAAGTCGGTCCTGCTGTCCGAGCAACGACGCGGGCTGATCCCGTAGCGGCTACGTCCTTGGCGTGTTCGGCGGCCCGGATACAATGATCCGGGCCGTTCTGTTTGGAGACCGGCGATGGCGACCGATGCCTGGATCAACGAGACGCTGTATCCCGAGTGGGGTCAGCGCTTCCTGGTAAAGCGAGAGCTGGCGCGGGTGCAGAGCGACTTCCAGGACATCGTGATCTTCGAGAGCTTCTCACACGGTCGCGTCATGGTCTTGGACGGGGTGATCCAGATCACCGAGCGCGACGAGTTCGTCTATCAGGAGATGCTGACCCACGTCCCCCTTCTCGCGCATGGCGCCGCGGCGAACGTGCTGATCATCGGCGCCGGCGACGGCGGCGTGTTGCGGCGCGTGTTGCAGCATCGAAGTGTGAAGCGCGCGGTGATGGTAGAGATCGACGGCGAAGTCATACGTCTGTCGAAGGAATATCTTGCAGGCATCAGCGGCAATGCGTGGAACGACCCGCGTGCCGACGTGATCGTGGGCGACGGCATCGACTATGTGAAGCGCGCCCCCGATGCGACGTTCGACGCCGTCATCGTCAATTCAACCGACCCGATCGGCGTAGGCGAGGTGCTGTTCACCGACGACTTCTACGCCAATTGCGCCCGCATCTTGACCGCACGCGGGCTGGTGGTGAACCAGTGCGGCGTGCCGTTCATGCAGGCCGACGAACTGCGCGAGACGAGTGCGCGGCGAGCGAAGTTCTTTCCGCACGTGTCAGCGTATGTCGCGGCGGTACCGACCTACGTCGGCGGGTTCATGACGCTGGGCTGGGCGGCCAAGGATGCATCCCTGACGCGTGCCCGCGTCGATGAAATCCGGGACCGGGCACAGGCGTCCGGAATCCTCGGCAACACGCGCTACTGGACGCCGGAAATTCATGTCGGCGCCTTCAATCTGCCGCCGTATATTGCCGAGCATCTGCCGCGATAGGAGAGTCCCGTGGACGACACCGTCGTCATTACTCGCATCGATGGCGTGCTGGAGATCCGGCTCAACCGACCGGAGAAAAAGAACGCATTGACACGCGCAATGTATGACGCGATGGCCGATGCGTTCATGCAGGTGGACGCCGATCCAACGCTGCGCGTCGCACTGCTGACCGGCACGGGCGACACGTTCACCTCCGGCAACGACATCACGGACTTCCAGGCACGCGCCGCGAACAGCCGAGAGGGTTCTGCATCGCGCTTCCTGCCGACGATCTCGTCAATGCAGAAGCCGCTGATTGCCGCGGTGAACGGCGCAGCGATCGGTGTTGGCACCACGATGCTGATGCATTGTGACCTCATCATCGCCGCGCGTTCCGCACGCTTCGTCATGCCATTCACCAGCCTCGGACTGGTGCCCGAGGCCGCAAGCTCATTGTTGTTCCCTCGCCTACTCGGCCATCAGCGCGCCAGCGCGCTGCTGCTTCTGGGCGAGCCACTGGATGCCGCAACCGCGCACGAATGGGGCTTGGTGAACCGCGTGGTTGATGATGCAGCGCTGATGCAGACGGCTCGCGACATCGCACATCGACTTGCGTCCCTGCCACCGCAGGCGGTCAGGTTGACCAAGGGGCTGATCCGGCACGGCGCGATCGACGTCGCGGAACGCATGGACGAAGAGCTTAAGCTGTTCCGTGAACGCCTGGGCTCCCCCGAAGCAGCCGAGGCCTTCAAGGCATTCATGGAAAAGCGCAAGCCCGACTTCTCGCGGTTCGCATGAGACGCGTCACTGCGACATCAGATAGTCGCGCAAGTGATCCACATGAACATCACGCGCCGCATCCCGCCGGCCGCGAATGACGAAATCCCACGATCCCGGCAGCGATCGATCCGAGAACAGCCGCGTCAGCCGTCCGCCGCCGAGTTCGAAGTCGATCAGCGGCCGCCGTCCGAGCGCGATGCCGGCACCCGCGATCGCCGCCCCGATGGCGGCATTGAACGTATCGAAGCGCACGATCGTTGGCCTCGCCCGCGCCGGCATGCCGAGAAGCTCGAGCCAGGTGGACCAAGCCTTCTCGCGGCTGCTGCCATAATCCTCCTGCAGCAGGTTGTGGCGTAGCAGCTCCTGTGTGCTGCCGAGCGGCAGTAGGGACGGGCTGCAGACCGGAAACACGGTCTCGCGGAACAGCAGCCGGTCACCCTCGGCCAGAGCACCCGGTCGCGCGCGAACGATGGCGAGGTCGAGGCCCTCGCGCACCATGTCCGGCGTCTCCTCGATGGCCCGGACCTGCCATTGCACCGAGGGATGCAGCGCAGCGAAGGCGGCCAGCCGTGGGGCAAGCCACAGCGAGGCGACCGAGCCATTGGCCGAGATCGCCAGCATCGGCCGCGTGCCGCGGGCGCGCTCACGCACCGCCTCGCAGGCCGTGGCGAGTTGCGCGAATGTCGCCTCCACGGCGCGCAGCAGCGCTTCGCCCTCCGATGTCACTGCCGTGCGGGTGTGGCCGGTGCCGTTGCGCGCCCGTGTCAGCAATTGCGCGCCCAGGGTAACTTCCAGCCCGCGGATCTGGTGGCTCACCGCGCTGGTGCTGACATGCAGCGCCAGCGCGGCGCGCGCGAAACTGCCGTGGTGCGCCACCGCGGCGAAAGCACGCAGTGCCGCCAGGGGAGGAATTCGCTCGGTCATCGCCGTTGAATATATCTCAACAGCGGTTGAAAATCTCGCGTTTGCGCAACGCTGGCGACAATGCCCAGGATGCGAAGGTATCGCGGGAGGCAGGTGTGCATTTCGACCTGAGGCTTTGGCGCATGACAAGCGGGCTGCGCGGGCGCATCGCCCTCGGCATACTGCTCGGCCTCCTGGCGCTGGCTATCGGCATTGCGCGCTTCGTCTTCCTCGGACAGTTCCTCGCCAGACTGTTCCGTTCGGCGCCAACCGCCGAACTGGTGGTCCCTCTAGTGGCCACCCTCGCCGCCATCCTGCTGCGCTCCTGGCTCGACCACCTTCGCACCATGCTAGCGCACCGCACCTCGGCTCGCGTGCAGGAGGCGTTGCGTGCGCGTCTGTACGACAAGGTCGTCGCCCTTGGGCCGGCGTGGTTCGGTGCCGAACGCACCGGGGGCGTGATGCTGTCGATCATAGACGGCGTCGAGCAGTTGCAGACGTTCTTCGGCCAGTACATCCCGCAGGTGTCGATCGCCGCCTGCGCGCCGGTGGCGATCTTCGCCTTCATGGCGTTCTGGGACGTCCCGGTCGCCACCGTGATGCTTGGCGCCGCACTGTTCACCCTGGTGGCGCCCGCCGTTGTTCACGAGCGCACCGGCCGCGCGTCGCGTGAGCGGCAGAGCGCATTCAAGGCGTTTGGCGAGGAGTTCCTCGACGCGGTACAGGGACTGCCGACGCTGAAGGCATTCGGCCAGAGCGGTGCCTTCGGCCGGATGCTGGCCGACAGGGCGCGCGCGCTGTCCGACAGTACCTTCCTGGTACTCGGCACCAGTATCCTGACCCGCGGCATCACCGACCTCGGCTGCGCCTTCGGGGCCGCCGCGGCACTCGCGCTGGGTGCCTACCGCGTCCGCCACGGCGAGATGAGCCTCGAGGCATTGCTGATCGTGCTGATGGCCGGCACGGAGATCTTCCGCCCGCTGCGCGAATTGCGCACGGTGCTGCACCAGGGCCTCACCGGCCAGGCAGCCGCGGCGGGCATCAATGCGCTGCTCGACGAGCCGGTCACCGCCCCCGCGCCGCCGCCAAACGTCATCCCCGCGAAAGCGGGGATCCAGCCCACCATCGCCTTCGAAGATGTCGGTTTCGCTTACCCGGGCGGCCGACGCGCCGCCCACCAGGGCCTGTCGTTCAGCATCGCTGCAGGCGAGCGCGTCGGCGTGGTTGGACCGAGCGGCTCCGGCAAGTCCACCATCGTGCGCCTGCTGCTCCGCCTGCATGACCCGCAGAGCGGCACAGTTCGGATTGGCGGGCAGGACCTGCGCGCGCTCGATCCGGAGGCCATGCGCCGTATGATCGCGGTCGTGGCACAGGACACTTACCTGTTTCACGGCACGATCGAGGACAATCTCCGTCTCGGCTGCCCCGACGCCAGCGAGGCCGAATTGGTTGCCGCCGCGCACGCCGCCAACGCGCACGACTTCATCGAGGCGCTGCCCGATGGCTATCAGACCGTGATCGGGGAACGCGGCGCACGGCTCTCGGGCGGCCAGCGACAGCGCATCGCCATCGCCCGGGCCCTGCTGCGCGACGCGCCAATCCTGGTGCTGGACGAGGCGCTGTCCTCAGTCGATGCGGAGAACGAGGCGGTGATCCAGCAGGCGCTGGACCGCCTTATGACTGGCCGCACCACGCTCATCCTGGCACACCGCCTCTCCAGCGTGATCAACGCCGACCGCATCCTGGTGCTGCAGGACGGTGCGGTCGTTGACAGCGGCTGCCACACCGAGCTGATCGCGCGCGACGGCCCTTATCGCAAACTCATGGGCCCGCAACTCGCGGAACGCAGCGATGTGGTCGCGCCGCTGGACGATCTGCCTGCGACCGCGACCGCGCCAACCGAGGACACCAGCGCCGTGGTGCGCGACCTCGCACAGGATGCGGCTGAGGTCGGATGGCCGGAGACGATCCGCACGCTGTTGGGCTTCATTCGTCCCTGGCGGCGGCAACTCGCGATCACGGTGTCCTGCGGCATTGGCCGCGTCGTCGCCTTCATCGGCGTCGGCATCTTCGGTGCGCTGATCATCGCCGCAGTCAGGGCGAACGCACCATCGCTGCTGCTGGTCGTTCTGCTGCTCGCCGCGGCGCCGGTCGCGGGGCTGCTGCATTGGCTCGAATCGTTCCTGGCGCACGACATGGCATACCGGCTGCTGGCCGTGATGCGTGTCGATCTATACCGCAAACTCGATGCACTCGCGCCCGCCTATCTGCTGAAGCGCCGCTCCGGAGACCTGGTTGCCCTGGCGACACAGGATGTAGAGACCATAGAGTACTTCTACGCTCACACAGTGGCGCCGGCCTTCATCGCAGTGCTCATCCCGAGTGCGGTACTGGTGACGCTCGCCGTCGTCGCGTGGCCATTGGCGTTGGCGCTGCTGCCCTTCCTGGCATATGCCGCCGGCTCACCGATACTGGGCCGGCAGCGCATCGACCGCCTTGCCTCCACAGCGCGCGGCGCCTTGGGCGAGCTCAGCGCACACGCGACGGAGACCATTCAAGGCCTCACCGAGCTGATTGCATTCGAAGCCACGACGCGGCGCCGCGATGAATTCATGACCTATGCGCGCCGGTACCAGGCGATGCGGAACGCGTTGCTGCACGATCTCACACGAAAGACCGCAGGCCTCGAAGTAGCCACCGGCCTCGGCGGATTGGCCGTCGCGGCGGTTGGTGCGCCTCTCGTCATGCACGGCTGGATCGCGCCGACATTGCTGCCATTGCTGGTGCTTGTGTCGGTCGCCGCCTTCCTGCCGGTATCGGAAATCGCCCAGGTCGGCCGACAGCTTGCGGATACAATTGCATCTACGCGCCGACTGCACGTCGTGCATTCCGAGCCGGTGGTGATCACCGACGGCCCGCGCATACCCACCGCTCCGCGCGGCGGCTCAACTGTACGCTTCGAGCATGTGCGCTTCACGTACCCGGGCCGGCCGCGTCCTGCGTTGGCGGATGTGAGTTTCGACGTGCCGGCCGGCGCGACGGTTGCGCTGGTCGGACCGTCGGGAGCAGGCAAGACCACCATCGCCAACCTTCTGTTGCGCTTCTGGGACCCGGAACTGGGTGCCATCGAGTTGGACGGCATCGATCTGCGCGATCTGACGTTGGATGGTCTGCGCGGGCGCATCGCACTGGTCGCGCAGGACACCTACCTGTTCAACAACACGCTCGAGGCGAACGTCCGCCTCGCCAAACCCGACGCGACCCGCGAGGAGATCGAGACCGCCCTCCGCCAAGCCGCTCTGGCAGAGTTTGTTGCCGATCTGCCGGAAGGCCTGCGCACCCGCGTGGGCGAGCGTGGCGTGCAGCTTTCCGGCGGTCAGCGTCAGCGCATTGCCATCGCGCGCGCGTTTCTCAAGGATGCGCCCATCCTGGTGCTGGACGAAGCAACCTCACATCTCGACACGATCAGTGAGCAGCTCGTGCGCTCGGCACTGGACACGCTGATGGTGAACCGCACGACCATCGTGGTGGCGCACCGGCTGTCCACCATTCAGGCAGCCGATGTGATCCTGGTGCTGGACGCCGGGCGGGTGATCGAAGCCGGCACGCACGACGGGCTGTTCGCGCGGCGTGGGTTCTACGCGCGGCTGGTCGAGCGCCAGATGGCCGGCGTTGCGGAACGCCAGGCGGCGAACTGAGCATCCATGTCATTGCGAGGAGCGCAGCGACGAAGCAATCCCCATCCAGTGTTGCGTGTACACTGCAACGGAGATCGCTTCGTCGCTCCTCGCAGTAACAGCGAACGAGTTCTCCTACCAAGCGGCAGAATGAATGACGAGACGCCCCCCACGTCTTGATAGGGCTTGTCAGGCGTACCCACACGATCATTGCAAGGCGGCATGCACTAACGGACCTACCCGGTTGACCGTCTTAATACGGTGGCGGCGTGACGTACCCGGGCGGATAAGTCGGGGGAGGAGCGGCATAGGTGGTGCTCTGAGCCGCTGAAGTCGCGGCCGCACCGACGACGGCACCGACCGCAACGCCTGCCGCGACGCCGCCCCAGTTCGGCCCGCTGTCGTAGTTGCCGTTGTTGCAGCAGCCGCCGGAGACATTGACGTTCCGGTTGGCGTTGACGTTCGCATTCCGGTTGACGTTTGTGTTGCGGCTGTTCGACACATCTCGGTTAAAGTTGTTGGCATTGAAATTGCCGCTGCGATTCGCGCCGCCGCCGCCGCGCTGCCCACCAGCCGCGGCCCGCTGACCTCCGCCACCACCGCGTCCGCGATTCTGCACAAGGATCAACCCGGACTCATCAGGTCGGCGGGCCGCCTCCATCGCCCGCGAAACGCTGCCCGGTGCGAGTTGCGTAACTGGCGCCGCCATTGCGCTGCCCGCAAGCGCCAGTGTGGTGGCGAGCAACAAGGTGCACCTTTTGTACATGTCAGCGCCCCAAGTACTTGGCTTGCAGAGCCTTGAAGTCCGCGATCGCCTGCGGGCAGGCCACATGGTCGAAGTCATGCCCTGTCCCATAGCCGAACGAGCCACTGTAAACGAACGCCGCCTGCAACCCAAAATGGAGGCTCACTTGCGTTGCGAGGTCGATGGCACCCTGGCCCACTTGCGGTTTATCTACTTCGCTGGAACAAGCAAAAGCCTCACCCGACATCACGCCGAGCTTGCGGATACCTGTCATGAACGCGTCGTCTGCATCGGTCCCCTTCTTTGCCGGCTCGTCGGCAAAGGCCGGGGCAACAAACGTGGCTGCTAGAGCGCAAGCCGCGAGCATCATTCGCATTGGTTCTTCCCACTCCGATCTTTGAGCATTCGGGAGCACCCTTTCGGTACCCAGTCCGCTACCCAATGACGATACTGTGGAAGCCGAATCCACCAGCCTGCATTGATCTAGATCAACGGGACACATGGCTCGCCGCCGCTTGATCCAAATCAATGAGGCCTGCCGCGTGGGACGTTAGGACGCTTGGCATGAATGAGAAACGAACACTCCAGCGCCGCCGGGACCTTCTTGGCATTGCCGCCGGCTGCGGAGCCGCGGCCCTGTTGGCCGGATGCAGCCTGCCGGCACGCGGGACAGCAGTCCCGATCGGCCGTACGACCCAGGCCAGCGTTGTAGGGCTGCCGAACGAGCGGTTCTTCCCCCTCTCAGGGACAGGACCACTCGAAGTCGAGTTCGCGGCCGCCGCGGACCGCCGGCGGCAGGCGCTAGGCCTGGCGCCGGACGCGCCGTTGCCCGAAATGCAGCTCCTGGCGGTCTCCGGCGGAGGCGAGAACGGCGCGTTCGGCGCAGGCCTGCTGTGCGGCTGGTCGGAGCAAGGCACGCGGCCGGTGTTCGAGTTGGTGACCGGCGTCAGCACCGGCGCGCTCATCGCCCCATTCGCCTATCTCGGCTCCGGCTACGATCCGCAACTCCGTTCCGTCTACACCGACCTCACGCCGGACCGCGTGCTCTTGAAGCGTGCCTTCACCGCCGCATTGTTCGACGACGCGATGACTGACAATGCCCCGCTGTTCAAGACCATCTCCCGCTACGTGGACGTGGCGATGCTGGCAGGCCTCGCAAAGGGTTATGACGAAGGGCGCCTGCTTCTCGTCGGGACCTCCGATCTCGATGCCCAGCAGGGCGTACTGTGGAATGTCGGCGCCATCGCCAAGAGCGGACATCCGCGCGCGTTGGACACCGTCCGCCGCGTCCTGCTCGCCTCCGCCGCCATTCCCGGCGCGTTCCCGCCGACCATGTTCGACGTGACGCTGGATGGGGTTGCGTATCAGGAGATGCATGTGGACGGAGGCGCCTTCGCGCAGGCGTTCCTCTACCCATCCGGCCTCACACGGCTGCGGCGTACGCGCATGGCGCGCGGCCAGTTCGTGGTACCAGCGGTCGCCTATGTCATCCGCAACGGCCGCCTCGATCCCGAATGGGCGAGCACGGAGCGCAGCACACTCGGCATCGCCGGGCGCGCCATCAGCACGATGATCACATCGAGTGGCCTCAACGACGTGGTTCGTATCTACAACGTGACGCACCGCGACGGCATTCCGTTCAATCTCGCCTATATCGGCTCCGACTTCACCGAGAAGCTGCCCGAGCCGTTCGACCAGACCTACATGCGAGCCTTGTTCGACTACGGCTACCAGCGTGCCCGTCGCGGCTACGATTGGGCGAAGACACCACCAGTCTAACCAACTGCATGCCGAATTGCAGTCTCGCTTCGGGATCCAATTGAAGGAACCAACAGATGAACAGAACGCGACGTTCCGTACTTTCCACATTGACCGGATTGGTTGGTGTATCAGTCCTGGGCACAGGCGCTGCCTATGCTGCCTCCGCACGCAAGATCGATCAGGATGCGAGCCAAGCGTTGCAAAAGCTATATGCGGCGCAACCCAAGGCACGCAATCTTGGCAATAAGGCCAAGGCAATCCTGGTGTTTCCCAAGATCATCAAGGCTGGCCTGTTGATCGGTGGCCAGAGCGGCGATGGCGCTCTCAGGATCGGCGGCAAAACCGTTGGATACTACAACCTGTCAGCGGCCTCGTTCGGACTGCAGGCGGGTGGTCAGACCTTCAGCTATGCCCTGTTCTTCATGACCAACTCGGCTCTCGATTACCTGCAGAAGAGCGACGGCTGGTCGATCGGTTCCGGCCCGAGCGTCGTGGTCGTGGACAAGGGCGCAGCCGCCAGCATGACCAGCACGTCGATCACCCAGGATGTCTATGCCGTTCCATTCGGGCAGCGCGGCCTGATGGCTGGCCTTGGCTTGGAAGGCTCCAAGATCACGCACATTCACCCCGGAAGCTGATGTTTGCGGCAAGGCATGTGCGTTTCGACCGTTCGACCTGGCTCAAGGCGTGCCGGCCGTGGAACTCGCCGGAGGGACGGGCCGGACGGAGCCACCTGACGGCTGGATCAGCTACATGACTTCCGAAAGTAAGATGTCGTGGTTTGGATGGTCCGACATGGACTATCACTCCGCGGTCGGAGCGAAGCTGCCCGTGTCGTTCGACCAGGCTTAGCAAATCCTATCCGCGCCAGGACCAGCGAGGCGGACGTTCCCGACCATCATCCTGAACGGTGGCCATCCTGCCAACTTCGGGCATAGCACTGGCGCCGGGCGCGCCACCGCCTGTAATGTAAGCGCACCGATCCATATGCGGCAGGTTCAGGATGTTGGATAGTGCGACTGTTCTCGTGGTCGGTGCAGGGCCAACTGGCTTATTGCTCGCATCGGAACTCCTTCGCCGGAATGTCGACTGCCGTGTGATCGACGCACATCAAGCGCCGCTGCACTGGGATCGGGCAACGGTCGTGCATCCGCGCTCACTCGAACTCTTCGAGGGCCTGGGTCTCCTCGATCCCCTGCTGGCAGCGGGTGTCAAGCAACGCAACGCTCGTATTCACTCGCAGGGCGTCGTGCTTGGCGAAATCGATCTTTCGATTTGCGGCAGTCGCTACGGGTTCAACATCGGTATTTCAGAGGAGGTTACCGAGTTCGATCCTGACAACGTACCTCCACCGGCAGGATGGCAAGGTGATTCGCTCATCCAGTCTGATCGGACTGGCGGACCACGAAGGCGGCCTTCTCGCGACCGTCCAGCGGGAAGCCACAACGGAGCAGGTCTTGGTCCAGTGGGTGGTAGGATGCGATGGGCTTCACAGCACTTGCCGGACCCTGACGGGGATCGATATGATCGGGCACGACATCATCCAACCCTGGGCAGTCTTCGACGCGACCTTGGCGGGCTGGCACGATTCCTACGAGGCGAACTACGCCTATCTGGACGAGATCCCGGTGATTCTGACCGCACTTCCCGACCAGAGATGGCGTGTGTACCTAAGGCCATCGTCCCCCTTCTCCGACCTGGTGGTCGACGCTGCGTCCACGATCGGCCGCTACCTGCCCACGTGCGGCTTTGACGGTGTCGAAAACCCGGCACGTTTCCACTGTCACACGAAGGTGGCGAGGCGATTCCGGTCGGGTCGTGTCTTGCTGGCAGGGGACGCTGCACATGTGTGTTCCCCTGCCCAAGGTCACGGGATGAACACCGGCCTTCAGGACGCAGTGAATTTGGCTTGGAAGCTGGCACTTGTCTGTCATGGCTTCTGCGACCCCGTGCTGTTGGACAGCTATGAAGCAGAACGGCGCCCGGTGGCCGAAATGGTCACTGCGTCGGGGGACGCGGTCGAACTTGCTCAAACGGTGATCGATCCAGCCGAGCGGCGAGCCCGCGACGAAGCGCTTCGGGTGGTATTCGCCGACCCGGACTCGCGACACCACGAGGCAGTCGCAGAGGCGGAGCTCGACATTGACTACGGCGGCTCACCCATCGTCATGGGGGACAGGCACGATGCGCTTGCGCCCGGCCAGCGCCTCCCGGATACAATCGAGGTCCGTCTCGCCGACGCGTCGCCCTGCATGCTGCATGAGCTGGCCAACCGCGCCGGCCACACCGCACTGCTCATCGGTGGCTCATCAATTCATACGGAAGCACTCGCGCGAGTTGACAGCTTCATCCGTGCTCAGATCCTTGCATCAGTTATTATTGAAGCAATCGTTGTGATTGCGGCCGGCGCCGACGATCAGAGCCCGTACGCACGGATCACGCCGATAGCGGCCGAACAATTGGGGATCGGCGAGATCACGCTTCTTGTCATCCGGCCCGACGGGCACATCGGCCTCCGATCAGACCGCAATCATGTCGAGGACCTGACAGCCTATCAACAGCTGCTGGTGTCAGGCCAAACCTAATTCGTCGCGTTGAGGAGATATGGCGGGCCCGTCGTACTAAGGTCCGCTCTGCGCCCATTACGGCCGCTCCGAAGGGCTACGCCGCACCCTCGAAGGCGACATTCCTGTAGACGCCTCGGTCTACCGGGATGGTGAAGGTTTTCGGACGTCGGCCATCGCACGTCATTCGTCGAGGCATGGGCCGCCGGCGTGCGGAGACCGCCCATGCACGAACTGAAGGTTCCGGTATCCCGGTAGCGGCTCCATGCAGGATTCGAAAGCGGTGTTGGCTCGTCCGACCGACTATCCAGCAGGGCATTCACCGGGTGGTGGCCCGCAGGATCGCCAGAGCCACAAGTATGCCGCCTGCCGCGGCCACCGCCGGACGCAGCGTCGCGTCAAGGCCGAGCCAGAACGCGTCCGACACCACGGCCAGCACCCCGACTGCCAGCATGGATACCAGGATAGTGGCGCCAAGCTGGCCGAGATGCACGCGCATGACGCCCGGCGTGATTGCGGAGCGGTTGAACCGTTCGTGGAAGTGAGTGGCATCGAGCAGCACCAGCACCGCGATCCCCATCAGCATCGCCGCCATCACCGCGTTCGCCGCCGATGCCACCAGCAGCGCAACCGAGAACACCAGCACCGCCAGCACCGCACCGGCGGTCGCGAGGCCCAGTGACGGCAGCAACAGCCCGCCGGCGCAGATCGCCGCCGCCACAACTCCGGCGCCCAGCACATGGCGCTCGGGCAGAACCAGACAGGGCACGCCGGCGATCAGCAGCACGGCGGCGATCCCGCTCAGCCAAACCATGCGGCCCCGCGCGTGCCGTGGAGCTCTACCGATGCCAGCGCCGCCTCGATCGGCTGCGCCGGCGACCAGAGAGCGGCGCGCATGCCGTGGCTGCGCAACTCCCGCAGCCGGTCCTCTCGCAGCAGCCGCCAGACCCGCCGCACCACGGGATGGCCTGCCCGCCGCGTCAAATAGGGCAGCGACACTTCATCGCCACCGATGGCGAGCAAGACGACATCGCGTCCCTGGTCGGCGAGGCCGGTGACGACGTGGACGAAGCGTTCGTCGGCCAGTGGCGTGAGCGCGATGATCAGCGCGTGCCGCGGCAGCATCGCTTCCGGCAGATCTGGTGCGTTCCGCCGCAGGTCGGTCGCGGTCACTGTGGCGCGAATCAGCGACCGCAGGATCATCTGGTACTGGCGCGGGCCGGACGCCGGCTTGGTCCAGCGCAGCCAACCTCCGACCTCGATCAGGCCCACCCGGTCGGTCTGGCGCAGATAGGCCTGCGCCAGACCGGCCGCGGCGCGCAGCGTGAAGTCGAGGGTCGAATGCGGACGCTGGCCGATATTGACGAATGTATCTACAAGCAGGATGACATCGGCGCTGCGCTCGACGTGGAACTGGTTGACGTGCAGCTGCCGCATGCGGAGCGAGACCGGCCAGTTGATCCGCTTCATTCGGTCGCCGGCGGCGAAGGTGCGGATATCGGCGAAGTCGCTGCCGTCGCCGAATTTTTGCGAGGCGTGCGCGCCGAACGGTGCGCCCGTCAGGCGTGGCGAGGGCACGGTCCGAATCGCTCAGCGCAATCGGACGTACCGCGAGACTGACCGGCTGGTCCCGCCGCGCCTCGCCGACCCAGAGGCCGCTGCGGTCCCATTGCCGGAAAAACACCGCATCGAAGTCCAGCATGCCGCCGAAGCGGCACAACAGCGGGATGTCCCAGCGCACCCGGCCATCTGGTTGCGGCGAGAACACCGCGGTGCGGTAGTTCGTACCGACCTGCCCCGGCAGCGCGGGCAGCACCTGAACCAGACCGGTGGCCGCGGTGAGCCGGGCATCGATCGTCAAGGTAAACGCGTCGCCTTCGCTTGGCGCCACGCCGTCCGAGGCGAGCGCGAAGCTGCCGATATCGGCTTCCGCCGGCGGCAATGACTGTGCCAGCCGCAGCACCAGCGGCACCGCGATGAACAGCAGCTCAGCACGGTCGAAGGCAATGGCGAGACAGGCGAGCCAGGCGACGAGGACAGCCAGCGCATAGGCGAGCGGGCTAGGCCGGAATGTCACGGCGCCTCGACAACAGGGGCCGGTACGCGGTCCAGCAGCCCCTGCACGATGCTGCGCGTGGACAGCCGGCCACCCCAATGCTCAGGCCGCAGCACCAGCCGATGCGGCAGCACCGGCAGCGCCGCTGCCTTCACATCGTCGGGCGTCACGAACGATCGCCCATCCAGTGAAGCGAGCGCGCGGCTCAGCTTCATCAGCGCTAGGCTCGCACGTGGCGAGCCCCCCAGAGCCACGCGCGGCTCGTCACGCGTCGCGCGCACCAGCGTCACGATGTAGCGCTCGACCGAAGGTTCGACAAACACGTCCTCCAGCAATGCCTGCATCGCCAGCAGCTCTTGCGCCGAAAGAAGCTGTGGCAGCACGACCGCATCGGCGCGCGCGTCGCGGCGGCGGCGCAGGATGTCCTGTTCCTGCTGTTCGCTCGGATAGCCGATGTCGAGGCGGATCAGGAATCGGTCGAGCTGCGCCTCGGGCAGCGGATAGGTGCCGTCCAGCTCAATCGGATTCTGCGTCGCGATCACCAGAAACGGCTGGACGAGCGCGAAGGTCTCGCCTTCCACCGTGACCTGCCGCTCCTGCATCGCTTCCAGCAGCGCCGACTGGGTTTTTGGCGCCGCGCGGTTGATCTCGTCAGCGAGCAGCAGTTGGGTGAACACTGGGCCGCGGCGGAACTGGAACGTGCCCGATCGCTGGTCGAACACGAAGCCGCCGGTGAGATCGGCGGGCAGCAGGTCGGGGGTGAACTGCACGCGCTTGAACGGCAGGCCGAGAATCTGCGCAATCGCACGGGCGATGGAGGTCTTGGCGACGCCCGGAACGTCCTCGATCAGCACGTGACCGTCCGCCAGGATCGCCGCCAGCAGCAAGTGCAGCGCGTCGCGCTTGCCGACGATTGTGGTCTCCAGCGCGGCGAACATTTCCTCGGCCCGCGCGCACAGGTCGGCGGGAGTCATCTGCCGTCCTCGAGGAAGCGCACCGTTCTCTCGGCTTCCGCCCAGGTGGGGCGGCGGCCCGGACTTGGGCATCAGCTCAGGCGGCAGCACGGTCCCGCGGTCGTGGCAAAGACGCTGCAGTCGCATCCAGAGTGCGGGCGGGACGAAATACCAGCCACCCCACCGCAGGTCCTTCGCCAGGTCGGTCAGCAGCGGATCGGTGGTGACGGACCCCACCGGCGGCCTGGTGGCGTGCTCCGCCTGCGGCACCTGGTCGATAGCGGCGGCGTGGCGGAGCGGCAGCAGCAGCCGCTGCGCGATGCAGGCGCAGAAGATCGCGACGGCGATGCGGATCACCGTCGGCCGGCCGGCCGGGCCGACCCATAGCGCGATCGGGGCAGCGAACATCGCGATGACCAGGGCCAGCACCAGCCAGCCGATGAAGGTCAGCCGGGTGATGCGCTCAGGGTTGGGCTCCATCCTCGCGCCTCCGCTCCAGGTCCGTGCGGATCTCGTCGAGGGCGCCGAGCGCGACGGAGCGGTCGAGGCGCGTCACCGGCAGATCGCTGAACCGCGCGCGTTCGAACACCTGCAGCAGCGCGCGGATCGGCTGGGCGGGCAGGTGCAGTGCCGCCAGTGCATCGCGCAGGAACTCGCGTGGCGTCTCTGCTGCGTGACGGCCGCGGCGGCGGGACGCGAGCGCGGCTTCACACTGGCGATAGCACGCGATGACCGCGGTGCGGGGATCGTCGCCGATCTCGAGCGCCCGTCGTCCTGCCGCCAGCGCCGATGTCATGTCCTCAACGGGCGACGCGCCGCGGCGTACCCGCGCCTGGCGGAGCCATTCCGCTATCGTCACCCACGGACGAACCAGCAGTATGGCCAGAATAGAGCAGGCAATGACGACGGCCGCCACGAGGCTCAGCGTAATAGACACGCTGAGATCAAGGAGCGGCACGCTGACCACGTCGGGCGGCGGATCGGCGCTGCTGCTGCCGAACAGGCCGCCCCTCGATCCGGCGTCGAACAGCCAGCCGAACCGTCCGCTCTCGAAATACTGCGATTGGTAGGCGGCGATCGCCACGGCTGCGAAAGGCAGTAGCAACGCCATCTTCTCGATCGGCGACAGGCGCATTGCTGAGGGACGTTTTTGCAGCGTGCCGTCGGGTCGCTTCTTGAGCCGGTTCGGAATCATCACCAGCACGATCGCGAGGAATTCGACCAGCGTCGCGCCCAGCAGCACGAACTGCACCCAGGCGGGCACGTCGAGCACGAGACGCTGGCCGGGCGAGTCGGCGATGGGTCCGACCGGTTGCCAGAGGGCGATCGCGCCGAGAACCAACCCGAGCGCGGCGAGCAGGGTTGTTCCGGTTCGCTCAGATCCCGACATTGCCCGATCGCCGCCGCATCGTCAGCAGTTTGTTGGAGTCGAAGTACCGCTCCACCACGGCGGCACGCCGCGGCTCGAGATCAAAGTTCCCGTATTCGTCCTTGCCGAAGGCGTCCCCCTGCTCGCGCTCGAACGCCTCCAGGCAGCCACGATAGTGGCGGACTTCGTCCGGCGTCAGGCAGTCGATCGGCAACAGGCAGCCGTCACGCTGGTATCGGGCGATCTGTTCGGCGGACGGGCAGGTAGGCATAGCGCGTACTCCGCGGTTGGCAGAATGGTAACAGTGCTGCGGCAACAAACGCCTCCAGGCAGCCACGATAGTGGCGGACTTCGTCCGGCGTCAGGCAGTCGATCCGAAACAGGCAACCGTCACGCTGGTATCGCGCGATCTGTTCGGCGGGCGGGCAGGCAGGCATAGCGCGCACTCCGGGGTTGGCAGAATGGTAACAGTGCTGCGGCAACTAGGCGAGAAAGAGCGCGGACGATTGTCGCACCGCCCGACACCGCACGCCATGCCAGGGCGGCGAGGAAGGTATTGCTCAGAGCAATCCCGAAGCAGGACAGCGCGCCAAGCGCGCTCGAAGCGAGAAACACCGACCGTGCCGGAATCCGATCCGTCAGAACAACCAGCGGCAGCACCGCGAGCATGTAACCTCCGGACATGATGCCGGCGAGCCAGCCACCCTGGGCGTTGCTGAGCGACCAGAGGGTCATGAACTGCGGTAGCAGCGCGGGCACGAGCGAGAAACCTGCGAGACTCTAGGATTTCAGCAATGCAGACCATCGCGACTGAACGCGTCTCAGCACTCACCGGTGCGCTCGACAAACCAGCATTCCGTCGGATTTACCAAACAGATCAGGCCGGTCTGGCGGGTTGTCGAAGCTCCTTCAGCCGGAACAGCATGGCCAGCGTCCGCTCCAACTTGCGATCCAGGTGGACTTCATACCGGGCCGGCACATACAGGTCGTGCGCGGCGTAGGCGACACCGAGGGCGTGATCTCGGATCGCATCGCGGTGTTCCAACTCGGCGATTGGGTCCTCGTACCATTCCTTCCAGTGACGATCGATCCAGGCCCGGAGCGCGTCGACGGTCGGCGCGTATGTCATCCCGTCGGCCGGCCGCTCAGCGAGGCATTCGAGCCAACTGGCCCGAGTATCCTCCCGCAGCGCGGCCACGGCGCGTGGGTAGGCCTCGAAGCCGCCCGCCGCTAGAAAGTTCCGTCCGGAAACTTCATGAGGGAATACAGAGCTTTCTGAGCATCAGGCGTATGGATGCGAGGCGGATGAACGCGAGCGCATTGTGGTTGAGATTTTCCCAGTCCTTTGCCAGCCGGCGACAGCGACCCAACCAACCGATGGTGCGCTCGACAATCCAACGTTTGGGCAGAACGACGAAGCCCTTGGCCCGATCGGAACGACGGACGATTTCAGTGACCAGGTTCGGCATGATGTTCGCGAGGCCGTCATGAAACACAGGCCCCGCATAGGCGCTGTCAGCAAACAGCTTCTTGAGGAATGGGAATTGTCCGAACAATGTGGCCAAAAGCATCAGGCCACCGTCGCGATCTTGAACATCGGCTGGCGTCACCAGCGCATGCAGCAACAGACCCAGTGTATCGACGAGAATGTGGCGCTTCTTGCCTTTGATCAGCTTGCCAGCATCGAACCCATGAGCATCGATGCTGGCCCCCCTTTTTCCGCGCTTTTCACGCTCTGGCTATCGACGATGCAGGCAGTGGGACTAGCCTCGGCTTCGTCCTGCTCGCGGCATTTGACGTAGAGCGCGTAGTGGATTTTCTCCAACGTGCCGTCGTAGCCCCACCGGGAGAAGTAGTCATGCACCGTGCTGCGCGGCGGCAGGTCTTTCGGAATATAGCGCCACTGACATCCGGTGCTCAGCACGTACATCACGCCGTTGACCACCTCACGCATATCAACCGTCCGCTTGCCGCCGCCGCGCTTGGCGGGCGGTAGCAGCGGCCCGATATGCTGCCATTCCGCGTCGGTCAGATCGCTCGGGTAACGCAGCTTGTCACGGTCATAGAGCGGGCGGTTCTCGGGGGTCCACATGCGGGCTCTCGCGGATGTTCACCGACAGGGCCTCATGGCGGAGTTGAGCCGGTCAAGCGGATTTATCCCCCGCTGGTAACCGACTGAAATGACTTTGCAAAGTATCCGGACGGACACTAAGATATTCCAGGCGTTGCGTGTCATGGTCTGATCGCGCTTCACGTCCCGCAGATCGCGGGCCGTGCCCGCGGGAGTAGCGACCAGGGCTTGCGGGATATTGGCCTTTCCCTCGGCCCTACCTGTGAGCGGCAGTAGAGCTGCGCCGACCAGGTGCTCCGGGGTCTGATAACCAGTCGTGTCGTGGCGGAGCTTTTCCCGATACACGGCCGCCTCTGCCATCCGCAGCCGACGCTTCCGCCAGATGGTTCCGGTCAGCTCCTCCACGAGGTGTTCTTCGGTCGGTCCATCCGGCGCATGCTCAACCACCAACGCGTTGAGCAGGCTTTCGTACTCGCTCCGGTCCTCCCATGGCAGGACTGTGTGGCGCGACAGTACCGCCATGGCGAAGGGCATTAAAGCGCGTGGTCTCGTAGCTGGAGTTGGGCACCAGCGTTACGGGTGACGGCAAGGTGTTCATCTTCGCATCCTTCCACGCCGCGTCCTGTCGCTCGACGGCGCAGCCGCATAGATCGGAGGCCGCGGCAACAAATCCATCCAGTCCTCCGCCCGCCCCCCGCGAGCGCGGTTCGAGGGCACGGGTCGGCCCGCCCACAGCGAGACGCGACCTTCACCCCGGGATGTCCAGTTTTAGTGCGTCCCAGCCGGAAAGCGGACCGGCAGCAAACCATCCATTGCGATAGTGAGCAGCTTTCAACAGCGCTGAACCCAAATCGTGGCTGGTACAGCCATAGCGCATCCCTGTCTGGCCATGTTTACGATGGCCCCAAGAGCGATGACAGCGGTTGGGAAAACCCGTACCCACGCTCGGAAGCGTTCGATACGCTGATCACTTCACCGTGGCGGCCACCGCGCGGTTCCGGCCGCCGGTCGTAGTTGGACTTGTCCAACTCCAGCTTCTTGCCTAGTGCTGCCCGTCATTGATTTGATGGTGGGGCTCTGAATCAATGTCTCCGGAACCACCGGAGATAAGTCGTGACCGCGAAACAGACCGCCGTGAAGAAGTACGTTGTGAAGCTCAGTGACGAGGAGCGCGAACGGCTCAACACACTGATCCGTACTGGCAAGCACCGAGCACGTCAGCTGATGAAAGCGCGTATCCTGCTGAAGGCCGATGCCTGCGAGGCGGGCGAAGGCTGGAGTGACAGCCAAATCGCCAGTGCACTGGCGACCACCGTCAACACGGTTGCCCGGACCCGCCAGCGATTGGTGGAAGAAGGGTTCGAGGCGGCCCTGACCCACAGGCATTCTCCTGCTTCGGCCAGACCGCGCATCTTCGACGGAGCCACCGAGGCCAAGCTGATCGCCCTGGCCTGCTCCAAACCACCCAAAGGGCGCGTGCGGTGGACACTGGCGCTGCTGGAAACGGCGGTCGTAGAATTGGACATCGTTGACCGTGCCAGCGATAACACGATTGGGCGGACGTTAAAAAAAACCTGCTCAAGCCTCACCGGCAAAAGCAATGGGTGATACCGCCCAATGCCAACGCGGCTTTCGTAGCCGGCATGGAGGATGTGCTGGAAGTCTACCAGAGGCCGCAGGATCCGACGTACCCCGTGGTCTGCGTGGACGAGACATCAAAGCAGCTTATCGCCGAGACGCGCGTGCCGATCCCGGCAAAACCAGGACGCCCCGCGCGGCATGATTATGAATACGAGCGCAACGGCACCGCCAACCTGTTCATGATGTTCGCGCCACTGGAAGGCTGGCGGCGTGTCAAAGTCACCGATCGTCACACTGCCTTGGACTACGCCCAGGTCCTCAAGGAACTGTCCGACACACACTTTCCAAAGGCGAAGAAAATCATACTCGTGCAGGACAACCTCAACACCCACAAGCCAGCGTCACTCTATGAAGCCTTTCCCGCCGCCGAGGCACGTCGGCTCGTCGAACGGTTCGAGTGGCACTACACGCCCAAGCACGGCAGTTGGCTGGACATGGCTGAATCCGAACTCAGCGTCCTGTCGCGTCAGTGCCTCGATCGGCGCATCGCCAACAAGCAGACCTTGATCGAGGAAGTCGCCGCATGGCAGGACAGCCGCAACAAGCACCACGCAAAGGCGGATTGGCAGTTCACCACCGCTGACGCACGCGTTAAGCTGAAGCGGCTATATCCCACAATATGAGTGACTCAGGGCACTAGGGGCTGCCGATAAGTTCGGAAAGGGCGTCCGAGACCGCGTCCGGCTTCATGAAAACCGCAAAGACCTCGAAGTCTGCGTCGTAGGACAGCGTGAGTGGCCCCGGCACCGCTATGGCGCCCTTGCGCGGCGAATCCAGAGATCACCATTCCGTTTGTTGAAGTGTTGTCCAATTCCTCAAATCGGCAATCCCTGCGCAAAGCTGCAGGAATGCGGGACGCCAACGCTGAAAGCACCTTCGAAACGTCCGTAGCAAAGTGCCATTTTCTGCAATCGACAAAATTCACCCGCGCTCAAACGCTTTCGATCCGCGCTTCGGCTCGACCGCGGACGGACCGAAAACTGGCAGCGTTGCTGCGCTCCAATCGTCGACTTTGGTTAAGTCACAAACAGAAAATTTGTGCAGAGGAGACTTCGGCGAGGCTCAGTCATCATGCTGCATGGCGCTATCGCCTGTGACGTAGGAGCTCCATCTGAGCAGGATGACATCATCTGCACAAGTTGGGGGGAGAGTGCCGTCGTAAGCGTAGTGACCGGCTCGCCGCGAGCAGAGGGGCCTACTACCGCTTTCCTTGTGCAGGGCCGTCATTCTCGCCGCCAACGTCCACTTGTCGCCATTGAGACGTCCAGAGTCGCGATCCGCTTCTGGCCAGCGTATGCCATTGGCCGCTCGGCTTGAATGTCAGAGAAGGTCGAGAGCGGCCGTCTGGCGACCGGTTTCCTACGCGGCCCTCGGCCGCGCCAGCCTTGGGCGCCTCGCACTCGCGCCACCACCGCTGGCCCTTGCAGCAGGTGCAGAAACATCCGTGCGACGGAAGCCCGGTAGGATCGGCCCAGCTCGGCGGCCGGCCGCGCGCGGCAACGTGCAGACCAGCGGCCAGAGCGGCGTGTGCAGCATCGACCTGCCCTGCTCAAACCCCGGCTCCGGCAGCAGCGATACTGGTGGTGCTGGATCAGGTGGTTCCAATTCGGCTCACTTTGTAGCGGCGCCGTCTCTCGTAGCCGCGTCATCCCGGCCGCTCTGTCGGCTGCGGTCAAACCCCAGGCGTCAGCCTCTTCCTGTCGAACATTGTTACTTTGACGGGTTCCAGGGACTGGGGTTCCGTGTCCCGCGACCTCTTGGAAATCCTTGGATTCCGATGCGTCGGCCACGGAACCCGTGGCTCCAGGGTCACGGGTTCCCAAGGTTCCGGCCGGCCGCTCCCGATATTTGCGGGCCAGCACGCGCAACGCCTCACTCGACATCGCCGCCCTCCAGGATCGCGCCCGACACCCGGTAGACCCGACGCTTGCCCTCGCCCGGGATCGTTTCAAGGGCAGCACGGTGGCGTTCCGTGCCGCCCAACAGGAACTTGCGTCCGGCCAGCAAATCGGCCGTCCTCCTGGGGTCCAGTCCCTTGCACACCTCGTTTTTCGACGCCTCTGGCAGAATCCAATATTCCCAACGCTCATCGCTATCGCCGCCGACGCGCCGCCGGAACCCAACGCGGTTGATCGTACACGTCACGTCGGGCAGCGCCGGTTCTTGGCCGGATGCGGGCGTCGTTCGTGGCGTGAATCGGGATTCGCCATGTGCCTCAAGGAACCCGCGAACCTGCCCAAGCGCCGCAGCGTCCTCGGCTGGCCCTGAGCCTCCGCGCTGCTCCAGCCATGCCGAGAGGCACGCGCCGACTGCTCGCAGCGCCTCACCCTCCGGCCACGGCAGCACCCCGTAATCGCGCGCCAACTCGCCTGCAGCCGCGATCAGCGCGAACCGACCTGCGACGCTGCGCACCTGACGAGTGGAGCCTTCAGGAACATGCCGGTCGAGAAACGCGTCGCGCAGCGAGTTCAATGTGGCGCGCAGCTTGTTGGGGCTGGTCGCCCGGTGCTCCGTGAGCTTCTGCAAGAAGACGCGCGCAGCATGCCCATGATGCAACCGTGCGATATCCCGTAACTCATCAGCGAAAGCCGCTCCGTCCCGCCTGCCGTGAAGGTTCTGAAACACCCCCATGCCGGCGCCGGCATCGGCCGGCAGGTTCGGGAGACGCACGCCAAGCCCGGCCGTCGCCCGCTTGCCGGCCTCGCCCATCTTCTGGGCCAGCGTGATTTCGCCAGACTCAAGAATAGCGTGCGCCAAAAGTGGCGGCGCCGTGCTGTGCCCGTGCGAGATGCGCGCTGCTTCCCCGCCTCGTTGCCGAGCAGATAGACAATGTCGCCTACTTCGCGAGGGTCAGCCTGCCCCATCTCATCCAGGATCAGGAGCGTGTCGGAGGTTTCGGCTGCCACCGCCTCCAGCCCGTTCGCGGTACCGCGCCAAGGACGAAGCTGGCCGTCCGCGGTCGGCGGTCCCCAGACGCTCGCTACCATCAGCGCCGCCGTGCTCTTGCCGGTACGCGACTTCACCAACGAGGTGAATACCGCCTGATGGCTCGGCCAGCACTTCCAGCAGTGGCCCCGCGAACGCGGCGGACATGAACAGCACCAGCCGGTCATTCCCCACCGCAAGTGCTGCCACCTTGTCCTGCCAATCGGGCATCGTTCCTGTGGCGCGGAAGGCTGCATCAGCGCTGGCGCGATCGGCTTGCAGGATTACGTCGGCGGCATCCCGCCCGAATGCTTCGCCGCCCGGCAGGACGAACACAGGCGCTGTGCCACCATCGTGCCAGCCGGTGCGGCTCACACAGCGCAGGCGTCGCGTGATCTTCACCATGCTCAGGAACCGTTTGAGTAGCCGGTGCGCATTCTCGTCGTTGCCGCAGGACAGGCCGGCGCTCTCCAGCTCCTCAGCAATCTCGTTGCCATGACGATGGATAAGGCGGAGCGGGATCGCCCAGCGATGCGCCCGGCTGTCGCGGTCACACCAACTCAGCAACAAGCCCCAGTCCTCGCCAACATCGCTGCGGGTCTGGCCGACGATATGAAACTGCCCGGCGACAAACACGGACGGTGGATCTGTGTTCTTCTCGGTCGGCTAGGGGAAGAAGAACAGGCCGTTGCCGGCCATCCGGAACCCGCTGGGCAGCTCCGCAAGCTCGGCTTTCGCATCAGCCTGCACCGCTGCCGGTTTGTGCGAATGCAAGACACACCGCGCGACATGGCGCAGTCGTACGTCGGCGTTGGGCCATTCCTCGCTGTTCGCCTTGCCGTGCGGGAACGCACAGAGGACCAGCCCTGCTTCCAAGTGCGAGATGCCGGCGGCCTTCAGCATGGCCGCCAGCGAGAAGTCGGCGCCCGATTTTGTGTCGTCGCGACCAACATGTCCCAGGTCATCGACCAGGCCAGCCCAGCGATCGGCCAGCCGTTCCCTGCGTGCCAGCGCCCAATTCAACTGCGACTGCACGTTCGGCGGGAGGTGTTCCATCCTGGACACCTTGTCTGCTCCCGCCGCCTTCAATTCCTTCGCCAGGGAGGGCCAGTCGGCACCGGCGGTGACGGTGGCGGTGGACATGCCCTGGTCCGACTTGTCCGGCTTTCGACGGATCAAGCCGATACCGGCCAGTCTCTGGGTCAGCTGCACCGCCAGTGCCGCTGCCTGATGCGGGGAGTAGAAGTTGGGCGCGCTAGAGATCAGCCGTGCGCGGGATATGCCGCGGCCAAAACTACTTCCCTCTATTCGGGTAGTTCACAGTGCCCGGTAGGCGCAGCAGTCGATCGATATTGTGTGTGCCGCCTGCGCCCAGCGCCGCCTCGATTGCCCGCGTCTCGGCTTCAACCCGCAACACTGCCTCCGGCGATAGCATCTCGCGTGTCACAGCCCAGAGAACCTGAATGCCATTTCCACTATCAATGATCGCAGTCGGGGCGACGTCCGGGTCTGGACTGGAGAATCCGCCAACTGGGCGAGGCGGTTACGCTCATCCGCTAGCGGAAACTGCTTGTCCAATGGGTCTACGTCGGCGAAGCGGCACATGGCTGCGACCATGTCGACCTTCCGCGGTTTGTGGTCGCAGCCTGCTGCTGTTTCGTTCGGCTGGAAGTAGACGTTCCGCTCTGCCGTCTGCTGGTCCGCAATCCACTGGGCACCCACATCGAAGTCACCGTGGGCGAAGGTCCGGGCCACAATGATCGGGAGGTCGGGCGCGATCGCGATCAGAGTGAGGTGCCGCGCCTCGGTCACGTCAGTCCAGAACCGCATGAACTGGGCGCACTCGACTGCACTGGGAACGGCGGCATCGGCGTTCATGTTGCCGCCCGCTCGAACGGCACTCGCAAACCACTCAGTGCGACCGCGTTGATCGCCTTGATGTCCGACCGGGAATCCGTGGAACCCCTAACCCGTAGGCTAGGGGTTCCGGCGCACCACTCCGGAAGGCTGTAAGTTCCAATGGTTTGGCGAGTTTGGAACCCATGGAACCCATAGAACCCGTCAATTTAGCAGTGTTTGCGGGCGCATCATCGTGCCGTCTCGCGTAGCGCCGCTGCGCGCCATGCGAGATGGTCGGCGGCGGCCGTCCGTCCTGCTCGGCCGCCTCTGCTTTCGATCGCCCGGATCAGCGTGTGCAACTCTGCCGGCGTCAAGCTTACGCGGAGCATAGGTCGCGGTGGCAGCGACCTCAGGCCGAATGAGGTCTTGATTGTTGGAACAATATGCACGGCGAGGCTCCCTTGCCTCGCGCGGCTCTTGATCAGGCCGACCGATCGCACGATATCGCTGGTGTCCGCCTGCGATTTCACGATCTGCCGCTCCGGGTGCTACCGCGCTCGGGGCGGTTGTGGTTCAGGCGGCCTTCGGAGCGCGGAACGTCGCGGCGGGCAGGCTCGCCAGATGTGCGCGTAAGCTGTCCATGAGGATCGCGTCCCGACTGCCGCTCTTGACCGCACGGATGTCGCCGGCCGCGAGCCGCCTGTAAATTTCGCTCCGGCTCAGGCCAGATATGCGGCAGGCATCTGGGATCGGAGCTGCCAGGGCCTCCATGAACGGCGCACCGCCCTTGAGGGCGCGCTTCTCAACATCTGTCATGCCCATCGAGATATCCCCTTCTACACCCTGCTGTTGCTCGGCATTGCGGATATCTAGTCTTGAAGGGGGCACTCGGTCTGTGGACGGTCTAGTAGAAAGTCGTGACGCCTTTTACACCTCAACGCTTCGACCGAGGCGAGCCACGACGGAAGTCGTGACCTGGCCGAGAGGCGTGACCTGCTTTCCGCAATTCCGCTAAAGCCACCAGCCTGATGTGGTCAGGGTTTAGCCTATAGCCACGCCATGGGTGGTTCTCGATCACAGCATTCAGTGGCGGCGAGGGATCACCCGCGGACTGCGCCAGCTTCGCTATCGCTTTCCGGCAAAGGAGGACCCGTCGTCTGAGCGCTTCATCGGTTCGACACTTAAGCCGACTCACCAATTGAGTCGTGGGCATGAAAGGATAAGCGGTCGGCAAGCGCTCGTCGCGCATCGCTAACCTGAATGGCACTGCGAGAACGATCATCAATTCCGCATGTACGCCTTGAGCTCACCCCACCGCTGGAACGCCGCGCATCCAGTGGGCTGATCGGTAGCCAGTAGTATTGCCCGCGTCTCAGTGGAGACACGGGCGGGATATCGCACGGCACCGGATAACGTCGCTCGCTCCCCTGTTGGCTCACGACGAGTAACAGTAGGCACTCCTTGGACAACCCGCTCTGGAGCAGTTCGCGCGCACACGCGTTAATCGCATTCCTGAAGACTACGCATACGGATGCAGCGTGGCGCTGGTGGAGCTCAAAATCCTGCTGCCCACTATGTTAGCTGGATCTTCAAAATAGTTGACGACACGACTGGCCTCGCCGTAGTGCGAGAAGAAGGCTATGTCCGTCATATTTTCAATGTTCGAAGCTGTGCGTACGTAGGCCAGTGCCAACTCCGATCAGGACCTGGCCCACGCTCTCCCAGGAAGAGGTCCGTTTTGTATGCTTCAGCCGGATCCTCGTGCTCCTGCCCTGCGGCAAGAATTGCGAACCGACGATCAATGCACTGGGAACATTCGCCGCAATGAGAATGGATTTTTGTCATGTCACGCACTCGGGAGCAGCTACGCGTATGCCGGATGAGATCGCCGCATCGGTTCGTCGCCACTCTCTCGACTACTTCTGACTTTGTTAACCAAACAAATGGATTGTCCACCTCAAATTGGGCCTAAAAGTTCAGAGAGTAAACGGCTAAAGCCAGTTAAAGCCTGCGGATGTGTAGTTCGACTTGCACGAGCACCGACGGCCTGGCCGATTGGTGGGAGGTTTAGGCTCGTCACCCGATTTTCAAAGAAGCAACAGCGGGTTTTACCAAACAGGCGCGCTGTCACAGCTCCCAGAGCCACAAATAGGAAGGACCGTGTCCGATCAGTGTATCCCTTGTTACCCCAGTATCGAGCGTCATCCGGATGGGAACATGAAGGATCTGCCGAGGCCCGAACCGAGCCCGTAACTGGCTCACGAGATAATTCTGAGTGTCTTCTATTTTGGCCGAGGACCGGTGGCTTACCAACGCGCCTTCTGCCCCCAGTCGCAACTTCTTCTATCGCACCAGAGAACAAATCAAGGCCACCTGAAAACAGAACCACCTCGTCGGGAGCAAACCCTACAACGTCTACATCGGGAAGTTCAAAGTAATCCGTGGTCGCCGGCCGCTCGACGAGGCGCTGGAACTCAAATCGATATTCATCTTCAGAGAGAAAACTTAGGGTCTCCACCAGCGAGGACATTACGCCACTGGAAGACCAGAGGGCGGGCAAGCGGACTGGGATTACGAACCGAAATCGCCTTCGCCATTGCGTGCCCATCTGTGCGTCCA
>CAWBST010000019.1:0-48998 GCA_963791495.1 uncultured Alphaproteobacteria bacterium
TCGTGGCCCGTCACGGGGGCCGCGTGACTGCGATCACTGCGGTGGGTCAATCAAGGACCGGTTGTGTCCTGCCGCTTCGGATGCGCGCTCCCCGTCACAGCATAACCGCGCGCACCGTCTTCCCTAACCTTATGCTCTTTGCCTCCCACGAATGCGCACGACCGGGCGGTTCTGACGCCGGGTGCCGGAGGTTTTGCAAATTGAAACAACCGATATAGAAACGTATGTCTATTTGATTGCAGAGGTTTATGGCGCGCCCGGAGAGGATTCGAACTCCCTACCCACAGATCCGTAGTCTGGTGCTCTGATCCAATTGAGCTACGGCGCTTCCGCCAGGGCGGCGGACGAGCCAGCCAGCATGGTCTCCTGCCCTTCAAGTGGTCAGGCCGCAAGCTTGTCGAGTTCGCGCAGGATCGACTCGCCCATCACGTTCGTGCCCACCTTCGCCGTCCCAGGCGCCATGATGTCTGCCGTGTGCAGCCCGGACGCCAGCACATTGTCCAGGCACGCTCGAACAGCGCCGCGTCCTCCTCCATGCCGAACGAATCCGCAGCAGCATGGCGAAGCTGAAGATCTGCGCCATCGGGTTGCGATCCCCTTGCCGGCGATGTCGGGAGCTGATCCATGGATCGGCTCGTACAGCGCCAGCCGTTTGCCTGACGCATCCGCCGGGCCGAGCGTGGCCGACGGGAGCATGCCCAGACTGCCGGTCAGCATGGACGCCAGGTCCGACAGCAGGTCGCCGAAAATGTTGGAAGTGACGATCACGTCGAACTGTCGAGGATTGCGCACAAGCTGCATGGCGCAATTATCCGCGTACATGTGGTCGAGCGTCACGTCCGCATAGTCCCGCTGGTGCAGCGTCGTGACGGTCTCGCGCCAGAACAGGCCCGACTGCATCACATTGGCTTTTTCCACGCTGGTCACGTGGTTCCTGCGCTTGCGCGCCAGCTCGAACGCCACGCGCGCGACGCGTTCTATCTCGCTGGTGGTATAGCTCTCGGTATCGAACCCGCGTTTTTCACCGTTGGGCAACGTCTCCACGCCGCGCGGCTCACCGAAATAAATGCCGCCGGTGCTCTCGCGCACGATCATCAGATCAAGACCGCGCACCACGTCGGGTTTCAGCGTCGAGGCATCGACCAGCGGGCCGAGCACAATGGCGGGGCGCAGGTTGGCAAACAGATCCAGCTCCTTGCGCAGCCGCAGGATCGCGAGCTCCGGGCGAAGCTGGAATCCAAGCTTCTCCCACTTCGGTCCACCGACCGAGCCGAACAGGATGGCGTCGGCATCCTTCGCCTTCTCTATCGTCTCGTCGGTGATCGGCGTCCCGCGCGCATCGATCGCGGCTCCTCCCACCAGATCGTCCGAGATGTCGAACGAGACCATCCGCCGGCGGCCCATCCAGTCGATGACGCGACGCACCTCGCGCACCACCTCCGGGCCGATGCCGTCGCCAGGCAGGATCAGCAGCTTCTTGTTGGCGGGCATCGCTGCTCCAGCTCAGGCCACGGTGGTCGGCAGCCAGGGCTGCGACTTGCGCCGCGCTGCCTCGTAGGTCTCGATGCGCGGCGCGTGCTGCAGCGTCTGGCCGATGTCGTCGAGCCCGTTCAGCAGCGAGTGCTTGCGGAACGGGTCTATGTCGAAGTGGATTTCTTCCCCGTTCGGACGGACCACCACCTGGCGTTCAAGATCGATGGTGATGCGCGCGTTGCCGCCGAGTTTCGCGTCGTCGATCAGCGCATCGCAGATCGCGCGCGGCAGACGGATCGGCAGCAGGCCGTTCTTGAAACTGTTGTTGTAGAAGATGTCGCCGAACGATGGCGCGATGATGCAGCGGATGCCGAAATCGGCCAGCGCCCAGGGAGCGTGCTCACGCGAGGAGCCGCAGCCGAAGTTCTCGTGCGCGACGAGGACCTGCGCGTTGCGGTAGCCGTCCTGGTTCAGGATGAAGTCGGGACGTTCCCTGCCCTCGCTGTCGAACCGCAGAGGGTCGAACAGGTGGACGCCGAGACCGGACCGCTTGATCGTCTTCAGGAAGCGCGCGGGGATCACCTTATCGGTGTCGATGTTCTGCATCGGCATCGGCGCGGCGACAGCAGTCAGTTTGGTGAACTTTTCCATGGCGTTTCCTTAACCGTCATGCCGCATGCTGGCGATCATGAGGGGCGGCTGGGTGTATATCATGACCAATCGGCCGAGTGGCACGCTGTATGTGGGCGTTACGAGCGACATCGTGCGACGCACGTACGAGCATCGAACGGAAGCAGTACCCGGCTTCACGAAACGATACGGGCTGCACCTGCTGGTCTGGTTCGAGCGGCACGAAAACATAGCATCCGCCATTCAGCGGGAGAAGAACATCAAGGAGTGGCCGCGCGCATGGAAGACGCGGTTGATCGGTCACACCAATCCGGAATGGCGCGACCTTTATCCTGATCTCACCTGACGCCTGTCCGTTGCTGTCATGCCGGGGCTCGGCCCCGGCATCCACGTCTTCGCCGCTCGGGAAGACGTGGGTGCCGGGCCTTCGCCCGGCATGACGGGGCTGCGGCAGCGCTACCTCCGTCACGCCATCTGCCGCACGTCGGCCAGCCGTCCGGTCACCGCGGCGGCAGCGGCCATCGCCGGCGATACCAGGTGCGTGCGACCGCCTGGGCCCTGTCGTCCCTCGAAGTTGCGGTTGGACGTGCTGGCGCAGCGCTGGCCAGGCTTCAGCTTGTCCGGGTTCATCCCGAGGCACATCGAGCAGCACGGGTCGCGCCACTCGAACCCGGCCTCCAGCAGGATGCGATCCAGCCCCTCGTCTTCCGCCTGCTTCTTCACCTGCCCGGACCCAGGCACAACCAACGCCTGCACGCCGGTGGCGACACGTCGGCCCTTGGCGACGGCGGCGGCGGCACGGATGTCCTCGATGCGGCCGTTGGTGCAGCTTCCAATGAACACCACGTCGATCGGCACATCGGCCAGCTTCTGGCCAGGCTTCAGTGCCATGTACTCCAGCATCCGCTGCATCTGCGTCCGCTGACCTTCATCAGCGACACTGGACGGATCGGGCACCGCGCCTGTCACCGGCGCGACCGCGCCGGGATTGGTGCCCCATGTCACCATCGGCGCGATGTCGGCAGCGTTCAGCACGACCGTCGTGTCGTAGTGCGCGCCGGCATCGGTCGGCAGCGTGCGCCAATACGCCACCGCTTGTTCCCACGCCTCGCCCTTCGGCGCGTACTCGCGGCCTTTGATGTAGGCGAACGTGGTGTCATCCGGCGCGATCAGTCCGGCCCGCGCGCCGGCCTCGATCGTCATGTTGGACACCGTCATGCGCCCGGCCATATCGAGCGCGCGGATCGCCTCGCCGGTGTACTCGATCACGTGGCCTGTGCCGCCGGCGGTGCCGATCTTGCCGATGATCGCCAGCACGATGTCCTTGCCCGAGCACCCGAAGCCCAGCGTGCCATCCACCCGTACCTGCATGTTCTTCGCCGGCTGCTGCAGCAGCGTCTGAGTCGCCATCACGTGCTCGACCTCGGAGGTGCCGATGCCGAACGCCAGCGCCCCCATCGCGCCATGCGTAGACGTATGCGAGTCACCGCAGACGATCGTCGTGCCCGGAAGACTGATGCCGAGTTCCGGGCCGATGATGTGCACGATGCCCTGGCGCACATCGAGGATCGGAATATACGGCACGCCGAACTCAACGACGTTCTTCTCCAGAGTCTGGACCTGGATCCGGCTGTCCTCTTCCTTGATGTCGGACGGCGTGCGTGCGCCGACTGTCGGGATGTTGTGGTCGGCGACCGCGATCGTCAGGTCCGGACGGCGCAGCTTCCGGCCGGCCACGCGCAGGCCTTCGAACGCCTGCGGGCTGGTCACCTCGTGCAGCAGATGCCGGTCGATGTAGAGGATGCACGTCCCGTCCGGGAGCTTCTCCACGACATGGCTGTCCCAGATCTTGTCGAACAGCGTGCGTGGCTTCGCTTCGGACATGGTGTCTCTTCCCCCTTATGACCCGATTATCAGTCGGCCGCTTCGGTTTCGTTCGTGGCTGGCGCCTCACCGGCAGGACCCGGGGTGCGCGCGCGTTCGGCGATGCGGGCCCGCTTGCCCGAGCGTCCGCGCAGGTAATACAGCTTGGCACGCCGCACGTCGCCACGGCGCACAACCGCGATCTCCGCGATCAGCGGTGAGTAGAGCGGGAACACACGCTCCACACCCTCGCCATAGCTGATCTTGCGCACGGTGAAGTTGCTGTTCAGCCCCTTGTTGGAACGCGCGATGCAGACGCCCTCGAAGGCCTGGGTGCGGGTGCGCTCGCCCTCGACCACCCTCACCGCGACGCGCACCGTATCGCCAGGCACGAAGTCCGGCACGCCACGGGTCGCGCTCAGTCGCGTGATCTGCTCGGCCTCGTAACGCTGGATGATGTTCATCGGTCGGGTCCTTCCGTCGAGATTTCCTTAGGGCGCCGCCGCCGGGCTGGCAACCGGCGCGGCGCGAGTGGCTGACCCGTGCGCGTCCCACAGGTCAGGACGCCGCTCGCGGGTCACCCGTTCGGCCTCAGCCGCGCGCCATGCGGCGACGGCCGCGTGATGGCCGGACAGCAGGACATCGGGTACGCGCCGTCCCTGCCAGTCGGCCGGCCGGGTGTAGTGGGGGTATTCCAGCAGGTGGTGCGAGAAGGATTCTTCCGCCGCGCTGTCGGCGGCGCCCATCACCCCGGGAAGCAGCCGCACGACGGCATCCAGCAGGACCAGTGCAGCGAGTTCGCCGCCGGACAGCACATAATCGCCGACGCTGATTTCCTCCATGCGGTGAGCATCGATCACGCGCTGATCCACGCCCTCGTAGCGGCCGCACAGCAGGATCACACCGGACCCGGCCGCGTAGCGTCGCGCATCTCCCTGTGCCAGCGGCCGCCCGCGCGGCGTCAGGAACACCAGGGGACGATCATCGGCGACCGAGGCAATCGCGGCATCCACCACGTCGGGACGCAGCACCATGCCCGCACCTCCACCGAACGGCGTATCGTCAACCGTGCGATGGCGATCGGTCGCGAAGTCGCGGATATTGATAGGCTGCAGCGACCAGATCGCCGACTGCAGGGCGCGACCGGCAAGCGAATGTGCGAGCGGTCCGGGAAACATCTCCGGAAACAGCGTCAACACGGCAGCGCGCCACCCCATCGTTCGTTCACCTCTCCCGCCCAGCGGGAGAGAGCCTGCCCCGGACTTGATCCGGGGTCGCGGAGCGTAGCGACGCGGGTGAGGGTGCCGCGGCAGAACTACACTCATCAGCATCGTCAGCAAAGATCGGCAGCTCGATCACGACACGCCCACCGACCACATCCACCTGCGGCACACACTCCCGGGTAAATGGCACAAGCAGCGGCTGATCATCTTCCCGCTCGATCTCCAGACTTGCGCCGGCACCGTAGTCATGCACCGCGCCGATCATGCCAATCCGCGCGCCGTCGCAATCGAACGCAGCCAGCCCAATCAGATCCGCCAGATAGAACTCATCGTCCTCCGGCTCCGGCAATTGCGCCCGATCGACATAGAGCCGCGTGTTGACCAGCGTCTCCGCCGCGGTCCGATCGGCCACCTTCGCCTCGCCACCGGCAACCACCTCCGCAATCTCCGCCACACCTGCGCCCCGCCAGCGCAGCACGAAGCGCCGCCCCTTCGCATCGCTCAGCGGCCCATACGCCGTCAGATCATCGGCATACGACGTGACACGCACGAGCCCACGCACGCCGTGCGGCCGGCCGATCACGCCCATCAGGATGCGGCTTTCCGGCACTAGCCCGCCGCCGCCTCGGCCGCCTTGGCGCGCTCCTGCGCCTTCTTCTTCGGCGCCGACTTCACCGGCTGCTCGCCCCACGACGGCATCGGCCCGACGCCCTTCTGCCCGAGGAACTTCGCCACCCGATCGGTCGCCACCGCGCCCTGCGACACCCAATGCTGGATGCGCTCCGCCTGCAGCCGCACGCGATCCTCATGCTCCGCCGGCAGCATCGGATTGTAGCTGCCCAGCTTCTCGATGAAGCGTCCGTCGCGTGGGCTGCGGCTGTCGGCCACCACGATGTGGTAGTACGGGCGCTTCTTCGCGCCTGCACGGGCAAGGCGGATCTTCAGACCCATCGATCAGTGTCTCCTTGAAAAATCAGGTCGCTGGTTCGGCCCCATGCCCTTCGGCATCAGCGCGCCGAGCCCGTGACGCATCAGGCCCTTCTGCCCGAGCTTGCTCATCCGCTTCATCATCGTCGTCATGTCGTCGAACTGCTTCAGCAGCTTGTTCACTTCCTGCACCGACGTCCCCGACCCCGAAGCGATCCGCTTCTTGCGGCTCGCCTTGATGATGTCGGGCATCCGCCGTTCCTTCATCGTCATCGACGAGATGATCGCCGCCTGCCGCTTCAGGATCGTCGTATCGAGATTGGCGTCCTCAAGCTGCGCCTTGATCTTCCCCACACCCGGCAGCATGCCAAGAATACCGGACAGGCTTCCCATCTTGCCGATCTGCTTGAGCTGGCTCGCATAGTCCTCGAGGTCGAACTTGCCGCGCATCATCTTGTTGGCAAGTTTTTCCGCCTCTTCCTGATCCACCACCTCGGCAGCGCGCTCGACCAGCCCGAGGATGTCGCCCTGCCCCAAAATCCGGCCGGCCACGCGCTCCGGATGGAAATCCTCCAGCGCGTCCTGCTTCTCGCCGACGCCAACCAGCTTGATCGGCGCCCCGGTGATCGCGCGCATCGACAACGCCGCCCCGCCGCGCGCATCGCCGTCCATCCGCGTCATAACGATGCCGGTAACGCCGACCGCCTCGTTGAACGCCTTGGCGGTATTGACCGCGTCCTGGCCGGTCATCGCATCGACCACCAGCAGCGTCTCGGCCGGCGAGGTCGCGGCGCGGACCTGCCGCACCTCCTCCATCAGCGCCTCGTCGATCGACAGCCGCCCGGCGGTATCGAGGATGACGATGTCGAACCCCTCGCGCCGCCCGGTATCCATCGCCCGCTGGGCGATCTGCACCGGCGTCTGCCCCGCCACGATCGGCAGGCTCTGCACCTGCGCCTGCTCCGCCAACTGCGCAAGCTGAAGCTGGGCCGCCGGCCGCTGCGTATCCAGGCTCGCCAGCAGCACCCGCCGCCGCAGCCGCTCGCGCAGCCGCAGCGCCAGCTTGCCCCCCGTCGTGGTCTTGCCGGAGCCTTGCAGACCCACCAGCAGGATCGCGATCGGCGCCGCCGCGTTCAGGTTCAGCGGGACGGCGCCCTCGCCGCCCAGCGCCTCGACCAACACGTCGTTGACGATTTTGACCACCTGCTGGCCCGGGGTGACCGAGGCCAGCACCTCGGCGCCCACGGCGCGCTCACGCACCTTGGCGATGAAGTCGCGCACCACCGGCAGCGCCACATCGGCGTCCAGCAGCGCCAGCCGGACCTCTCGAAGTGCCTCGCCGACGTCTGCCTCGGACAGCGCGCCGCGGCCGCGCAGGCGGTCGAACACCCCGGTAAGCTTGTCTGACAGCGCCTCGAACACGGCTTATCTCCAACGAACGAAGCGCCGCTGCGCGAACCCTCGCGGAGCGGCGGAGTCCCCGCGTCCGGCGGGGACCGGGTTGGCTACGATACCCGGATGGCCAGGGTTATGGGAGCGGTGGAATCGGAAGTCAACGCAACCGTCGCCGCGAACCCATAGGCGCTGACATAAGGTCGTCGGGGCGCGCTCTTATCGTCATGGCCGGGCCATGTCCCCGGGCTTGACCGGGGATCTGCCGGCCATCCACGCCATGCATCAAGCCACGGCGGCAAGAGCCTGCGTCAGCCTGACGTGCCGCTTGCCCTTGATGCTGAAAACCGAATTGAGTCCCGCAGCCACGGATCGCACGGCGCCCTCCTCCTCCCGGCATGGGATGGACATCGAGATGCGCCATTAGAATTGCCTGTATTCAGACAGCGGCAATCCGTTCTTCTCGACGTACTCGTTCCACGCCTCGATCGCGTCATGGTTGTCCCGGCGCCACTTTGCCGTCCGCGTCTCTTCGACGACCTCTCTCAAGCCTCGCTCGCACGCCTGCGACAGCCTTACGCCGAGGTCCCGCGCCTCCTGCAAGAGTGGCTCGCGCAATGTCACGTCGGTGGGCTTACGTGGCACCGAGCGCACAGCACGCCGGGCTTCGTCCGACATCGTGGCCGCGATCGCTTCCCAGTCACTCAGGCAAACCGGCCTCGCGAAGTGCATCGGCGAAATTATCGAGGTCTTGGGGGCGCTGGAACGGGAGCCACTCATTAAGTTTGGATAGCCGTAGTGCCGGATCAAGCTGGCGAAGTTGCTGCATCGCCAGCCTGGCCTCATTGCCACGTCCGGCACGAGTATAGATGGCGGCGAGAATGCTGATGGGCAGCGCCTGATCCGACATATGCCTCGATGCCTTCTCCGCCCATGACAAGGCATCCTCCGTGCGGCCCGACAGCAAATACGCCATTGCGGTTCCCACCTCCATCCGCTCCATGTCCGGGCCGAGCGGGCTCAGGCGCATTCCATGGGCGATTCGCTCGATCGCGTCGTCCAGCTCGCCGCGCCAGATTCTCAGCAACCCGCCCAGATACCATCCGGCCGCGAGATTCGGGTCCAGCACCAGCGCTCGGTCGAGCAATGCAATGCTGCTGTCGAAATCGCGGACCAGATGCGCCAGCGCATGCGCGCTCGCCGCCAGAGCGACGGCGTCGTTCTGGCCCAATTGCACCGCCCGGCGGGCAAGGCGCGTGCCTTCTGCGACCTCCCGCCCAACATCGGTCGTCCAGCGACTGAGCTTGCGCCAGGAATGGCACCAGGCGGCCATGGCATAGGCCGAAGCGAATTCCGGATCGCGCTGGATGGCCTCGTAAAACAGTGGCAGCGCCTCGTCCGTCGCGTTTCTGGAAACCTGCCGGAACTTCCACATTCCACGCATGTAGTAGTCGTAGGCGTCGAGGCTTTCGGTCGGCTTGTGACGTGCGCGCTCGATCTCCGCGCGCTCCAAGTGCGGCACCAGCGCACCGACGACGCTGGTGGCCATCTGGTCCTGCAATTCGAAGACGTCGTCGAGGGCACTTTCGAAGCGCTCCGACCAGAGCGTGGCTCCCGCGTTGGCGTCGATGATCTGACCGGTGATCCGCACCCGGTTAGCCGCCTTGCGCACGCTGCCTTCCAGCACGTAGCGCACGCCAAGTTCACGGCCCACCTGCTTCACGTCGATGGCTCGTCCCTTATAGGTGAAGCTTGAATTGCGCGCGATGACAAAGAGCCAGCGCAATCGGGACAAGGCGGAGATGATGTCGTCCACCACGCCGTCCACGAAGTAATCCTGGTCTGGGTCGCCGCTGAGGTTCAGGAATGGCAGGACAGCGATGGATGGTCGATCCGGAACCGGCAAGCCTGTCCCATCGGGCTTGGCGGCACCCGCACTTCCTGTTGCGGCGGTCTCCCTCACGTCGCCCACGAACCGATAGCCCTTGCGCGCGATCGTACGGACGAGGCGCTGCTCGTCGCCGGTGTCGCCGACTGCCTTGCGTACCGCGTTGATGTGGCTGGTCAGGGTGGATTCCGAGACGATCCGGCCGGCCCAGACAACATCGATCAGGTTGTCCTTGGTCACGACATGCTCGCGGTTTTGCACCAGGTGAAGCAGCAGGTCGAAAACCTGCGGTCCGATCACAATCGTCTCGGCCCCACGGGCAAGCTCCCGCCGATCGGAGTCGAGCACAACATCCCTAAACAGGTATCGCACGGCGCCCCACGCGCTGGTCCAGTAGACGCAGCGGCCGGTCTCCGCCTGGCCGTATCATCCTCGGATGAAAAATCATACGAAATCCAAGCATACCGCAATGTGGCTGAAAAGCCTTTCGGCCTCCTCCTGTCTTCATGCTGCGGAAGGTACGTTCGACCCGTGACAAATCCTTGTAGGCCTGCACGGCTTCGTTCGCATCGAGATGCTCGACCGGCACGGATGTGCGGATCACGTAGACGCCGTCGAGGCGAGCTTCTGCCTCAATCTGTTCGATCCGGCGCTGGAATGCGAAGTGGCCATCGCGGATCTCGATGGCGAGATGCTTGGCCATCTTCCGACTGTTCACCACACCGCCCACTGCCAGGCCGATCTCGGCGGCGCTTCGCAACGGCGAGTGCCTGCGGCGGACCTGCGCCTGGATGCGGGCAAGCTCGCGTTCGGTGGCGGCCAGCAGTTCCTCGCGCTTGCGCGCGCGTTCGGCGGCGAGTTCGCGGTTACGGCAGACAATGAGCCGCTCGCCGGGGAACATCTCGGGCGCGCTGATCTCGGCCAGGTCGCGCTCGTCGAACAGCGACAGCTGCAACGGCCCGTTCTCCGCCGCCAGCGCCTGAATGGCCGGTGCCCGCAGGCAGGTGATCCAGTCTACGCCGGCCGGCCTGAGGTCTGTGCCGATCCGCGCCGAGGTGATCATGCCGCGGTCGCCAACCAGCACCACGCGGCTGATGCCGAAGCGATCCTTGAGCTTCTCGACCTGCGCGCTCAGCGTCGCCGGGTCGGCCGTGTTGCCGTCGAACACCTCGACTGCGACCGGCAGCCCCTCGCGTGTGCACAGCAGTCCGTAGACGATCTGCGGCCGGTCGCCACGGTGATCGCGGCTGTAGCCGTGCTGCGCCAACGGACAGCAGCGACCCTCGAAATACGACGAACTCACGTCGTAGAGCACCAGAACGCCGTCTTGCAGATGCCGCCTTGCCAGGCCGCTCTCAATCCGCCGCTGACGGTCCAGCAGCCAGTCCAGGGCCTCGTACGCCTCGCGCTCCTTGACCTCGCCCAGACGCAGCACCGCGCCCAGGCTCGTTGTCGCAGTCTCCTCGTCCACCGCGCGGACAAACCCGAGCTTGGAGCGCGGCGTGATCAGAATCGGCACGGCCGCTACCGCGACCTCGAGCATCTTTGGACAAGAACCAAAGGCTATTTGGACGTTGCGACAAAGTCTTTCCGCGCGCCCTCGGTCATCCTCCGCCCATCAACCCCTGGGATGGAGAAGCAATCATGAAGATCGTTGTCATCGGCGGCACCGGGCTCGTCGGCAGCAAGGTCGTGTCGAACCTGCGTCAGAAGGGCCACGAAGTCATCGCGGCGGCGCCCAACACAGGCGTCAACACCATTACCGGAGAAGGACTGACCGAAGCGCTCGCGGGCGCGCAGATCGTCATCGACGTCGCGAACTCCCCCTCGTTCGAGGACGAAGCCGTGCTGAACTTCTTCAAGACCGCGGGCCGCAACCTCGCCGCGGCCGAAAGAATTGCCGGCGTGCGGCATCACATCGCCCTGTCGGTGGTGGGCACCGACCGCCTGCCGGAAAGCGGCTACCTTCGTGCGAAGTTCGCTCAGGAAGAGCTGATCAGGGCATCCGGAATCCCATACACGATCATCCGCTCCACCCAGTTCTTCGAATTCCTCGGCGGGATCGCCCAGTCCGCAACCGATGACCAGAGCGTTCGCCTGTCGCCGGCTCATCTGCAGCCCATCGCGTCCGACGACGTCGCCGCTTTGGTGACCAAGGTTGCAACAATGGCACCGGCCAACGGCGTGATCGAACTGGCCGGGCCAGAACGCATCGGTCTCGACGACCTCGTCCGCCGCTATCTCGCGGCAAAGCACGATACCCGCGAAGTGGTCACCGACATCCACGCGCGCTATTTCGGCACGGAGCTGAACGACAAGTCCCTCACCCCCGGCGATAACCCGCACATCGGCCCCACGTCGTTCGAAACGTGGCTGGCCCAGGCATAGCGCGGAGCGGTTCGACGGTCATCCGCGCCGGCCCCACACGGGGCCGGCAGGGTCCTCCCATGACGTTCATCACGAATAGGACAGATCGTCATGCGCCAGTACATTATAGTCGCCGCAGTGGCAGGCGGGCTCATTGCCCTCTGGGCGGCTGTTCTGCCGCTGACGGCGGAGCCGGTGACCAGGCAGGCCGCTGCGAAGTCACCCATGATGTCGGAGGCACTCTTTCTCTGCCGCCGCCAGAACGGTCTGAACCATGCCTGCGTGCGGGCGTTGGCGAAGGCCCTGATCCTTGACGCCAAGCCCGGTGCGCCCACCCGGGTCAGCGACCGGCACTGCCAAGCTGACCAACAGGTGCTCGCCAACCTGGTTCGGCGCGATTGACGCTTCTAGCTGCTGCGGATCATCACCCGGCCGGCTCTCGTAGTCGTTCACACCCTCGATGGTAAAGTTGTCATCGCCGCTGGCGGAAGCTCCGGCATCGGTCGGGCCACGGCTCTGAGTAGGTCGAGCGCAAGGATGCAAAACGGACAGCACTTCCACACTGGATTCAAGCGCAACCCTCGTGAAAGAGCGGCGCGGGTTCGCCTTGGCTCTCTTGAGTTCAAGAAGAACGGGGTTTCTCGCTTCGATATGCGAGACCCTTACCATCTCGCCGTTGCGCTGACCTGGCCACAATTCCTCGCGACGCTCCTCGTAACTTATTTGCTGGTGAACGTTGCCTTCGCCACTGGGCTCAGCTTGAGAGTTGGTAACGGACCCGCACACGTGCTTATGGACGCGGAGGCGAAGCTGAGCATACTGCTGTCCTTGGCGACCGCTGAAGGCAAACTCTTCCGCTGCGCGCAAGAACTGCGGCTTGAGCGCGCGTATCTTCCGGTTGTCCCGCTCACCTGGACACTCATGCATGTTATGGACGAGCGCAGTCCGTTGCACGGGTACGACGCAGCGCAAGTGGTAGCGGCGCTCGCACAAGTGTTCGTGACGCTCGAAGCGCGCGATCCGATGTTCGCCACATCGGTGCACGAGATCCGCAACTTATCCGCCGGAAGATATACGCTTCGGAATGCGCTATGTGGATGCGATAACCACAGAAGAGGACGGCATGCCGGTGGCGGACCTGACCCAGATCGGAGAGATGGAGCCAGCGGTGCTGCCACTCTCTTGAGAGGTGTCATTCCCGCGAGAGGTGTCATTCCCGCGAAAGCGGGAACCCAGGGGCCGCACCCCGGTATCGCTCGCCTCGGTGCCCGCTCTCGCGGCATGACGAGATCAAATGCGATTGCCAGTCACGTCCCTCTGCACGATCATCATCGACGGCATGGCTCGGCAACATCCCTCACAACCCGGCCCGTTCCGCCCGCTGCCGTGCACGAACTGTCAACCGACCAACATTGGCCGGAACTGGAATGACCGCTTCGAAGTGTGGTTTATTGAGTGGCCAACGGCTTCAGGGAGCGCAAATAAGCGACAATCGCATCAAGATCTGCTTCGTCGATATGGGCATACCAGCGGAACGCCATAAAGGGAACGAGCAGCCCGCCGTCTCGACGAACACCGGTCTTGATTGCCGTCTTGATCTCCTGATCGGACCACCTTCCGATCCCGGTCTCCGGATCGGGCGTGATGTTGCGACTACGGATCGCGCCACCACCGGGCACCGGAAACTCTCGGCCGCCTAGACCGGTTTTGCTGACATCAGGCCGCCCCTGCACCATAGGGGTGTGACAAAACAGGCAATGACCGACCGGCCCGGCGAGATATCCCCCGTAAGCGATGCGGTCCGCCCGCGAAACCTCAGGCACATGACCGACCGGCGGACCGTACGACGTGGGAACTGGCACTTTGTAAATTGTCTTCGCCAACTTGTGCGAGATCGGCGGCACCGAGCGGACATAGGCAACAATGGCCTGCGTGTCCACATCGGATATGCCGCGGTAAACGCCAATGGGCATGGCGGGGCCAATCAGGGTGCCATCTGGCCGTTTCCCTTCGCGAACTGCAGTTGCGATTTGCTCATCGGTCCAGCTTCCGATGCCCGTTTCGTTGTCGGGAGTAATGTTCGGCATGATGATACGGGCGAAAGGTGCGTCGAGCACGCGGCCACCGGCGAGTTCCATGGCCGCGATTGGCTTCTCGTCCGGATCGCGGGCGGTATGACAGTTGCCGCAGCCGGCGATGCCACGAACGAGATAAGCTCCTCGCTCCAACGGGGTTTCCGCCATGGCGATTCCCGACAGAAAGATGGCTGTGATAAGCAGCACGCCGCCGCGCAATGTTGAGGGTATCCCGAGACTGGCGGGGGGACTGCGCATCTCCGGTCCTTCGTCACAGCCACGGGTTGGAAGTCAGTAGCTCCACGTGGCGCTGTCGGAGATCGGCGAGCGCAATCATGCAGTCCGCAAACTGCGGTGTCCTGATCGCAAGACCGAACCTGCCACACAAAGCACCGTCCTCGTGATCAATCTGCTCCAGAATCGCTTGCTCGCCGTACGGGCGGACGCCGGATGCTGGGATCGCGATCGCCAGAGACACCGCGGCGATACCCAGGGCAATCAAGATCGACGCCGGATGCTGTCTGATGAGAGCGGCAACGCGCATTGTAACCTCCCCGCCGGGTTGCGGCTATTTTGGGATCACCGCGGTCACCGCAACCGTGTTGCCGTTCGGTGCATCGGGAACTGGCAGGCCGGCGAAGATGCCCATCTGATCCAGGATCGCCGTCCCAGGATGCACGGGCCGACTGGCCAGGACTGGCGCGCCTGCGACGATGCCCATTGCATCGAGGATGGCCGTGCCAGGATGCACCGGCCCAGCCGCGGACGGTACCGGCGCAACATTGGTCTGGCCGTGTGCGACAACGCTGAGGCTGGCCAATGCGACCAGACTGACTCGGAGTATGGCTGTCATCCGACGCCTCCCGTTCCGATCCGAGGATCAAGAACCGCTGGGCAGATCCCATAGCGCCGGCATGGCGCTCCCTGGCCTCACCGCCCTCTGGTTGCTCTCCCGGGTTCGCGGCCGCACACTGGCGGACTTCGGTCTGCCTGCGCCATGAGACGGCTATGAATTTTTCCGAAAAGTTCCGAATCGACTGGCGCTCGAATTCATCTTGATACCTGCCTGGCGAGGCGGACTTGAGTTTCGTCCATCCCACCGTGCCGGTTCCGAGGAGTCTCTAGGGAGATATGGGTGCGACTGCCACCAGCGACACATATCGGTTCGGCCGGTTCCGGCTGGAGGCACGCGGCGCTGGTCTCTCGCGTCTGAATGACGACGGCACCTGGATGCCTGTCGCAATCGGCTCGCGCGCCCTCGACCTCCTGTTGCTGATGCTGCTTCATCACGGCGAGGTCCTGGGCCGAGACGAGATCATGGATGCAGTCTGGCCCGGCGTCGCTGTCGAGGAGAGCAATCTCACGGTGCAGATTTCCGCACTGCGCCGCGTGCTCGATCCCATGCATGCGGGTCCCAGCTGCATCCAGACGATTTCGGGGCGCGGCTATCGTTTCCTGCCCGTGGTGAGCTTGGAAACGATCGACGATTCCAGCAGCGACCCTGCCGTGGTCGCGCACGCACCGGTGCCGGATCGCCGGCCGCGCATTTCGATCATCGTCGCGCCGTTCAAGAGCCTCAGCGATGATCCCGACTCGATTCTGCTCGCGGACACGATCACCGAACAGCTCATCGGCGATCTGGGACGTTTACCGGGTACCGTAGTGATGGCGCGTGCTGCCATCGGCAACGGCACCCGCGCGAGCCATATCATCCAGGGCAATGTCCGGGGAACCGCCGACCAGACAAGGGTGAACCTACAACTGATCGACCAGGAGACTGGTACCCACCTGTGGGCGGAATGGTTCGACGTGGAGCGGGCGACCACCGCCGATGCCCGCGATGAAATCGCTGGACGATTGCTGCGAACACTGACCGTGAAGCTCATCGAGGATGCGAACCGCCACATCGAGGCCGCTCCGCCATCCGAATGGACATCCGCCGATCTGGTGTTGCGCGGACGGACCATGGCGTCGCGGCCGCTCTCCAAGGAAAACCGTTCCGCGGCCATAAGCTGTTATGACCAGGCACTGGCCATCGACCCGGCGTCGATCGGTGCCAGGCTTGGGATGGCTGCGCTGCTGGTCAGCAATATCATGGAGGGCTGGAGCCACTCCGCCGAAGCGGATGGCGCGCGCGCCGAGCAGTTACTGCTCGACGTGCTGCATGACGATGCCGAGCTTCCCAATGGCCACCTGTTCATGGGATCTCTCCGCCGGTTGCAAGGCCGCATGAACGACGCCAGGATCGAGCTGGAGATCGCGATTGCGCTCGCTCCGAGCAATCCTGTCGGCCACAACCAACTCGGCGCGACGCTGCTCTTTCTCGGACGACCGGAAGCGGCGATGCCACATTTCGAGAAGTCGCTGCGATTGGCGCCGCACGACCGCAGCACCCCGGTGAACCACTCCTACCTGGGACTGTGCAACATGCTGCTGGGCCACACCGAGGAAGCCATCGCCTGCCTGCGGAAGGGACGTGCGGGCAATCCTCGGCTGGTACTACATCCACATGCTGCTGGCGGCGGCGCTCGGTCTCAAGGGCGAGCTGGACGAGGCGGCAGCATGCTTGCGACAGGCGGTCGAGATCCAGCCGGAGATCGGCTCATTTTCCGGAATTCGTGCGCGGTACGAAAATCGGGCGACCCCGGAGTACCACGCTCTGTGCAAGAACACGGTCACTCTCGGCCTGCGGCTTGCGGGGCTACCCCCGTGACCCTTGCGTAGTTATCTCGGCTACGGACTGCGTGCGGTTGGTCGCAGAACTTTCCTTGGCGCGCGCGCCAGCTCACCCTGAAGCCTCGACGAGCGCACGCCACAATACCAAAAGTTCCGCCAGGCCCGGATCGGGCGCTGACGGAACCCTTACCGCTGTATGCACCAGAACCAGCTTCGCGTCCGGATCCACAAGAATTGCTTGGCCATGGATGCCCATCAACATGAACTGGCGCCGCGCTCCAGGTAGCAACCAGGTCTGATAGCCATAGCCCAAGGTCCGCGTCGCCGTGCCCGCGACCTGGAACGCCGCGCTCGCGGTAGTTGCCTCCAGCACCCACGCACGGGGAATGACTTCCCTTCCGTCGCGCACGCCATCGGCTGCCAGTAGTAACCCCAGGCGCAGCCAATCGCGAGCGACCGCGCTGAGACAGCATTGCGCGGTTTCCTGGCCGCTGTTGTCGACCCCCCAGCTCGCGTCCGCCTCCGCGCCCATCGGCGCCCAGATCCGGGTGCTCAGATAATCCGCCAGCGGCATATCCACCGCGCGCCGCAGCACCAAGCCCAACACTGCCGTCTCCGCACTCGCGTAATGAAACCGCGTGCCGGCGGTCGTCTCACGCTCGTTGAACGTCGCGACGATGCGCGTTCCCGGCGGGCCGCCCGGGCTGTACTGCATGCGCCGTAACTTCGTCGCATCATCAGTGCCATCGTAGTTTTCGCGGAAGGCGACGCCCGATGCCATACGCAACAAATTGCGAATCGACGTCCCGCCGTATTCCGTCCCGGCCAGCTCGGGCACGTAGTCGGCTGCCGGCTGATCGATGGAGCGGATTGCGCCCTCCCTGACGGCAATACCGATCAGCATACCGGTCAGGGTTTTCGCCATCGAGAACGACAGGAAGCGATCAGTGTCCATGCGATCGTATTGATAGTGCTCGTACACGATCGTTCCGCCACGCGCGATCAACAGGCTAGTGGTGGCATTGCGGTGGAGATAATCCGCGAGAGTTTGGAGCATTCCGTCGTGACGATAGGTCAGTGCCAATTCCTCACGCGCCCGAGGAAGCGGCGCGACTGCCCCTCGGGCCACCACATGGGACGGAAAGATGCGATCAAAGTGTGTGAGGGTTCCGACCATGAACATCTGGACAAGTTCCCCGGCAGGCGGCCCGTAAGGATAGTGCTGCTCGTGGCCATATGCCGCCGCGTCGGGACCTATCGAGGAGAAGACCGGATTGGCCTGCCCCCAGGCATGGCCGCCAGCGAGGCACAAGGCCGGCAAAAGACGGCGGATGGTCATCGCACGGTTCCTGACTTGGCCGATTCCTCTACAGAATGACCCAGCGTCGCGTGTCGAGATATAGCAAGGCAGACATGCCATCGCCTGTTGAGAGAGCGCACACCACACCACGCCACGCTGGCCGCAGGCACGCATCGCCTCGATCTGTTCAGCCGAGGCGCGCCTGCACGAGCGACCTCCATTAGTGGCAGAGCGACCGCAACCACGTCTCGGTGAACCGAACGCTTCCCCCCCTGGCGGAGTTCCTCCCGATGTTCGCGCCCGTTCGAGTGCAAGTCCAAGCGCGCGGCGTGACGGGCACAGGCACTGCGGGCATCGGGTGCCCTGGGGTAGCCCCGCGAGAGGGAGCGCTGCGGCGAGGAAAAAGGAAGCTGGAACCGCAGATGCACGCAGATGAGGCCGGAATTGACTTCGGCGAAGCATCATTGACGGATCGCGCGGGCTATCGCCACCAGCACGCTGCCATCTGCGTTCATCTGCGTTCATCTGCGGTTCAAATTCTTGCTGACTCACTCCCTGCCATGGTCGTGGCAACCTGCGAATCGCGTGTTATCTTGTATTGCATTCATTGAAATTATACCTAACCAACACCACCTCCCGCCGCATGTCCGAAACGCCCGCCACCGAACCCCCGGCCGACCCCTTCCAGCAGCTCCCCAAGGCTGTCTACCGCACCATCATCGCCGACCTCTACGCCGACATCCCGCCCCCGCACCTCACCGACCCCGAGCTCATCGCCGAGCGTGTCCATGCCGCGATCGCCGAGATCGCCTCCATGTGCCCCGTCAACCCCGAGGAGGCCCGCATCGCCGCCCGCGTCGTCACCGCCGATGCCCAGGCGAGGGACTGCATCCGCCACGCCCGCACGCTCTCCAACGACACCATCCCCGCCATGAAGTGCCAGGCCCAGGCCAACCACGACATGCGCACCGCCAACGCCGCCCGCTCCTTGCTGCTGCGTGTCCAGGCCGCGCGCCGCAAGCGCGAGGCCGTCGAGGCCACGCGCGACCAGGACGCCTGGACCATCCACGCCACCGAGGGCCTGCTGCTCGCTGCCGACGGTCACGCCACCGCCGCGCCGCCCTCGGGGGAGCCCGAACCTCCCCCGCCACCCGCCACCGACGATGATCCGTTCGCCCGCTACGACGCGGCCGAGCAGTACGGCATGATGTATCCAAGGCGCGCCGCCGAGATCCGTGCCTACGGTGGCGTCCCGCCCACCGCCACCTACGGCCCGCCCGAGCCGGACATCGTGCTGGCCCTCATTGCCAGCACCAGCCCCATCCTCCAACAGATCGACAAGGAATACGCCGCGCCCGTCCCCGCCTGATCGTCACGCTCGCCCCAATCGTCACGCCCGCGTACGCCGGGGCTGGCACGTTGCGCCCCATCCGTCATTCCCGCGAAAGCGGGAACCCAGGCTCACAGAGCGACTGTCGTTCCCCTGAGTCCCCGTTATCGCGGGATGAGGATAGATCCCGTCACGCCACGCGCCATCCGCGCCCCACGCCGTCTCATCCAAAGGGCAATGAGACATGCGTGAGACCTTCTGTTTGCGATCGACCGAGCGTCAGAACCCAACCACCTCCGCCAGCGCCTCCACCTGCTCCTCATGGCGCGACACCGGGTTCAGCAGCAGGTGGTTCGCCCCCATCGCGATCACCGCCTCCAGCTTCTCGCGCACCTGCTCGGGCGTCCCGTGGATCCCCGACGCGTCTGTGCCCGCCGGGTTGTGGTACACCTCGGTGAACCAACGATGCAGTTCCGCACGCGCCACCTCCGGCCTCTCGTCCACCGCCATGAAGATGCGCTTCGAGATCGGGAACGTCGCCGGGTCGCGCCCGGCCTTCTCCAGCGCCTCGCGCAGCAGCGGCACCGACCGGCCAAACTCAGCGATGCTCGACCCGCCGGACCCCATCCAGCCATCCGCCATCGATGCCGCGCGGCGCACCGCATTCGGATGACCGACACCCATCCAGATCGGCAACGGCTTCTGCACCGGCTTGGGCGACATCGTGCCGCCCTCCAACCGGTAGAAGCGCCCCTGATAGTCCACCTTCGGCTGCGTCCACAGCGCGCGGATCAGCTCGACCTCCTCGCGGAAGCGGCGCACGCGCGCCTCCTCGGGCACCTCGAACTGCCGATAGTGGTGCTCGCGCCCCAGCCCCACGCCGAGGATCGCGCGGCCGTTGCTGACATAGTCGAGCGTCGCCCACTGGTGCGCCACCATCAGCGGACTGTGGATCGCCAGCACCACAACCGATGCGCCGAGACGGATGCGACTGGTCACCGCCGCCGCGTAGGTCAGCACCACGACCGGATCGAAGCACATCACGTGATCCAGCGTGTTCTCAGTCACCCACAGGTCGCGGAAACCCAGGGCCTCGGCGCGCTGCGCCACCGTGCGTACGGCATGCATGTCGATCGCATCGGGCGAGCGATGCGGCAGCGACATGCCGAACGGGATTTGATCCTTCAACGCCATGCTGCGTGTCCGCCCTCTCTACCTGCACAATGCCGTCGATCGGCCGCATCGGCCAGTCGCCCACGATTGCCAATAGGGGCCCACGGCGCGACGGTTCGATCCGAGGCAGATCACGGACGCCTGATCGAGGAACAACAACATGAGTGACGAACTGATCCGCCTGACCGCGACCGAGGTCGTGTCTCGATTGCGCAGCCGCGAGATCTCGCCCCTCGAGCTGATCGATGCCGCCGCCGCGCGGATCGCGGCGGTGGAACCCGCGGTGAACGCCCTGCCGACACTGTGTCTCGATCGTGCGCGCGATCATGCGAAGCGGCTGATGAACGGCCAGGCACACGACGCCGAAAGCGAACCCGGCTGGCTCGCGGGACTGCCAGTTGCGATCAAGGACCTGACGGATGTCGCGGGCGTGCGCACAACGTATGGCTCGCCGATCTTCCGCGATCACGTGCCGGCGAGATCGCATCCGGTGGTGGAACGCATCGAGCGCAAGGGCGGGATCGTCATCGCCAAGTCGAACACACCGGAGTTCGGCGCCGGTGGCAGCACGTTCAACGACGTGTTCGGCCGCACGCGCAATCCGTGGAACACATCGCTGACCTGCGGCGGCTCCACCGGTGGCGGCGCCGTCGCACTGGCAACCGGCGAGGTCTGGCTCGCGCACGGTTCCGACCACGGCGGATCGCTGCGGCGGCCTGCGACGTATTGTTCGGCGGTGGGCATCCGGCCCTCACCCGGACGGGTCACGCGCGGCACCTCCAACAATCTGTTTTCGCCGCTGTCAGTGCAGGGACCGATGGCGCGCAACGTTCCCGACCTTGCGCTGTTCCTCGATACAATGGCGGGGCTGTGCCCGCGCGATCCGCTGACCTTCGATGCGCCGGCGCTGTCGTTCGTCGCATCGCTCGCCGCGGCGAAGCCACCGCGCCGCATCGCCTACACCGCGGACTACGGCGGCTGCATCACGATCGACAGCGAAACGCGGGAGATCTGCGAACGCGCGGTGCGGCGCTTCGAGGAACTTGGCTGCGTGGTGGAGGAATATGCGCCCGACCTCGGGGCGATTGACGAGGCCTTCATGGTGCTGCGGTCGCAGCACTTCGTGGTGGATCGCGAACTGCAGATGCAGACGCATCGCGAACTGCTCAAGCCGGACATCATCTGGAACACGGAGAAGGGCCTCGCGCAGACGCCAAGCCGCATCGCCTGGGCGGAACGCGAGCGTGCCGCGTTCTTCCGCCGGTTTGCGGAGATGTTCGAGACCTACGACATCTTCGTCTCACCCAGCGCCGCCACCCCTGCATTCGACGTGAACCTGCGACACCCTGAGTATGTCGGCGGCAAGAAGCTCACCGACTACATGGGCGCCTCCACATTGAACGCGGCGGTGACGATGACGAGTTGTCCCGCAGTGGCAGTGCCATGCGGGTTCGATCAGTACGGCAGACCGATCGGCTTGCAGGTAACGGCGCCGATCAGAAAAGAGGCGCGCGCATTGGGTGCGGCCTGGCTGTTCGAGCAGCTGACCGGCCTCGACAAGCTGTTGCCGATCGACCCACGCGAAGGCACGGTGCCACCATAGCCAGGAGACCCCGCATGCCCTCCCCCGACACAGTCGCCGCAGTCCTGCGCCACGCCGATGCCTCGCTCGATGCCTCGCGTGGCCGATTGTTCGACCTGCTGCGCATTCCGTCGATCAGTGCGCAGCCTGACCATCGGCAGGACTGCCAGCGCGCTGCCGAATGGGTGCGAGACCAGCTTGCGGGCCTCGGCTTCACGGCCGCGGTGCGGCCCACCACCGGCCATCCTGTCATCGTCGCACACCACCCGGCGCCCGCCGGCTACAAGGGACCGCACATCCTGTTCTACGGTCACTACGACGTTCAGCCGGTCGATCCGCTCAATCTATGGCACAGCCCGCCATTCGATCCGCAGCTCGTCGACGGGCCGCGCGGCAAGCGCTTCGTCGCGCGCGGTGCGGTGGACGACAAGGGCCAGGCGATGATGTTCGTCGAGGCGATGCGCGCCTGGAAGGAGGCCGCGGGCAGCATCCCTGCACACATCACCGCAGTGATCGAGGGCGAGGAGGAAGTCGGCAGTCCCAACCTCGAACCATTCCTCGTCGCCAACAAGAAGGAGCTTGCCGCCGATCTTGCTCTGATCAGCGACACCGGCATGTGGGATGTCGATACGCCGGCGATCACCACGCGGCTGCGCGGCATGACCTATGTGCAGGTCACATTGAAGGCGGCCAATCGCGATCTGCATTCCGGACTCTATGGTGGCTCGGCGTTGAACCCGATCAATGCGCTCGCCCACGTGCTGGGCGATCTGCATGACGCCAACGGCCGCATCCAGCTCCCCGGCTTCTATGACAAGGTCAAGCCCGTCTCCAATGCGCAGCGTGCGCAATGGGACGCTCTCGGTTTCGACGAACACGCCTTTCTTGGGACCATCGGTCTCGACACACCCGCCGGCGAGCGAGGCTATTCGGCATTGGAGCGTCTTTGGGCGCGCCCAACCGCCGACGTCAACGGCATGTGGGGAGGCTACACTGGTGGCGGCGCGAAGACGGTGATCGCGTCCGAGGCGTCGGCAAAGATCTCATTCCGTCTGGTACCGAACCAGGACCCCAATGAGGTGTTCGAGCAGTTCAAACGCTACGTCAGCGAACGCCTGCCACCCGGTGCTGTCGTGACCTATGAACTGAGCGCATGCTCGCCCGGGATCGAGGTGAACGTGGAAAGTCCCTGGGTCCGCGCCGCGCAGGCAGTGCTTGCCGAGGAGTACGGCAAGCCGGCAGTGCTGATGGGTAGCGGAGGCTCGATCCCGGTGGTGAACTCGCTGCGCAACGTACTCGGCATCGACAGCCTGTTGATGGGCTTCGGTCTCGACGACGACCAGGTGCACAGCCCGAACGAGAAGTTCGAACAGCGCTGCTTCCACCACGGCATCCGCTCGCACATACGCCTGCTCGCGAAATTCGCAGACGCATGACTCGCCAACACCTCTCCCGCTGTGCGGGAGAGGTCGGCGCGCCCAAGCGCGCCGGGTGAGGGTGCCGCCCAACTCCGCATCATCAACCTGCGCAGCCACCTCGCAGGACCGTTCGATCTGATCCTTCACCCCGGCGAGTGTCTCGCGATCACCGGACCATCCGGTGCGGGCAAGAGCCTCTTCCTGCGCATGGTCGCAGACCTGGACCCGAATGAAGGCGAGGTCTTCCTCGACGACATTGAGCGCCGGGCGCTGCCGGCGCCTGCGTGGCGTCGCAAGGTGGTGTACAGCGCGGCCGAGCCAGGCTGGTGGCATGAACGGGTCGCCGACCACTTCACCGGTGAAGCGGCGAACTTCGCCAAAGCCACGGCGCCGCGTCTCGCGCTTGCTCCCACACTGCTGAACGATCCAGTGGTTCAGCTTTCCACCGGCGAGCGCCAGCGCATGGCACTGATCCGCACGCTGGCACTCCACTCGCCGGTTCTGCTGCTCGACGAGCCGACCGGTCCACTTGATGAGCAGAGCACGATCCTCGTCGAGGACCTGCTGCGCGAACGTCTCGCCGCAGGTATCATGATCATCATGGTCACGCACAGCGCCGCACAGGCAGCGCGACTCGGCCACCGTCATCTGCGCATGGAGAACCGCCACCTGATTCCTGCATGAACCCGATCCTGCTCACACCATTCGACCTGGCGATCGCGTCAGTGCTGATCGTGCTCGACGGCGTTCTGTCGCTGACGCTGCAGCTCGGCCTGCACACCCAGCTTGCCTGGGCCGCGGCGCGCATGGTCGTGCAGCTTGTGTTGATCGGCTTCATCCTGCGCCTGGTGCTCGCCATCGCCTCGCCGCTGGCAACGTTGGCAGTGATCCTGGTGATGGTGGCAATCGCCGGACGCGAGGTCGCGGCCCGTCCGGAACAGCGTCTGAGCCGATGGGGCAACTATGCCGTGGGTGCATCCGCGGTCGCCATCGCCACGTTCCTGACCGCTGTCCTGGCACTCACCACCGCAATCCGGCCGCAGCCCTGGTATGACGCGCGCTATGCTATTCCGCTTGCCGGCATCGTTCTGGGCAACGTGCTGAACAGCGGCTCGCTGGCCCTCAATTCGCTGCTTGGCAGTGTCGTCCGCGAACGCGCCGCCATCGAGGCGCAGCTCGCCCTCGGGGCCAGCTTCGGCCACGCGATGCGCGGACTGATCGGCACCTCCGTGCGGCGCGCGCTGCTGCCCGCCATCAACCAGATGTCGGCCGCCGGTGTGGTGACCTTGCCCGGCATCATGACCGGCCAGATTCTCGCCGGCATGGACCCGCTGGAAGCGGCGAAATATCAGATCCTGCTGCTCTTCCTGCTGTCAGGAGGCAGTGGCCTCGCCGCCGTCGCCGTGGTTTACCTTGCGGCAATGCGGCTCACGGATGATAGACAGCGTCTGCGGATCGACCGTCTGACCGCCAAGGCAAGAGGACCGCGACCATGATCGCCAGCGATGTCATGACCCGCAACGTGATCTCGGTACCGCCGACAGCGACCGTGGCGGAGGCCGTCGAGCTGATGCTGGAGCGCGGCATCTCCGGCCTGTTGGTCGTCGACGCCTCCGGCACGCTGGCAGGTGTCGTCACCGAGGGCGATCTGCTGCGGCGCGACGAGTTGGGAACCGAGCGCCGGCGGTCCTGGTGGCTGCGCCTGATCGCCTCGCCTGGCCGGCAGGCAGCCGACTTCACCCGCACGCACGGCCGCCGCGTCGCCGACGTGATGACACGCGACGTGATCAGCGTGCCTGCCAGCGCCGCGCTGGATGAAGTTGTCGCGCTGATGGAGGAGCACCGCATCAAGCGCGTGCCGGTCCAGGAGGGCGACCGTGTGGTGGGCGTGGTGAGCCGTGCCGATCTGCTGCGTGCGCTGGCGGTGGTGGCGCGCGAGCACGGTGCGGCGGCCGCCGACGACAGCACCATCCGCGAACAAATCCTCGACACACTGGCCCGCGAGCCCTGGGCGCCGAAGACAACGCTGAATGTCACCGTGGTGAACGGCGTGGTCGATCTGTGGGGCACCATCGGCAATGACCACGAGCGTCGCGCCATCTGCGTGATCGCCGAGAACACGGCTGGCGTGAAGAAGGTCATCGACCACCTCGTGTTCGTCGAGGCCTACACAGGCACCGTGATCGAGGCCCCGCCGGAGAACTGACACGGCACACAACCGGTATGCCCACACAGGATGCGCCTTGCCCTAGGCAGAACACTTGCGGGCATGGCGCATTGCCGCCCGCTCGCGGCAACATCCTTCCTCGGATGATACGGACGAGGCGCTAGGCTGCCTCAGCGACGAGCGGAAGCTGATCTTCTGCCTTCAGGCGCGTGCTGCGGTCCCGGACGCAAAGGTTGTTGATCGCGAGCCGGAGCAGACGTGAGTCAAACGAAGGTTCGCGGCCAAAAAACCTACTGGCAGCGATAAGCTGCTCGATGATGAATTTCGGCTGATAGTTAGCAAGCTCACAGCCACGGTGTTCGGCAATCTCGCTTACAAGGAACTCGAATGTTCCGACTGTCAGCGCAAGACCGTGATGCGCGGCGAGCCCCTCCAGGATGCTGCGGAATTCCTCCCTGGTAGGTCCCTTCACTTCGACCTTGTAGGGTATCCGCCGCAGAAAAGCTCCATCCATCAGATCAGACGGGTCAAGGTTCGTGGAGAAGATGAGCAGTTGCTCGAACGGGACCTCGACCGACTTGCCTGTATGGAACTTGAGGAAGTCGATCCTGTTTTCAAGCGGAATAATCCAGCGATTAAGCAGTGCAGTCGGAGACACGACCTGCCGGCCGAAGTCATCGATCAGCAGACAGCCGCCGTTGGCCTTGACGTGAAGCGGGGCCTCATAGAATTTCGAGGCCTGATCGTAGCGCAGATCAAGCATCTCTATCGTTAACTCGCCGCCGGCGACGATGAATGGCCGCCGGCATAGCATCCATCGATCGTCGACCTCGCCGCGCCGTATGGAGACAACCGTATCATCCGATGCAGTTGTTACTGTAGCGGGACGGTGCAGGGAAGGATCGAACACACGCATCACGCATCCATCCACAAGCACCGCGTGCGGTATGTATATCAGGTCATCGAACACCCGTTCGACGCGTAGCGCGAGCGACGTCTTACCGTTTCCTGGCGGGCCGTACAACAACATCGTCCGACCGGAGCTGATGGCAGGCCCCAGCTGTTCCAGAAACTCTTCCGACACAGTCAGCCCAGCGAACGCCTTTTGGATACTTTGCCAATCGACCGTCTGATTGGCCGCCCTCTGGCGCAAGATTGACTCTTGGAAGGCGGTGAATGACACAGGCGCTGGGCCGATATATTGGGACTGTGCAAGTGCATCGATAGCCCAACGGCGCCCAGCATCGGACAGAACGTAGCGCGTGTCCCACAGTGCCTTGCCATCGCGTGGCGCGGAGGCCGATGCCAGGTCGCGGCGCGCAGCCTCCTTGGCGAGCTGAGAGACGATCTGAAATGGCAGCTTGATCGTCGCAGCAATCTCTGAGACGGCCTCGCAGCCGGTCGCATGCATCACCTTGACCAGCAAGTCCAGCAAGTAGCGCTCGCTCAGCCCCGTGTCTCCAATGACGGCCGGCGTGGCGGGCGCATATTCAAGGATGCGCGCGAGGTCGCTCTGGCTGACGATGCCCAGCGCGACCAGACTGTCACAGAAGCTGCCGCCTTGCTCGGCCTGGTGCCTAGCGGCGGCACGTACGCCTTCCGCGGTGAGAAGCCCTGCCGTGGTCAGAATGTCGCTGATCCGCATGGACGCAATTCTGCGGCCGGACTGCTTTCGCCGGAGTTACCCGGGCGTCACCCGCCGAGCGACTTCCGCGCCGGGCGGCTGGATGCGCCATCGACGCCGGTGAGCAGTCCCACTCGTGAGCCCCGCCACCCCAAGGAACGGGAGCGCGACAGTCGCGCTGGCGCCGGTGGCATAATGCTGGGTTCCCAACGAGATCCGACTCGCACTGACGGAGGCCCGGTTTTGGGAGTATTGGATGTAGCGGTGTACGCTTCCGGCAAACTCATCCGTCAGGGGGCCCGATGAACATCCGCTTCGACGGCAAGACCGTCGCGGTAACTGGCGCCGGCCATGGGTTCGGCCGCTGCATCGCCCAGACCTTTGCTCACCTCGGCGCACGCGTGTTCGCCACCGATATCTCGGCCGACGAACTTGCCGAGACCGCGGTGGACGGCGGCATCGCGACTAAGGTCGTCGACCTGCGCGACCGCGCCGCCGGTGCCGGGTGGATTCGCCAAATCGAGACCCAGTCCGGTGGACCGATCCACGTGCTGGTCAACAACGCCGGCGGCGTCGGCGGCCAGGGGCCGAAGCCGCTCGAGGACATCAGTGACGACGACTGGAATGTCCTGTTCGACATCAACGTTAACGCCGCCTTCACGCTGTGCCGGGCGGCCGCGCCGGCCATGAAGCGCGCCGGTGGCGGACGCATCGTCAACACAAGTTCGGGCGCCGGCCTGCAGCCGTCACTCACCGGCATTCAGGCCTACTGCGCGGCGAAGCACGCGGTGGTCGGGCTGACCCGCCAGCTCGCACACGAGTTCGGGCCCTACAACATCACGGTGAACTCGGTGGCTCCCGGCTTCATCCGCACCAACCCCGCGACCGAGCGACAATGGGAAAGCTATGGTCCCGACGGGCAGAAGGCGCTGGTCGAGCGGATAGGCCTGAAACGGCTCGGCACCGCCCAGGACATCGCCAATGCCGTCGTCTTCTTCGCCTCAAGTCTTGCGGATTTTGTCAATGGGCAAATATTGCAGGTCGACGGCGGCCGCTGATAGCCGTTGCTATTAGGCCACACGGTCGCGGCCGATTTGCCAAGTCGTGGCGATGACGGATTAAGTGAAGTATTGTGCAGGAAGATTGTCGAATCGCACCCGATTCGGGTCACACAGGGTGGGTTGCACTGAAGGCGAATCTGGGCGGGTAACGTCACCGCCACAATAACTGGAGGGTAGGCCATGAGCGACGCGAGAGTCGAACGGATCCGCCGGGACCCGCGCTTCGAACAGCTCTGCCAATCGAGAAGCCGGCTCGCCTGGACGCTGTCTGCGATCGTGCTCATCGTCTACCTGGGCTTCATCCTGCTGGTCGCCTTCGGCGGCGCATTCCTCGCAACCCCGCTGGTCACGGGCGGCGTCACGACAATCGGCATCGCGGTCGGCATCGGGGTCATTCTCATCGCCATCGCGCTGACCGCCATATACGTGTGGAAGGCAAACACCACCTTCGACGATCTGACACGCGGACTGCTCGAGGAGACACGATGATGCGCTCGCTGTTCCGCTTCCCATACGTCGCGGCTGCGGCGCTCGCGCTGCTGCCGACCGCCGCACTCGCCCAGGGAGCGCCCACCGCGGCGTCGGTGAACTGGCACGCAGTCGTGATGTTCCTGGTGTTCATCGGGATCACCCTCTACATCACCTACTGGGCGGCCAAGCGCACCAAGACGGCCACTGACTTCTACGCCGCCGGACGCGGCATTTCCGCGCTGCAGAACGGCCTCGCGATCGCCGGCGACTACATGTCGGCTGCCTCCTTTCTTGGCATCGCCGCGCTGGTCTATTTCAACGGCTTCTACGGCCTGAATTACTCGGTCGGCTGGCTGGTCGGCTGGCCGATCGTGCTGTTCCTGATTGCGGAGCGGCTGCGCAACCTGGGCAAGTACACCTTCGCCGATGTTGCCGCCTATCGCCTGAAGCGCGAGCCGATCCGTGTGATGGCCGCGCTCAGCACCCTGGTGGTGGTGATCTTCTACCTGATCGGCCAGATGGTCGGCGCCGGCCAGTTGCTGCACACCCTGCTGCCGCAGATCCAATACTGGCAGTCGATCATCATCGTCGGCGTGCTGATCATCATCTACGTCACCTTCGGCGGCATGAGGGCGACGACCTGGGTGCAGATCATCAAGGCTGCGCTGCTGCTGGGTGGCGCGACGCTACTGGCGATACTTGTGCTGGCGCATTTCAGCTTCAGCCCCGGCGCGATGTTCGCCGAGGCGGTGCGCATCCATCCTGCTCACGACGCGATCATGAAGTCGATGGCGCCGATCGGCAGCACGCCCAACCCGATCGAGGCGATCTCGCTCGGCCTGACCTTGATGTTCGGCACCGCCGGCCTACCACACATTCTGATGCGGTTCTTTACCGTGACGGACGCCAAGGCGGCGCGCAAGTCGGTGCTGTACGGCACCTGCTTCATCGGCTACTTCTACATCCTGACCTTCATCATCGGCTTCGGTGCGATCGTGTTCGTGGCCAGCGATCCGGCCTATCTGGTGGACGCGGTCAAGGGCATCGCACTGAAGGGCGGCGCCAACATGCCGGCGGTTTATCTCGCGCAGGCGCTGGGCGGCGATCTGTTCCTGGGCTTCATCGCCGCGGTCGCATTCGCCACGATCCTCGCGGTGGTCTCCGGCCTGACGTTGGCCGGCGCATCGGCGATCTCGCACGATCTCTATGCCAACGTCATCGCGCACGGCCGGGCGAGCGAGCAGACCGAGGTGCGGGTGTCGAAGGCGGCCACCATCGCTTTGGGCATCGTCGCGATCCTGCTCGGCCTCGCTTTCGAGCGGCAGAACGTCGCCTATATCGTCGCACTCACCTTCTCGATCGCCGCCTCCAGCAACTTCCCCATCCTGGTGATGGCGATGTTCTGGCGCGGGCTGACGACGCGCGGGGCGCTTGCGGGCGGCTATGTCGGCCTGCTCGGCTCGGTGCTCCTGGTGGTGTTGGGGCCGACGGTCTGGGGCAAGGTGCTCGGCATGGGAGCAGCGGTGTTCCCGATCGACTTCCCGACCATCATCACCCTGCCGGCCGCGGTCATCGTCGCCTGGCTGGTATCGAAAGCCGACAATTCCGTGGCGGCACGGAACGAGCGGCTCGCGTTCGAGGACGAGTATATTCGCTCGCAGACCGGCCTCGGGGCGGAAGGGGCAGCGGTGCACTGATCCCGCCGCAGCGCTGTTCACAGGTTGGATGACGGGCCGCCGCGGATGCGCCTGCCTCTGCGTCGGGGGACTCTTCGCGGGAGGCCCGTTCCGATGTTCTGCGGCCCCCGACTTATCGGATGTTGGCCGGAGCTGGCCGTAAGCAGAATGGCTGCTTCGGGTGCACGCTGAAGCGGAGGTGGCTTCGGGATGAGGTTCGGCAGGTGCCGTTGCATCTCGGCCACCGCATCACTCGTCCGTTGATGGAAGCCCCGATCCTGCTCGCGCCCGACCGGGTGGGCGATCTCGCCTTACGATGTGTCACCGCGTCAGGCGGCGGCAGTCGTTCGCACACGGCCCGTCGCTGTCGTCGGGCCTGGGGCCGGGACGATGCAGCACGGATTTCGTGAGTGTGATCTCCGCCATGGTCACCCCCGTTGCCCGGCGCTCGCCGGCGGCCGCGCCATTGACGATCAAGGCATAGCCGCCGGGCTCCGTAGGCGGCCAGAACAACGAGACGTTGGGTTCGCGTTCGATGTTCCTGGCAGCGGACGCACCCACGGCGCAGCCGATGCTACTGCCTCGAAGCTCGATCGTCACATGACTGGTGTGCGGACCGTCTTGCGCGACCGTGAGCAAATAAGCTTCGTGGCCGTAGTGGGAGATCGCTTCGGCGAGCGTGCGGATCGGCATGATTGGTCTTTCCTTGGTTCCGGCCTTCAGTGATGCACCCATCCACGATCGTCGGTGAAGGGCGCAGATTACGCGCCATGAGACAAACGTCGCCATCTTGGCTGGTCGCCATTTGGTTCGGGTTGATGGGACTGAGTGTCATCGTCCTGGCTTTGCTCGCCTATCGCATGACGATCGGCGTCGATCTGTCTGACGAGTCGTGCTATGCGACCTTCCTGGATGGATGGCTGAAGGATGGGCTGGGCCACAGCGAGAACCTTGTGGTGCACCAGTCGTCCGCCCTGCTGCTGCTTCCGGCTGCGCAACTCTATGCGTGGTTCGCCGGCAGCGAGCGTGGTCTGATGTTGTTCCTCCGCTTCATCTTCCTCGCCATGGCGGGCGTTGCAAGCCTCTGCCAGTACCTGGTTCATCAGCCGCATAAGAGGCAAGCCAGTCGCCTTGTCATCGGCGCTGCTGGTCTTGTGCTTCATTCCATTCAGCCTGCCCGCTCCCTCCTACAACACGATCGGGATGTTCGGGATGCTGTCCGCATTGGCTTTGTTCGGCGCTGCGACCCTGCAGCGACCACAGGCCCCATACAGTGCTGTGGCTGCAATCTTGTCGGGCCTTGCCTGGATGGCCGCGGTCATCGCCTATCCGACCATGCCAGTGGTTCTGCTCGCGTTTCTGACGTTGGCGTTGCTTGCTGCTCGCGATCGCAGCGAGAGGTTGCATCTGCTCAGTTATGCGATGATCTGCCTTGTCTTCCAGTTCTGCGGCGCCTTGCTGCTGCTGCAATTGTATGGCTGGAGACGCATCTGGCAGATCCTGCAGTTCAGCAGCGGCGTCATGCAGAACTCAGAGGACCTGAGCGCCAAGTTTGCCAGGTCACTCGACCTCTTCGCCAGCCATCCTGCGTTTGACGTGCTTTGTTTGGCAGCGGTGACCATTGGGATATGGTTGCTCGTAGCTGATAGGGACCGGCGCCGTGACGTCTGGCCCGGCTTGCTGTTATTGGCAATTGTCTTGGCATCCTACTGCACGGAGACCGCAGTTTGGTTCCATCCGCACGATATCGTCGTGCTACTCGCCTTGGCCGGACTCTTTGTCATGCGCTCTTTCGACGGCGCCGAAGGTGAACCTGTTGTCCGTGTCATCTACCTTGCGTCTCTCGTGGGAGGTCTGATTACCTCGGTTACATCCAACAACGGCTTCTACAACTTCCCGATCGGCGGCTTGGCCGCGGCTGCGCTGGCGCCGGCGACGCTGGTTCCGCGCGACGCGCCGTGGAAAGCGGTAGCGGGACAATGCGGCTTGCTGCTTTCGACTGTTGTGTTGTTCTGCATCAGCGCATTCGGCAGCGTCTATGGCGAAACGTCCAATCCGCTGACCACACCCGCGGTACGCATCAAGGACGGCGTGTTCGCCGGGCTGTTGACCACGACCGATCAGGCCGCGTTCATCACGGCAGCGACGGCGGTCCTGGGCAAACAGGTCGGGCGCGGAAACACGATTGTCGTCATGGGACGACCTTCAGCGATCTATCTGCTGACGGACGCGTCGCCCATGACGCTGTCAACCTGGGACTTCTGGCAGTTCTACGGTTCGTTGCCGCCGTGGGTGAACGCGTTGACGGAAGCATTTTATCGCGTCTCCGTGCATCGACCTGATGTGGTTGCTGTCTTTGACGACCCAGAGACCTATCCGCTGGCGCCCTGGGCCCGCAACCTGCTTGCCGACTATGTAGCCGTGGACCGGGTCTCCGTCGGGTCCCGGTCGCTTTCGATCTATAAGCTCTGCAACACAGTTGCTTGTCCGGCGCCGACAATTCGCGGCGCCAGAGACTGATTCACTGACAAGGCCAAGCCGAGAAGAAGTAGCACCGCTCGACTGAGCGGCAGCTATGCGCGCAGAGCCGACCCACGCCGTGAGGTCAGAGCATCGCTGCTGCAACGAGTCAAAGCCGCTGGCCAGAGACATCAGCGGCGGGTTACACGGCAGAGCAAGACGCGTCTGCCGCCCCTCCCCCCAACCCTCCCGTAACGAGAGGGGAATGGTGCCCTGTATGCCGGTCGCACTCGATTTCTCGATCCCGCCCTTCGAGCACCTGACAGCGGAGCAGCGGCACAAGCTCTCGGCGGCGGCTGACATCGCCTTCCTGCGGCCGGGAGCGGTGCTGATCCGGGCGGGCGAGGCGCCGGCGCATCTCTACCTGATCGTGAAGGGACTGGTCAGCGAGCGGATCGGCGACGAGGTGATCAACGTCCATGGCGCGGGTGACCTGGTCGGCGCTGGGGCGCTCGCCGCGCCCGCGCCGGCGACCGCGGAGGTTCGCCAGGAAACCATCGCGCAACTGCTGCCGCGCCCCCTGCTGCTCGACATCTGTCGTGGCAACCCGGCCTTCGAAGCCTGGTTCGCGCAGCGGCTCGGCGAGCGTCTGGCCGCCCGGGCGGCGCGCGAGGCCACGCGTGGGATGGCGCCGTTGATGATGGCGAAGGTCGGCGAGGCCTTCCTGCATCCGCCGGTCGTCGTCCCCGCCGCCACGCCGATGCAGGCGGCGGCGCTGCGGATGCATGCGGAGAAAGCCACAAGCCTGCTGGTCCGCCGCGCCGACGACGCGCTGGGCATCGTGACCGACGCGGATCTCGCCAGGGCCGCCCTCGTCCGCGCGCTGCCGTTCGATGCGCCAATCGAGCAGGTGGCGTCGTTCCCGGCCGTGACCATCGACCACGACGCATTCCTGTTCCGCGCCCAACTGCTGATGACGCAGCGTGGTGTGCGCCACATGCCGGTGCTGCGGGATGGCACGGTCATCGGCGTGCTCGAGCTCATCGACCTGGTGGGCCACATGTCGAGCCGCTCCTACCTGGTCATGGCGGAGATCGAGCGCGCCGCCAGCATCGACGATCTCGGCCGGGCGGCCGCTGCGATCGGACCGCTGCTGGAAGCACTGCACGAGACCGGCATGAAGATCCAGGCGATCGCCGAGATGGTCAGTGATCTCAACCGCAGCATTCTGCGGCGGCTGTTCGCGTTCCTCGCACCCCCCGAACTGGTGGCGAACGCCTGCCTCATCGTCATGGGTTCGGAGGGGCGCGGCGAGCAGCTCGCCCGCACCGACCAGGACAATGCGCTCATCGTCGCCGATGGGGCCGCGATCGACGACGCAGCGCTGCGCGAGGTCTGCACCCGTTTCACCGAGACGCTGATCGGCTTCGGCTACCCGCGCTGCCCCGGCAACATGATGGTTTCCAACCCGCAATGGACGCAGCGGGAGGCTGCGTTCCGCGCCGACGTCGATGCCTGGCTGGAGCGCCCGGGCGGCGAGAGCTTCCTCAATCTGGCGGCCCTGACCGACGCCGCCGCCGTGGCGGGCGACCCGGCGGTGCTCGAGCGCCTGCGCCGCCACCTGTTCGAGAGCATTGGCAATACCGGCGGCTTCCTGTCGCATTTCGCCCGGCCGATCCTGCAGTTCGACACCCCGATCGGGTTCTTCCATCAGATCCTGCTCGGCCACGGCGAGCACGCCGGCGAGATCGACGTGAAGAAGGGCGGCCTGTTCCCAATCGTGCACGGCGTGCGGGCACTCGCCCTGGAGCGCCGCATCGAGGCGGTCAACAGCTTCGCCCGCATCGAGGCGCTTGCCGCTGCCGGGGCGCTGGAACGCGAGGTGGTCGCGGATCTGGCGGAAGCACTGCAATACCTGATGGAGCTCCGGCTCAGGGCGCACCTCGCCAGGGACCGCGGCGGCACCGGCGCAGCGGGAGAAAATTTCGTCCGCGCTCAGGACCTCTCGCGGCTGCAGCATGACGGGCTGCGCGACAGCCTGCTGATCGCCAAGCGGTTCAAGGAGCGGATCAGCTATCATTTCCGCCTTGACGCCTTCTGACTGAGACCGGCGCGTGCGCGAGTTCCTGCAACGCTTGATCTCCTACCGCGCCCGATCGCAGGCCCGCCTGCGCGACCCCGCCTACGCCTTTCTGTTCGAGCCGGAACACGCCGCCGAGGCAGTCGTCTTCGATACCGAAACCACGGGCCTCAGCCGCAGGCGCAGCGACATCATCAGCCTCGCCGCCATCCGCATCCGCGGCAACCGCCTGCTGTTGAGCCAACGTCTGGAGCTGCTGGTGCGCCCCTCCGCCGCGATCGAGCACGCCGCGGTCGCGGTGCACGGGCTACGCCCGATGGATGTCGCGGACGGTCTGCCGCCGCGCGAGGCGGTGGGGCTGCTTTTTGCGGTTCATCGGCACGCGGCCGCTGGTCGGCTACTATCTCGAGTTCGACATCGCCATGGTCAACCGAGTGATCCGGCCCTGGCTCGGCATCAGCCTTCCCAACCGCGCGATCGAGGTCTCGGCGCTCTATTATGACCGCGTGATGCGCGACCGTTCCACCCGCGACGCGCTTTATACCGGCACCGTCGATCTCAGCTTCGCGCGCATCCTCGCCGAGCTCGACCTGCCGGCGCTGCCCGCGCACGACGCGCTGAACGACGCGCTGATGACCGGGCTGATCTACCTCAAGCTGGCTGCACCCGATGGCTGATCGACCACCGTCAGACCCGCTTGCGAGAGAGGGGCTGGTCAGAAATCATCGTTTCGCAACTTGCCTGTCGCGTGTTGTGCGACGGATCAGATCGCGCCTCGCTGACTGACGGAACGGAAAGTGCAACCGGCAGCGCGTTGACGACAGATACGAAACGGCAATATAATGATTGTGTAACGGATGGACGCCCACAAAAGGCGAGCGAAGGCGCTCGCTTGGCCGATCACCTGCAAAAGTCTGGATCTCCCGGGAGAGTACCTGTGGCGACTTATGGGTCGACGTCCGTCGACGGGCTGCTTGATGGCAATCTGCAATTCCTCAATCAGGGATATGGACTGACCGGCTATCCCGATTACGGTGGCTTCGACGGCGATCCGGTCAACGGCAACGCGCTTATTTTTCTGGTCAAGCTTGGCGGCTCGCAGGGGCCGATCTGGCTGGACACGGATCTCAACAAGGCGACCGGCTACAGCGGTTACGATTATCACGTCATCTGGTCCAGCAGCGGCCCCCCACAGCTCTATTCCGGATCGCTCGGTCAGACGCTGGTCGCGACGCTGACCGACTACGCCTTTGTGCCCAACCCGCAGGACCCCACCGCTCAGCCAGCACTGGAATTCGCCGTCCCGACGAACCTGATCGGCGGGGTGCAGTCCGCGTTCGCGACCCTTGGATCGGGCACCTCCTATGTCGCGCTGCCGCAAACGCCCGGCATCCCGGTCGTCACGATCGGCGCCGTTGCACTCGATGGAAATCTTGGCGAGTGGACCCAGGCCCAGCGGATAGACTCTGCCGCGCCAAATCCAGCGATGGATGTCTATGGCCGCATCGATGGCGGCAACATGATATTCGCGCTGCATCTCAATTCCGGGGACTTCAGGTCGGCCAGCTACACAACCCTTTGGCTCGACACCGACTTCAACAGGGCTACCGGGTTCGGCGTGCCTATCTCGAACACCAGCGGCGCCCCTCAGGTGCAGGTCGGCGCAGAATACAATCTGCGCTTCGACACAGCCGGGCATGTGATCCTGGAGAAGGGCAACACGCTGTGGCCGGCCTATTCGGAGAACGGTGCGGCCGTCTACTCGGAGACGGTGGGCCCGGTGCCGTTCGCGTTCTCGGCTGACTACAAGAGCGTTGAGGTGGCGGTCCCGCTGGCGATGCTGGGTGCCAACGTCACCGGCGCCGATGTCCATGTCGATTCGAGTTATGGCGGCGGTCCGGCACTCACCGCCGACGGTTACACGGTCGGAACTCTCTCGATCGCGCCGCCGGCGCCATCGGCACCTGACCTGGTGGCGACGTCCGACACCGGGCCCTCCAGCACCGACAACATCACCAGCGTCACCATCCCCACCGTGACGGGCAACGGCGCCGAGAGCGGCGCCACGGTGACGCTCTACGACACCGGCGGCACGACCGTGCTCGGCACGGCCATCGCGGATGGATCAGGCAACTGGTCGATCACCAGTTCCACGCTGAACGGTGGCGATCACGCGCTGACGGTCAAACAGACCGACCTCGCGGGCGACGTCAGCGGCGCATCCGCGGCGCTGACGGTCATCGTCGCGCCGCCGAAGACCAGTATATACGTGCTGCAGGGCATCAACCCCGCGGTCATCGGCGCCGCACCGTTCGATGTCAAGGCGATTAGCCTGTACGGCGACGACAAGCAGCTCTTCACCGCTGCTCAAGTCCATCAGATGGGTGGCGGGCCAGGCGGGGGCCTCCTGCTTGGCTATCTCAGCGTCGGCGAGGCGGAGACATACCGCGACTACTTCGCCAGCATCCCGCCGACAGCCCTCGGACCCGAGGACCCGAATTTTCCGGGCAGCTTCCAGGTGGCCTACTGGACCGATGCGTGGCGGTCCGTAACCACCGGCATCATCGACAAGATGATCGCGCTGGGCTTCGATGGCGCGGTATTCGACGTGGTGGACGAATACCAGCGACCCTGGGCCCAGCGCAATGCGCCCGGTGGCGCCGTTGCCGCGATGGTCGATCTGGTCAAGTACTTGTCCGACTATGCCCATGCGCAGAACCCAAATTTTCGGATCTGGGTGAATGGCGCCCCGGAGCTGCTGGGCAACAGCACTTACCTCCAGGCCATCGACGGCATGTTCATGGAAAGCCTGTTCTACGATGGCACCGGGAACACGCGGCCACCGACCGATACGAGCTACAGTATGGGTTTTCTGGATCAGGCCCTGGCCGCGAACAAGAGCGTCATCAACATCGAATACGTGTCCGGCGCAGCGCAGATCGCCCACGCCCACACAAAGGCCGCCGCGGCGGGCATAGGCAGCTATATCGCCCATCTCGACCTCAAAGGCATCGACATGGAGGGTGTCCAGGGTCTGACGGTCCCGGCCCCGGCGTCCGTCACCACCGGCAGCGGGTCCGACACGCTGGTGCTCAGCATGTCGGAGGATGCCTATCTGGGCGACGCGCAGTTCACTGTCGCGGTCGACGGCATACAGCTCGCCGGCACGTTCACCACGACGGCGCTGCACGCGTTCGGCACCAGCCAGACTTTCACCTTCATGGGCGACTGGGGGGTCGGGGCGCATACCGTCACGGTGAACCTCCTCAACGATGCATATGGCGGGACGCCTGCCACCGACCGCAACCTGTATGTGAACGCCATCAGCTATGACGGGACGGCGAGCGGGCAGAAAGCCGCACTCATGAGCACGGGTCCCAAGAGTTTCAGCGTGACCGACACCACGGCGATCCCAGGCACGGCCATCCTGCCTCCATCCGTCACCACCGGCAGCGGGTCCGACACGCTGGTGCTGAACATGTCGGAGGACGCCTATCTGGGCGACGCACAGTTCACCGTCGCAGTCGATGGCGTACAACTGGCTGGCACGTTCACCACGACAGTATCGCACGCATCGGGTGGCAGCCAGCGCTTCAACTTCATGGGCGACTGGGGGGTCGGGCCGCATACGGTCACCGTGAAATTCCTCAATGATGCGTATGGCGGAACGCCCGCCACGGACCGCAATCTCTATGTGAACGGCATCAGCTACGACGGAGCGACGGGTCTGGGCGCTGACCTCAAGAATGGTGTTCCAAAGAGCTTCGCTGTCACCGACACGACGGCAGTCACAGGCTCGATTATCCCTCCTGCCATCACCGGCAGCGGTCCCGATCAGCTCGTGCTCAGCATGTCGGAGGATGCCTACAAGGGCGATGCACAATTCACCGTAGCGGTGGACGGAGTGCAACTCGGCGGCACGTTCGCCACGACGGCGCAGCGTGCAGCCGGGGCCGGTCAGAGCTTCATCTTCAATGGCGACTGGGGAGTCGGCGCACATACTGTCACGGTGAAGTTCCTTAACGATGCGTATGGCGGAACACCGGCCACGGATCGCAATCTCTATGTGAACGGTGTCAGCTACGACGGAACGGCAACGCTCCAAGGCGCGGCCCTGATGGGCGGCGGTCCCCGGTCATTCGCTGTCACGGACATCGGATCGCCAGGTGTCATCGGTAGCGGTTCCGATACGCTGGTACTCGGCATGTCGGAAGATCCCTATAAAGGCGATGTCCAGTTCACCGTCGCCGTTGACGGCATCCAGCTCGCCGGCACGTTCACCGCCACGGCGCTGCATTCGGCCGGCGCCAGCCAGAGCTTCACATTCAACGGTGACTGGGGAATCGGCAACCATACGGTTACAGTGGAGCTGCTCAACGATCTATACGCCGGCACGCCGGACACGGATCGCAACCTCTATATAGACGCCATCAGCTATGACGGGACGAATACCAATCAAAGTGCGGCAGTCATAGGCTTTGTTCCGAACAACTTCACTGTGACCGACACCACGGCGATACCGAGCACCGCCATCCTCCCGCCACTGGTCAGCACTGGCAGTGGCTCCGATACGCTGGTCCTCAGTATGTCGGAAGATGCCTATAAGGGTGATGCACAATTCACTGTCAGTGTGGATGGCAGGCAACTCGGCGGCACGTTCACGACAAGCGCTTGGCATGCCGCTGGCGAGAGCCAGAGTTTCATCTTCAAGGGTGACTTCGGGACAGGTCAGCACACGGTCGCGGTGGACTTCCTCAACGATGCCTATGCCGGAACTGCGTCGACCGACCGGAATCTGTATGTGAACGGCGTCAGCTACAATGGGACGGCGACCGGTCAGACCCTGGCGCTCATGGCTGCTGGTCCGAAGACGTTCGCAGTCTCCGGCGGGACGACGCCATCGGTCAGCGAAGCAAGCGATCATGGCACCTTGCAGGAGAACCTGTCGCAGGTTGGCACCTACAACGTGGGTGACGATGTTGTGATGCTCGACAGCGGCAACGTTGGTTCCGTCACTCTCCGCAGCGGAGCCAGCCAGATCAGTTTCATTGGCGCCAGTGCGATCAGGCTGATCGGCGGATCTGGCACGTCCGTGGTCACATCCGATACAGGGAACAACACCTTTACCGCCGGTACTGGCGGGTTGGATGTGACGGGCGGCGGCGGTGCGGATGCCTATGTCTTCCACGCCAGCAGTGGTTTGCTCACGATCGAGGACTTCTCGATTGCCAAGGGAGACACGCTGACCGTGGACAAGGCGCTGCAAGGATCGCTGGTTGAAACGTCTGACGGCAAGGGCGGCACCATGCTGAGCTTCGGTACGGTCGGCCAAGGCGTGGACATCCACGGGATCGCTACCATGCCAAGCACCGATATCCTGTGGTCATAGAAGGACCGTCGGCTCGCGCGAGTTGAGCGGCTGTACGCGAGCGCCCGAAACACGAGTGCCTTTCCATCCAAAGCGGTCGTCGGACAGGATGCTGGAATTACGGCGTCAGCACCGGCGACATACGCGTGTCGCCATCCTGCGTGGCGATGACGATGGCAGAGGTCGGCACTTGGCTGCCTTTTATGAAGTTGCCGAGCCCCGTGCAGAAGTAGCTGTTGCAGACGTCGGACCGCAGCGTGCGGTCCAACGTGCAGCCCGCCTCATCGTGAAACACGCACGAACCGGCATAACCTTTCTGTGGCACGCTCTCGACGTACAGCCGCACCACCGCGCGCGCATCGAGTTCCGGCCGCGCCTGTCGTACCCGCGACATCACGCGCTCATCGAGATAACCGTGCTCGCCACCGCCCTTGCAGCAAAAACCCCGGCACAGCGAGCACGCCGCGCGCGCCACCTTGCCGACGAAGCCCTCCGGTTCGGGTCGCAGCGGCGACGCTGACTCGACGGGCTGCTTCATCGTGCGCAGGGCGCGCAGCGACTGTATCAGATGCTTGCGCAGCCGCCGCACGCGCTCGGGGTCCTTTGCCACCAGGGCGCGGTTGTTCAGCGGCACCATCACCGCCTGGTTGCCGCCGGCCTCGGCGCCGTCACCGTCAGGAACAGCGAAATATTGCGTTGGCATGCGAGGTTCCGTCCCGTGCGGCAGAGTGGCATCCTGCCTGCCCACCGGCAAGGACACCGCGATGGCGATCCCGATCATCCTCGACTGCGATCCCGGGACCGACGATGCGTTCGCTCTGCTTCTGGCGCTGGCCTCGCCGGAACTCGAGGTGCTGGCAGTCACCGTGGCGGGAGGCAATGTCGGGCTGGATTGCACGCTGCCCAACGCGCTGGCGCTGGTCGGTCTCGCCGGCGCGAATGTGCCGGTCTACGCCGGCGCGGACAGGCCACTGCTCGGCGCCTTCGTCAACGAAACACGCGTGCATGGTGTCGATGGCCTCGGCGGCATTGCATTGCCAGCCGGCTCCCAGGCGGCGCGCGGCGTCGCCGCCGACGCGATCCGCGACATCCTGCGCGGTGCCAGGCAGCCGATCACGCTGGTGGGCATCGCTCCGGCGACCAACCTCGCACTCGCGCTGATGACGGAGCCGGCGCTCGCCGATCGGGTCGAGTGTATTGTGCTGATGACCGGCGCCTGGGGCGAAGGCAACGCAACGCCGTCTGCGGAATTCAATGCACTGAATGACCCCGAGGCACTCGCCGTGCTGCTCGCGTGCGGCCGACCAGTCGTGCTGGCGACACTCGAGCTGACAGCGCAGGCGCTGTGCACGCCGGCGCTGCTGACGACCATGCGGGAAGCCGGTACGGGACGCTGCATGCGGACGTTGTGCGACATCCAGGCAACCGTGCCGCTGGGCCCGCGCTTCGCCGGTACCGGCGCCGCACTGCACGACCCCTGCACGATCGCCTGGCTGATCCGTCCCGATCTGTTCACCACGCGCGACTGCGCAGTGACAGTTGATCTGGGACCGGGACCAGGTCGCGGGCGCACGATCATCGACCGCTGGCACAGAACCGGGGCACAGCACAACGCCACCGTATTGGAAACTCTCGACGGCGAAGGCTTCTTCTCGCTGCTCAGTGAACGCCTCGCACGACTGCCATAGGAGTGTGCCATGCCGATGGTGACAGAAGTCGACCGACTCGAGGTCCAGGTGCTGGTGGACAACGTCACGGACTCCCTGTCCAGCACACCACCGTTCGTCACGCGCGAGTGGCCGGCGTTGGTGCGCAAGGGCATGCGCCGCGTCGCCGGAGGCAGCCTGTGCTGCGCCAACCACGGCCTGTCGCTCGTGATCCGCGCCACGAAAGCTGAACGCGAGCACGTGGTGCTGTTCGACGCTGGCCCGGTCGATTACGCGGTAGAGCATAACGGCACGCGTCTCGGCATCGACTTCGGCGTCATCGAGGCTGTGGTGCTGTCGCACGGCCACTGGGACCATGGCGGCGGCCTGCTGAAGGCGTTCGAATTGATACGGACCGCGGCGCCGGAACGCGGCGCGCCGATCTACCTCCATCCAGGCATGTTCGCGGAACGAGGCCAGCGCCAGCCCGACGGCGGTGTGCTGCCGACTGGCCTGCTTCCCTCGCCGGATGAATTGCGGACCGCTGGCGCCACGCCCGTCGTCACCGGCGCACCGCAGCTCCTGCTCGATGCGATGTTCTACCTGAGCGGCGAGCTCCCGCGGGTGACGACATACGAGATCGGTCTGCAGAACCATGTTCGCCGCAACGCGAACGGTGAATGGGAAGCCGATCCGTTGATCATGGATGAACGCTTCCTCGCCGTCGCGGTGAAGGGCAAGGGTGTCGTGGTGTTCACCGCCTGCTCGCACGCCGGCGTGGTGAACGTGCTGACGCACGCGCGCGAGTGCTTTCCAGACCAGAAGCTGTATGCGGTGATGGGAGGTTTCCATCTCTCCGGCGAGACCGAGCGCTGCATCCCGGAAACCGTGCGCGATATCGCCGGTTTCGGTTTGACAGTGATCGCGCCTGGTCACTGCACTGGTTGGCGCGCTCTCAGCAGCCTGGTGCAGACCTGCGGCGAGAACGCCGTGGTGCCACTCGCCGTCGGCAAGATCTTCACATTCTGAACCGAGGAGACAATCACGTGAATCCAGCCGAACTGCCGTTCGACGCAGATGCCATGCTGGATGGGCTTAGAACCTGGGTGGAGTGCGAAAGCCCGACCTATGACGTCGCGGCAGTGAACCGCATGATTGACATTGCGTCGCGCGACCTGGTGATCGCCGGCGCGCGTATCGATCGCGTGTCCGGCCGCATGGGCTTCGGCGACTGCGTGCGCGCCACCTTCCCGCATGCCACGCCGAATACTCCCGGTATTCTGGTGATGGGCCACCTCGACACGGTGCATCCGATCGGCACGCTGGAGAGACTGCCGTTCCGCCGCAATGGCGACCGCGCATGGGGACCTGGCATCCTGGACATGAAGGGCGGCAACTACATGGCGCTCGATGCGATCCGGCAGCTTGCCCGCGCGAACGTGCCGACCAAGCTGCCGATCACCTATCTGCTCACCAGCGACGAAGAGGTGGGCAGCCCCTCGACGCGCGACCTCATCGAGGCGGAGGCGTCGCGCCATCGCTACGTGCTGGTACCGGAACCGGCGCGCGCCGATGGTGGCGTGGTGACCGGCCGCTATGCCATCGCACGCTTCAACCTGGAAGCGACCGGTCGCCCCAGCCACGCCGGCGCGCGTCTCGCCGAGGGCCGCTCGGCGATCCGCGAAATGGCGCGCAAGCTGATCGAGATCGAGGACATGACCACCGAGAACTGTACGTTCTCGGTTTCGCGTGATCCGCGGTGGCGAGTGGGTGAATTGCGTCGCCACCACCTGCACCGGTCAAGCGCTGACGATGGCCAAACGCCAGGAGGATCTGGATGATGGTGTCGCGCGCATGCTGGCGTTGTCGGCGTCCTCGAATGACGTGCAGTTCAAGGTGACGCGCGGTGTCACGCGCCCGGTGTGGGAACCGGGCGGCAAGGTCATGGCGCTCTACGAAGCGGCGCGGGGCATAGCTCGCGGCATCGGCTACGACATCAGTTCGCAAAGTTCCGGTGGCGGCTCGGACGGGAATTTCACCGGCGCCATGGGTATTGCAACGCTCGATGGATTGGGCGTTCAGGGTGCCGGCGCGCATACGCTCGACGAGCATATCGTGGTGGAGAGCCTCGCTTATCGCGGCCGACTGATGGCCGGCCTGCTCGCAACTCTCGGCTGAGCATGGCCACGCTCGAGCAGGATCTGTGGCTGTGGCCATGGCGCGTCGTGCGTGGTCGGCCGCGATTGTTCATCGGTCTCCTGTGTGGAATTGCTGCGGTGCCACTGATGCCCGATCGCGTCAGCCACACGACGCGCTCGATCGTGGCCTGGGACATTGGCGTCATCGTCTTCCTCGCACTGTCCGCCTTCCTGTTCACCACCGAGCGGCTGGACCGCATGGCGGAGGACGCCGAGAGGCAGGAGGAAGGCGAGTGGACGATCTTCTGGCTGACGGTGGCGGCGGTGACATTCAGCTTCGTTGCCGTCATCGGCGAATTCTCCGGCACCAAGGAGCTGGCGCCCGCAGAACGCAATCTGCATGTCATCCTGGTGGCGGTGACTCTGCTGGTGTCGTGGCTGATGACGCATACCACCTTCGCATTCCGCTACGCCCACGAATACTACGATGTCGATCCGCGTGGCACTGGCATCGTGGGCGGGCTGGAGTTCCCGAGCGAGAAACGCCCGGATTATCTGGACTTCATGTACTTCTCACTGGTACTCGGCATGACGTTCCAGGTGTCCGACGTGCAGATCACCGCGCGTAAGTTTCGCCGCCTCGCGGCGGTGCACGGGCTGCTGAGCTTCCTTTACAACACGATCATCCTGGCGTTGACGGTGAACCTGGCCGCCGGTCTTCTGTAGACAAACGTCAGCGCCGTACGTTCACCTGCTCACGTGCAAAGCCGGCCATCGAGGCATAACCGCGCACGATCGCCTCGCGCTCCGCATACGATGCTACAGCGTCGACATCGGTGAAACCATCCGGCGCACGCTGTTCCAGCACGTCGATGACTCCCTCGGGTCCGCCCTTGCGATTGTTCAGCACGATCTCGGTTGTCATCGGCCGGCGTTCCGCATCGTAAGCGGCCAACGCGGTCACCACATCGCCGCTTCCGGTAAGATGCCGGCCCAGCGCCGCGGCATCCAGGATCGCCTGGCTCGCGCCGTTGGATCCCACCGGGTACATCGGATGCGCAGCATCCCCCAGCAGAGTCGCGCGGCGGAACGACCACCGCGGCAGAGGATCGCGATCGCACATTGGATATTCGTAGAATGTGCCGGTGGCGCGGATCAGCGCCAGCGGATCGACGAAATCGAGGCGGAACCGGTCGCGCACGAACGGCTCCACCTCGTCCCATTGTCCCGGGCGGTTCCAGTCCTCACGTCGCGGCGGCAGGCCATCGCTGCCGCTGATGCGCGCCATCACCGCCCAGTTGGTGAGCCGCCGGCGCGGCGTGGCAGGATCGGCATGGATCGGATAGAAAACGAATTTTTGGCCCATGCCGCCGGCGATCACCATGGTGCGGCCATCGACATGTACCGGCCAGTCGGCGGCACCTCGCCACAGCATCATGCCATTCCACACCGGCGGTCCCTCGAGTGGATAGAATGCAGCGCGCACCACGGAATGGATGCCATCGGCGCCGATCAGTGCGTCTCCTTCCGCTTCGAATGCGCCGCCGCCATCACGGCGCTCGAAGCGGGCAACCACACTGTCACCACGGTCGGCAAACGAGACAAGACGACAGCCCGGCTGCAGCGCATCGTCACCTAGACGCTGGCGCGCTGCGTCCAGCAGCGTCGCATGCAGCTTCCCGCGATGGATGGAGAATTGCGGCATGTCATATCCGGCATCGGTGCCGCGCAACTCGCGCCACACCACCTGACCGAAGCAATTGGCGTAGATCAGTTCGCGCGTGCGGATGCCGGCACGGTCCAGTGCCGGCAGCAAGCCGAGTGCGGCAAGCTCCTTGATGGCGTGGGGCAAGGTGTTGATGCCGACCCCAAGTTCGCGCATCTCGCGCACCTGCTCGAACACGGTCGCGGTGATGCCGGCACGCTGCAGCGTCAAAGCCGCGGCCACACCGCCAATTCCGCCTCCTGCGATCAAGACATGCATCGCAACGGTTCCTTCAGCCAATATCCGCCGCCAGAAATGCAAAGCGGGCGCAGATCAGGCCTACCACGACCGTGCCGCATATCACGATGAACAGATTGCGCGTGGACAGCAGGCGCCCTGCCGGAACAGCCGCAACAATCGGTACGACGAGCGCGCCGACGCTGACGGCCAGGCTGTATTCCGACCACGCATAGACCCACATCATGAAGCCCAGGATCATCGCGATGAACACGGGGAATATGCCCGCCACCAGCCACATGTCGTTGGGAAGCTGCGCGGCGCCGAGCACCACGAAACCAAACAGTGCGATCGAGACGAAGTACAGAACTTCCGCCAGCATGGCGATTGCTACGTGCCGACCTTCAGTGTCGACACCAGCCCGCGCAGGCACGCCAGCATCGAAAGCGCGGTGATCTGTCCGGTGCGTGGATTTTCCTCACTTGGCACATTCTCGATCGTCATGGTGAAGCGCGCTGCGTCGGCCTCGACGCGGATTGTGTGGGTGTTGCGGTCGATGCCGGGATCCGCCCAGATCTCGACCCGGGTGCGCATCGGGCCGATGCCGGCGAGCGCCAGGGCCGCCGCGACATTGACGTTCGCCGGGAAGCCGGCGGCCGCATCGAACGCATTGCCCTCGAACACGCGTTTTGGCGCGGCAAGGCCACTCACCTCGATGCCGTGCTTCACCAGATACGGCGCGCCCTCCAGCCCGCGAGGCGGCTTCCTGCTTTCGATGGTGACGCTCTGCACTGTCCCTTCGGCCGCTGCCCGCACGGCGTCGAGGCCCAGCAGCGCGCCGGTCGGCACCACGATGCGCGCACCGGTCTCCTGTGCGCGGCGCACCAGATGCATACGCGGCAGCAGGGCACCGACGGAGGCCGGCACGAATATGCGGCCCGCCTCGATCGCAGCCGAGGCGATCGTCTCGAACACAGCGGCCGGTGCTGCCTCGACCACGATGTCGGCCTCGGCGAGATCCTCCAGCGTGACCGTCCGCGGCGGTGCACGGAAGCCACGCAGCGTCGCCTCCGCCTTCACCTGATCGCGTGCCGCCACGGCGATGAGTTGCAACCCATCCACGCCGGCATCCAGCGCCCGCGCCAGCTTGAGGCCGATCGCGCCGAGGCCGCCGATCGCGACGGTCTTCGTCATGTCTCGCCCTCTGCGATGGTGCGCGCCAGCGCCAGATCCTCCGGTGTGTTGACGTTGAGAAAGGGGTCCCACTTCGTAACGGCAAAATCAATCCGGCGCATGCCGATTGCACTGGCAAAGTACGCGATGTCCCGCCGACCCGGCGTCGACAGCAGTCGGCGCAGGTCGTCGCGGCACGTGAGGGGCCAGAGTGCGACCAGATGGTGCGCGCGCCCATTGCTCGCCGCACAGGCTGGCGGAGGAGCCAGCGCGGCGGCCAGTCCTCGGGGAATGAACGGGGTATCGCCGGGGACCGTCAGCAGTGCATCCACGCCCAGCGCGGCGGCCCACTCGAGGCCCGCCAGCACACCCGCGAGCGGTCCGTCGCCGGCAAAGTCGCCATCGTCCAGGACCGGCACGTCGAAGGCTACGAACCGGCCAGGGTCGCCATTGGCGCTGATCGCGATATGGCGGGTCTCCAGCGCGGCGATGATGCGCTCGATCATGCTTCGGCCTGCCAACCCCAGCAGCGGCTTGTCGCCGCCGCCCATGCGCCTGGCGCCGCCGCCGGCGAGTATCAATGCAGCGACGCGCTCCGACAGGCGGGCGAGGCGAAGTCATAAGCTGGGGTCGGGAATGGGGCGAACAACGGGACTCGAACCCGTGACATCCAGGACCACAACCTGGCGCTCTACCAACTGAGCTATGTCCGCCATCCGGGGGCCGCGTTTAGGCCCTTGACCCGATCTCCGTCAACGCGGGGCCCGAAATGCGCTCGTAGCCGCGCCACCGCCTCGTCCAGCACTTCGTCACGCTTGCAGAAGGCGAAGCGCGCGTAATGGCTGGGCGCATCGGGCGCATCGTAGAACGCGGAGACCGGGATCGCCGTCACCTTGGCATGTTCGGTGATGTGGCGGCAGAACGCGACATCGTCACCGTTGAATCCAAGCGGGCGAAAGTCGGTGGAGATGAAGTAGCTCCCCTTCGTCGGCAGCACGGTCAATCCCAGGCTCGCCAGCCCGGCCGCGAGCCGGTCGCGCTTGGCCTGCAGCGCGCCTGCCAGCGAGGCGAAATACGCATCGTCCTTGGCCAACCCCACCGCCACGGCACGCTGCAGGTTAGGCGCGGTCGTGAAGGTCAGGTTCTGGTGCGCCTTCGCCACGTTGGCCGCCAGGGCTGCCGGCGCCGTCACGTAGCCCACCTTCCAGCCGGTCAGCGGGGACGTCTTGCCGGCGCTGCCATCCGCATGGTGCGCTCGCGCATGCCCGGCAGCGTCATCAGCGGGATGTGGCGCGTGCCATCGAAGGTCAGGTGCTCGTAGACCTCGTCGCAGATCGCGTAGGCGTCGTGCCGCAGCACCAGCTCTGCGATGAAGCCCCAGTTCCTCCTCGCTGAACACCTTGCCGCACGGGTTCATCGGCGAGTTCAGCAGGATCGCCTTGGTTGCCGGCCCGAACGCGTCGGCCAGCGCAGCGCGGGGCAGCGCCCAGTCGGGCAGCTCCAGCCGGACGAAACGCGGCACGGCGCCCAGCAGACGAACAACCGGGGCGTAGGTGTCGTAGAGCGGCTCGATCAGCACCACCTCGTCGCCCGGGTTCAGCACCGCCATCAGGCAGGCAGTGACCGCCTCGGTGGCGCCGGAGGTCACCACGACCTCGCTCGCCCAATCCACCTCCAGCCCATAGAAGCGGCGGTTGGCCGCCGCCACCGCCTGGCGCAGCTGCGGCACACCGGGCATCGGTGGATACTGATTGCGACCATCCTTCAGGGCATCGACCGCTGCCTGCACCACGTCCGCCGGCCCCTCGTCATCCGGAAAGCCCTGGCCCAGATTGATCGAATTGTGCTCGACCGCGAGCGCCGACATCACCGTGA
>CAWBST010000020.1:0-275435 GCA_963791495.1 uncultured Alphaproteobacteria bacterium
TGATGGGTGACATGCTTCAACGATGCAAAATCGCTACGTCGGCGACATCGGCGACTATCTGAAGCTGGGCATCCTGCGGGCGCTATCACCCGGATTCCATCTCGGCATTGCATGGTGGCTGTTTCCAGACGAAAGCCACAATCGGGATGGCCGGCACATCAGCTATCTGAGCCATCCTCACCAATGGCGCCACTTCGACCCAGACCTGTTCGACACGCTGCGGGAGATCGTGTTCACGCGTCGGAAGCGGCCGACATCCTCCCTGGTGCCATGTTCGCTGGTGAGTTCATCGCCATAGGAGGGGCGAAGACGCGAGGCCAGCAGGGGCGGGGTGAAAGGCTAGAGGACGTGTGGCGGAAATTGGATCGAGCGAACTTGCTATTTCTCGATCCCGACAATGGATTGGAAGCTGTGGGCTGCCACCCCTCAGCAGTCCGGCAAGAGCATCTGATCAGCAGCTACGCCAACTCGCGAGGCCAGGACGGTGCCTGATCGTGTATCACCATCACACTTGCCGCGCAGGTGGTCATCATGCCGAGATGAGGCACTCGGCCGACCGACTTCGAGCAAGCGGGTTCGCCACCGCAGGCCCGCGCCCGCTCTCATTCGGCGACGAGCCAAGCTGATCGCGGTGGATTGGCAGGATTGCATCACCACCAAGCCCCCGTGGCTGTTTCAGGCAAGAATGCTTGGCGCGGCTACCTGTCAGTGGCTGAGCGTCAGTTGCGCTGCCACGGCAAGAAGCACGAGCAGAGCGGCAACAAGCACGGCCCTCCACAAGCGCCTCGTTCCCCGACCCTGCATCATCGATCGTGTCCAACATCTCCGCGATCGTTGTTGCCATTTGTCACCTGATTGGCGCGGCGGCGCAATGCGCTGCGCAGTTCACTTTCGGAGGATCAGATTGTGGCTTGGTGATCGCTGCGATGCCACCCTTCGCAGCGGTGTAGCAGTTGAGGCCGGCGACGCCCATCGGAGCGACGTTCGACGCGATGTTGATGACTTATCGTCCACCCGAGGCGATGACTGCCGGTATCCCGAACCGGCAGCCAAGGAAAGTGCAAACAGATCGAGACGGATCGCGCGCCACTCATCGATCGCCGCTTCGACCACCGTGCTCTCGGCTGGGTCAGGGTCCAGGCGGAACTGTCGGCTGAGCTTGCCACACGCCGGACGGCCGAGGGGGCGCTTGCAGAGGTGCAGAGGAGCCGTCTCAGGCGCCAGTGGGGAAGGCAGCGGCGAAAAACGATGGAGATGAGCCGTAAGGCGGCACGAGCGAAGACAACCACGGAACCCGAGTATGTCGAGTGGTGGAGACCGGGCTGGAAGGATCGATTTCGGTAGGAGCGGCGGTAACCCTCGCTCGATTATTCGCTGTCACCGACGGCTACGCGACCTCATCCAATATCACGTGGCCTTCGGAAACAAGAGCGCATTCGTCGTTCCGCTGTCGAATTTGACATTGAGGGTTCCATGAAGCTGGTTGGCTAGCCCTTATATATGTCCATACCCAGCGCCCGGTCGGACTCGGCGGAGCAGATGAACGATAACAGCAAGCCTGACCCGAGATGAGCGTCGGCGGAGCAAGAGACAATGGCGTTTTCGACTAACCTTACAAAGCTGCTCGGCATCGAGCATCCCGTCATGCTGGCCCCGATGGGCTTCGCCTCGGGTGGTGCGCTCGCGGCAGCAGTAACCGTAGCGGGTGGGTTCGGGATTATTGGGGGTGGGTATGCAGACCCCGATTGGCTGGAGCGTGAATTCGCCGCCGCCGGCAACCAGCCGATTGGATGTGGCTTCATAACCTGGGCGCTAGCCGAACGGCCAGCATCACTTGATTTGGCCCTCAGCCATCATCCAGCGGCCATTATGCTGTCATTCGGCGATGCGAAGCCTTTTCTGCCTAAGATCAAGAGAGCGGGAACGCTGGCAATCTGTCAGATACAAAGTCTCGTCCAAGCCCGTGCGGTGATTATGGAACGTGCTGACATTGTTGTGGCCCAAGGCACTGAGGCCGGGGGTCACGGCGGTGGGCGTTCCACGCTGCCGCTGGTTCCAGCGGTTGCCGATATGGTTGCGAGTTCAGGTCGCAACGTGCCGGTAGTGGCGGCCGGCGGGATAACAGATGGGCGCGGTTTGGCGGCGGCCCTGATGCTTGGCGCCGACGGCGTGCTGATAGGGTCACGGTTCTATGTCGCTGTGGAGTCCCTTGCCTCACCCGGAGCAAAGACGCGGATGGTCGCGGCGAGCGGAGACGATACCCTTCGCACGACCGTTTTCAACATCGCTCGTGGCTATAATTGGCCAAAGGAATATACGGGACGGGCCGTGCGCAATCGCTTCTCTGAAGCGTGGCATGGACACGAGGATGCGCTGGCGCGGGATCAAGCTGAACGCTCCCATTATAGCAACGCGGCAGCCCACGGTGACGCCGATATCGCCGTCGTGTTCGCAGGCGAGGGTATTGACCTCATTCACGCCGTAGAACCCGCTGCTGTCATTCTTAGTCACGTAATCCAACAGGCCGAATCTGCTCTGCGACGGCCAATTTCGACATCGGCGTGATCTATGCCATCGGCATGGTGGTTCGATATGGCGAAGGCTCCCATTCACTTGGCACCTATCGCCGAAGCGAGGGGCAAGACGGCGCAGACCAACCGGCGACTGGTTCATGCGCCGGGTGACCCGCAGCCGATCGCGACGGAGACGCCGCTCCGCATTCGGCAACCCCCACCATCGGCAATGGCCGTCCTTGCACCGACGTAGTCTGCACCTCTGGCGACCGCGCTGCTCGTCCTGGGTCAGGCGAGAAGCGCAAGCAGGAGCACACCGGCAGCGCCAGCAAACATGCAAGCGTCAGCGGCCGGCTCTCGGTGGCATTGCCCACGGCTACGGCACAACACGCAACTTGGGTGGTGATCGCACAGCCAAGTTGCGATAGACATCAAGGTAATCTAGCGCCATGCGACGTGCTGTGAAGCGATTTTGAAAATGAGATCGAACTCTCTCCCGCGACATCGTATAAATCGTGCCAATGGCTGCGGCAGCTTCCAATTCGTCTTCCACGATGAACCCCGTCACCCCATGATCCACAATTTCCGGGATCGATCCTCGGTTGAAGGCGACCACGGGTGTTCCGCAAGCCATGGCCTCAATCATCACAAGGCCGAATGGCTCAGGCCAGTCTATGGGCATAAGAAGAGCAACCGCTCCGCTCAAGAACTCTGCTTTTTGGGCTTCGCTGATCTCCCCCTGCATGACGACGGTCCGGCCGTCGATCATCGGTCGGATGACTTTGGAGAAATAGTCCCGATCCTCTTGATCGACTTTCGCTGCAATCTTCAACGGAATGCCAGTCTGACGCGCAATTCGGATCGCCCGTTCCGGTCCCTTATCTGGGCTTATGCGCCCGAGAAATGCAAGATAACTTGGTTTGACTGACTGCGGCTGCAAAAGATTCACCGGCAGTCCGTGGTAGACCGTCGATACGAAGTCTGCGTGCGGGACAAATCCGCGTTGATTATTCGAGATAGAGACTAGCGGCGCGTCGGGGAATGTACCGAGCAATGCAACCACTTCGGGCAAATCCAAGCGTCCGTGCAGGGTGGTGAGAAATGGAGTCGATTGGCGATTGAGCAAAGAAAAATGGCAGTAATCCAAGTGGCAGTGAATAAGGTCAAATTCGCCGCCGCGATGATAGACCTCCTCTAGCATTACTGTAAGACGTGCGGTATGCTGGTGTCTTTCAATCCTGAGTCGAAACGCAGGGCGCGGGGCCAGGGTGCGACCAGTTCAGCACTCGTGCGCAAGTCCCCTGTCGCAAATAGGGTCACCTCGTGACCCATCGCGACCAATTCTTCAGTAAGATATGAGACGATCCGTTCGGTCCCGCCGTACAGCCGGGGTGGCACTGATTCGGCGAGTGGAGCGACCTGCGCGATTTTCAATTTACAGAACCCTCTGAAATACCCAGCGGACCAACGCAAAAGGGTCGGTAGGGTTGCGTAACCTCATACGCGATTGAATAAGCCGCCATGGCTTGGCATAGCTGCCGGAGCCTGCCGGACCGACACGCAACGAAGCCGGCTAGCGGCACCGTGGAAAAGGCAACGATTGTTGTTTTGACCGCGAACGCAACCGGGGCAGCGATGTTGCGTTAGAGATTCTTCATCCCCGAAGGAGAGACAATATGAGGTTTGCTGCGGTCACAGTGGCGGCGTGCCTTGTCGGTGGTGTCGCCGCTGCTCAGACCACCAACCCACCTGCGCATCCCCCAAACGCCACCCTGGCGCCGCCGAATACGACTTCGAGCGAAAGCCACAACCCGGCAGCGGCCACGACATCGAACGCCAATGACACGGTGGCGCCGGCCAAGGGCTCGAACAGTTTCACCGAAGGCCAAGCCAAAGACCGGATTGCCCAGCGCGGCTACAGCAACGTCGGCGGGCTGAAGAAGGATGACGACGGCGTATGGCGGGGAACAGCGCAGCACAGCGGCCGGCAAGTGCCAGTCTGGCTGGATTACAAAGGCAACGTCGGGGAGACCCACTGATGCGTACCGTATCCCGGCTATACGACAACTACGCTGATGCCGTCACGGTGGTGACCGAGTTGGAAGGAGCCGATCTCAACTCCGACCGCAAGATAAGTCTGGTGGCCAACGAGAACGCGCGTGGCCGCGATACCACGGTTGAGACCCAGCGCACCGAGACCTCCAATGCTGGCCCAGGCGCCGGCGCAGGGGCGGCCGTTGGCGGCATCGTCGGTCTGCTTACCGGCCTGGGTGTCATGGCCATTCCCGGTATTGGCCCGTCTGGTGGCCGCTGGCTGGCTTGCGACCACCTTGGCAGGCGCCGCCACCGGGGCGGTCGCTGGGGGCCTGATCGGCGCACTGACCAGTGCTGGCGTAAGCCGGGAAGAGGCTGAGGTCTATGAAGAAGGCGTGCGGCGCGGCAGCACGCTGGTGGCCGTGCAAGCTGACGAGGCCGACATTCCCAAAGTCGAGGCGATTCTTGATCGCCGGCCATCGAGGGATTGGCGCGAGCACCGCGAAGAGTATTCCAGCAGCGGCTGGCACCCGACGAGGTGATCCCAAAGGGGGAACATCCATTCCTGATCGACTTCCACTGATTTAGGAGTTATCCGCAATGCCAGAAGTTATCGTAGCCGTATTTACTAAGACGGCGGTAGATGCCGATGAAGCTGTGCGTGCATTACAAGCCAACAGTTTGCCGTCCTCCGCGATCCGCCGCTATCGCCGGGATGATCCTTCCATCCCCGGCCGTCCTGAAACCACCCAGGAGCAGGGTGCCCACTACCAGTCACAGGCGGCCCCCGCCGATACAAGAGCGTCGGGTGGCTTCTGGTCCTGGCTAACAGGCGAAGATCGCGGCGACTGGCGTGACCCGAACTATGCCGACACTGACGATCAGTATTATTCGCGGTCGATCGAAGCTGGCAACACGGTCGTCGCCGTTCATGTCGATCAGGCCGATAGCGAAAGGGTGATGCGCCTGCTCGCTGACCAGAATCCGATTGGCCTTGAGGACACCGGAGCCGAAAGCAGAACCACCACTTCGACAACCACGGGGGACGAACAGCGCATGGGGATCACGGCCGAACAAAGGTCGGCTTCAGGGGAACAGCGGATGGGTGCCGCGCACGGCCAGGACGACGAAGCCATCCCGTTGGCCGAGGAGCAGGTTCAGGTCGGTAAGGAACGGGTGGAGCGACCGGTTCGCGTGCGCCGTTTTGTCGTCGAGCGTCCGGTCGAGCAGCAGGTCAATTTGCGTGATGAACGGGTCGAAATCGAGCGCAGGCCGGCTCAGGGCACGACGGTCGGTGACCGTGCGTTTGAGGAGCGCACTATAGAAGTCCGTGAGTCGCATGAGGTTCCAATGGTCAACAAGACCGCCGAGGTGAGCGAGGAAGTCGCGGTCCGCCGAGAGGGCACAGAGCGCACCGAGACGGTACGCGACACGGCTCGCAAGGAAGAAATCGAGGTAGATCGCGAACAGCAGCCGACGAACCGGACGCCGTAATATCGAGCTTCGAAGCAGGTCGTGGTTGCTAGCCACAGCCGGTCCTTTCCAGGGCCGGCTGTTCGCGTGTGGGGTTTGATGGTCGCTGGCACACAAGGGAACACACAGAATGATCCGGTGTATTGCGCCAGCATTGACCCGCGTGGGAGTACTGACCGCACATCCGGCAGCATTCGTTATCGTGCTGTGCTACGTCGTGGCATGGCTGGTCTTCAGCTTTAATAGCCTGGACTGGCATGCTGTTGCGACGATTGCCACCTGGATCATGACTCTGTTCATTCAACGTGCGGAACACCGGGACACCCAGGCGATCCATGCAAAGCTGGACGAACTGCTGAAGGCAGAAGGACGAGCCCGGACAGAGCTAGCCAAACTCGACGGCGAAGAGCCCGAAGCTATTGAAGAGCATCGCTTTGAGGAGCGGAGATGGAATAGCTGAGCGACGGCGATCGCTCGGACTGGTGCAGTTGCTATGAGTTAATCTGACGGCAAGGACCATGAATCATGCGTGCGACCATCTACAGTCTCGCCTTGCTCTTCACTCTCGCAATTCCGGCTTCGCCGCAGACGCGGATCGATGCAATCAGCACCACATTTCGCTGGTTCGGCCCGAACGACAAGATCGTTGTCGAGCGATACGACGACCCAGAGATCACGAACGTCTCGTGCTATATGTCACGTGCCGATACCGGAGGGATCAAGGGTGGGCTCGGATTGGCAGAGGACCCGAGCCGGTTTTCGATCGCCTGTCGGGCCGTCGGCCCAATCGCTGTGCCGCCTGGACTGCGAAAGTCCGAGGTGATCGCATTCGCCTCTGCCTCACTGTTTTTCAAATCGTTCCAAATCCATCGCGCATTTGACGCGGAGAAGGATGTGCTGGTTTACACCGTTGTCAGCACGAAATTGATCAATGGCTCGCCGTTCAACAGCATCAGCGTCGTGCCGGCGGATGTTCGATAGGGATGTGCTGTGACCGCACTCGACATTTCGGCACGCAGACAAGACGGTGGCGGCGGAGCAGAGCGTCGAGCCGCCTCGCTCAGGCTACAAATGTTTCGCACAGCGGCAATGGCTCCCGGAAATAGCCTAACGAAAGGCCACCGCGCCCCTCTTTGTTGCTAATGATGAGAGAAACCGGCCTCGTTCGGCTGCGGCGGGACCGGGGCCGACTTCGCCATCTTCAGTGAAAAAAATTTGGGCTGCACCGAGAAATGTCGGCACAGCCCAGAAAACCAGTTTCGAAGTGCTCCCGATTGATAGACGAGAATTCGGCAGCAAGTCAACGAATGATGATCTCCACCCGCCGGTTCTGCGGCTCGCGGACGCCTGGGCCGGTTGGAACCAGTAGGTGCGTGTCGCCGAAGCCCTGGATGGTGATGGCGTTTTCCGGCACGCCATCCTTGACCAGTTCGGCCTGCACAGCCCGAGCGCGACGCACTGACAGGCCCTCGTTGTACTTCGGCGTGCCTGAGGTATCGGTGTAGCCGTTCACCTCGATCCGCGTGTACTGGACATGCGTCGAGTTGTCCGCCGCCTCTTTGATGATCTGTCGGGCGCGATCGGTGAGTGTCGCCTTGTCCCAATCGAAGAACACCAGATACGACCGGGCCGGTGCCTGCGCCGGAACCGGCGCCGGGGCCGGTGGAGGTGGCGGCGCGACACCGAAGTTATAGCGCAGACCGATGAGCAAACTATGATTGAAGTCGTTGCCGAGCTTCACACGAGTTGGCAAGGCGGCTCCGCCCGCAGCGGCAACCGTTGTCACATCGTAGGTTCGTGAACCGACACCGAGGAAGCGGTACTCTGCTGTCATCGCCAATCCGCGCACTGCGGGAATCGGCACCGCGCCACCCAGGATGAATTGATAAGCGATGGCCCCCGTCGTATCGCCGGAGTTGAAGGCCGGGAAGCCAGTTGGCGCTCCGTTCACGTGGAACCCCGACAGACGCGCCCATTGCCAGCCGACGCCCACGCCGACATAGGGGGCGAAATAGGGGACCGGAAGTAAGTTGCCGAAATCGTAGAGGACATTGACCATCGGCCCATACTTGCGCTCCCGCCCGCCCGCTATGGCGGGGAAGCCGAGATCATGCGCCGAGTTGACCGGATTGTTGCGCAGATCGCCTTCGAGTTCGACACGCAAGCCATAGTAAGGCACCGCGTAGCCGACCGATGCCACGCCGACCATGCCGAGATTGGAGCTAATGGCGCCGTTGACGGCGGTTCCCTGCGTGCCGATCAGGTGTTCGTTTTGCAACCAGTTCAGGCCGACTCCGGCTCCGATGTAGAGCCCGTTAAGCGGTTGGGCTGGTTCAAAGGACGGCAACGGCATCTGCGCTGCGGCAACTCCAGGCGTCAGTAGCATGGCAGCGTAGATCACACTTCGAAGCTGCATCAGATCACCTCCCGCATAAAAATGGTTCCGCTATGACCCTGATGATCGAGCATATCAGTGTCAAAGCACAGGCCCGCGAGGGTTTGGGTTACCGGTACGACCGCAGCCTTTTGGTCACACCTGCATTGCCCAGACAAGAGACTACCAGTCGCCTTTGTCCCAATCAGGAATGGAGCAGCGGGGACGACGATGAGCACCGACCCTTGCCAAAGTGGGAGCCCCTGAATCGACTTGGTGTTTCGGTCGAGCCGTCCAGTGGGATCGTCGCTAAAGCCGTTTGATCCGACCGTCTTGCCGAAGCTGCTCAGGAAGCCAGAAGGCGTCCTGGGCGCGGCCGAGGCCCACACCCGATCCGCAGACCACGAGAACTCCAAACGAAGACCATGCCGGCGACTGAGTTCTCTGTCGGCAGCGCCCCGTTGTGAAGCAGGCTCGAAATTCGATCAGTCAGAGGCGGAAAACGTGGAGTGGGGAAGCTGGGATGGCGGGATCGGCTTCGGTCAGCGGCGCACCAGGAGACGGGCTGCGCCCCGACCACACGTCGGTAGATGTGGCAGCCAATGCGACGGCCGCAGTGCCCCGGCGAAAGCCAGACTCTGCGCCGCCCTCTTCCGAGCGATCAGTAGTATCCGCTACCACCACCGCTGCTGTATGACCTGTAAGTCGGCTGTGGCGTGGTTGCTGCGCCGGCTACTGCGCCACCAGCAGCGCCCAGGCCGCCCCCAATTAGAGCGCCCTTCCCGCCGCCCGCAAGACCGCCTATGGCGGCGCCACCGGCACCACCGAGTAAACCGCCACCGACGGCGCGTTGGGTAGGGCTGTAGGTGTCGCTACATCCGACCAGACCGAGGAGGCTCAGGATCAGGATTGCTTGTCGCATGTATTTTCTTCCGCTTTCAGACGCAGCGGAAACGCTGGACATGGAGCGCGGGTTTCGAGACTCAGCGAGTCCCGGACGAGAGCGGAGATGGGTGGTCCGTTGACGGTAAAGCTGTCGCCCTCCTCCAGTCCTCAGACCCAAGCTGAGAGAACCTGAGCCATGACACGTCCTGCTGGCTAAGTCGCGGTGGGCTGCTAAGGCTCACGCTCCTGAGCGTCCTGCAACCACATTTGATTGCCCTGCCCGGCGCTCTCTGACTGGTGAGCGTGGTTTGCGGCGGTGGGTGGCTAGAGTTTCTTCAACGCAACGCATAAGGTTCCCCAAAACATCACCATGCGAGGCATGATGAGTCGTCATCGGAACAATGGTGATGTGCTATGAGCGTGAGCAGAGAATTGCCGCACGAGCAAGAACTGCATCACCAACACCTGCTCGAAGCCCTTCCTGTGGCGATCTATGCGACTGACGCTGCCGGTAAAATCACCTTTTTCAATCAAGCCACAGCAGCTTTTGTTGGGGAGCGGCCCGACCTCCACGGCGACGACTGGTGGGCTCAATTGGCGACTGTTCCAACCGGACGGTACGGCCCTGCCGCGCGCAGAGTCACCCACGGCGGTGACCTTGCGAGAGGGACGGCCAGTGCAGGGGCAAATTGTGGCTGAGCGTGCAAACGGGACGCGCGTTGCCTTCACTGCACATTCGGCACCGATATTTGACGGCGCTGGCCAGATCAGCGGGACCGTCAATGCGCTGGTAGCTACCCGCGAGCTTGAGCGAAGTGAGGCCGATTCCCAGCAAACGAACGCCCGGCTCGAAGGTCGGCCGCGTGGAATCACCGACATTGCTGGCAAGCTCAAGGAAAGTGAGCGTTCGTTTCGGATGCTGGTGGAGAGCGTAATCGACTACGCGATTTTCATGCTGGATTCGGAGGGATATGTCGCAAACTGGAACCCAGGAGCGGAAAGGATCAAAGGCTATTCGCGTACTGAAATCATCGGGCAGCACTTTTCTCGCTTCTATACGGAAGAAGATCGGCTAGCGGGTGTCCCTGAGAAAGCCCTCGCCAGCGCCAGAGGCCAAGGGCGTTTCGAACAGGAAAACTGGCGAGTTCGCAAGGACGGTTCGCGTTTTTGGGCTAGTGTCGTCATTGATGCCATTCATGATGAACGAGGCCAAGTCGTTGGGTTTGCCAAGGTGACCCGCGATATGACCGAACACCATGAGATGGAAGAGAAACTGCGACAATCACAAAAGATGGATGCTCTTGGGCAACTCACCGGCGGCGTTGCACACGATTTCAATAACCTGCTGACGGTCATCATGGGTAGTTTGGAGATATTGACCCGCTGGCTGTCTGCGCCTCGCAATACCGCACCACCCAGTAGGGTTACTCGCGCGATCTCTGCCGCTAAAGATGCCAGCCGGCGGGCAGCCACATTGACGCAGCGCCTTTTGGCTTTCTCGCGCCAGCAACCTCTGCATCCGAAGACAATCGACCCCAATCGCTTGGTTCACGACTTGGTCGAAATGCTTCGTCGCACACTAGGTGAGCGAGTCAAAGTCAAGACGGTGCTCGGCTTCGATACAGGATTTATCGAAGCCGATCCGGCGGAACTTGAGAATGCGCTCCTGAACCTCGTCGTGAACTCCCGTGATGCGATGCCTGAGGGCGGTACTATCACGATTGAAACCGCGAGAGTTGATGATGCTAAACTGGCAACTGGCAACGTGAGAGAGACACAGTATGTTCTGATCACCGTTGCGGACAATGGGACTGGCATGGATCGTCAGACCCTTGCGAAGGCGTTCGATCCATTCTTCACAACCAAAGGGGCAGACCGTGGTACAGGGCTTGGCCTCAGTCAGGTCTATGGCTTTGTCCAACAATCGGGTGGTCAGGTGCAGATTAGCAGCGAGCCCGGTGTCGGCACCTCTGTCCAGATTTACCTTCCAAGATTGCCGGATGATGCTGAGGAGCCAGAGCCGCTAGACGAGAGACCAGCGGCTGATGAGCAGAAGGGAACAGAGACGGTTTTGGTGGTTGAAGACGATGACGCGATTCGTGGCTACTGCACCGAGGTGCTGCGCGAATTCGGGTATCACGTGCTGGAAGCGCCAAACGCCGGTGCCGCGCTTGAGATACTGGAGCGTCAGCCGGACCTGCGTCTCTTACTCACGGATATAGGATTGCCGGGCGCCATGAATGGCCGCCAACTATCGGACGAGGCACGTCAGCGTCGGCCTGAACTGAAGGTCGTGCTCACGACCGGATATACGGGAGATACCGTCATTCATACCGGTAGGTTGGAGAGGGGCGTGTCTTTGATGGCGAAGCCCTTCAGTTTTGTGGACTTAACGAGGAAAGTACGCGAGGCGCTGGATGCCGTGGATGATCCGGCACGGGTTATGCCATCCAATGTGTCGCCAATGCATGAATGAACAAAAGGGCCTGAACAAGATAGCGCGCGCCAGCCACTTGGGACGGGTCAGGAATGGCACCGCCGCCATGATCGCACCGTTGGGCAAGCCGATGGCGATCGGCGCCCTGGCGAAGCCGTATTGACTGGGGGAGCCTCAATGAAGTCTGCCAGGATCACGGTGCGCGACGCGATGTCAGCTTCGTCGATCGACCGATCCTGGAAGCGATGGAAGAACGCGAACCCGCCATCGAACGGAATGCCGCCACGGACTGCGAGGATCGGTGATCCTGGCGCCAAATTGGCTGCGAGCGGCACGAGTTCGTGCTCGTCGCCACCCGAGCCATGCAGCAGAACCAGTGGTGGCTTGGCTGGGTTGGAGCCCCGAATGAAGTGGCAGATGTGAACCATCGCGGTCATCGGTATCCGTGAGAGATGAATTCACCTATGGGTATAAGGTAATTTCGTCACGCGCCCCTTCGGGTCGGCATATCGCCGTCATCGGCGGTCGGACCATCGGCCGAATTAAACGCGAGGAACTAGCCCTCGCTATGTCCGGTCAACATCACAACCCTGGTCTTGGCTGAGCGCAGCCTGATCTGTAGGGCGGCTTGGTATTGCGGCGAGTTGTACCACTCCATCGCCCTCTGTGGGCTGTCGAATTCCAGCAGCACCGAGCGCGGTGGCGGACCATCACCCTCCAGCACCTTAGGATCGCCGCCACGAACGGCATAACGGCCACCAAACTCCGCTATGCTGACCGCTGCCAGTGGTCGGTACGTCTCGAATAGCGTCGGATCAGTCACTTCCAATTCGGCGTAAATGTAGCCCTTGGGCATGTGCGTCTCCCTCCAATACGGCAAATTCCCACACGCTCAAGCGTAGCGTAATAGGCCGAACTTCGTCATGATCGGTTCGTCGGTGACCCGCAGCACGGTCGCGTCCTCGACGCCGCGAAGAACGTGGCCATGCTGCGCTGGACTGCAAGAACGTCGCCGCGTGCGAGGAATTCGTCCGCCTGCCCGCCGATGGTGGCACGCACGGTCCCCGTGACGACGGCATAGATGTTGTTCGCGGTCTCGTGCAGCTTTTCGGTAGCAGCACCAGAAGGCAGCCGGATCGCGTGCAATCCGATCGTCGGCATCACATCCTTGGCGATCTCGACACTGTGCATGCCGGTTCGCCCGGCAAGGACCGTTGCGAGTGGGATGCGGAAGGCGGGGTCCCGTTCGGTCGGCCGCTGGAATGCGTCGGGATGAGGCTCGAAGAACGTCGCATCGACATGACGCACGAAGGGCACGTCCAGGAAGTCGAGCCAGAACGCGGTCTCACTGCCGACGTCGGCATGTCCATGCCCGCACCAGGATGGGGTCAGCACGACATCGCCGGCGTCATATCGACCCGCTTGCCGCCACCACGGTATAGACATCGTTGGCGGCATCGAGCACGAGACGCAGAGCAGCCGGTGTGTGGCGATGGGAGCGTGCGGTCTCTCTCACCCGGCGCGGCAGCGGCTGGACTCTCTTTCATGCTCGGATGGGCCTTTGGTTGTTCACTTATTTCACCCGATCCCAAACCACATTGGCGACAATCTGCTTGCCACTGATGCCACTGACAAATGGGACCGTCTTATATTGCAGACGATCACCATCGACCACGAAGAACCGCACTAGCTCCATCCCAACGAATGACTAGCGCGCGTCGATTTCGGGGTAGAAGGTCAACTTATCGCCCTCAGTCTTGTACCGACCGGCGTAGGCCAGCATTGTCTGAAATAGCTGAGCAGCTTCGGCATCGGTCGCCTTCGGCTGGGCTGGTGGCTTGCGGTTGGAGGCGGTGAAGATCGCCATCATGCGGTTATCCGCCGTCACGGTTAATAAGCCGTTGGGCTTATCACCGAAGACCTTGTTGACGGCTTTGCTTTCGGTCTCCTCCTCGGTCCAGGATACCAGCCGCCATGTGCCGACGATCGAATCGGCTGCCCACGCGGCGCTGAACACGGTGCTGATCGCCAGAACGAGAAAGCCGACCGCTACTATCTGGAAGCTCGCCTTCATTGATGCCCTCCCTGCGGGTCGTTGTGAACTCGTCGAGCGCCAGCACATTAGACCGCGTGGTCTAACTTTTGGAGACTCTGCAAGAGCGGTCTGCCACAAATTCGCGATAATGTGCGGTGGAGGTTGATTGCTGAGATGAAGCAGACCCACGGCGGACTGCATCGAGCCGGTCGTAATGGACCAAGTGCTGGCTGGTTCGGTTTGCTGGAGCCGGGAATGAAGTGGTGGGTGTGTGACATCGCGGTCCGTGGTATCCGTGAGAGACGATTTGACCTCTAGGCTATAAGATAAATTCGTCTCTCACCAATGCCGTCAAGCGATCATCAATTCCGAGGCCAAGGCACCCTGTCCCTGTCGAGCATCCCATTCAGTAAGGATCGCTGAGGCTGCGGGTCAGGCCCAGCCGAGTTCCTTCATTGCCCATCCGGCGTTCCAGATTTTGGTCATGTGCCGAATCTTGTCTCCAGTGAAATCCATTACATAGACGTAGTCCGTCGTCGTGCTCTTGCCGGTTGGCGGGCATGGACCGCCTTGGCCGGTGTGGGTCGCTGAGAAGACCCCGTAGGCGCAAACGCTGCGTCCGTCGTCGTCAGTAGCGAACGACTTTACAACATAGCGGCCGTCCGGCATGAAGCTGAGCAATCCCTTCATCCAATCTGTGTACTGCTGGAGAGTCCGTACATCAGTCAACGGCTCGGATTGAGCCGAAAAGCTGGCGCTGGGCGTGCAATATGCTTGGCATGCCTCCCAACCCTTCCCTGCTTCGCACGCCTCAAAGAATTGCTTGGCGACATTGGTGATGTTCGACATGTCACTTTCCTCTGTCAGCGAAAACTTCGCGGTCAACCGAGATCGTAGACGAAGCTGCCGTCGCGACTTCGGCAAGCATCGCCAGCACCTCATTGGTCGTCTTCACATCGGCGAACACGCGGGCCATCGTCTTTAGCTCCGCCTCGTGTGTCTCACGGTTCACTTCGGCAACCGCGTCCTCCACCAGGATCATGCGATAGTTGTGGTCTACGCCACCACGTACGGTTGTGGAGACACAGACGCAAGTGGTCACGCCCGACACGACGCAGGTCGTCACGCCCATATTTCGGAGGATCGTATCGAGCGGGGTGTTCGAGAAGCCGCCAAAGCCCTTCTTGACGATGAGGTGTTCTCCCTCGCGAGGTCTGAGATCGTCAACGATTTGTGCTCCCCAAGTGTCCTGCACGCAGTGCGTCCGATTGCCACCCGGAGCAAGGCTGAGACGCCAATAGGGAAATTGTGCGTCAGAGTAGTCGGGCTTCAGCACATGCGCCAGATAGATCACGGGCCGCCCGGCATTGCGGAAAGCCTGAGCGAGCCGCTTTACATAGGGGATGGTGCCCATGAGAAACGGCATATCGATCCGCGCCTCAGGAGTCTCTCGCGCCCGGTGACCCAGGGCACCATCGGGATGGACAAAGTCGTTTTGCATGTCCACGATGATCAGGGCCGACTTGCTGATGTCGGGTCCCATCGTCTCTATGTCCATTTCATATGCCTCCCTGGTCGATCATCCGCATTGTCGGACGCACAGACTGTGTCGCCCGTGTGCGCGTCCCAGGCTAAGCCTCAACGATCTGTGGCTCTAGGCTGGTGATGAAGGCTACGACTTCGCCGCGCTCCGGCTCGGGCACCGCAAATGCGTCCATGGTGGCCGATAAGCAGCGCATGAAAGCAGCATAGTCCTCCTTGGTGATACGCATTCCCTCGTGGGCCAACTTCATATCCCGTCCAAGATAGAAGGTTGGACCTCCGGCGGACGCGGCGACGAAATCAACTGCTAGTTGGCGCTCGCGATTGTGGGTATCCACGCTCCGGGGGCTCGTCCAGAACCGTCCGAGCAGAGCGTCGGAACGCAGCCTCGCCAGATCGTCAACGACGGCGGCGATAGCGTCATACCCGCCCAAACGTGTGTACAAGGAAGCTGGCGTGGTCTGTCCCATTGGTGGTTCCCCCTGTGACCATCCGACAAGCTAATCGAGCAGATTGATCTCATCGCCCGCGTGGACGACGCCTTCGGTCAACACCGCTCCATAAAGTCCAGCAGTTCCACCATGACCTTGAGCTACAGCCCGCAATACCTCAGGCTTCGCCTCCGCCGTCTCAGGATCAAGGGTGATCATCTTGCACCGAGGATCGAGACCGATCACGGCAATCACTGCCTTGACTCCGACCTGTACCCGCCGTCCGACTAGAGCGTTCTCGGTAAATCCGGCCATTTGCAGATCGCCATAGATGTTCGCTCGGAACCGCCGCTTGTCCAATGCCAAGCCGGCCTCCTCCCCAATCTGCTGCATCGTCCGAAGCGAGAACAAAGACACGGGCCGGCAATCGGTCAGGGACCTATCGGATCGGGTCAGTGCTAGCGAGTGTTTCTTGTCGAGGCCCTCGGATAACTCAGTCAGCAATTCGGGGTCATCTATCGTGAAAACACGGCTTGACGGCGTCTCGACCTCCACCATCATGTCGCCGACGCTTCCGTATTTCGGTGTCAGGCCGGGAGCCAAGCCTTCGGCCTCCGGAGATTCGGCGGAAGCACAGACTGCTGTGGATGGCGAAATCGTGGCTTGTAGAGCAGCATCTGCTCCTGTTCTCGGCCCGTCAGGTACGGAAACCCCTTAGGAGCACCGGTATCATAGAAAGCATACAGCCGGTCGCCATAGAGCCCAGCAAACCCGACGAATGCCTGCTCCACCTGCTCACCACGCATACTCTTGACGGGATACCGCCAGAGAATTCTCGACGTGGCCGACGCATTCCATTGTATTTTCCCACATTTTGGTGGACCAGTCATCGCAGTCTCGCCGTTGAATTGGCACCGGAGGCGCTCGGCATCCTGCTCTTCTAGTAACTCGTCTGGAGCTTCTAGCCAGTCTTCTATCGACGTGCAAACAATCGCTCTTCAAACAGCCTCGCTCAAGGATCGTGTATGGTCGCTGGCTCGATCCCTGTTTGCTTGGCTTGCTGAGACGATCTCGCCCTCTGCATGCCGTCCATGATGGCATTGGCGTCCCTCTCGGCTTGGTCTATGGACGCGGGACTCAGTTTCGTGGTTCCCCCATCACCAGCGTAGGTGAGAAGAATATCCAGCATCGAGCAAGCTGCCTCATCACCCCTGGCGCAATCGTGCTGGCTTTGAACAAGAAAATCCGACCGCGCGGAATGATTCTGACAGCCTCCGGCGATCAACGCAGCCGTCAGCACGATTGCCCTCTGCATATCCGATCCAAGCAGCCTACGAGAGAATTGAACCATTCCCTTACTGCAACCCTCCCTTGAGCGCGTACAGAGGCGAATGAAGATTAGGTCCCCATACCGGTCATTGACCTGGATCAAGCCAGAATGCGGGTCATAAGTGGTGTGCGCTGAACGGGACCGAGAGGACGGCCAAGCCGATGCTGCGCCGCACTGCCAATCGCCCAATTGCCAAAAATTACATAGCTTTGGGACTTAGCGCCAAGCGTCATCTCACCTGACTCCCATTCAGCGGCTTCACAGGCAAAAGCCGTGATAGGACCGGATACCAACGTCGAGTGGCAGCCGCCCCGGCCATCGCGGTTGCCCATCCACGCGGCCATTTCGACCTGTACAACACGGTGGCCTTTGGCATGGCGAAAGTCATTCCAGCAGAGCGGCGAAGATCGCGCACGAGCCTCCAATGTTGCTGGCTCGGGCAAGTGATGTTGCCCTACCGGTATGTAGCAGCCGTCCAACTTAAATCGCCGAACACTAAACCGTTAGCGACGGATGGCACAGATGCCTCGTGCGTCCCTCCCTGTACTCGGTACAAGGGAGGCTAAGATGCCTTATGACACAATACCGCTGACTGATCTGACAAACGCCTTGGCGGCATCCAGCGGCCCAACATTCATCCAAGATAATCTCATTTCGGACGGATCGATCCCGGCGCAAGCGACCGATCCCAATCTGGTCAATCCTTGGGGCGTCTCGTTCTCGCCGACCAGCCCGTTTTGGATTTCCGACAACGGCACTGGGCTGGCCAGCGTCGATTCGGTGCAGAACGGTGCGGTGACATTGAACGTTCACCCACCAGTCACCCTCCCGTCGCCAACGGGCGATACCTCCGCCCCCACTGGGCAAGTCTTCAACTCGTTCCCGAACGCCTTCATGTTGAGCGACGGTCAACCGGCAACTTTTCTGTTTGCCACCGAAGATGGGACGATCGCTGGTTGAATCAGGCCGCCGGAAATACCGCACTGCTCCCGGTCGATAACTCGACCAACACTGCGGAAGGTGACAGCACCTTGAACGTCGGTGCCGTCTACAAGGGACTGGCGGTTGGGATGTCGAACTCGGGGCCGACGCTGTACGCGGCGAATTTTAGCCACGGCACGGTGGATATGTTCGACCAGAGCTTCAATCAGATCGGCAGTTTGACCGATCCCGACGTTCCGAGCGGCTTTGCACCTTTCAACGTACAAGTGCTGGATGGCAAGCTCTATGTCACCTTCGCCCAGCAGGATGACATGAAGCATGACGATGTGGCTGGTGCTGGCAATGGCTTCGTTGATGCTTTCGACCTCAACGGCAACATGCTTGGCCGGGTTGGCTCGGGCGGCACCCTCAATTCTCCCTGGGGGTTAGCGATTGCTCCTTCATCGTTTGGTAACTTTGCTGGCGATTTGCTAGTCGGCAACTTCGGGGACGGCACAATCAACGCATTCAATCAGAACACTGGCCAGTTCCTCGGCCAACTGACGGGGCCGGACGGGAATCCGGTCACCATTGATGGCTTGTGGAGCTTGACGCCTGGAAACGGCGGTTCTGGTGGTAATCCGAACAACATCTACTTCACGGCTGGGCCAGCAGGCGAAACTGAGGGCTTGTTCGGCAGCCTGAGTGCCGTGCCTGACGTGCATTCGACGATGTAGGAATTGCCAAGGCGTTGGATGACGCCTCATTCCAATGTCCGGGCACGTCGAAATCATCACGCACAGAAGCGGCAGCGTCTTGGCTGTCGGCCGCAATTGGTATATGGCGGTGAGCGAGCAAGCAACGGCGGGTCAACGACTTTCTGCCAGGGGAGGAGTTCACATGCCGACAAGCGACGAAGTCGCCGCGTGGCTAGACTTGGCGGAGTACGCCAAGGAATTGTCCGACAACGTGCAGGCCCGACCAGCAAAGCGGACGATGCTCAGGATTGCGAAGATGTGCGAGAGATTGGCATTCCGGCATCCCGATGGCTACGCCAGTGGTCCAGATAGTGACGATCATCGGCCTACCGCGATCCACCGATAGCCGCCGGGCTTTCTGTCTCGTCGTGGACTGAATGATTGACGGCAAGAGGCGGCCTCCGCATGGAGGCTATTGCGATGCCTTCAGGCCGCTGCCGAGCCGAGGATCGCCGCGATCTTCACCGATCTCAAATCCGTCTACGGTTTTGTATGAGACGAGTGCGCGGATACCTCACTAGGGATTGCCATATTGGACGGGCGAGGGTTGTAGGGGTGAAGGTTGGGTGAATCGCTTATCGCCTATCCAGAAGCCCATTCGCTCGTAGTCGATCTGTCATGAGTTGAAGGAGCGCCTCAGCCGTGTCTCCCTGGCGCTCTGGTGGCATCCGCGTTTCGAGTGTGTGGATGGAACCTTCCACAAGCACGCCGGCAAGAAGGTATGGATCGGCAGTGCCTTCCGCGACGGCCTTGATGATGTCGGCCAATACCCGTACCGGGTCGAGTTCATTCGTTGCGGCCTGTTCTGCCAGCCGGGCGAGCTTCGCTACTTCCGACTGATCCTGATGGGCTTCTGCCTCGCTGATCGGCACGCCTTCCTCAATCTCACGCCGCGCCGCCAACAGCGCAAATCGGAGCGCCAATCTGTTCAATGCCTGTTCGATCTCGCTGCCGCGTGCCGCCGCTGCCATGCGACGATACTCAACGGCCCGGCGGAGTAGCTCCTGTGATGTCAGGTCGGCAAGACGGCGGCGGGGCTGGTTCATGTCCTTGATCCATCAATATCGCTTGCCAGATCAAGCGGAGACTAGGCGGAAAACCCTAACAAATGGTTAGCGCGCAGCTACTGTTCCACCCGTGGTGCCCATCGCTCGCCCGCACCAACCTCCAGCCTAGCCGCGATCTCCATGGGGCTGAGGCCCTCCGCCTTCAATCTGGCTACCTCGGCAGCCTGCTGTCGCGTAGTCGGCTCACGGTCCTTATGGCGGCCCTGGGCAATCCCTTCCCGTTGGGGCGCTCCAGCATGGTCTCCCGTTCGGCCTGCCGGACCGCACCGGGGCTCTCGTGGGGGTGTCGAGCGGCTGATAGTGGTGGCGAGCGATCAAGGCAGCATCAGGGGCCAGGAGGCCAGCAGCGATGGCGAGCACGCAAACGATTAGAAAATCCACCTCCAGCCCTTAGTGCCAGTCCGCTTCCCAGGCAGGATCGTCCTCGCTCCACAGCGTCGAATCCAATGCAAGATGAAAAACTACCGCAAGGGTCCGTCACGATCGGGCTGCAATTGGAGGAGCCCGCCTTATAAAGGGCGCCGCTCAATTCGCTGGCCCAGGGCACTGCCGATGACACGGCCAAGGTCTTGCGCCAACTGGTCCTCGTCTGAGCCAACCATCTGGCACTGCACCGAGGCGACCCACGAGGTGCGTGTCGTCTCCCCTGCGGTCGCATCCACGCGCATGAACAAAAGTTGCTGCCCTGGAGGAGATCGTGGAGCGGTGACACCTGTGGCGGGCAACGCCGGCAGCTTGGGTTGACCACCTCCCTGAAGGCCGAACAATTCGGGATAGCTCGTCTCCGAACCGCGACTTGATTGCGACGAGGTATCGCCAAGCCGCGACGTGCTGACGTGAAGCAGTGCGTTCGGCTGCTCTCCTGTGGCGACACCAGCTTCACGGACTCCCGCTAGAAATCGCTCGGCTAGCCTGAGGTTGCGAGGTGAGCGATCATGAATATCGAGACCAACGACGATCTGTGCTGGTAGCGGTTGCAACGGGGTTGCAGCGTAGGTGCCCTGGCATGACCCGGCGGCAGTCGCGGAACTTATCAAGACCAGCGTAGTCAATGCGATGTGCAAGCACCCCAAAAAGGTTCGCTTGCGATAGGCCGTCTCGATATGCATAGAACTGAACCCGCCTTCCAATTGGGAATAGCCGTGGTCGAGATCATACCGCTGTGGGTGGTCAATTTGCTATCGTTCATCACCGTATTTTCGGTGATGGCGGCGATCGGCACCACCATCTCGATCCGACATCTCCGATCGCCTTCCCTGCTGATCCGAGGTCTCATCAACGTGCTGGTCATTGTGCCGATAGCCGGCTTTGCCACAACCTTCGCGTTTGGTCTCTCCTTGCCCGAACAGGTCGGTGTGGTCTTGATGGTGATTGCCCCCGGTGCGCCGCTCGCCTTGCGCCGAGCGCTGGGGTCTGGCGGGGACGCAGGGTTCGCACCGACGCTACAAATCGCTGTGGCTATTCTTGCTGTGCCGGCTGTACCCCTATGGGTGATCGTCGGCAACTGGATACTCGGCACCCACGGATTCGCAGATGCGACGGCGGTCGCCCGTCAGGTCTTTCTGGCACAACTGCTGCCGCTTGGTCTGGGCGCTATGATGCGAAGGGTCGCTTCGGTCAGGGGCGCCCGGATCGGCAGGGTGCTCGGACGGGTTGGCGCTATCCTACTGATCGCGGCGCTGATCAGTATCTTGGTGAATGTGCGTTACTCCATTTTGCTGACACACTTCTGGCCGATTGTCTGCGTAGCGATCACCACGATTGCCGCCCTGGTGGCGGGTCACATTCTGGGCAGCCCCTCGCCAGAAGTCCGACATGCGATGGCCATCGCGGGTGCCATGCGTAATGTGGGCCTAGCATTGTTGGTCGCCACGGCCAATCAGACCCCGCCCGAAGTGGAAGTGGTCATCATCAGCTATGCGATCACTTCGATCGTAATCGTGGCGGCATACATTCGGTGGTGGACAAAACACAATGCCCGTAACTTCGGTCGGGGGAGCCTTCCTTGATTTAGATCGATGACAAGGGGCGAAAGGCTGCTCACGAGGCTACGCGCAGAACACTTCCCTTCGAGACAAACACCGGGGAACTAGGTTATGATCCCGTCATTGCTGTGTCTTCGTCGTGCTATGATACCGCGTCACTCGCGAAGTCTGCCGTCTTGCTGGGCCTCTAGCTGTTCTCAACTCAATTGCCGAGTTCCGCAGGTCGATCGAGAACCTGATCTGCGAGATGGATAAGATGCTCTGCCGTCACAGGAAAGCCAGCGTCGTCAGCGTCTGCTGCCAAATTGATCAGCCGTTCGGCCAAGGTAAGTGGGCCAATGAGAGGACGTACCAATCCGTCGATATGGCTCACATGCATCATAGTTGACCTGAAAAGATGAAGCCTTCTGGAGCAGTGATGTGTGGTTCTTCGCCTCAGCGCCGGCCGATATTGTTGCTTCAAGGTCGGCGCCAACTACTGACATGCAGTGACTTCAGCAAGCAATCGCTTGACGACCAATCGCTGTTGGTTGTCCATGTCGAACTTCAACATCGCTCTATTACAGGCGACCTTCATTTGGATGAACGATGGGTTCCATCATCCCGGCGTGAGGGAGGCCGACCCCTGTCGGTCAGCAGATAGCCACGTCAGTCAGTCGTTGCCGCTGATAAGCATACGCTATGCCCACTGAACGGTCGTGTCCAGAAAAATTATCGACTTTTTAACGGAGACGCCTACAGGCACTGATATTGTTGGCTTATTTGCAATGCGGAGGCACCGATTAGTGGCCATATGTCGCCGGTTTTGCTTCGCCGTTGGGTTTGGCGCGGGGTGGTAGCCGAAAATCGTTGGCGGCGAGTTCGGATGGGTCTGATGCTCGCTGCACGTCCTGCGGACGAGAAGCAACAAACAAGCCCTTGCGTACGAAGCCATGAACCAACGACGCTGGCACAACCCCGCCGCCCATGGGTTCCGAAAAGTCGGACTACTCAAGCCGCTCATTGTAAACGCTGCCGTGCGTCGCCACCATGTACGGACCGGAGCTAGTGGAATATTTTAGGAATTATTCTGCGGTTTGGGAAAAAGGAGATCATTATGGCCAACACAGTGGAAGTGACGAGGGCTGCGCCGGTTCCTGCCAATGCACCCGACGCGTGGCACACCATGCGAACGGAAATGGATCGGCTGTTTGACCGGTTCGCGGGCGGCTGGGGGATGCCGTCTCTGCGGCGGATGTTTGATGTCGAACCCGCGTTCCGTGTCGAGAGTTCGTTGAGCGTGCCTTCGCCTTCGGTAGACATCACCGAGGACAACGCCACCTACAGGGTAACAGCAGAACTGCCGGGTCTAACCGAGAGGGAGATTCAGGTTGTGGTCTCCGGTAACACGCTGACACTGAAGGGCGAAAAGCGGCAGGATAGGGAGCAGAAGGACAAGAACTTCTACCTGTCCGAGCGTTCCTACGGGTCGTTCCGGCGCAGCTTCGGCGTGCCCGAGGGAGTGGATCACGACAAGATCGTCGCAGATTTCTCCAAGGGAGTACTGACCATCACCGTGCCGAAGACGGCGAAGGCGGTGGAGCAGCAGAGGAAGATCGAGGTGAAGGCAGCCGCCTGAATAAAGGGCTTGCAGCACGGTCTGGTTCCAAAAGGGCCGGCGAGATACAAATGCGGTTGCAGTGTGGCTCGATTGCGGCGGTCAGGGATGAGGGTTAGCTTGTAGCAAGCTGCGTCATTTCCGCCTATAGGGCTTCACCCTCGGCGCAGTAGTCGAGTCTTGCCTGTGACGTAGCAAATGCAACAAAGTAGGGAGAAATGTCGTGCGTATGATCCTTGTAACGACCTGCCTCTCCATCGGTTTAGGCGGATTGGCTCATGCCCAACAAATGACGGAACCAGTCAGCAACGATGACTACATGAAGCGAGTGATGCAGGCAGCACCGCCCCAGGTCGTTTCGGATGCGACCGTTGTACGGACGCAGAACGGCACCATGCAGACCCTGAAGAAGGGAACTAACGAATGGACCTGCATGTTCCAAAATGGCGTGCCCATGTGTTTGGACCCTGGTGCCATGGCGTGGGTACATGCGTTGCAGAGCCACGGGCCGGCAACGGACAAGACCGGGTTCATCTACATGCTGGCCGGTGACACAGGTGCCAGCAATACGGACCCATATGCGACAGGGAAGACCGCCGATAATCATTGGGTACAGACGGGTTCGCACGTGATGATCGTCGGTGCCGCCGCAAAGACCATGGCAGCAGGTTATCAGAAGACGGCTGATCCCGATCCCACGAAGCCTTATGTGATGTGGCCGGGTTCGCCCTACGAGCACCTGATGATACCGGTGAAATAGGGGATCGCCTCGAAGCCGATAGCCACGCCATTGTGTGGAATGGCTGGAGTCGGTGGCTGTGGTCTGACAGGCTGGTTCACTGGTGATTCAAGGGGAGGGAACAGATCGGCCTCAGAGCTATAGCTGGGGTCGTCCCTCACCCGAAATATGGATGGGCTGACGTGTGGTGGTCGCTTGAGCGAATTATGGCCATCTCGTTCAAAGGGTTGAAGTGCGGCCGGCTTCGCAGCGTCCTGAGTTGTCGGTAGCTGATGCCGGCCGCGTGCCTCGTTGCTCCCCCCTGATTGCTACCGCGCAAACGCGTGGACAGCCTGCCCTAATCTGAGACCGGATTTCTGCGGTATCAGCCTCGCGCGGCCTATCAAATGATCCAACCGGGCGAGACCGCGCTTTCGCATCGGAGGGAGCAAGCATCAAGCACCTTGATAATTGAGATGGCCACAATCACAGTGGACCCACAAGGCGGCCATTCGTTCTCGCCTGGGTCCCACATTGCCGCGACTTGAGTGCCCAACTGGGTGAGCACCATGAGAGAGGTTCATCGATGCCGAACGACATGATCACCTCGTCATCGCTGATCATAGCCCTACTTGCTTGCTTATGTGTGCCGGCTGTCGCTCAGGAAATTGGCGATATATTTGCTGGTCGGCGTTTGGCAGAGAATTGGTGCAGCAGTTGCCACGTCGTTGACGCCTCATCACGGCAGGGCGTCAGCAACGGAGCACCCACGTTTTCTGCCATCGCACGCACGAAATCCACCACACCCATGGGATTGCGAGCTTTCTTGCAGACACCGCACAGCCAAATGCCCGATCTGCACATGACTCGTGAAGAGATCGACAATATCACGGCCTACATCCTGAGCTTGCGGCGATGACAGTGGTTGCCGGCGGCACGGACAGGACCCTGAGGCTGACCTTTTTGCGCTCCAGTCAAGCGACCATCGCCAGCGCGTTGGTTGCCGGCCCCAGCAGCGGATCAACTGGCCTGCTGCTGATATTGATTACGATCGCAGGAATTGAGGGACCACTCTCGTAAGCACTGCGAGGCGAAGGGGGGAACCGTCACATGGAACTGCCGCGCACACCGTCACTTCGACTGGATGGCCGTCGTGCCCTGGTGACTGGAGCCGGGCGAGGTATAGGCTTGGCTTGTGCGGCGGCACTCGCGCAAGCTGGTGCTCATGTGGTTCTCGCCGCGCGAACCACGTCCGAGATCGATGAAGTGGCAGAGAGCATCCGTCGTGACGGCGGGACCGCCGAAACGATCACACTGGACATCACTGATCTCGATGAAGCCACCGCTGCTATCGCAGGTCTTGGGGCATTCGATATTCTTGTCAACAACGCGGGCACAAACAGGCCGGTGACATTCCTCGACGTGACGGTGGAAGACTTCGATTACATGGTAGGACTCAACCTGCGAGCGGCATTCTTCGTGGCGCAGACAGTTGCCCGCCATATGGTAGAGTCGGGTAAACGGGGCTCGATCATCAATATCTCATCGGACATGGGCTTGGTCGGTGGTCCAAACCGTACTGTGTATTGTTCGACCAAGCACGGTATGGAAGGAATGACCAAAGCAATGGCGATCGACCTCGGCCCGCACGGGGTTCGCGTGAACACAATCTGCCCCACCTTCATCGAAACACCCCTCGCGCGTCGCTTCCTTGCCAACGAAGCGGTCCGTAGCTGGGTCTTGAGCCGGATCAAGCTCGGGCGGATAGGGCAGGTCGAGGACTTGATGGGCGCTGTCGTGTTCCTCGCCTCCGATGCGTCTTCCTTGATGACTGGTTCGGCTATGGTCGTGGATGGGGGTTGGGCGGCAGATTGATCCAGTCTGTGCCTGTCGTTCCCACCTTCGGCAGAATCGTCGTGCTCCGCTGGTTCTCGGTCTGGCAGCCTGTTGGCGTTCACTGGCGTTCTGCACATTCCGCACGCGGTCTGCCCTCCCTGGCTTTGAGCCGCGCAACCGCTGTTCACCAACCTGCGTTGCGCGTAGGTTTTCATCCAGTCGAGGAGGAATTGGGCAATGCAAACACCGGTCTGGCAATGGTCGGCCGTCGAGACGGCAGCCGCGATCAGAGACGGCGTCATCACGTCGGAAGAGGTGGTCCAGGCCCATATCGAGCGGATGCACGCGGTGAACCCTGCGCTCAACGCCGTCGTCATCGATCTGAGTGAGCAGGCAATCTCCGACGCCGCGCCGCCGACCGTGCGAAGGCGAGCGGTGCTGCGCTCGGCAAGCTCCATGGCGTGCCGGTGACGATCAAGATCAACATCGATGTCGAGGGACAAGCAAACTCAAACGGCGTCATCGGCTTCAAGGACAACATCGCACCCGGCGACTCACCGGTGACAGCCAACCTAAAGAAGGCAGGTGCGATCATCATCGGCCTTACCAACACCCCCGAGTTCTCTATGCGTGGCTTCACCGATAATCCGCTTCACGGGCTGACGTTGAACCCGTGGGACAACGCGATAACGTGCGGCGGCTCCTCCGGCGGCGCCGGGGCATCGATCGCCGCAGGCATCGGTGTCATAGCGCATGGAAACGACATTGGCGGCTCCTTGCGATGGCCGGCGTACTGCAACGGCATTGCGACAATCAAGCCAACGCAGGGCCGCATCCCGGCATTCAATCCGAGTGCCACCACCGAGCGTCCGCTGATGGCGCAGTTCATGTCCGCGCAGGGTCCGCTCGCCCGCGAGGTGCGCGATGTGCGCCTCGGCCTTGAGGCCATGAGCCAGCGCGACATGCGCGATCCGTGGTGGGTCCCCGCCCCTCTCGAATGGCCGCCAATGAGGAAGCCGATCAAGGTGGCGCTCGCCCGCATCCCGGCCGATATGGATACTGACCCCGAGATCATCGCACTGGTCCGCACCGCCGCCGACCATCTTGCTTCCGCCGGCTATGATGTCACCGAGGCTGATGTGCCTGACTTGGCGGGCACTTGGCGGCTCTGGTGCGATCTGATCATGACCGAACTGTCGGTGCTTCAGGAGGCGCAGATGCGCGAGCACGGTAGTGCCGACTTCCGTCAGACACTCGACAGTTTCCTGAAGATGGCGACCATCCTCGACGGTCCCGCCTACATGGAGGCGATCGCCCGTCGCTCGCGTGTGCTGCGGAACTGGCTGGCTTTCCTCGAAACTTATCCAGTCGTGCTCACGCCGCTTTCCGTCAAGCGAACCCCGGCGGCCCGTGCCGATCTCGATGGCGACGCACGCGTGCGTTCGCTGTTTTGGAATGACTTGCGGTTCATGTCGTCTATCAACGTGCTTGGCCTGCCGGCAGCGGTTGTCCCTGTGGGCCTCGTGAACGGCAATCCAGTCGGCGTGCAACTGATTGGCTCGCGCTACCGCGAAGACTTATGCCTGGACGCTGCTGCCAAAATCGAGGCACAAGTGGGGATCATGGCGAATCGGCTGTGGGAACGAAGCTAAGACGGCCGGCCGCAATACAAGTGCATTGCGCGACGACTGACAGGGAGTGCTGTCGGTACTGTATCTGGGCTCGCCACGAGTGGTTTCAGCAGCGTGTGGCCGATTGTATAGACACCAGCCTGCGGGCGATTTCCGAGGACCTGATTACTGCCTCCTTCAGCCGCGTGATCTCATGAGCCTGTCGCCGTGCGGTCGGCGCACGGCCCTTATAGCGCCCCTCCCGTGGACCTTGGCCCATCTTCGACACTTGCGTGCCGCAGGAATGGGTTAAGTAATTGATTCCATTAGTGGTGGGCTGCGGTCTTTCAAAATATGTAGTGCCACGCCGGCGTCAAGTTCTCCATTGACTAAGCATCTATCTCTGGCCATCTGTGCGCACCAACACGGAGTTGCGCATGTCTTGGCCCACATCATGGCCGACCTCGATGCACTGACCGAGACCAAGATGGAGCAGAACGGCAGGTGCTTCATGCTCCGATCCACACCCAGGGCTGCTGCCAGCCTTGATTTTCGTGCCGCTGGCTTTGCACTGCCAGCAATCACGAGCAACTAATTGCTAATCCGGGACGTGTAGTGCCACGCAGCCGTTGTGGCGCACATTGCTGCGTTCTTTCAGTCACTTACGGGAGGGCACTGTCGAAGATGGGCTTGGCGATGCCTCCCGTTGCCGCGCCAGCATCGCCTCCGCTCGGCGGCCTGTGGCAGTGGCGGTGTCGAGCGGTTGGTTCCCCCGAGATCGACAGGACACGGAGGCCGTTTGTGAGTGCCTCCACCGTGCCATGGCATGTGCAGAACGCCACACCTCATCCCGTTCGTCCGATGGGCGAACGGGTCCATCGTCATCCGATGGGACCAAGCTGGGAAGCATGCTGCCGATGATCATCGTGTCCTGGCGGCGGATTGTCGTGCAGCTTCATCAGAGAGGCGAGCCTTGGCCTCCCCCGCGACACGCTGGCCCTCGGCTGTCAGGCGGTAGCTGATCCGGCGCGAAGAACGGTCGCGCTTGCGCTCAACCAATCCATGCGAAACCAATGAAGACAGAGCGCGTTGCGAGCCGATGTTCAGCATGTCTGGACCTATCCACGCGAAAGGCTCCAGGAACTGCTGAGCATGGAAGATGTCGGCAAGGGCTTGCTCCTGGCGTTTGGTGAACCGGGTCATCTATTGAAGACCATACGGCCCCTAGTCTTCAGGCCGCGCAGGCTTGCGATTATCGAGCCAGATCACGCCTTCGACGATCACCTTCACCTGAACCTCGCCGACGCCTGGGCCGAACCGTTCAGTCCAGAGTTCCTCGTTCGCGATCGTCCCACTGTCGCGCGGCATTCCGGGACGACGCAGCGGCTCAGCTTCAGTGAAGATGTCCCGGCTTCGGAATGCGATCGGGCTGTAGACAAGCTGGAAGCTATGGAGTTTCGGGGTTTCCGCGCCCGGAAACCACGGACAATCAAGAGATCGCTCCTTCGCCGCTGTCCAACGTGGTATGTGATCGAGTCTCCAACGGCGTGCCAAATGCTCGCCAACGGCACCGATATAGGCGTCCAAACGCGGATCGCCGATCAGAGACGGCTCCTGCTCGATCATGCTTTGGCGCTCGTCGCTGGCTGCATAGAATTCGTCCAGGAACTCGTTGAGCGCGATCCAGAAATCGGTGCCAGCGCGATGTTGCTCGACTGCCTCTGCCAGAGAGTGCGGATGCATTGACCGGCTACGGTCCACCAACTGCCGCCCTGCTGGCATGCAGGCGAGCCTTCAGTTCTTCCGTCTTTCGCCGAAGCTCTTCACCGCTGAGGTCTGCCATCTCTGCTTTCAAGCGGTTGATCTCAGCCATGCGGCCCTGGGTCAGGCTGGTCAGTGTGGGTCGCTGCGACCTGTGGCTGTCTTGCACCTGTCCCTCCATCACCACGACACTCGCATTCCAGGGGTTCCCGTACCTTGGAGAACAGGCGAAGATCGGCTGGTCGTATCAACTCGTCATCGACATCGTACAACTTGTCATATTCGCATTCGATGTCGAGCGGCCCGAAGTGGATGGACCAATCATCGGTCTCCACCAGATCGACACCGAGGCCCCAATAGTTCAGCGCCAGATCGAAGCGGAACTCCTGCTTGCCGATCACGACGCGCAGGATTGTCCAATCCCACGGCCAGTACTTGCCACCGTCGTGTTCACACCAGAAGCGCACGAATGGGAGTGCGATGGCCAAACTGTACGGATTGCCGTCCCACCAGACGATCACCGCCCAGGTGCCAGGACACAGGGTGACCCCGAACGTCCAGGCTCCGGCCTGCCACTCCCAGCACTTCTCCGGCAGTCTCACGCCGCCACCTTCTCCTGTTCGCCCAGCACGCGATACACGCTCGCCCGTCCGATCCCAAGCCTGCTGGCGATTTCGGAGGGCCTGACGCCCTCCAGCTTGAGCCGGATGATCTCGGCAGCCTGTCGGCGCGCAGTCGGCACACGTCCCTTATAGCGATGCTCACGCTTGGCTCGTGCTATCCCTTCTCGCTGGCGCTCCAGCATGGCTTCCCGTTCAGCCTGCCCGACAGCGCCGATCACGGCCAGCATCAATCTGCCGGTGCTCGTGGAGGTGTCCAAGGCTTGGCTGCCGGACATCGATAGCACCCGGAGGCTGACCTTCTTGGCCTCCAGCCGGGCGACGATGGCCAGCAACTCACCCACCGACCGCGCAAGCCGATCGAGCTTGGTACAAACGAACTGATCACCTTCGCGGACGTAGTCGAAGGCCGCCTCAAGCTGCTCACGCTCGGCAACCGACGATACCTGCTCGCTGAATATCTTCTCGCACCCGGCGGCGCGAAGGTCGCGTTCCTGCGCCTCCAGGCCGGCTACCTGAGCCAGGGAAGATGTACGGGCATAGCCTACGATCATCGGAAAAGTGTCTCATACGTGTCTAATACGCAATGATACCACAAGTCTCGAATCTGTCTACCGATTTGTGTGGGACGGATTTCGGGGTGTTTCGCTGGTCATGGGATACAGTGAGACAATGAGACAGACGGACCCCGATTGAACGACACGCTATCGGCACCGTTCTGTCTGACTGACCGAGACGAGTTGGAGAAGCGGCGAACGACGGCTATCCTGCGAAATGACTGACGCCGATACACTGGCCAACCGGGGGGACGCATGGCCACGACGCAAGAAGGAATGATCGCCGACCTTCAGCGCGCCAACGAGAAGCTACGGCAGGAGCGCGACTTGGCGCTGGCGCGAGAGGCCGCGCTGTCATGCGACCTTCAGGAATCTCTGGAATATCAGACCGCGACGAGCGACGTGCTGAAGGTTATCAGCCGCTCGACCTTCGATCTGCAACCGGTGCTCAGCATGGTGGCCGAGACAGCAGCAAGGCTTTGCATCGCCGATCAGGCCGCGATCGTCCGTCATGAAGGCGGCATGAATTATCTCGCGGCGAACTGCGGATTCCCACCGGAATATGAGGCTCGCGTGAATGAAATGGGGCCGATTCCATTTGACCCGGCCTCCCCTACGGTCACGCATAGGGCTGTAGGTGAGCGACGCGCCGTCCACGTTGACGACGTAGCGGCTGTTCGTGGTTATCCTGACGAGCCAATCAGACTTGGCCGGCAACGGACATCGTTAGGCGTACCGCTTTTGCGCGAAGGCGAGCCGCTCGGCGTCATCCTCCTCGCCCGTCAGCGGGTCGAGCCGTTTACCAATAGGCAGATTGAACTCGTCAGCACATTCGCCGATCAGGCTGTCATCGCAGTCGAGAATACGCGGCTGCTGACTGAGCAACAGGAGGCTTTGGAGCAACAGACGGCGACCGCCGAAGTGTTGCAGGTGATCAACGCATCGCCCGGCAATCTTGCGCCAGTGTTCGAGGCGATGCTGGAAAAAGCCATGGTGCTGTGCGGAGCGGCGTTCGGTTCGTTGTACACGTATGATGGTGAGAGCTTTCATTCTGCTGCTCAACGCGGTGTGCCTGCCGCTTTGGTTGAGTTCAGGGCAAAGAACCCACCGTCAGGGCAGGCTGGTGGGAGTGCCGCACCGCTCGTTGAAACAAAACGTCCTGTCCATGTACTTGATATGACGGAGGAGGAGTTTTATCGGAACGGTGACGAAGTCAATCGGGCAACGGTCGATCTGGGCGGTGCGCGCACTACACTCACCGTGCCGCTTCTCAAAGATAGGGTTTTGCTAGGCGCAATTTCGATCTATCGGCAGGAGGTGCGCGCCTTCTCGAATAAACAGATCGCGCTGCTGGAGAACTTCGCGGCGCAGGCAGTGATCGCAATGGAGAATGCGCGGCTGATTGCCGAGCAGCGCGAGGCGCTGGAGCAGCAAACTGCGACCGCCGAGGTGTTGCAGGTGATCAACGCTTCGCCGGGCAATCTAGTGCCGGTATTCGAGGCGATCCTGAACAAGGCGCACAGTCTTTGTGGCGCAGACTTGGGGTCGCTAATGACCTTTGACGGCGAGTATTTTCGGGCCGCAGCCATCCATGGGTTCCCCGAACAACATGTCGAAATTGTCAGCCGACCTTTCCGCCCCAATTCGGATCACCAAAAGCTGATAGATGGTGAACGGCTTGTCCATATTCTCGATGCCAAGATGATCGAGATTGAACCGGACGACGAGGTAAAGCACAGCACCGCTAAGGGGACGAATGTGCGGACCCTTCTTGCGGTGCCACTACGCAAGGACGGTACCCTGCTCGGCTTCATCAGCGCGTGCCGATTGGAGGTCCGCGCGTTCGCGGACAGGGAGATCGCGCTTCTGGAGAACTTCGCCGCGCAGGCGGTGATCGCGATGGAGAACGCTCGGCTGATCGCCGAGCAACGGGAGGCGCTGGAGCAGCAGACCGCGACCGCCGAGGTATTGCAGGTCATCAACGCCTCGCCCGGCAATCTAGCGCCTGTGTTCGATGCAATGCTTGAAAAGGCGATGCGGTTGTGTGACGCGGCGTTCGGCTCATTCTACACGTATGATGGCGAACGCTTTCATTCTGCTGCCCAGCGTGGTGTTCCTCCGGCGTACGCGGCGTTTAGAGCAGAGCACCCGCCGACGCCACGCCCTGGAGCCGGTATAACGACGCTTCTTGAGACCAGGAAACCACTACAGACCGTCGATATGATGGCTGACGAACTCTACAAGGCCGGCAATCCAGGGGTTCGCGCGATGGTCGATCTGGGCGGCATACGCACGATACTGTCCGTGCCGCTGGTCAAGGACGACATTTTCCTTGGCAACATTTCAATCTACCGGCAGGAGGTGCGCGCCTTTTCGGACAAGCAAGTTTCCCTGCTACAGAATTTTGCCGCACAGGCGGTAATAGCCATGGAAAACGCCCGGCTGTTGGATGAAATCCGCCAACGACAGGAAGAACTTCGTATCACCTTCGAGAATATGGGCGACGGTGTGGCGATGTTCGACAAAACGCAGCATCTTGTGGCCTGGAACCGCAAGTTCCAGGACATCCTCGATGTGCCCGATGACGTTATCGCGCGACGGCAAACATTCCATGAATACGTCAGGTATTTGGCCGATCGCGGTGAATATGGTGCCGGTCCGAGCGTGGAGGAGCATGTCCGCCACCTGACCGGGCAGGCCGGTCAATCCCGAACCTATGAGCGCGCCCGGCCAGATGGTCGGGTGATCGAAATTCGTCACAATCCAGTTCCCGATGGTGGGTTCGTCCTAATCTACGCTGACATCACCGAGCGCAAACGCAACGAGGCGGAAATCCGCGCTGCTCGTGACGCTGCGGAGGAAGCCAGCCGCACGATCGAAGCAGCCTATCGCGATCTGAAAGCTGCCCAGGCCAATTTGATTCAGGCCGAGAAAATGGCATCACTCGGCCAACTCACCGCTGGCATCGCGCACGAGATCAAGAACCCGCTAAACTTCGTCAACAACTTCGCCGCTTTGTCAGTCGATTTACTGGCCGAACTGAAGGAGACCGCCGCGCCATGCTTCGCCGCGCTGACCGACGATCAGCGCGCGGAGGTCGAAGGCGTCTCCGCCATGCTGACCGGCAACCTGGAGAAAATTACGGAGCACGGCAAACGCGCCGACGGCATCGTTAAAGCGATGCTGGAGCATTCTCGCGGGTCCTCAGCCGAACGGCGCATGGTCGATTTGAACGTGCTGATCGATGAGGCACTGAACCTCGCCTACCACGGTGCCCGCGCACAGGATCAGAGTTTCAACATCACGCTGGAGCGTGACTTCGGCGACCGGATCGCGCCGATCGAGGTGAACCCGCAGGACATGACACGGGTGTTTCTGAACATCTTCAGCAACGGCTTCTATGCGACCACGAGGCGGGCGCGTAACGCCGGGGACACCGGGTTCGTGCCGATGCTGAAGGTCACCACCCGCGATGCCAGCGAGGCGGTGGAAATCCGCGTGCGCGACAACGGCAAGGGGATTCAGGCCGACATCAAGGATAAACTGTTCCAGCCATTCTTCACCACCAAGCCAACCGGCGAGGGCACCGGCCTCGGTCTGTCCATCACCTACGACATCGTGACGAAGCAGCACGGCGGCACGATCACCGTGGAAAGCGAACCGGGCGCATTCACAGAATTCACGATCAGGCTGCCGCGCCGCTGAATAGGCTTACCACCAGTCGCCGTGCCCTTAGCCGTTGATCGGCGGGCGGCAGAAACGCCGGTTGCCCAGACCGTGTGGCGGCTGGGAGCGAATCCCTGCCCCGACCGTTTCAGTCGATGACGTGCACAGTTGGTGGCATGATCACACCAGCTTGTTCCATGATTTCGCGCAAATCCTGCGACTGACCAAAGTGTTTGCTACGGGGCCGGGGCGACACTGGCCTGTAGCTGCACGTGCGCCGTGATGTTGGCGCAGACTGGTCTGCTGGACGGCATGGAGGCAACAATGCACTGGAACTATGCGGCGTCGCTGGCCAAGCAGTATCCCAACTGAAGGTTGACCCAGGCAAGGCGCTTGTTGTTACCACTGAAAATGGCCGCCATTCTTCCATTCGGTGTCGGTCAGCGTTAACGCCTCGACAGCGGAGGGACTGCCTTCAGGCGGCCCCTCGAAGATCATGACCGCGTGAAGGCCACCCGTAACAGGGCCTTCGGTTCGTTTGAACACCACCGTCTGAGGATATGTCGCGCTGAAAAGTGCAGGAGCGGCATAAGTAAGGATGCCTCCGACCATAGACGCCGGATGACGCACGCCTAGACCGATGACGCCAATAGGGAACGAGCCCGCCATGAGCGGGAAGCTGCCTCTGACCCGGACATCTTCGACAACAAGGCGGTCGTCATTCCAGGCAGGGTGAACGATGCGGGTTTCAAAGCCATCGGCGGCAACGAAATAGCTTCCGACGACCTCGTCTGGAATGACGCATGGCGAGCCGGTCTGGGCCAGGGCCACGGGAGCCGACAAAAAAGCAGCCGCAACAGCACCTTGAAGCAAGAAGCGGCGCAAATCGTGCCAGACCATGAATGCTCCTCCAAAGAGGCCAATGGGCTCCGACCAATGATTTGGCGGAACTCGACGGCCAGGGACGGCATCCTAGAGAAGCCTGGGGAGCAATTCCTGAAATCTCTATGCAATTTTGGCGCAATTTGGCACAATATGCTCCTAATCCGGTCAACGAATACGGACAGGGCTGCTGGCCGCATGAAGCTCAAGAATCCAGAGGGAGTATACCAATTCGAGGGGTTCGTTCTGGACCTTACCCGTGGTCTATTACTTACGTCAGACGGCGAGAACGTCCCGCTGCGGCGGAAATCGTTTCATCTCCTGGGCATATTCGTGGCCAATGCGGGAAAACTGATAGACCGCGACACACTCAATCAGGCGATCTGGTCTGGTGTAGTGGTTACCGACGACGGCATTACCCAATGCGTTCGGGACGTTCGTTGCGCAGTTCGCGACGCCACACATCGGATGCTAAAGACAGTGCCGCGTCGTGGCTATATCTTTACCTCCGAGGTGACTTCCACCTTAGACGCGCAAAATACTAATCGAACCGGCATTCCAAGTCGGCCATCGATAGCCGTTGCCCCCTTTGAAAACCTCGGTAGTAACCCGGACCGAGCGTATCTTGCAGATGGCGTAGCTGCTGCTGCTGCTGCTGCTGCTGCTATGAAGAAACCGGCCCCGCAACGGGCGGTGGATGAAGTTGAGGCTCTGCCGTTACCAGATAAGCCATCTATCGTCGTTTTACCGTTTAAGAATGTGAGTAATGATCCTGAACAAGAGTACTTCGTAGACGGGATAGTTGACGACATTACCACCGCTATCTCCCGCTTCGATACTCTATTCGTGATAGCTCGGAATTCAGCGTTCACCTACAAGGGCCGTGCCGTCGATACAAGGGAGATTGGACGACAGCTAGGAGTACGATATGCGGTGGAAGGCAGCGTCCGTAAAGTCGATCGGCACATCCGCATTGCGTGCCAGCTTATCCGTGCCGAGGATGGAGTTCATCTTTGGGCGGAGCATTACGATCGCGACCTTGGAGACATATTTGCCCTACAAGATGAGATAACGTCCAGCATTATCAGCATTTTGGTGCCTACCATCCAGCGAGTGGAGATCGAGAGAGCGCGACGCAAACCGTTGAACAACCTTGACGGATACGACGTGTATTTACGTGCCCTAGCCGCCCATCGCAAATACACGCAAGGAGGTAACGAGGAGGCGCGTGCGCTCATAGATCAAACTCTGGTTTTGGACCCGGACTTTGTCCCTGCCTTGGTGTTGGGGAATGCGTGTTGGGCCACTGCCATGACAAATGGATGGATGCCGCAAGCGGAAGCTCTCGAACGTTGCACACGCTACGCGAAACAGGCGATTGATCTGGCGCCGGATAATGCCGACGCACTTTCCTCCTTGGCCCAGCGCACTGCTGCGATTAACGGGGATTATGAAGACGCCGTGTCACTTGCCAGCAGGGCGGTAGCTGCAAACCCCAACTCCGTTCTCGTTCTACAGAGGTGCGGTTACGCATTGCTCTACGCTTACCAGTTGGAGGAGGCACTTGCGCACTTTCAGAAAGCCTTGCGGCTCAGCCCAAAAGACCCTAGCGCGTTTGGCACTTGGACAGGCATAGGTTTCACCCTCATCCTGCTTGGAAGGGATGTTGAGGCAATCGACGCTGGGAAGAAATCTGCGCGGCTTAATCCAGTCTCGGCGGATGCATTCCGCGTTCTTGCAGCGTCTCTCGCTCTGGCAGGGCGGCTCGACGATGCCAAGGTTGCAGTGCATCGGATGTTGGAATTGGACCCCGGTTGCACGATCAGCGGCATACGTGCTCGCTATGGTATCACCGACGATCGGAGGACCTTGCATGGTTTTCGTCGGGCAGGCGTACCTGAGTGAAGTGGAAACTTGATGGCAATGCGCTTTCCGTTGATTGCACCTCTGTGTAAGGGCGAATATTTGTTACGACGACTGGAATACCAGCAGGACCGCAACTTAGAATCACCTACCAAATACACCTGATCGATCAGCCGAACGGCTTTGTCGTGATTTCCGCTGCTCAACCGGCGGGAGTCCACCGCCAACTCTTTCTTGCACCCCTTGGGCGGAAATCTATGGGACCGAATCCAAGCGGCATCATAGCCTCGATGCCGCCGTTGCCGAGTATTTGCGTTTGCTCGAAGCGTTCCCTTCACTTGGGTACGAGGCGACGATGCCATCGCGGCGACCTTCAGTATGCCATTCCCAGCCCTCAGATGGCTCCTGATGGCGTTCTCGACCTTGGGCGATACCTTCGGGCGGCCGAGCTTCTTGCCCTGCTGGCGCACGCGCTCAAGGCCGGCAAGGACCCTGCTACGGAGCATCGATCTCTCCTGCTCGCCAAAGACCGACGCCATTTGGATCATGGCGCGACCAATCGGGGTACTGCTGTCGATGCCTTCTCGGTCGCAATACAAGCGGACGCCGGCAGCATCGAGTTCTGCAAGGGCATTCGCCACGTGCAGGACGCTGCGCCCTAGCCGATCGATGGACCAGCACATCAGGATGTCATACCGGCGACGCACCGCATCCTTCAGCATCTGATCAAAGGCCGGGCGTTGGTCCCGCCCCTTAGCGCCGCTGAACCCATGATCCTCGTAGCTTTGGACGATCAGCCAGCCACGGTGCTCGGCTACCCTCGCAAGGACGAGCCGCTGGTTCTCGGTGGTCTGGTCGTCACGGCTGACCCGCAGATAGATCGCCGCACGCGTGGGATTGGCTGTCATGCTGGGGTTTCTGAATGAAGGAACGATTACGCAATGATGCCACGGATCGCAGATTTGTCGAGCCAATCGTGAGGGATAGGCTCGACTATGCAACGGTCTCGCATTGGGTGCGTATTCGTTCCGCCAGTGGCTCGTCCGTATTCCAGACTTGCCCGACTTGGGCCGACCGAAACCTATGCAGCAACCGAGTGGTTACGGCATAGGAAACTATCAGCGAAACGGATGACGAAGTTCTGCGGGTTTCCGAAGGTCAGTTTCCGACGGGTTTTCTGCATACGGGTCAATTTCGGCGCTACAGGGCACATTGGAGCATCTGCGGACGGCAGGCGGGCAGGCACAGGCCCCACCGTGCTAAGCGGCTATCGTCCCGACGGTATCCCGTGTTCGGCATCCAGGAGTGCCTGGACGGGCACCTCGATCAGTCCGCGCGCTGGTCGATCGAGATCGACTATCATCATGATCACCACGGCTACCGTGAGTGACATGATCTGCGTGGCCATATGTCGCTTGGACTCGGTCATACCTGCATGATAGCCGGTGATCCCCATGGCCATCATCGCGACACCGATCAGTGTAAACGTCACTGCACCAGGGACGCGGTAGCGCAGCGCCGTCAGGCGCCTTTCGTGGATGTTGTTCATCTCATTCAGAGAGACAACGAAGCGATGGGTAGGCAGTGACTGCGGTGCCTCAGCGGTTATCGCGGCTGCCTGCTGCCACAGCCGGGTCTGGATATCCACAGATCGGGCGATGTCTCGTTGAAACTTCGCGGGATCGAACGGAACGCCAAGGCCAACCCGCACGGCGGTGTAGTCGCGCAGCAGACTGAGAATTGGTTGCTGTGCCGACGCCGGCAGCATTAGCGCAAAGTTCGCCGTGCTGCCAATCGCGTTGGCTTCTTCGAGAACCAAGGTGCGGCGTACATCATAGCGCGATAACGCCAGCGAGAAGCTGAACCCGAGCAGCAGCGCGAGCAAGCCGAGGGCCGCTCCTGTGAGGGTGCTTATTTCTGCCCTTTCGGCTGCGTCCCGTCGTCGCCGCCAGCCAATCCTGGCGCCAAGCTCAGCCGCGCCCATTATCAGGATTATGATCAAAGGGTAGAGGATCGTCAGGCCGGAATCGTAAAACCAATCAAGCATCTCGTCTCGCCATTTTCTCAAACCGGGAAATGGTCCCGCCATGCACAAGGGCGACAGCTACGCCACGGCTGACGCCGGAGCCGATCGCTACGAGCGCCTCCGCGACCGCACGAGCAACAGCGGCAATGGTTGCACTGCGCTGTTCTAGCGTTTCCGGCGCCTCGGTGAGATACACGGTCAGCAGGACGGGTTGACGCTGCGGCGGCCAGAACAGGCCGATGTCGTATGTCGTTCCACGTTCGCCCAGGCCAGTCTGGTCGCCAATGCGCCAGTCCGGCGGAAAACGGGCATGCAGCCGAGCCCCGCCGTCTTGTTGCCGACTAGCCAGTCCGTTAGTTGCTCGCTGGTGGCGAATCACCAGTCCAGCGTGAGGAACGGCTCGACAATGCAGCATCGGGCAGGCTGTTCAGCCGTCCATGGCTGATCGCGTCGAGGTAGAGGCAGCCGATTGCGCGGCATTGCCGCGCAACGAGAATAAATGCTCAGACTCTCTCGGTATTGTCTGCGAAATCACACGGTGCTGATCACAGGCTAACGACCTGCGTACTCTGATGTGGATCAATGCGTTCCGTTGTGAAACGCCTACGCCACGAAACGCTGACCACGCCCATTGCAACCACACGAAGACCCTGGCGGCGGGGATTGGCTCGGCTTTTCCGAATCGTAGGTTCCAGAAACCAAAAGGGTACTACAATGCCGTCTTCCACCTACCCGATTGCTATGCCCGTGCCCTTCGCGCGCTCAACTGCGGTCGCGGCACTAATAGGCGCCGCGACGCTCGCCAGCCCCCTGGCCGCCGCTTACGCCGATAGCACCGCGAACGCAGCATTCCGGCTGACCCAGGCCGCCGCTCCACAGAATCCGTCTGCTGCGCCACAAAACCCGGCCGCCGCTGGCGCCACCGAGACGAAGTGGGAGACAGTCGAGCAGCGGATCATGACCCTTCATGCGGCGTTGAAAATCACGCCCGATCAGGACGCGAAATGGAAAGCCGTGGCGCAGGCCATGCGAGAAAATGCCGCCGCCATGGAAAAGCTGGAAGCAGAAGCTGGGAAAATTCCCCAGAAAACTATGACGGCAGTTGACGATTTGCATATGTATCAGAAATTTGCCCAGGCCCATGTCGATGGGCTGACGAACCTGATTGACGACTTTAAGGCGCTTTACGCTGCGATGCCCGCTGCCCAGAAGAAGAACGCCGACGAGGTATTCAGGTCTTCTGGGGGCTAAACCGCTGCGTCGCATACGATCGCGTTCCGCGACACGATGCTCATCAGAGGAGGTCGCTATGGTCTCGGCCATCGACGCCAAATCGTGGAAGGTCGCGGTAGGGCTCATGCTCGCCGCGCTGCTCACCCTCGGGACTCTTGCGGGGCGGGCGAGCGCCCAAGGGCACGGTCACGACAATCGTGATAAACACCATAACTGGAACGGCGGGTATTATCGTGCCCCACCCATCATCTATGGCTCGCCATATGACCAGAGATACTATGGCTCGCCGTACTATGAACCCCCGCGTTATTATCCCCCGCCGGTAGTCTACGGCCCCGGCTTAAACTTCAACTTTCAAGTTCGCTGAACTTCGTCACCTCGCGGCGAAACGGACGAGACACGCTTGAGCCGGTCGCGGAGCGAAGCGACGGCAAGTGATGCTCTGAGCAGGTTGATGGCGCACTGCGCTCCGCCACATCGTCTCCGCATGATCGCAGGACTATCAGCCGGGGCGGGAAATGTAGGCATTGGCGGCTCATCGGAGTGCAGGTGCCTGACGGGTCATCGTGTTAGACGCGGCTGATCGCCTTTCGTTGATCAGAACCTCATGCTCGGGTTTCGGCGCCTGAGGTGATCGGGTATCGGCTGTCCGCGCGCCATGCCACTCGGGCCTCGTGTTGATCTAGATCAATGCAAACGGCAATGGTGCAAGCATGATAGCGATCGAGAGCCGGATAGGGTGCTGAATGAGGTTATGTCGTAGCCTCGCGTCGCGGCCGAGAGAGTTAGCACCTGAGGATACCATGCCCAACGACTAGGCGACGGCGCCGCCGTCATGCCAGCCGAACGCCGAACCCTCGTGGGATAACATAAACCGGGGACCAACGCAGAAAGGACTCCAGCATGCACAGGACGCTCATCATCGGTCTGACCACACTCTCGCTTGTCGCCGCCGCGCCACTCCTGAGCGCCTGCCATACCACGGCAGGGGCGGGACAGGACATCTCTGCCACTGGGCAGGCCATTGATAAGGCGGCCAAGAAGTCCACGCCCTGATAATCGTGCCGGAGGCAGCGCTCCCGCCGGGCCGGCAGGCGTGGCCCTTGACCCGGAAATGGAGGTGACCTGTGGGCACAATCCTCATTATCGTCCTGCTGATCCTGCTGCTTGGCGGCGGGGGCGGCTACTATGGCTATAATCGCTACGGCGGGTCGGGGCTCGGTGGGGCTCTTGGCCTCGTCCTGATCATTCTCCTCGTGGTTTGGCTGGTTGGAGGCATGCAATTCACCCACCTCTGACGCCGCGAGCGGGGCCGACCGACTGGGCTGCACCCTGCCCGTAACAGGATCGATGGCCGTGACCGGGGAACGGAAGGTCGATCCCTGATCGAGCCGCGATCCATCGTTCTCTGCCCCGCCTGCACGGGCGGAGTTGGCCCGAATGGTGATTTCGCGACACGGCTTCGTGCAAGGACGACGATGGCTTGTATCGCGCCTATTGTGTCACCATCTTAACAAAGCGATGACGGAGCGTGCAGGCTAGCCGGCGGACGATGGACCGGCACCTGAGTGGCCTCTTGGCAATTCTCCGCATTTCAGTGATTGCGTGATCGGATAGACGCTTTCATTACGCTCAACGTGCGTGGCAATGAAAGCGAGGATCACATCATGCGATACCAGCAGTTCACAGCGGCTCGAAGCCGACTGGTCCCTCTCGCCGCACTCCTGCTGGCGAGCGTGCTCGGCGGGTGCGTCGGATACGCGGACTACCCATCCGGCAATTATGGCTACAGCCAACCCAATTACGGCTACAGCAGCTACTACCGTGGCTATCCAGCTACCTACACAAACTCATACAACCAACGCCCATACTATTCCCCTTCTTATGGTAGGTACAACAACAACACCTACTAGAACGGTGATAGCGGTGGCAGGCTAATAGGGGTATCGCCGGCTATGGTAACGGTTTGATGTGGCTGCGAGGAAAATGATTCCGAAACTTTGCCACTCAACTGCAACGCAAAATCTGACAACGCGAGGAACAACATGATGCAATCCGTGGCGACGCCAACCGTTGTTCTGGGAGGTGCGCTCCTGGCAGTCGCTTCCGTCCTCGCTTTCGCGCCATTGCCGGCGTATGCCGCGCATGCAGGAGCGCCCTATGTGAATGTGGACCCGCGCAACGATCGGGGCAACGACACCGGAGACTCCCAGATCGAGGGACTAAATGAGCGTCAACTCGACCAAAACTATTGGCGTAACGCCCAGCAGCCCGGCGGCGTGCCCAATCCCCCGTACTATGCACCCCCTCGTTAAGGACTTATGAGCCATCGTTTGCAGCGTTGTCGCCGGGTAATCAGCAACCTGCCGTTCATCGATTGCGTCCATCCGCCGAGGTAGGGTCACGGGGTGGAGGTCGCCGTTGGTCAGTCCAGGGCGATCATTGCGTGCAAGTTGCCGGGACTTGTCGTAGATCAGCGAGCCGTGAGCCGGCACGTTCTGGGAAAGCTACCTATCATGGTCGGTGTACTATCGCGCTCACTTCGCTCTGGAACACCGATTCCCTCGGCGGAGACACCTAGTATTCGCGGCCTGTTGACGTTGGCAGTTGGAGTTGTGGTAGTTGCCGGGCTTTATCTCGGGCGCGATGTTCTGATCCCCATAACGTTGGCTGTCCTGCTCAGTTTCGTGCTGGCGCCTCTCGCTGACCTACTACAACGGGTCCATGTGGGCCGGATTCCTTCAGTCCTCCTGACTGTAGCCATCGCCCTGGGGATGATCGCCGCTCTAGGCGGTCTGATCGGCACCCAGATCGCAGGAATTGTCGATGACGTGCCGCGCTATGAGGCAACGATCCGGCAAAAGGTGAACACCTTACGCATCCTGACGATTGACCAGATTTCGACGCTGACCGGCAATACGCTTCAGAGCGCCCAGCAACCGGATCACGGAGCCTCCCAAAAACCGGTGCTGGCCAACACTGCGCCCGTGCGGAAAAGTCAGGAACTGACGCCGACACCGGCCGACGTGTCACCACCGCCGCAATCCCCATTGGCACTGGCTGAGCAAATTCTGGCACCCGCGCTCAGTCCGCTGGCGACGGCCGGCATCATCTTCATCGTGGCGATCTTTGTCTTGCTGCAACGCGAGGATTTGCGGGATCGTCTAATTCGCCTAGCTGGCTCGCGCGATCTGCATCGCACTACGATGGCAATGGATGATGCCGCCCGCAGGCTTAGCCGTTATTTTCTGACGCAGCTTGGTATCAATGCCACATTTGGTCTGATCATCGGTACGGGGTTGTTCTTCATTGGCATCCCGAGCCCGACCCTCTGGGGCGTTTTGGCAGCGTTGCTGCGGTTTGTGCCCTACGTGGGCAGCCCGATGGCCGCGCTTTTGCCGATGGCACTTGGCGCGGCGATCGATCCTGGTTGGGCAAAACTGATCTGGGTAGCTGCGCTCTTCATGGTGGTCGAGCCGATCATGGGGCAGGCCGTCGAACCGGTATTGTATGGCAACAGCACCGGACTGTCACCAGTCTCGGTGATAGTGGGGGCCATATTCTGGGCGTGGCTGTGGGGTCCGATTGGGCTGCTTCTATCAACGCCACTGTCTCTGTGTCTTGTCGTGCTCGGCCGCCATATCGAACGACTGGAGTTCCTGGACGTGATCCTTGGCGACCGACCTGCGCTGACGCCGGTTGAGAACTTTTACCAGCGGGCGCTTGCCGGTGATGCTGACGAGGCGGAAGAACAGGCCACGCACTTGTTGAAGGACCGCGCCCTATCTTCCTACTACGATGAGGTGGCGCTCCAGGGCTTACGTCTAGCAGCGACCGACATCCGGCGCGGCGTTTTGACCGAGGTGCAACTGGAACGCATCCATGAAGTGATCGTGGAATTGGTCGAGGATTTGGACGGGTACGACGACGTTGATCCTGCTCCGGGCGGAGACAGGAATGAGGTGATCGCACCGCCGAACGTGGAGCGAATTTTGCCCCGCATGTCGGCACCAGCCACGACGGTGCCGGAGCCCGCCGATAGGCCCCTGGAATGGCGCGGGAGCTATCCTGTGTTGTGCATTGCCGGGCGCGGTCCTCTCGATGAGTCCGCCTCGATCATGCTGTCCCAACTTCTTGAGAAGCATGGCTTGGGCACGCGCGTGATCTCGTCTGATGCGGTCTCGCGGAGCGCCATCGGCCAGCTTGACGCGAGCGGCGCGGCCATGGCGTGCGTGTCCTATCTCGACAGTAGTGGTACGATGGCGCCCTTGCGGCATTTGCTGCGCCGACTTCGCGAGCGTCTGCCGGGAGTACCAGTTTTGGTCGGCTTGTGGTCTCCAGGTGATCCTGTCTCGGGCGTCGATCGACAACGGGCAGTCGGTGCGGACCATTGCGCCACATCATTGCGAGATGCTGTTACGATTTGCCTCGAAACACTGCGGTCGGCCGGCGCGGCTGAGGAGCTACCCGTTGCACCACCTCTGGCCGTCGGAGCGATGCACCCGGTGCGATCCTTTTGAGAGTGACTGGATCGTTCGCCGTGACGGTTCGTAGACTGGTTGCCGAACTGTGGGGCGATGGCCGAGAGGCCGCAGGAAACCGACTAAATGGGCAATATGGGCTCGTTGATTTAGATCAAAGCACCTCAGCGGCCGACGTGTTGGTGTTCACTTGCATTCACTGTAGGAGGATAGAGTGATGGATAAGGATCGGATCGCGGGAGCGGCGAAAAAGATCAAGGGGTCAATCGAGGAAACCATCGGCAAGGTGACCGGTGACGCCAAGCTGGAGGCTGAAGGCAAGGCCGACAAGGCTGCGGGCAAGGTCCAGAACGCCATTGGGGGCGTCAAGGACACGGTAAGGGATGCGCTAAAGGAGTAGTGCGCGAGGACGATGCAAGCAAATTGGACCTGTAGAACGTCATCCGGCGTCGGAGCGGCAATAAAATGAATAGAGCGATGATTCTAGCCAGTGCAGCAATGATCGGCGTCTCCCTTCTCTCCGGCGGTGCAGGAGCGCAAGGAACGCCGCAGACGGTAGAGCTTGTCAAGCTCGATGTGCAAAAGCTAGCGGCCGGCTATCGCGCTTCAAAGATCATTGGCAGCGGCGTCGTCAACGATGCCAACGAAACCATCGGCAAGATTGACGACATCCTTGTGAGCAGCGATGGCAAACAGCCATATGCTGTGCTGTCCATAGGTGGCTTCCTGGGCATGGGCAGTCGCTTCGTGGTCGTCCCTTATGACACGCTGAAGTTCACCGACAACAAGATAACACTGCCGGGCGGCACCAAGGACGGGCTCAAGATGTTGCCAGAGTTCAAATACGCTACGGGCTGACGCGGTACTCCCAACGAACAGGGCGCGGCTGTCGATGAAACGGGACGACGTGAACAGCGCCTAACCTACGAAGGAGGGAACGGAACAATGCGGATTATCATTCTGGCAACATCGTTTCTAGTGCTGGCACCCTTCGCTTACGCGCAATCGAACACCGGAACCATGGGCGGGATGAATCACATTGGTCGTACCGGAACAAACACGGATGCTCCCATGACTGTCCAGCCAGACCCTGGCAACTGTGGAACGCCAGACGAACCCAAACGGTGCCCCCCGATGCCACGCCGGGCTCTACAGACTTATCCGGCGAACCGTCAGTAGCCCTGGAAGATGGTCTGAGTGCAGCCCGCAATAACAGTGGTCGGGCCGCACGGTTTGGAACGGTCCAGGCGTGCGCGGTTGATAGGGTCGCGATGTTCAATTCACAGCGGTAGTCGCAGCGCAGAACTTGATGCCGTGCCCGTCACCGATGGGCTAGTTTTTGAGAGAGGTTGCCAGACATCATCTCAGGTCAGCGTTGCCGCAGGGCTGTTCAACGCTCTCAATTGAATTTCCAGTTGAGGAGCGCATCGGCTCCGGCGAGAGCGGCAGCATATCGATCCTGACTGAATGTTGAGGACCGATTGCGGCGCAGTATGTTGTAGGCAAAGGAGCGCAGCCGGGCAAAGACGCCTGGCTTATGACGGATGCGAGACTGATCTTCCTGGAAGGTGACGTCGCGGGTGTAGTGCAAAGCGTTCTCGACATGCCAGTGACATCGGACTGCGGTGGCGGCGTTGCATGCCGACGTGGGGTAATTGGCCAGGTAGTATGCTATCTCGGCTGTGCTGCTCCATAGTCCCGTCTTGGCATCTCGATGCAGGACACGTCGGGTGACGCGAACGATGGTCTCGATCAGGAACTGCCACTCGGTTCCGGCAACGGCGCGTGAGGCGCTGAATACGTCGGCGGTTCTGGTTTCATGCCGGCCGTGCCCGGAGGTGACGGTGGTGTCGCTGCTGGCGGGTCGGCGGGAAGCGCAGGCGGCTTGGACATTTTGCAGCAGAGTTGGCTGATTGTCCTTCAGTTGAACGATCAGGCGAGCCTGTGCCTGTGCGGCAGCATCGAAGGTTTTTTTTGACAGTGCATGGCATCGAGCGTGACGATGCAGTGCGCGACCTGGAGTTCGCCGAGTAACTGCTGTGCGGCGGGGATTTCGTTGGACTTTTCTTCGATATCGACATGGGCCAGGACCAGGCCGGCTTCGACGTCGAATGCATGCAGCAGTTGGGCTGCCTTGCGGTCGTTGAAGTTGTCGAAACTTCGCCGAAGCGTCTTCCCATCCAGCGCGATGCTGCGCCGCGCTGGATCGGTTGCGGCATTCCACAGACCAGCGGCGTGGCGGCGGAACACCCGCTCGACAGCCTGTGTGTCGAGGCCCTGGAGGATATAGCGAATGGCGGTATGGGCGGGCGCACGCTGCCAGCGCAGACCGAAGGCGGTGTTCAGCCGCCGGCGATGCACTTTGATGAAGGTCTCAATGGAGCGGAAGGAATTGCCACCGGTGACCACGGCGAGGATGGAGAACAGCAGAACATAGGGCAGCTTGTATATCTTGCCTTCGGCTCGACGCGGGTCGGGAACCTCGCTGAGCACCGCGAGGAACTGATCGAACGATTGCATGGCAACCTGCTGGTGATTGGGCTGCCAGGCATAGATTTAGAGATTTTGCCGCGCCGGAATCCGGCAACGGTGGCCGGCTCGCATGTTTTGGCCCAACTGTTGCGCCGCAGACTCACCCTTCTCACTCAGATGTATAGAGCGTTGAACAGCCCTGAGCGTTGCCGGTATATGATTTCCACCACCTCGGTGATGGCGCCGAGGCTGGTAAATAATAATTCTGCACCCATATATAACAGGAGAGAAAAATACGATATTTTGGAGGAAGATATGGACCTCATTCTTATTGTCCTGGTACTCTTTCTGCTCTTCGGAGGAGGCGGCTATTGGGGATATAGACGGTGGCGATAACAGCGAGGGCTTGTTTAGCCTCCGCCGAACCAAGCCACCTACGACGGCAAGGCTATTGAGCTAAAGGCGGGGTACACGGCCGTACAAGCACACCGCGCGTGCCATCGTCATCGAGTGGAGTACATCAGAATGAACATCTTTACTATCATTGGCGTCGTGGTGGTCGTGATTTTGGTTGCGGGCTATTTCGGGGTCCATAGCTTTTAGCTTTTGATCTGGCGCCTGAAGTGCATTTGCTGCCTCGGCACGATCTGCGCGTGTCGCTATCGCGTAGCGCGGTTTTATGGCGATCCCACGGGGTCCAGCTATGGTCGCTGAGGGTAGGCGCCCGGACGGTCCATAGACGGTGTGAAGGCGGGACCGGAACCCGATGAGCCGTACGATCAGGCGACTGCGATGCCCTCCACCTCGACCTTCTTGCAGGTCGGATTGCTGAGACCGCCGATGATTAGCGCGCTGTGTTCCGAGCACTGCCGCCCGGCCGGCGCGCACTTTGGCAACATCGGTCGGATAGCGCACGATCATGGTGATCTTCAGCAGATTCTCGATTTCCATTACCGGCGGCGCGCAGTTCCGCCACGCCGCCGCGCACGCATCGCGCCTTGGCGTCTTTCCGAGACGCTCCCATCGGAAGCAATGCCGACCTGCCCACTGAGGTAGAGAATGCGGCTGGCCCCGGTCACACTATTACGGCTTGGGCATCCTGGCGGGCGCTATGCCATATTGGCGGCGTGGTGGAGGTGACGCGTGACCGTTGACCTGAGGTGTCCGAAGTGCGGGACGGCAGGCGAAGCCGGTGCGATGCATCGCCCATTCTTAGCCCCGTGGAGTGCCACGTACCAACGCGGCAGAAAGTCCAACAAGCTAAGAATCTAACGGGGGTAGGTCTCGAATTCGCGGCTCTCGCGCCAGTGTTCATCGGCTCGTCCTTCCGGGCAGCCTTCCTGGAGCCAAAGGAAGTAGGCACGTTCGCGAAGGTGCTGGTCGAAAGCGTGATGCCAATGTTCTTCCGCTCGCCCATGCGGATGGCCGTCCTGCTGCCAAATGTAATAGGCGCGCTCACGAAGGACATTCTCCAGGCCCTGCATTGTGCCCTCCAGGATGTGTCGATCATCCCCGTACGGAGCCAGAGGTCCACCCCGAGAAACATGCATTTTAGCCGCGAGGGTTTTGACATCGCCATCGGGAAGGAGCGGTGCGTGGGCAGCTAACTTCAATGCTTTTGTTAGGTAGTCCCCGTCCGAAATGGCATCCGAGGCTTCGACCACGACCGGAAAGGTGTGGAGAACATTGCCAGCGCCGTTCAACACGTCAACCAAACGCTCAGGCATTGCATAATCCTTCCAGCAATTCGTTCAAAACCGCGATCATCCGTTGGTTGGTTCAGGACACTAAGCCCAAATCGCACCGCACACCGCCCACGAGTGGGACGATTTCGCGGGCAAGCGCACGGTCTGGTGGCGGCGGATAGTCTATGTCGTCGGCCCAAATGCTGACTGGGCCGGAAACCCATTCCGGCGTAATGTGGAAAATGCGGGCGGCGATCTCCTCGACCCTCTCGCGCGAGTCCACAAAGCGGCGAAGCAAATCGCTTGTGGCGAGGTGCGGATGTCCCGAAAGCTCCTGCAAGGCAGACCGGGAAATCGCGCACCGGATGAGTTTGCCTTCAGCCTCAATCGCAAATTGGACGCGGTTCCCATCCCACCGTGGCTGCGAAGCAAACGCCTTTTCCCATGAGTTCTTCATGTCGTGCCAAAGTTTCATGTAAGTATGTGTCCTTAACGCAGTGAAATCTGACCGCGCAGTTACGAAAGATGTGCCCTATGGATATGGGTACGAAACCACCGCTATACGACCCCTGGAGCGCTGAATATCCGAATCTGGTGTCGAGTTGCTGTCCCCGCTCCAACAAAACCACGAGATCATCTGCAACCTACGGCCGCCCAGAGGCTGTCGGCGCGGCTAATCAGGTCACCGGCCAAGCCGGGGGTGTCTTCTCTGGGAATCCCCGTCAGGCAGCGGGGCAAGCCTTGACAGATTGCTGTGCTATTTGATGCGCTGCGGCGGCTACCGGTCCCCGCCAGCGCAACCAAATTTATTAACCTCGATCAAATTGGGCGCATATCGCTCGTACAATGCAACAAAGCGCGCGGTCTTCGCTTCCGCGCAGACGGACACAAGCGCTCGTCTACTCGGCTTCAGCGTTTGCAGCGCGGAATTCTTGATCAGCTATCCACATTAATGCCGCAGCTTCAGTCCGAAAACCACGAAGCGAATGAGCGCCATCGCTGCATGTAATCTCTACCGCAAAGGCCGGCACTCCGTCGAGTACAACTTTATATTCGGTCATGCCTCAATATGGCATCGCTCCCGCAAGAATGCACGTATCAATAGGATAAGTTTGACGATCATCCGCCCACGATGTCGAGACCGTCAGAGAGGCGCCCGGCTGGTCTCAGGGCCGGCGAACCCAGTGATGAGATTTAGGCACCTAACGTTTCGACCGGTTCTCAAGGTCATGGAGATGGCGCTTCGACATATCGAGTGCTAAGCGGATGGCCTCCAACACCATGCTGCCCAAGGCCGCAGCTTCAGTATAATGGTCTCTTTCCAGTTTCGCGACCAATGCGATCTGCCGGGCCAACCGCTCCTCGCCCTCAAGTACGTGGCGCTGTGCCATCTCCAATACAGTCTCGGGGCGATCAATCACCTCGTTGACACCCATGCTCGGTGGCGGGTGTCCAACGCTACGATGCCCATTCCTTGTCCACAATACCAGGAAGCCGAATGCCCGTTGGCTATGCTCTCCGGCGGGCAGCCAAAGCATCGATCTCTCCGCAGTAGGCTTAGCAAGCGTCCGTGTTGGGACTTCGGTAGGTTCCGAGCAATCTGTCCCAGAAGAAGTCGATCACCGCGAAATTGGCGTTCGCGTGCAGATGGTGGACGAAATGAAGCTGCTGCTTGCGCCTGAAACAAGCGAAGCGTGTGAGGCTCGATCCTTCGACGTGGTATTCCTTGTCCAGATAGACGTGCGCGTAGAACGACGCGGCGCTGGCAGCGATCACTACCAGGAACAGACCGAACGGAAGAACTAGAAACATCCCGCCGGCAACGAGGATTGTCGGGATAAGAAAGTAGGGGGTGTTGTTTCCTTCGTCACCAAGATAGATGGGTGACACGAGATGGCCCTTGGCATAGTGCGTATGATGAAACCTGATGTGGTTCCGGTAGAAGATGCCGCCTATTCGGTGATGGCCGAGGCTGTAATGGAACAGGGTTTGACCGCACGATAAGACCAGATGGGTACAGATGGCAGTTAGAACATACAGCGGAAGCCCCGGCAGACACCATCGCGCCCATTCGACCATCAACAATGAGGCATCCTCCAGCCAGACATCGCAGTCTTGGACACGTTATCCAACGGATGAATCGAACAGCAACTTACAAGGTCTTGCACCGCATACGATCCGTGAGCCAGTGAATGGGCGAGAGTACCGATCAGCCTCGCGAGACCGAGCCAGTCACGAGAGCGAGGTAGACGATTGGTTGCCATCCGCCCCGCTCACAGTTTCAACGGCAGCATCATGAACTTTTTGTTCGGCTATCCACGTTAATGCTGCCGCTTCAGTCGGAAATCTACGCATGGAGCGATGGCCGCTCGTGGACGCGAGGTCCACCACGAAGGCGGCCAACCCATCCAGAACGAGCTTATAATCCGCCATGTCCTCAGTATGGCACGAACTGAGCGTCGCCTGTTAGGAGGTATTCCGTGACCGTCGGACTAACCTTGGTCGTCGTCCCTGACCCGCGCCCGCATCGTCATCCCTATGGCTTTCCAGATGGCCAGAGAGGGTGGCAGGGGCGGTGGGAGCTTCGGCTTCCGAACCGTCGGCTGGCCGCCGGCACCGTGCCGGTGATACCCGATCACCGACGCGCCGCCATCTTGCGAGCCGCTTTCCGCCCCGTCTTCTTCGGTGCGGCTGACCCTTTGCGACCCAGTCCAAACTTCTTCGCCAGTGCGGATCGCGTCTTCGCATAGTTCGGGGCGACCAAAGGGTATGACAATGGTAACTCCCAACGCCGCCGATACTGATCCGGCGTCAGCTTGTGATCCGTCATCAAATGCCGCTTCAGCATGGTGAGGTGCTTGCCACAGTCCAGGCAAACAACGTGATCGGCGAAGATTGAACGCTTCACCCCCACGGCAGGTTCTGCCTTCGGTGGCGCAGTAACTGCCTGTTCGGCGGTAGCCAGCGCGTTGAAGACCTGCTGGATCAGCCCTGGTAGCTGATCGACGGCGACAGCATTGCGGCTGACCTGGGCGGATACGATTTCAGTCGCCAGCACCAGCAACTGTGGACGTTCGGCCATTGGTTCCTCCAAGACGCTCCCGATGGGGATTGTAGCGGCGCCGAGACGATTCTGGATAGTGTCCTTCCGCCGGTCCGCCGGAGAGCCGCATGTCTGTCCTTCTGCACCCTCGCCTGGAGCAACCTTCGGTGATAGATAGTCATGTGTCCCACCGCTTATCGCGTCGATGTGACCCCCTGAGTTGCCCACCATGTCAGAAACCAAGACACCGGCCCCAGCAGGAAACCCGCCAGATCGGCGGAAACTGGTGGCTGTCGTCTACGCCGACATGGTTGGATACAGCCGCCTGATCGGGCTGGATGACCAGGGAACACTTGATCGGTTGCGGGCTCTACGCCGGGACCTGATTGACCCGGCGATTGAGGAGCATGGCGGCAAGATTGTTCAGACCGGTGGCGACTCCCTCCTTGTCGTATTCGACAGCATTGATGGAGCCGTGCGCTGCGCAGTGAAGGTACAGCAACAGGCGCCCGCCTATGATGGCGAGCAGCCCGCTGCCCGAGCTATCCGTTTCCGCGTCGGGATCAACATTGGAGACGCGATTGCCGACGGCTCCGACTTGCATGGCGATGCGGTAAATGTAGCAGCGAGACTTCAGGCTGAATGTCCGCCGGGCGGCATCTGTGTCTCTCGATCGGTGCGCGATCATGTGCATGGGAGACTCGATCTGCCTTTTGAGGAGCTTGGCACACTCAATCTCAAGAACATTGCTCGTCCGATTGAGGCGTTTGCGCTGCGGTCTGGCGTGCAGGTTGGACCCGAGAACCAAGCAGCCCTCGATGAACGGCGGTTCGATGCGCGTGGCGCCGTCATGGAAAGTCAGCAAGGGCCGATCCGTTACTGCCGGGCGCCGGACGGCGTCCGGCTGGCCTACCGGACGGTTGGTGAGGGGCCGCTGATGGTTAGGGCGGGCGCATTCCTAAGCCACATCCAGTATGACTGGACATGTTTCGGTCACATATATGGCGTTCTTGCCAAGACGCATACGCTCCTGCGCTATGACGTGCGCGGGAACGGTGCCTCGGATTGGGATGTGCCTGAAATATCCTCTGACGCATGGGTTCGTGACCTTGAAACGGTGGTTGATGCGGCAGAAGCTGAGCATTTCGTCCTACTCGGGATGTCGCAGGGGTGCGCCGTCTCCATAGCTTATGCCGTCAAACACCCTGAGCGTGTGTCACATCTCGTCCTGTATGGGGGGTACGCGCTCGGTGAGATGAAACGAGCCGTAACCGAAGAAGAACGTGAGAAAGTACGATCAGTCGTCAGCCTAGCGCGCTTGGGATGGCATGACGAGAATTCAGCATACAGGCAGATATTCACTTCACGAATGCTGTCTGATGCGACCAAGGAGCGCATGGATGCCTTTAATGAACTTCTCCGCAAGGCTGCGTCACCAGAATGCGCCGCCAGATATCATGTCGCTCGGGGCGCGATCGATGTGCGCGATCTGCTTGCACAAGTCACTGTCCCAACTCTCGTCATGCATATGCGGGGCGATGCGATGCAGCCGGTGAGCCTTGGCCGCAGCATCGCACAAGGCATCCCAGGCGCGCGGTTCGTCTCACTCGAAGGTCGGAACCACGTTTTCGGGCCAAACGAGCCCGCTGCGGAACGCTTCTTCGAAGAGATCGAATTGTTCTTGAGCCGCTAACGCCTTTGGTCATCCGATCATGACGCCCCTGAGGGCGCAGCCGGGAGCGGTGTGACTCGACGGCCATCCTCGCTGGCCGGTTTCAGCATTGTCGCCGAATAGCTCCTCCCCCGACCGCCACCGTCTCGCTCGCGTCCGTGGCGACGATGACGAACGTGTGCGTCACCGTGCTGTCCAGCCACTTGAACCCTTCCCATAGCCCGGCGAAACCAACGGGTGACCATCTATACGTGCGATGGCGCCGGCATCAATCAACGTTCCGACGGTAGACGGACAAGCCAGCCTTCGACCTCCGAACGGTATTGCTTCAGCCGTCCCACGAACTCGATCGTCGCCTCGCTTGGGTCCCGGGCGATTGGATGAATTTTGTTGCCGGCCTCAAGGTAGGCTATGTGGTCCCCCAGACTTTTCCTTATAGCGATCCACTCGGCCCGTAGATCATCGAGGATGTTCATGACTGCTCCTCTATGCTCAGGCGTGATGCCTACGCGGAACGTAGCAGTGAGAATGGAGGGTAGAAGGATCAGCGGTAAGCTGACACAGCGCCGATCAACACGCCATCCCCAGCGGGTCCGACATCACCATTCTTCCGCTGGTTCTCGCGGAAGGGGCCGATCTCGCTTGATCCAAGCGTCTGTAATCCGAAACTTGGGGTAGGCTCGAAGCTCACGTCTCGCCGCTTCTACGGCAGCATCGAGCGAGGGAGCGTCGTATTCCTTGCATGCGCGGTCGCCGGTTCGGCCCACGATCTCGACTACGATTGTCATGGCGTTTTCTCCCGCACGCGAAGGATAGCAGACCCTTGAGCGCGAGTGCGAGTCGATCACGAACGTTGGCTCTTTGCGTCCAGCGGAGCGGGCAAGTAGAAAGACGGGCAGCGGAGTGGCCGACAACGACTTTCCGCCCGATGTGTAGCCAGCTTGACAGATGGGGATAGGTTACGTTTGCGCCCAGCACCAGCGAGTACACCGTGGTGCAAGATGGCGTGGCGGCATACCGCATCAGTTTAATCAGGAACTGATCGGACGGCCTCCGACAGCCGATGTGGTATGCCAGTAGTGATCTGGAATTCGCTTCAGTCGTTGCGACGGCAACAGACGATTATCCGTGTGTACTGAATGCGTCATAAACCGGCCGTGGTCACCGACTGCATGCGGTTTGCTGCACTTGTTGTTTCCGAAGCCGACGCGGGCAACAGAACGGCCACCGAGGCAAATCGAACATTGCCCTTCTTATCTTGAGCCGCGAAATGAACATCAGAGAAAAGCGCATGGGGAACAAAAATTAATTGGGCACGCATCCTTGACAATGCTCCACTGCGGCCCCTGGTTCCGCGCTTCAATCTATTCGCAGCAATGGGGACCGTAATGGACGACGTTGGAAAATCGGATAGGGCAGGAGTGATACCTGATTTTACAGCATCCCTGACGCAGATAACTTCGGATGCGACCCGTCGATTTAGCGAGCAAAGTGAGACCGTCACGCACACGATGAGCGAGTGGAATACTGAGGTGAGCCACTTTCTCAGTCGCCGCGTTGCCAGAGATGGCGAGACAATCGGCCGCATGACAAAGTGCCAGAACTTGCCAGAAGTCTTCGCCATCCAGGCCCAATGGGTTCAAGACATTGCCGATGACTACCTGAAGGAGATGAGCAAGCTGATGGAGGTCAACGGCAAGCTCGTGAGCAGCCTGATGCGGTCAGCCGGACAGACTGGAAACCGGTCATAATCAGCGAGAACGCGATGAGAGTGGCGAGCTATTTCTATCGAGCGCCCTTGCGACGTGCCACTGGGAATGCCCTCTACCGAGGCTTTGCAGATGGCGACGGATGCTATACGCCGCCATTACGTGCTGCCTGAGACCATGGAGCATCCTGCGGTCAAAGCTGAATGCCTGCGGCTCGCTTATCTGATTCAGGCGTATGGGTTGGCTTCAACGAGACCTGAACCACAGCAAGTGGGGACAGAGAAGCCACGAGAGGCGGATACCCCAGGCCGGCACCTCAATTCGGGCCGCCTTCACCAACTCGTCGATTGCGCGTAGCAAACGCTTGCTGGATAGAGGCTTCTGTAGATACCGATTACGCGGGTCGAGCCGCTGTCCGGTATGATCGGCCGGAAACCCGCTGATCAGAAGGACATGAACGGATGGCCGGCGGTCACGCCTGCGTCACCGGCATCCCCGAATTCTGGCGAAATCCGCCGAAGGGGCAAGCCGACGCCGGAAGGGGCCGTCCCCGCAATATGCGGGGACGGTCGCCAACCGCTTTAGGAAGCTATCAGGTTGACAGCAGAGGACTTGCCCTGCTGTCCACGCTCTATGTCGTAGCTGACTTTCTGACCTTCGTTCAGGCCGCTCAGACCCGCCCGCTCCACTGCCGAGATATGCACGAATACGTCCTTCGAGCCATCATCCGGCTGAATGAAGCCGTAACCTTTCTGTCCATTGAACCACTTGACCGTACCTGAAGACATCACGTCACTCCGGTTGAGATCGGCAATTCGCACCTTACGAACCGTATTACTTTTCATCGGAGATTGCCGGATGCGACCGTGTCGCGGACCTGAACTGTCCTGGCGAAAAGTGCCGAATGGTTGGATATAGGATGGGCGACCAGACAATACCAGGGACGCTTTTCAGCCGTTGGGCGAGGACGTGAGAGCCGTTGCTAGTCCGATAGTCCAGACCGACGCGCCTCTCTGGGGTCGGACTTGTAACAACCGATACCCAACATGCCGGCAAGGAGGCCGGGGTTTATCAACTGGGAGATCATTGAGAAGACGACGGCAATGGCCAGCATGTCAACGTCGCTCCGACTTCGGCGCCAGTCGGAACCGTTAGGCGCGTCCATTCTCAGAGCGAGTTTGGGGTGCGCCTTGGTGTTTCACTCGCTGCTTTTCAATCGTCAGGGGCGGTGGCCGGACGGTGCATGGGAGAGGAATTGGAGGAACGGGCGATTACGGCGGTGGCACGTGTTGCAGCCGGCATACGGCTCTGACGACGGCACACGTCATTTGGGTTTTTGGACTATACGTTTCAGCGTGGCTACTTGCCGGAAGAACTCGGTTCGCGGCTGCGCCGGACTGCCGAGCAACACCGCGCCGGCAGGTACATCGGAAATCACCCCTGCCTGTGCGCCCACCTGCGCGCCCTGTCCGATACGCAGGTGCCCCGCCATGGCGGCTTGACCGCCCACTTGAACGAAATCCTCAAGAATCGTGGAGCCCGCGATCCCAACCTGGGCAACAATGACGCAGCAGCGCCCCAGACGGACATTATGGCCGATCTGGACTAGATTATCGAGGCGTGACCCCGCACCAATGATGGTGTCGCGTGTCGAGCCCCTGTCGATCGTGGTATTAGCTCCGACCTCAACATCATCCTCAACGATCACGCGCCCCAACTGGGGAATGCTTAGAAAACCCGTCTTGGTGGTGGCAAAGCTGAAGCCCTCCTGTCCGATTCGGGCGCCTGGATAGATGAACACCCGCGCGCCCAGAAGAGCGTGGCTCAGGCTGGCGTGGGCACCGATCCGGCAGTCGGGGCCAACTACCACGCCCTTGCCGATCGAAACAAACGGAGCAACGCGACAACCGGAGCCAATCTCCGCATCAGCCTCAATGACGACATATGGGCCAATTTCCGCAGACGGATCGACCAATGCCGTCTCGGCGATGACGGCGGAGGCGTGGACGCCGGGACAAGACGGCGGCGCGGGATGGAACAATGCGGCGACGCGCGCCCAGGCTTCGTACACTGCCGTTGTTATGATCGGTATGGTCGTAGCCGGAACACGTTCCAGCATATTCGGATGCACGATTACCGCACCCGCCATGGTCTTTTCCAGTGCTACGGCATAGCGTCGATTATCGAGGAAGCTAACTTGGTCCGGCCCCGCCGATTGCAGCGGTGCGACACCAGAAAATGCTTTCTCGATCGTGGGCGCGGTGCCCTTCGCCGCCGTCGCAATCGCCGCAAGTGAGTGAGGGCCGGTTCGCGCATAGAACCGTGCGTCGCCCATCGGAGACTCGATCAACGTTCCCCCCACATTCTGGTGACTGGTTGGGTGCCGCACTCTCACCGGGGCGCCCGGCTGGTCTCAGGGCCAGCGGAACCCACAGTGATGAGATTCAGGCACCTAACGTTTCGACCGACTCTCAAGATCATGGAGATGGCGTTTTGACACATCGAGCGATAAGCGGATGACCTCCAGCACCTTGCTGCCCATGGCCGCAGCATCAGTATGACTAGCTCTTTCCAATTTTGCGACCAACGCGACCTGCCGGGCTAACCGCTCCTCGCCCTCTAGGTACGTGGCGGCGTGCCATCTCCAATACGGTCTCGGGGCGATCAATCACCTCGGTGCGGGCTTCGATGCGGAGGCCGATGCTACGACGCCCACTCCTCGTCCGCAATATCACGAAGCCGGATGCCCGTTGGCTATGGTCCCGGAGGACAGTCAACTCATCGATCTTTCCACAGTCCCTGAGGGCATCTCTTTCGGCACCGGCTTCAGTATGCAAACATTCTAGCGCATAGCGCCAACCGGAACCGGCGTGACTCGACGGCCATCCTCGCCAAACCTCCAATTCGAGGATCGCCGGCATTCGGTCGTGTAGCTCTGCCATCATCTCATTGGCGTACGTGGTGATGATGGTGAATGTGCGCGTCACCGTGCCATCCGGCAATTGATCCCTCCCACGGCCCGGCTAACGCCATTGGCTGACCATCCGCAGGCCAGTTGATCTACATCAATGCTGCCTTGAGCCGGCTTCGGCAAGTTGATCAAGTGGGCGGTCTCTTTAGGCCGTCCTACAGGGATTCAGGCATGAGCGAGATCGAGCGGCGAAGCATCGGTATTGTGGACGATGATCAAGCCGTCAGGGATTCGTTGCGATTCTTGCTGGAGGTTGTTGGGCATCCCGTCGAGACCTTTGCTTCGGCGGCCGAGTTCCTATCAGCGGAACGTCATGATCTGGCTTGCCTGATCCTGGACCATCACATGCCCGAGATGACCGGATTGCAACTGGCTGAAAAGCTGCATGCTGACGGATCAAGTATCCCTATCCTGTTGATCACGGGTTCGCCCTCACCAGCTATAGTCGCGTGGGCTGCTCAGCTTGAGATTAGGGTGCTGGAGAAGCCTCCCGACGAAGACGGCGTTCTCGCTTTCATAGACGCAGCACAGTCCTGGCGGTAGGCAAAGCTACTCGTGCCAAGGCGGGTCTCAGCCGCCCTCTTGTCGATCAAGGGCCGCCAGCTTCGCGTTTTCTTGGGCCAGTAACTGCTTCAGCGTCCGCTCCGCACGAGTGTCCAGATTGTCGCTCGCATCTTGCTGAAGTAGCTGCTGGAAGAGGCGGATATTTTGGAGAACAACCGCACCCTGCACTGGTGTCGCGCCAGTTCCCGCCAATGAGCGGCGAGGGCGCAGGTCTGTCTCTCTTTCCTGTCGTGCCAAAACAGTCTCTGTCAGGATCGTCTTGGTCTCTCTGGTCACTTCGCGAGACGCTTGCACGATCCGTTCAGCCCGAGTGAATGCCGCTGTCATCCTCGCGTGCGGCTCCCGCAGCCGAGGATCACGCAAATTCTCGCCCAAGGCCCGCAGGCGGTTTAGTGCCTCGCTAGTCCGAGTAAGCTGTGCGGCTGCCTCCGTCATGCCCTGTTCCAGACGCAGCTTGTCTGACCAAGCCGGTTCGAGCCCTCGCCGCACGCCACTGATGTAGCTGCCCAGCGCCGTCAGCGGCTGACTCAAATCCTGAGCTATAGTCGTCATAACGTCCGCAAGCTGGCAACCAGCGTCGGTGTCTGTTGCCACGATGTCGGAGTGCAATTCCGTTACGAGCATCCCCTGATCGTTAGTCTGTCGGTGAAGTTGCCAATGATTGGCAGACATCACCGGCTGGCCATCTGCTCGGTGATGGATAAGTCCTCCGTGCCATACGTTCCGATCGATGAGGACTGCTTCGATCTCGCCGATTCCTTGCCAGGAGGAAGTTCTCAGCAGTTGGTGCGAAACCTGCCCGACTGCTTCCTCAGCGGCAAATCCATACCGCTGCTCCATGACCGGCGACCAGAAGGCGATGTGACCTTCCATCGTCCGAATCAATGCGGCCGGGGCGTCGTTCAGGCGATCTGAAGCCACGTGCAACTTCCGTCATCTGCGAGCTTAGCCTGCTCGCTTGGTTACGAGATAGCAAGCCTACGATGCCGGGACATTGATCGCAGAGGTGTTGGACGCCGAAATGTAATAATCAGGGAAAGTTAATTCGTTGGCAGCACGCGCCCCGCTGTTGTGCCGCAGGTGCAATACCTCAGCCTGCACCAGTGGGCGACGTTATTGCCAGCGTAGCAGCGAGAGCCGTTGGCGTTCCGGCATGGCGTCCCGCTACAGATTGAGCCGATTGCGTCGATCACGCTCAACATCAACCTGCCGATGCTCGTGGAGGCGTCGAGCGGTTGGTTGTCCGACCGTCTCTCGGATCGACGGTGATGAGATTTAGGCACCTAACGTTTCGACCGCCTTTCAAGGTAACTGAGATGGCGTTTTGACATATCGAGCGATATGCGGATGGCCTCCAGCACCTTGCGGCCCAAGGCCGCAGTCTCGTTATGATTATCTTCCAATTTTGCTACCATCGCGATCTGCCGGACTAACCGCTCCTCGCCCTCAAGTACGTGGCGCCGTGCCATCTCCAATACGGTCTCAGGACGATCAATCACCTCGTTGACATCCATGCTCCGAGGCGGGTCTCCAACGCTACGACGCTCGCATCTTGTCCGCAATACCACGAAGCCGCCTATTGGCGGTGCTCCCTGCGGACAGCCAACGCATCGATCTCTTCGTTGTAGGCCCTAACGAACGTCCCTGTCGGGACTTCGGTAGGTCCCGAGAAGCCGGTCCCAAAAGGCGTGGATCACGCCGAAATTGCTATTCGCGTGCAGATGGTGGACGAAGTGAAGCTGTTGCTCACGGCCGAACCAAGCGAAGCGTGCGAGGTTCGATCGTTCGGCATGGTCGGGCGGTTGTTAGTGTCGCCCCCTCTCGTAGACGATCGACTGAGTTGCCAAGGGCGGGTGGCCGGACGGTCTGGGGAGGGTTGGAGGAGCGGTGGCTGGATGGTCCGCCATGACACTCCACCGAAACGTCGCCTCAGCGTGGGCCGATGGTCGAGACAACGGTGATCGTCGGGTTGCTGATGGCGGGGGCCACGAGGTAAGCCGATTATGCGGGCTCGTTGGTCAACCGACTGAAATGGCTGCCGGTGCTAACTCGTGATGGCGTGTGAATTTCTTCCCGTTTCGAACCGAACGAAGTTCACGATCCATCACCCACGCGAGATCATTAACCACCAGATCGTTGATGACTGACTGCTCTGACTTCCAGCGAAACACGCATATGTCATTTGTAATGCCGTTAATCTTCGTAAAAACTTTGTCAAAATCGCGGCGCGCAAAATCGCTTCTGGGGAGCGGGAGATGGCAACCTTTCAACAGGCTTATGATGTCGTTGCCGCGCGCTATTCTGACAATCTTTGGGACAGACTAAATCCATCAGAGTTCGTCCACGAGATTTACCAAGAGTTGCGACGTATGGATGCCGAGGCCGTCGCAGAAAAAGCTAACCCAGGAACACGCGCGAAGCGCGCCAGCACTGCCTCAATCTGAGGCACCTACAAGCGACAGAAGGCGCAGGGCATCGCCTACCGCTAGCGTGTACCTGTTCGCTCAAGCGTTATGGCTTGATGTTCATAGTCCAGAGCGAGTTCCAGCAGACGGCCTCGAAATTCTCCATCGAGTATTCCACCGGCAAGCTCGCGCATTCCCGATGCATGCTTTCGGAGAGTCACGCCAATAGTTTCGAAGTCCAATTCAAGATAGTCAACCATGGCAAACCTCAAAATGACTAGACCTCCGCGAGCAATGCTGCGGATATATCCTGTCATCCACGAATAGGAGCTTTACACAGCGGCTAGCCGGGTGGGTGATCCCGTTCACGCGCGCACCCTGTATCGCGTCCACCACCCTGAACGTGTTGGTAGCAGACCTCGCCCTCTCTCGGCTAAGGTCTAACGCGAATAAACGTACTTGCTACCTCAAATAGCGAACTGCGCGCAAAACCAATACACTGTTTTGTGAGAGGTATGGTTGATTGGAAGACCACTAAGCGACAAGCCCTTCATGTGAGCGGTTGCCTGAGACATTGTTGGAGACGGCACGGGCCACGTGCGCGAAGGCGCCGAGCGCGTAACGCGGCAGGAAGCAATGGTTTGCTGAGTTGGAGAGAGATAATCGCCCCGATGCGGCAACTTCTGCCAGGGAAGTGTTGAAGACCATGCGCTCATCCCTTGATCTGATGAAACGCCATTTGCGGGCGATTGAGGAGCGGCAGACCTAGCCCGCGAAGGCCCGCATCGGATCGCCAAGGGTCTGATCCTCAGGAGGCTGATAGCGCGGGCGTCTATTCCTAGCGGATTACCACACGCTCTCCCACATCGCCCTGCCAACGGCTCGCCGCTCGGTCAGAAAGTGTGGTGCGGCGCCCGGACGGTCCTTATACGGTCTCGCTGACAGTGTGGGGATCGTCCGCCATGACGATCTGCCGAACGGTCACTCAGAGCGCAGGTGCTACGTCACATCGTCTGTGTGTCGTCGGTAGTAGCGTGACCGGGTGCCGCAACTGTAAAGCGCGCCCATTGGTTGGTGCCCGCAACAAATGAAGGGAATCTGACAAGTGATTCAAGCGGTGATCGAGAACGCCGCGAAGGCCAATACCCATGAGCAGCATTTGCCGCCGGCATCTATCGAGGCACGCGCTATCTGACGGTTTCGGCCGATCGATCAATGGCACTTGGCCGTGCGGCCATGTAGGGCTGTCTGCGGCGGCGCGACTTTGAAGACGCACTGCCGCGACTTTTCCTGGTGGCGATTGCGGCTTCCAGGTCGCGCCAGGGACATCGACCAATGGCTGCCGAGGATGAAGACTACCGGGGCTATCGCGTCGTAATCAGGCGACACGGTATGGGTTGGCGGGCAACGATATATGCTCCTGACAGCCAGCAGCCGATCCTCGGTCCGCAGTCTGATGATCCAGCTAGTCGTGACGAGAGAAAGAGCAAAGAGCCTTATCGACGCTCTGAGGGGTTCGTAGATTACTGCCGCGCGTGATAGGACGGCAGCATGCTAACTTCGAGATCATCCCTGGCCCGCCACTACCATCAACTTCGTGCAGATTGATGCGATCCCCGCACTCTATTGGAGTGCGGCCATCAACGGCGTGATAGCAGCGCCGATCTGACGGACGCGGCCGTCATGATCTGCCGAAATGGGCCGGCCAGCATCGACCTAGCCAGAATTGCGATTTCTTCATGGCGGCGCCGAGTGGAATCAGATCGAACGACTGCGACCCGCTTGTCCTTCGATCGCATTCGCCTCATCTATTTGGCATGAGAAAGCGACGCTGCAAGAAACCTGTCCCATTGCCGCTCATGATGATGGAACTGGGGCTCGCCTCCTGGAGACCATTGGCCGTCGTGGTGCGATGATAGCGCGAGGCACGTGCTCGCCGAGTACTCCCGGATGGTGATCGAAAAGATGGCTGCCGCTACACGATCAGCATCCCCGCTTTCTCGATCAAAACGCGGTCCCGATTGGACTACGGTTCTGGCTCCTTGGCACCTACGGGCCACCGCGAACGCTCGCCGGTTGCGGCGGACGTGGCTGGCGCACTAAGGACACGTGGTAGACTTGGCCGTGGCGCGGCTGGGCGCCCAGCACAACGGCAAAAATCGTGCTTTCCGCAACTTTGGCGAGGGCCAGGAGGTTTCGCACCCTTTTGCGATGCATAGAAAACACATCGATGGACTCAAACGTCGGCTTACTTGTCCTCTCACTCTGGCTGAACGGCTGGTGGACTTGGCCACAGATGCTGGGCGACGCGGGTCTCCTGTTGCGGCAGAGCATCTAATCCATCTCGCAGATCAGATTTTCAACCAACCCACAGAACTTGGTCCATTCGCTTGGCTTATCATGCCATTCGAGCCGTAACGGTAGCCAAAATACTTAGATCGCGTTCAACTCTTAACATATTTGTACTTGACGCAAGCTCTGCTACGGCGTTGGTTCGCGATCTCACTCCAGCGATGACAAGGAGCCGCAATGGACGAAGTTAGGATGGCGGAGGTTATGCCCGATTTCGGCGCGTCGATCGTCAAGGTAAGCTCGGATGCGACCCGCAGGCTTTGTGACCAAGGACAGTCCTTTGCGAAGACGATCAGTGAGTGGAACATGGAGGTCAGCCAGTTTGTCTCCTACCGTCTCGCCCGGAACGGCGAGACATTGGGGCGAATGGCGAAGTGCCCTAACCTGCCGGAGATATTCGCTATCCAAACCCAGTGGATGCGGGATGCTGCCGACGATTACAGGAAGCAGACGAGCAAGCTAATGGAGGTCAACAGCAGGGTGATGGGTGGCCTGCTCGGATCATTTGGGCAGATAGAGATGCAATCGGCCGAACAGACACGTTCATCGACAACAAAAGTCCCGATGAGAGCCACGAGTTAGCCGTCAGAACAACCGCAAGTCGGCCGGGAGCTTCTGGTGTGCATTTCAGCGATGAACAGGCGGAAGGCAAGGCGAAGCCGTCGAAGACGACCTTGATGCTCCTGATGATGGTGGCGCTTGTATCCGCCTCGTAGGAGATGACCGCGTGCCGAAACCTGATGATAGCGCGCGGCAAAGGCTCACCAGCCGAGATACTCGCGCATGGTGCTGGAGAAGATGCCGCCAGACGCTCGTCGTCGTGCTTTGACGATTGAGACATGCTCCCGACTTGACTGCGTTACTGGCGCCCTGAACTGTTCGGCCGCAACGAAGAGGCGGCCATGACTGTCAGCGAAGCTGACCGTGTACCCCACTACGATCGTGACTTCCTGCTGAACCCGGACAAGCGGAACCAGATCATCGAGTTATGGGAGGTCGAGAAGTTTGGGCGCGACAGCTTCGGCGACCCGAACGCGGTCTCCCTCTACGGCATGACCCCGGCGCACTGGCATGCACGCGGCGTTCGCATTCTTGCCCGCACCGCACTCGAAGCGGTTCGCGATCCCTTGGGCAACCGCATCGGCCAAGATGTCGCGCGAGTGGCTGCCACGGCGCCACCGGGGTCCGTATTCGGCGTGATCGAACTCGTTCGCTGGATCGTGCAACGCCTTGTTCTCGATCCTCCGACACCTTCCCGGGGCCGACGGGCTCGGCTTTGAGTTCGAGCAGACCATTTTCGAGATGACCACGCGCGACATCGCGTCGCTTGCCGCCCCGATCCGGCTGGTGCGTGGCGATTACCGCACCCTGCTCGGCCAACACCGCTTCCCAGCAAATCGCCGGATCGTGGCTTTCCTCGCTCCACCGTGGGGAGACGCACTGAAGGCCGACACGGGTCTCGACCTTGGCCGTACGAAGCCGCCCGTCGGCGAAATCGTCGATGACTTCGAGCACGCCTATCCCGACAGCCCGATCCTCTACGTCGTCGAAGTGACTCGCGCTGTGGTGGAGAACGCCGCGAGGGCCAATACCCATGAGCGGCATTTGCCTCCGGCATTTATCGAAGCACGCGCTGTCAGACGGTTTCGACCGATCGATCAAATGGCACTTGGCCGTGCGGCAATGCAGGGGCTGTCTGCGGCGGCGAGACTTTGAAGACGCACTGCCGCGACTTTTCCTGGTGGCGATTGCGGCTTCCAGGTCGCGCCAGGGACATCGACCAATGGCTGCCGAGGATGGAGAGTACCGAGGCATCGCCATCAGGTGACACGGCAGCGGCTGGCGAGCAACGATATATGCGCCCGCCAGCCAGCAGCCGATCCTCGGTCCGCAGTCTGATGATCCAGCTAGTCGTGACGATGTACTGGCGGAGGCGAAGCGTCTCATCGATGCGTTGATGGGTTCGTAGTCCATCGTCTCGGATGAACCCCTCGCTTCGAGCGATCACTGGCCTCTGTCGTGAAGCTGCACAGTTCGAACTCGGGTGGACGGCGCTGACTTCCCCTCTTGGTTATGGTGGTGGCGGTGTCCTGATGCTGAACGTCGGGTAATCGCCGCAAGATCGAATCGCTCAGCTTGAGCGACTGGTATCGAGTGGTCGAGCGGATCGTGTCGCGCTCGATGCGACCTGCGTACCTCCACGAGGAGGTTCGAGAGGCCAATGATCGGATCGGTAGCCTAGTCGCCCGCACACGATGGCTGCGCCCTGCTGTGCGCTTCCACAACGCTGCTGCGTCGGCTGCAAAGCCACCACGGATGCTACCTCGGGTGCCTTGACCGAACCCACGGCGTCTGAGTGGACAAACGGGACGGCGCCCAGCCACCAACTAGAGAACGTGTTCGGCATGAGCCGCAGTCATGCATTGAGCGAGAAAGTATCGTTTGTCGGAACCATACCATCCGTCCACTTACGACCGGATGCATCGAAAGGAGCAACCGGCTGTGAAAGTGCTGACCTACCCTATTGGTCGCTTCTTGGAGGCTTTTCGGTCCTGGCGCACCCTTGCGGGTCAACGGGCTTTGGAGGAGGCGCTAGCGAAACGTACGATCGAGAAAGCCAAACAAGACGCCGAGTGGAGTTACTGGTTTCCCCCCAACTGACGCTTCAATGACATCACTGGCCGCTCATCGCGCGCAACTCGCTAACCCCACACCATCCCCCACCCCTGGCGTACCTCTCCAGGAGGCCGTCGATCCCCTTGCGCCCCAATTATGTTGTCGCGGCCGTGAGCCTCGACCGACTGCCGTGCCACACATGCCCAGCAACAGCCACCATTACGATAATGCCACCTGTGAAACTCGTCACCGTTGGCACTTCAGTCAAGCATAACCACACCCAGGCGACAGCAAGTGGCGTTTCCAGCGTGTTGATCAGCGCGTTCTCCGTGACAGAGATCAACTGACCGCCGACAGTCAGGAACACGAGTCCCAAGCCGAACTGTGTTGTGCCGAATAGGAACAGCTTGAGCAGGTCGATGGCGCTGACATCGAACGGCGCGGCGAACGGCAGTGGACACAGTAGCGCCGAAAGACACGCCGCAGGCAACATCGGTGTTTCGTGCCGGCGGCGTAATACACTTGACAGGCTGGCAGGGAGGACGGTCAGTATGGCATGCGCCGTAGTTCGATCCACTTGATTTGAGCGTAAGGGACGATCGGAGACTTAGCGACGGGGGAGAATTCGATGAGACTTCCGCAGAACGGCGGCTGCCAGTGCGGCAGGCTTCGCTATGAGATCACCCAGGCACCGCCCATGATCTACACGTGTCACTGCTCTAACTGTCAACGCTTTACCAGCAGCGCCTTCTCCATTGGGATGGTGGTAGACGCGCAAGCCTTCAATCTGACGGGTGTTGAGCCACGGGCAATGCTCCACACCGCCGACAGCGGACGCAACCTCACGCGGTGGGTATGTCCAGAATGCGGTTCATGGATATGCAGCGGCGCAAAACCTGGATCGCCAAACCCCAACGCGTTTCGCATCGTGCGCGCCGGAACGTTGGACGACACCTCATGGCTGCGTCCAACCGCGCATTTTTGGACTCGGAACAAACAGCCCTGGATCGTGCTGCCCGATGGGCGAAGCCACGTCTTCGAAACGCAGCCGGACGACTTGTTCGCATTCTTCAACTCGGTGGTGGCCAATGCGCGCGGAGCGACCGCCTGACCGATCCACCGGGAAGACGCATCTACGGGGCCGAGGCGCATCGGTCCTGACATCGGCGGCATTTTGGCTCCCGATTACCATGGCGTCTTCCCGTCGATCACCTCGATCGGCTGGTCGGATCGGCGGGAGGCTCAGCCTGGGCAATCTGGCGGAAGACCGCTGGTGCCCGACTTCAAGGCCGCCTGTTCATACGCGGTGAGCCAGGGTTGGCTGATCGTCCAGGACGATGGGCTGACGCGACCACGGCGGGGTTGGCGGCGGACGCGGGCGGCTGGGTTGGAACGGCGCATTTGAGCGAATCCGATCGGTGTGAGCAGGTTTGCCCACCGCGAAACGACCAGGGAGATCGTCATGCCGCCAGCGAAGAAGGCTGCCCCCGCCAGGAAGGCCGCCACCCCAGCGAAAGCCGCGCTACAGATGACCGTCACGCTGAAGCACCTCGCCGCCGCCTTGTCGGACAGCCATGACCTGCCAAAGAGGCAAGCCGAGGCCGTGTTGGGCGATTTAGTGACGCTGACGACCCGACATCTCAAGAAGGGCGCCAAAATCCGCCTCACCGGCCTCGGCATCCTTCAGGTGCGGAAGCGTGCCGCCAGGATGGGACGGAATCCGGTGACTGGCGAGGCGATCAAAATCAAGGCGAGCAAGAAGGTTGCCTTCCGGGTTGCCAAGGAACTCAAGGAAGCGGTGTAGGATTGCGCCGCCGAGTGACCGACCATTGGTGACAAACAGATGATAGGGGTAGGGATCGCCGGCTCAGAATGTCTGGGAATGGTGCCGTGTGCAGTGCGCCCGTGTCACTTGGCCTGCGGTTCTGTCAACCCATAGCTCCACCCGCACTTGATCGTGCGGATCGGCCGCCGGAAGATATACCGAGCGGCGACAGAGGGGGGAGCCAAATGCCAATCGGCACGGTGAAATGGTTCAACGCTCAGAAACGCTTTGGCTTTATCCATTGGGGCAACTGACGAATGCACAACGTTGAGTGGAAAGTTGAGGGCGACAAGCTCATTGTGACGATTGACATCTCGAAGGAGTCAGTCGAGGAAGCGCCCCCTTCGGCCTCCGGCAAGACCTACCTCGTTGCATCGACCGGATCGGCCATGCCTCTGCCGAGCAAGCACGCGAAGTCGATGACTCTTGCACTCAACCTTATGGCCAAGAAATAGGCCGAGGCTACGATCTGCTCCCGCGACACTGGTTGCCCCATCCGTTCGCGCGTCGCCGCGACCCCCGGCTTCTGGGGTCATCGCAATCGCTTCTGCTGCTGCATCACCCGCATCTTGAGCTTTACGTCGTCATGCAGGCGTTTCAGCATTTTGTTCGGGTTGTCCTGGTCCAGCAGCAGATTCGCCAGGAAACTGGTCAAGGTCTGCCAATCACTGTAGCCGGCGTCTTTCACGCTTTCCAAGCTCTTGATCATGACGAAGATGACGTTGCGCTCGAAACGCGCCTGTTCATCGGAAATGGGTTTGGGGGATCAACGGATCATTGATCAGCCATCAGCTTCGCTCCGCCGCGTATTGGATGATCGCCCGCACGTCTTCCACATCCACCTCGAACATGACGGCGATCTCTTCGACCGATAGCTGTCGTTGTAGTTGACGATCAGCCCTTCGACGGGCATCGGCGGTGACGAGTAAATAGCCAATGCGATATGATGGCGCATGGAATCCACCCCTAATGTCTTTCTCACCAAAGTCCGCCGCAAATTGGCGGAACGCGGTTATGCCGGCAAGGCGCTGGAGGCGAAGCTGCAAGAGTTGATGGCCAAACCACTCAGCCCCGAACTCGCCGCGCTGATGGAACACCTGAAACGCGATCTTTGAACCCGTCGGACACGGATCGCTGACCGTGCGGCACTGTGTGTGGAACTGGTGTGACCGCCAGCCGCTACCTGCCGCCGATCGCTGGGTGCCTGATACATTTCGTGACATTCCACGGAAGTTGCTATATGGAAGGTCGGGCCGGGCGCCGAAGGTCCGGTAACATCCAGTTAGACTAACGAGGGATGCCTTGCCCCACTGGCCCAGCGCGAGTGGGGCTTTTCTTTGGACGCGGCACCGGCCGCCAGCCCGCACGTTGATAGTTCGCGGACACACCTGCGAAATAACAGCGATGTAACGTCTCTGAAGACGGCTCCTGCCGCATGGTGGCTAGGCCCGGACCCTTCCTGGGCACTCGTGCCTTGGTGAGCCGTCTCGGTTTCCCCGGCCGAGGCGATTCACTGTCGGCCGGGACAAGCGCACCGGCCGCTGTGTCGCGGGGTGCCAAGAAGCCTGGGGACGCTTACTGATCCAACATTCGCCCGACGACGGCCAGCAGTTCTTCCTGACTGAACGGCCTGGGCAGGTGTTCTCCCACGCCGTCGATATGCTCGTGGACATCGGGAAAGGATGTGAAGAGAACCTTGATACCGGGCCGCCTTATGCGCGCCATCCTGCCCAGAGCCACTCCGTTTGGCGTGTTGTCGGGAAACCTGACGCGCGTAATCAGTAATTCGATATGGCTGGAATTCAGCAGCACATCCGTGGCGGTCATTGAATCTGTAAACGCGACCACGTCATAACCGGCACATTGGAGCGTCGTCACATTCTCTTTTAAGAATTCAGCATCATCGTGTACCACGACGATTTGTCCCGGCATCGCGTCCACCTTTTGCGGTTTCACCGCCAGATCGAAACGGACCGTAGGACGCGGGGAGTGGCGAGCATAGGGAACCATTTGGTCAATAAGAATTTTGTGCGCTCTCGGCGGCTGTATGAAAGGTGCCAGTGAGCCGATACGCTAGACTGGCACCCGTACCGGCGGGGCGAGCAACCTTGGCAAGGTGGGATCACACGACTATCGCTTTCTCTGGTCTGATTCTCTCCGGGCATCAACGCTGCTGCGCATTCTGCCTCCGCAGAAGCTCGGCGCTTAGCCGATCGGCGCCTTGATAGACGTAATCCAACGGATGGGAAGCACAGTACCGGTCAATCCAGGATGTAACCGCCCCATAGTCGGTATGGGCCAGCACATCTGTGCTTGAGCCGTTGGATAGACCGGATAGGTACCCCACTACCCACTGATCACCTAACTGCTTCCCGAACCGCCCTGCTTGGTTAAAGGCGTCGCAGGTCCACTCTCCAGCGCCGATGCCCGTGTATGCATGCGCCATCGTGCTACCAACCGCCAGCAGCACTACTCCGGCCAGCAATGCAAAGGTGCTGCGGATCACAAGTGCGGCTCCTTCCGAACGGCCGCCGCTGCGAGTGCTGCGACGCCTTGGTCACCGCGCCAGAGATATTATGCCGGTATGCGACCAAAGACCATCGTTTTATTAGGGCCATTTCTCCGGGTCCCACATGTGTCGGCTGGCTCCGAGGTTACCAAGTGGTCTTAACGAACATTGCCGACTGCGGGTTTGGCACTGCGGGTGTCGATTTCCTAGCAGGCCGGAGTGTCCGAGAAGGATGCCGCAGCATCATCACCACCCCCTATGGCGAGGCGGCTGGACAGCCGAGATCGCCGAAGTCGATGCTCGACTTCCTTCGACACGCCCTCGCCCTCACCGCAACCGTGCAGGGCCAACTAGCGCTGCTGGTGCGCCTTCAGTGGATCGCTGGAAAGCGCGTTGCCGAGACGATGACGGCTGCCCCGTTTGCTGCGGTTCTGGTGCTGACGCGCCGCATCCGCTGGTTCGACATGGGCGAGCACACCAATGCCGGACAGCATCACCATGCCTGGGTGGGTTTTCGACCACGCCCACCCGCCGGGAAGTGCGCCAGGACCGCTGCACGCCTAACGCGCTGGGTGGGGGTGAGCGACGGACTCGACGCTGGAAGCGGGGGATGAACCCAATGTACACTTCCCATAGTCGCCGCACGGTTCGCGCAAGAGGTGACGGTGTAAGGGCGCTGGCTGGATCGTTTGTTTTCACGATCAGTGCGTGCATCTCGGTTGCTTGATTTCGAAGACGCGCGTTCCCCGTCATCTCCAATAGTCCACGATGGCACTCATGGACGTGTGGACGCATCGATCGTATCGCATGCCGATCGTGCGCCAGCGTTCCGGCTGCCGAACATGCTCGGCAACGACGTCGCGGACGAGATAGAGAGTGGGATGTGTTCTGCCCCTCACTGATCAGCCAATCTCAGGGTTTCGGACCACTGCTACGCCGCCGAATTCGGTCACTCACAGCGGCTCGCTATCAGCCGGTTCACTCCACAGTGAAGCCCACTCCGCTCGATCCCGAGGGGAAGTCAGGCCCTATTACCTCGGGAGGTCCGATCTGAAGATCGGTGTGCCGATCATTCGCAGCTTGTCCTCAAGGGTTTGGGCTGGTTCCCGCGAATAGAAAACCCCACCTCGACAGCAATTCCGGGCGGAGCCGCTTCGAAGATCAGAAGAGGCTTCGAAAGCGTGCTGGACGGCTCTCCCAGATGGTCAGTTGGAAAGACCAAGATCACGGCAGGTGCCGCAGCCGTCACTGGTGCTGGGGCCGTTTCCATTTCGTCAATGCCCTATCGTTTGGACGGTCGAGTCCCTGCTCACCGAGCCACTCGTAATGCTTTTTGTCAAACGCCAGATGGCAAATGCCGTAGGGCTTGCTGTTCAAAGGGTGAAGGCTGATCTTCGTCATGCTCCTTAGATCACGCGCGAGGATGTAAACGCTGTTGTCTGCCTCATACCATGTGGACCACGTGCTCGAATAACCCACGCCGGGGCCGCCCACCGCGAAACGAACCTTGTCCTTGAGCAAGCGCCGAGTCAGGTCATCGATCCATGCCTTCGCTTCTTCGGGTTCCATCTTCTCGTCAGTCCCCAGCCAGCAACGCCCCGTAGTCCAACGTCTCCGTTACCTGCACTCGGCGCATGTAGCGCGGCGCGTCGGCGGTGTAGTCACCAATTGCGTTATGGATTGTGCCTTTGTTGTCCCACATTGAAATGTCACCCACCGACCAGTGGTGCGCGTGGAAATACTCGGCGCGCTCCTGGTGACGGAACAGGTCGTCTACGATTTCACCGCTCTCTTGTTCGTCCATGCCGTCGATGAACATCGTGTAGCCGACATTGGCGTACAGCACGAAACGGCCGGTGATCGGATGGCGGCGGAAGATTGGGCTGGGATACCGGCGGCTTCTTCGCGCGCTGTTCCGGCGATGAACGCGAGTTTTTTGGCGAAGTTGCCGGATATCATCCCAGCCTGTGTCGCCGGCATCCACAATTTCTGGCAGAATTATCAGAAGCTATCGTATGGCCGAGGTCGAGGCAGGCCAGGAGCCCGCAGGCGTCCTCATTGAACGGCAGACATTGAGTGGACGACGTGGGAAGGCGCGGCGAGCAGGTCGAGATGAGCGACGGCTTCACGCTACACGGCAGCCCTCATTCAACCGACCTATCGAATTGGGCTGATGATGCGGCTTTGCCGTACTAGCTTTACGTTCCGCTACGTCAGCTTCCAGCGTGGCATGCACCTGACGCCAGAGTTACGCGACAATGCTCGCGCAGCGCGATGCCAGCCTCCGGCGATTTCAGGGCGTTGGTGGCATATTGCTCGTTGTACTTTGCAGCATGGGCGCGTGCACATGCTGCAAAGTGCGGCCTGCCGGTTAACGCGCCAGACTGAAAGTGCGCATCAGCCAACGCCATGCCATAGCCGTTGCTGCCCATCATGTTCACCCGCATCGCTCATCAACTTCACCCTTTGCGTATCGGGCTATTTACCGACGAGTTTGCGCCATGATTATCCAGAAGGTTCATGCATGGCGTGCGCGCCAAGGTCTAACTCAAGAACAAGCAGGCGCTCTTTGTGTATTTCGCGAGGGCTGGCAGAAATGGGAACTGGGGGAGAATGAACTCCCAGCGCCACATCGAACGGCTCGCGCTGGTTATCGATCGCTTCCCATTGGTGCGCCCGTATCTGGAACGCCATGGTTAGCTTTTGTTCGGTCTCAGCATAGCCTCGCTATCTAGTGACCCCGATGGGGCTTTGCTACCCAAGCCAGCCAAAACTAACTCCTTGAAATCACTGCGTAATGTCTGCTGGACAAACTCATCAGACCGACCTATATCTACGCCCCATAAGGATTAGGAAACGTCCGCTCGTAACCCTGAGGATGGAATGTCATCGAGGACCGTACAGCCGCTGTCACCCGAGACGATTTGCACATGGCGATTACAGAGAGATTTAACCCAGCAGGAGGCGGCGGACCTATTCGGCGTCTCCCGGCAGGCGTGGCAGCACTGGGAAATCGGCGACCGTGAGATACCAGGACCTGCTGAGACGGTCATGTGGCTAATGGACAGATATCCGCACATCAAGGGCGCGCTCACCCAGTTGGCGAGAATACGCTATGCCGGCGAAGAGATCATCATTGTCGGCACCGCTGAGCGGCCCAAGCACATACCTAAGCGGACCCGCAATCGCACGTCGCATCGACGCTTCGCGATGGTTGGTTGATGCGTCTAATGAGCGTCAGCCCTAGGATCGCTGTACGCTTTGGGCTCACTCACTGATCAAAATCCGTGCGCCCAGTGGCGCATGCCGATCGACACGCTGGTCCAGGATGAGGCGTCCTGAGGCGAACGCACGATGCCCCGCAGATACTGTCAAACGTTTTCAGTCGGTTCAGTTCCGGCGACGTGGGCGGCAACGGAAGCAGGGTGTTGTTGGCCGGCACCTTCATCTTGGCGGGTGTATGCCACCCGGCCTGATCGTGCAGAACCACGGCGTGTACACCTGTTGCGATGGCCAGATTTCCGAAATCTGCAAGTTCATCGTCATGATGTTGCACCAGGGCAGCACCAACCCGGTGCTGCCCGCCCTGGTGCAATATACTTACGGTACCGTACTGATGTCACGCAATTCCACCCCTTCAATAAAAGCGATCTGCGCGACATTCTTGCGGCTTCGCGTCGTTCGTCAGGCGTTCTCGTACTGCCGCTCCTTCGCGCGCTGCTTGCGCTTGCGGTCGCGGGCTTGTTCCTGTTTCGTCCGGTCGCCCTTGGGCTTCGGGCCGGGCCTCCTCCGCTCGGCGAGCACCGGGATCAGCCGCTCCTCCATCTGCTCGATCCGCGCCCCCGGCAATTCGGCCTGGAGCGCCAAGGAGCCCGCCAAATCAGGGACGATACAGGTGACGGGCGCGGTCGCGTTGGGATCACGCAGCGACGAACGCAGCAAATCTTGGTATAGCAACGCGAAGGCCAAACATTCGGTGACCTCATAGTCGCTGATGCTGAGCTTCGCCAGCATATCATACATCGCCGGTTCGAGGTTGATCACCGACAGCAGGGCTAGGTTGTGATACTGCCGCAGTGAGTTGAGGCCGTGCGATCGGCCGGGGATTCTTAGCCGCGACGCGAACGCGTTGCTCTCGGTCCAGAACCCGTTACGCACGCCGCCCTCCTCGCCAGCCAGGGGCGCGGGCAGCGACCAAATGAACGGCGCGTTGCCGAAGAACTCTGCGACGCTGCTGCACATGGCTATCTGCATCGACACGCCCGATGACGCGCGTTGCTTCAGCAAGGTACGGGTGGCCCTGTCCGGCCAGAAATAGCGGATGGTGAGCCGATGGCCGTTGATGTGCTCGGCAGGCAGCTTGGCCTGGAGCGGGTGCGGGACGAACTCGACGCCGAACATCCTGGACCAGAACAGATAGGTCAGTGTGCGCCGGGCACGCGCCCCCATGATGACCACCTGCCTCCAGGCGGCGAACGCCGTTGGCGCCAGGATGCTGATGGTGTTCAGCGCCCCGCCGAACTTCGGCGGGCTGCCGCGCGTTGTGAGGTCCTGCCACTGGTCCGCCGGACACAGTACATATGTGTGCGGGTCGATCAGTGACGACCAGAACTTTTCCATCGGGACCCATTGCTCATCGTTCTTCGGGTTCGTCGCCATGTAGCTCAGCGCTCGCGCGGCCTTGCCATCAGCATCATCCTTAGGAGTTAGCCGCACGACGCCGTCTGCATAAGGTTTGGCCGTAATGTAACGGCTCCAACGCTCATGGGTCTCTGCTACCTTGCGCACCACGAAGGTGACGACATCGAGCATCTCGTCAAAGCAGAGGACGAAGTCGCGCGCCTGATAGGGAACCTCCATATCGATCGCCGCCTTATGCGTGCAGATCAGGACCGACGGCCCCTTCTGCTTGTTCCAAAACTTGGTGATCCGTTTCTGCACATCGTTGCCGCCTTGGGCGCTGTGGATGACGATGCGTGGTGCCTGGCAATCGAACCGGGCGAACCAGTCGTCCTGTTCATCACAGAGGCGCGTGGTCGGCGCGCACAGGACCTGTCTGAGCAAGCCGATCCGCCGCGACGTCGCGACACCATTCGCGCGTTTTGCCAGACCCGGCGACAGCAACAATGATCTGAATGACCATGCGATCGCCTAGCGGGAAGCCGGGCACGGCGCCCTTATCCGGCGGCGGCGGGTCAGGAGCGACGAACTCCGGCGCGTCTTCGTTGGCGGCGGCGCGTATCGCCTGCTCTGCTGCCTCGGCCGCCTTCTGGTGCCGGAGCGCCAACAGCATGATGTACAGGCCGTCGGCCTCGATCTCCGCGAGGATGGTGTCACGCGCGGCATTGATCTGCGCCATCCGGTCGTTGGAGCCGCCGAAATCGGGATGATGCTGCCGCGACAGGCTGCGCCATTGCGCGTTCACCTCGGCGGCGGTCAGCCCAACGCGCGGCTCCAGGGCCATCGCGTGGAACGCCGCGTCGAGTTCCGCCAGCCGCCGCTCCCGGTCCACATCGCCGTCCATGGCGTCCCCGCAAATGCCCGGTTGGACTATGCCCCATATGGGGCTATGTCAAACATTGCCTCGCCCCCCGTGATGCGCTATGGTGTCCGTGCTGATCATCGCGATGATCAGCGTCATTTCGGCGCAAGGTCACCTTCCGAATGTCTGCATCCTCGTCCGCTTCTGACGACGTCCCCCTGTTGCTGTCCGTGATCGACGCGAGCAAAAAGAGCGGCGTCAGCCGCACTGAACTGTATCGTTGGATCGAGGACGGCCGCCTGCCGGCCCGCAAGGTCGGGACCAAGTGGCGCATCGCCTGGGCCGATCTGCTGGCCGCCGTCGAGGGGCTGCCCCGCGTCGGCGAATAGCCCAGCATACGAGGGACACTGAGGGGTGCCGCATGCCACGGCGCCCCCTTGTGTCGACCCCAATGGGGCGTATGGTTGGCCTGGAAACGACCAGGAGCACCCCCGGTGGAACACCTTAAATACCTAGACGATCATCTGCCCCGCGCGCTGTATCGGCCCGAGGGCCGGGCCGGCGAGTACGCCGAATGGGCCTGCAACCCGTTCGCCGGGTGTGGGCACCGCTGTATCTACTGCTACGTGCCTGATTACATCCGCATGACGCGTCCGGAGTTCGACGCCGGAGCGCACGAAAAAGCTAACTTCCGCGAAGCGATCGAGCGCGAGGCGGCGGCCCTTCAGGCGGCGGGCCTCAGCGTGCAGGCGATGTTATCGTTTACGTCGGACCCCTATCATCCGTTCGACACCAGCTTGACGCGCGATTGCCTGATCACCTTGGTCAAGTATGGCCACTCCTTTTGCCCGCTCAGCAAAGGCGGCAACCGGGCGCTGCGCGATTTGTCGTTGTTCCGGCCGAAGCGGGATGCATACGCCGTCACGCTGACAAGCATCTCTGACAGCTTCGCGCGGAAGTACGAGCGCAAGGCGGCGCCGCCCAGCGAGCGCATCGCGACGCTGCAACGCTTCTACGAGGCTGGGGTTTGGTGCTGGGTGTCGGGCGAGCCGATCCTCAGCGCGGCGCAAACGCTGGCAATGATCGCCTCGACGTACCGGTTCGTTGATTTCTATAAGCTCGGTGGCCTGAGTCACTTAAGCCTCAAGCAGCCGGTGGACAAGCGCGACTTCACGCTGCGGGCGGTGGACTTGCTGGATAAGCTCGGGGCCAGCGCCTATTTCAAGCAGGACCTCCAGCCGTTTCTGCCCGCCGGCTACCAGAACGCGATGCGCGTCGAGCAGCATAATTGATGCGCTTCGCGAGAAGCTGCGTATCCAGTTGGCGCCCATCCAGTTCCGGCTCACCCAGGAGGTCCTGGGTGATTGGGCGTTCATCTGGCCGCACGAACAGCGGCTGGTGATCTATAGCGACTGGCAGGTCGTGGAAGCCTTCGACATCGTGGACGATGTCGAGTTCCCGGTGTCCGGTCGTGCGCGCGGCCCATCCACGGGCCTTCGCTCGCGTACGTGCCTGACCCGCACGGGGAGCGCAAGGAGCCGCTGCTATCCCTGCTGGCCAGCCTCAGTGTTGCCTCTCGGGGTATGTGGCTTGAGACCCTTGTGGAGGATGTGCAATGAAACGAGCCGATCGGCTTTGAGGCGTTCGCCGGAGGCGCGCGGCAGGTGCTCGGCAAAGCACCGCCGCCACACGAACCAACGCGACCGCTGTCGCATGAGCCGGTGCATCTGCGCCGGCCATTCCTCGATTTCTGGATGGTGCCTGGACGCGATCGCGGCGCCGACGGCGTGCGCCTAGGACATCAGACGTGGTTCCTCCTGGCGCATCGGCTGGCAGGCAACGACGGCTACCAGCCAAGTGCCGAGCGCTGGTCGAGGTCATTCCTGATATGCTGCTGAACGACATCCGCGCGTATTTCAAGACCGGCCATATGCAGAACTGTCTCTGCTTCCCGCCGAGACACGGAGTTCAGGATAGTCATCGGCGATGAACGTCGCAGAGGGGCGCCTGTGCTCTGGATTTAGCGCTATAAGAAGGGCGGCAGGGTCGGCACGCCTCGATGCACCGATCGGCATGGACGGTCTGCGCGAGTTGGAAAGCGGCGCTTGCCGCCATCGTGCCAGCGGAAGGGGGTGAGTGACCGCTATTGTGCGGCATCCAGGGCGTCGAGAACTTCCAGTACCGTCAGTTCATCGAGCCGGCAGTCATTCCAGGTATCCAAGACCGCGCGCACGACCGCCGCGCGGGGATCGCATTTGGCGCGGTTCTTTGCGGCCGTGAGGCGATCGGCATACGGCGTGCCCGGCGGAAAGCGGGACGCAAATGGGGTACCCGGCGGGAAGCACGACGCGGAAAGTCGGCTCATTCATGGCTCCTGAAGGTGGAGGCGCCGCTGATCGGCGGCGTCGCGCCGGGTTGTACTTGCCGTCCCGCTGCGCACAATCGCACCAAGGGGTCTTATGCCCCCCGACGTCCCTGGACCATGGGGACCAGTAGTTGGTGACACCAAAAATAACCATCTATTTCAAGCACTTAGTGGCCAAAACGATTACGCGCGGGGTAATGACGGCTACTTCTTCAGCGTGTCCCGCAATCCGCGCAAGGCCAGGTAGTAGCCGACGATGCCGAAGCCGGTGACCATGCTCTGACTCACGGTTGCGGTTTCGGAGACCGGGCCGCGGCGCACCGGGTTGGACATGTGTAGTTCGACCGTCGGGAACTTCACCTGGCTGATCGCGGCGACCAGCGCCGGATAGCCGCGCCCGAATCCTGCGGGGTTGAAGATCGCGGCGTCGAAGCCGTGGTCGTTCGCCTGGTAGAGCCGGTTGATGACCTCGCCTTCGATGTTGGAGTGGAAGATCTCAATGTCCAATCCGAGTTCGCTGGCGTAGCCGCGAATGCGTTCATCGTATTCGGGCAGCGTCATCGGTCCGAACAGCTCGGTCTGCACCTTGCCGCGCATGTTCATGCCGGCGCCGTGGATGATCAGGATCTTCGCCATGTTGTGTTCCTTCCGGGATCAGGCGACGCGGAATTCGGCCAGGGTGTCGTAGTTGGGATCCGCGCCGATGCCGGGCACGTTGGGCGGGCTGACCGTGCCATCGTCGTTCAGCGTGAGAGTGTGGCGGTAGACGCGGCCCCACATCGGATCGACGGTATCGCGGTAGAATTCGAGAATCAGGCCGTTCGATATCGCCGCCACAAGGTGCACGTGGATGTCCTGCGAGCCGTGCGGCGCGATGTCCAGATCGTTCGCCTGCGCCAGCGCCGCGACTTTCATGAATTCTGTCACGCCGCCCAGGATCTTGGCATCGGCATTCAGGATCGCGGCGCACTCATGCCGGATCAGGTCGCGGAAGCCATAGCGCGTGTATTCGTTCTCGCCTGTCGCGATCGGAATGCTGGTCGCCTGCGCGAGTTTCCGATGGCCATCGTAGTCGTCGGGAGCCACGGGTTCCTCGAACCAGAAGATGTCATAGTCCTCGATGCGCTTCGCGAGCTGGATCGCCTCATAGTAACGATAGGCACAGTTTGCATCGACCATGAGCTTCACGCTCGGCCCCACTGCCTCACGCGCGACACGTACGCGTGCCACGTCCTCGGCGATCGGCACGGCGCCGATCTTCATCTTCACCGCCTTGGCACCCATGCGCACGTTGTCTTCCATCTCGCGCGCGAGCTCGCGGAGACCTTTGCCCTCCTCGTAGTAGCCACCGGCGATATAGGTCGGCACGCGGTCGCGGAAGCCGCCGAGCAGCTTGTACAACGGCAGGTTGGCGAACTTGGCGCGGATGTCCCACAGACCGATATCGATCGCCGAGATCGCGCGGGTCGTCAGGCCGCGGCGGCCGATCAACTTCGGTTCCCACATCTTCTGCCAGAGACGCTCGACGTCGATCGGGTCCTCGCCGATGAGCATGGGTGTGAGCCGCGCAATGGTGGCGCGCTCGATATCTCCACCGCCGCCGAGGCCGATGCCTGTGATGCCCTCGGTGGTCGCGATCTCCGCCACCGCGAAGTTCACATGCGTGTAGGTGTGCTTGCCGTTGGCGATCGGCTTGTGCCGTGGCCAGCGGAACTCCTTTGTGGTGATGCCGGTGATCTTCATGCTGCTGCCTCCGCTGCAACGCCTCTCATTCAACGTCCTCAGTCCGGCACGCGCAAGCGCACAGACACGGGGCAATGGTCAGACAGGCGCTGCTTCCATTCCGCGCCTGTCTCGCGATAGGTGAGCACGCGCAGCGTGTCAGGCTGTAGCCACTCGCGCGCGGCGCCGCCCAGCATGATGTGATCGATGAACGCTTCGCCGCCCCAGCATGGGCTGGCGCGGCCCTCGGTGGCCCGTGTCAACGGAGCTGCCTGGCGCAGTGCGGACCAGAGTTGATCGCGTCCATCCATGTGGCGGTTGAAGTCGCCGAGGATTGCGAATGCCGTGCCTTCGGTGCGTCGTGCGCTAATCCAGTCGAGCAGCGGTGACAACTGCGCGCGCAATTCGGTGCAGGAGCGGCGCGTGGTGTTGCTGAGACGCGCATCGGGGCAACCGGTCTTCAGATGAACGGCAAGCACGCGCAGCGGCGGCTGCAGTTGCAGCGTAACGTCGACGCCGCTGCGCAATTGGCGGCCCGGGTCCACGTCGAGGCCGGTCAGGTCGGGATTGACGTCGTAGTGAAGGCCACGCCGCACCACGATGCCGACGCGCTGGACCACGTGGTCATGGCTCAGATGGATGGAGTACTTGTCGGGCGGGAAGACGCTCGCTGTGATTGCGGGGCCGTCCACTTCCTGGACGGCGATCACGTCGGCGTCGAGTTCGGTGGCGTAGCGGCGCAGCAGGTCGATGTCCTGCGGCCTCTTCGGATGCACGTCGGGGGGCAGATCGCGATCACTGGTGGTGAGCCATTCGAGGTTCCAGGTCGCCAGCTTCAGTTCCGTGGCGGTGGCACTCGGGGGCAGGAGCAGAAGCGTGAGAGAGATCGCCATCGCCGCGAGAGCGGGGAGGCCGGCAAGACTGTATTCCCGCTTTCGCGGGAACGACGAGAAGGGTGGCGGGCTTGGCGTCACTCGTCGGCGGCGATGAATTTGGCTACCCGTGCCGCGAATGCGGCGGGCTGCTCGATCTCCGGATGATGGCCTGCCTGCTCGATCAGTTCGAAGTGTGCGCCTGGAATCAGTTTGGCGTAGCCGCGGCCGTAGTCGGGTGTCACCACGCGGTCGCTGGCGCCCCACAGCACAAGCGTCGGGACCGCGATGCGGCACAACCAACGCGGCAGGTTCGGGTTGTACATGAACGGCTGCCAGCCGTAGAGGCACAGTGCGTTGCGGTTGCGCGCATGCACGACGACCGCGTCGTCCGACATTGCATTGAAGTCGGTCGGCCATTTCGCCGGATCATGCCAGGTGCTGCGCTGCACCTCATCGGGTGCAGTGTTGAACAGATCGAGGATGTCGCGACTTTCCCGATCGCCCAGCTTGATGCCGAGAGGATCGACCAGGATCAATCGCGACAGCCGGTGACAGCACGCGGCCGCGATCTCGGCGGCGAGCCAGCCGCCGAACGAAAACCCCAGCAATGTCACCTTTTCGTGCGGCAGGGTCTCCAGCAGGTCGAGATAGAGATGCACCAGATCATAGACGGTGTCGAAGTCGGCCGGCCGGGTTGAGTGACCGAATCCCGGATGCGAGGGCGCGATGATTTCGCTGTGCGCTGCGAGCATATCGAGGAATGGCGCCTGCGGGTCCACTGTGTGCAGGCCATGCAGCAGCACGATCGGCGGCCCCTTGCCTTTGCGCAGGACTTCGAGGTCGATGCCGCGTATTGCGAGTTGCTCGATTGCCATTGCACTCCCTATATGCGTTCGCTGACCCTGATCGCCACCTTGCAGCCGGCCTTGATCGCCGCCGACAGCAGCCGGTAGCCGGGCACCTGCTCCGCGCCATGCTGCAGCCCGATGTCGCGATGCTGCAACTCGTCGTCGCGGAACCTGACCAGCGTATTGCGCAGCACATCCTCGCTGTCGTCCAGGGCGGCGATCTGGTCGGCATAGTGTGCGTCGATCGCTTCCTCGACCGCGACCGTGCAGGCCATCGCCGCGCGTTCTCCTAGTACGGCGGTCGCCGCGCCGAGAGCGAAGCCGGCCAGATGCCACAGCGGCAGCATGGCGGTCGGACGCACGCGGCGGTCCGCGAGCAGATCGGCAAACCGATCCAGGTGCTGGCGTTCCTGTTGCTGCATCTCTCGCAATACGGGGGCCGTCTCACTCCGTCGCAGCACCGCAAGCTGGCCGGCGTAGATGCGCGCCGCGCCATACTCGCCGGCGTGATCCACGCGGAGCATGCGCGCAACACTGGTCTCATGTGGCGGATCGCCGGGCAGCCGTCGTCGCGTGTCGTTCATGCAACGCTCCTGTCGCGCCAGAGGAAGATGCCGAGAAGCATCGCGAAACCAAGCGCGTAGAGCAGGTTCATTGCTGCCATCGAGATCGGCAGTCCAGGGATCAGATAGGCAGCGTCATCGCATGGTTTGGCCGGCCGTGCCGGCATCTGTGCCAGGCGCTCCGCGATCGAGCCGCCGGTGAATCGCGGTGCGGTGCATTCGGGCAGAGGGCTCGGCCAGTAGTGCTGCTCGACCCCCACGTGCACGGTGGCGAGCGCCGCATCGACCAGCATCGACAACACGACCAGCGCGAGCAGCACCCGCGCCCAGCGATGCGGCACAACGGTGGCCAGCAGCGCGAGAGCGATCGCCACGCGGTACGGCCAGCGCTCCAGCAGGCAGAGGGCGCATGGCACGAGGCCCTCCCACCTCTCTGACGCCAGCGCCAGCCCCAGCGCGAAGGCCGCGGCGAGTGCGCTTATGAGGGCGATGCCGCGAATGCCTGGCAGCGTCATGGCGGCGATGTGCCCTGCTTCGATCGCCTACGCAAGCCGTTGCCGCTCGCCGTGCCGCGGCCTAGGCTCGCGCCATCCAGGCAAGGAGAAATCCCGATGCGTCGCATTCTGTGGGGCCGCGCCACGTCCAGCAATGTGATGAAGGCGATCTGGACGCTCGAGGAGTTGCAGCTTCCGTATGAGCGGATCGATGTCGGCGGCTCGTTCGGCAAGACCGACACGGCGGACTATCGTGCAATGAACCCGACGGGCCTTGTGCCGACCTTGCAGGAAGACGACTTCACGCTGTGGGAGAGCAACGCGATCTGCCGCTATCTCTGCCATGCGCATGCGCCGCACTCGAAGCTGTGGCCGCAGGAACCGCACGCGCGCGCCAATGTTGATCGCTGGATGGATGCGCAGCAGACGCTGCTGAACCGGCCGATCGGTGTGGTGTTCTGGGGCCTGGTGCGGACGCCGCCCGACAAACGCGACATGGCGGCGATCAGGCAGGGCGTGGAGGACGCTGCGCGCGTCTGGGGCATGGTCTCGGCGGAGCTGGCGAAGCATGCCTATCTGGTGGGCGACGATCTGACGCTGGCCGACATCCCGTGGGGCCCGCATCTGCATCGCTGGTTCAACATGGATTTCGATCGCCCGGAGGTACCGCACCTGCGTGCGTGGTACGATCGGCTGCTGGAGCGGCCGGCGTACAAGCGACATCTGGCAGGGCCGGTGGTGTAGGTGCCGGCGACGTCATTCGATCCTGAGGCTGTCCGCAGTTTCGAACATGCGCGCTGGCAACGGGCAGCCGGCGTCTACGAAGCGACGTTCGCAAGCGCGACCAGTCGGTTCATCGAGGCATTGCTCGATGCGGCGCAGATTGCGCGTGGCACGCACATGCTCGACATCGCTTGCGGGCCCGGTTTGCTCGCGTCCGGCGCACGTGCGCGCGGCGCGGTGGCGCGGGGCGTGGATTTCTCGCCGGCGATGCTTGCTGTCGCCCGGGCGCGCGACGCGGCGGTGCAGTTCGACGAGGGTGACATCGAGGCGCTGCCGTATGCGGACGCGACGTTCGATGCCGTGGTCGCGAATTTCGGTATCCATCACGCACCGCGGCCGCTGCTCGCATTGCGCGAGGCGCATCGCGTGCTGCGTGGCGGCGGGCATGTCGCGTTCAGCTTCTGGGCGGAGCCAGGTGAGAATATCGCCTGGAAGCTGGTGTTCGACGCGATCGGGCAGCATGGCGATCGAGCCGCGGTAAGGGCGCCTGCGCCCGGCGGTGGGTTCGCCACGGCGGCGCAATGCGCCGATGCCCTGCGCGAGGTCGGCTTTGCCGACTGCACGACGCGCATGGTGCGCGCAACCTGGCAGCATCGCGATGCGCGGGCGCTAGTGACGGCGTTGCAGGCGGGGACCGCGCGTATGGCGGCGATGCTCGAGGCACAGTGGCCGGACGCCATGACAGCGATTGTCTCCGACATCGCGGACAACGCCGAGCGCTACCGCAACGGAGACTATATCGCCGTGCCGATCGCCGCGGTGATCGCCTCCGGCGTTCGGCGCTGAAGGAGGCTGGCGTGGACATCTACCACGCCTGGTGCGACCTCAAGCCCGGGGTCAAGGACACCGACTTCGCTGAGAACGTCGCGGTGTATATGGGTCACCTGAAGGAGCAGGGCCTGATCGAGTCCTGGCGGCTGACGCGTCGCAAGCTCGGCCTCGCACCGCCGGGGTTCGGCGACTTCCACCTGATGATCGAGGTCAAGGATCTGGCACAGTTGGAACGGGCGTTCGAGCAGGTCGCGGGACGGGGTGAGCCAGTGGAAAGCGTGCATTTCGGCGTCAATTCGCTGGCGCAGAACGCGGTGTTCGCGCTGTACCGGGACTTCCCGGATTCGTTCCGCCGGCGCGGAGAAGAGCGGTTCTGAGGAACCCAACATGTTGGGGTACGGTTGGGGGCGATCTACTACATCTGTCACTTCCGCTTGCAACAACCAGTGTATCGCGCTAACTAGAGGCCCATTGTCCCTACGCGGAGACGCAGCATGGACGGCGCCCTACGGTCAGCCGACGAACACCCTGTGCGATTCGACCTGCTGACCGAGAATCCGGTCTTCAAGCCGTTCCGCTACCCGTGGGCCCACGAAGCTTGGCTCATCCAACAGCGTGTCCACTGGCTGCCCGAGGAGGTGCCGCTCGCCGACGATGTGAAGGACTGGCACCGCAATCTCAGCGCCGGGGAGCGGAACCTGCTGACCCAGATCTTCCGCTTCTTCACCCAGGCCGATGTGGAAGTGAACAACTGCTACATGAAGCACTACGCGCGGGTGTTCAAACCCACCGAGGTGCTGATGATGCTGTCGGCATTTTCCAACATCGAGACCGTGCACATCGCCGCCTACAGCCATCTGCTCGACACGATCGGCATGCCGGAGCTCGAGTATCAGGCGTTCCTCAAATACAAGGAGATGAAGGACAAGTTCGACTACATGCAGAGCTTCACGGTCGACTCGCGGTTCGAGATCGCCAAGACGCTGGCCGCATTCGGCGCCTTCACCGAAGGTCTGCAGCTGTTCGCGTCATTCGCCATCCTGCTGAACTTCCCTCGGTTCGGGAAGATGAAGGGGATGGGCCAGATCATCTCGTGGTCGGTGCGCGATGAGACACTGCACTGCAATTCGATCATCCGGCTGTTCCGCACCTTCGTGCAGGAGAACCAGGAACTCTGGAACGAAGATCTCAAGCGCGACATCTACCTGACCTGCGCGACCATCGTGGACCACGAGGACGCCTTCATCGATCTGGCATTCGAGCAGGGCTCAGTGGAAGGGTTAACCGCGCGCGAGGTGAAGGAGTACATCCGCTACATCGCGGATCGCCGGCTGATGCAGCTCGGCCTCAACCAGCTCTATCATGTGTCAAAGAATCCGCTGCCCTGGCTCGATGAAATGCTGAACGCGGTAGAGCACACCAACTTCTTCGAGAACCGCGCCACCGAGTACAGCCGGGCGTCGACGGCTGGAACGTGGGACGAGGCTTTTGTCGACACGACACCCGCGGACACGATCGCGGCCAGGGGATAAGAGCCGTCTCAATTGCGCGACGATCTTCCGCTTGCAAGACAAAGCTTGTCTGTGGCGCGCGAATGTCCCATAATAATTATAGTCAGGGGGCGAAACTTGGCCCCGTATTCGGGGATTGCGGGGGAGAGTAAGCCAGCATTGCACCAATAACGTGTAATTCACGTTAAATAAACGGAACCTGACAGATTGAGCACCCTGGTCTGAATTAGACGGGACGACGCCACATGGACACCACGATAAGCGATACAACAAACAAGGCCGACGAGGTCGGTGGGCGGGAGATTGGTGCGAGCGGGACACCGCGATACACGCGGCGCCTGTCGGACAAGGTGTTGATCGCCTTCCACCACGCCTGCGATCAGTCCGATTTCGAGGTGGCCGAGCAGTTGCTGCACATCCTTGAGATGATGCTGACCCGCCGTCCGCTCACGCCGGATGGCACGCGTCGGCGCAACATGGAGAGCCTCGTTGCCGCACATGAGCGGCTTTGGCATCTGCGCCATCCTCACACAGAGGACGAGCTCCGCTAAAGGTCGAGCGCGTTTCCGCCGCGAAGGATTGCATCAGCCTCCGCCGTGAAGGCGCCATCGGATGCGTGGAGCACGAGGCCGGGCAGCACGCGGAACGGCGTTCGGCTGCCCTTGATCCCACGCAGCAGCAGCAGCTTCGCCGGCTGTCCCGCTTTCGGCCACAAGGGCAGCATTGCGGTGGGTGCGCAGCCGGCGTCGGTGAACGCTGCAGCTGCCTCGGGCAGCAATGCGGCGGGCAGGATAAAGGTCATCGTGCCGCGCGCTCGCAAATGGCGCGCAAGGGCGGCGGCCCAAATGCGCAGCGTGCCCTCTGTCGCGCGCTTTGCTGCCCGGCGCGACGCGTCGGGCGATGGGGTGCCGGCTTCGTTGTGGTACGGCGGGTTGGCACAGGCGTGGTCAAATGCATCGAGCGGCGGCAGCGCCGCGATGTCAGCCGACATGAAGCGGAGATCAGGCCGGTCGTTGGCGGCGGCGTTTTCGCGGGCCAGCGCGACCAGCGCTCGATCCCGATCGATCCCGAGGCCCTGCACGCCTGCGACGCGGGCGGCGAGGCAGAGCAGCGCTGCGCCGGCACCGCAGCCGCCTTCCAGCACATGCGATCCCTGCCGCGCCGGTATGGTGGCCGCCAGCAGCACCGGTTCGATGCCGCTGCGGAAACCCCGTTGTGGCTGGCGCGTACTGGACCCTGCCGCCAAGCAGATGTCCGTCTGTCACGCCGACGGGTTTACCGCTGTCAATCATCTGAGTTACGCTTTCGCTGCCTCAGTCCGCCATGACCACCGATAGCACTGGGGCTGCTTGACTGGCTGCCATCAATCACTCTGCAACGAATAGCAGAGAAGCCGGCGTCCGCGACGTCGTCAGGCGGGCGCCCAAGGGGAGGTGCCAATATGCTTGAGCTGCTCGATCGGCAACAGAAGCTGACCGCGAACCAGTGGAAGATCGCGCTCGCCGCGACAATCGGCGACATGCTGGATTTCTTCGACTTCTTCCTGATCGGGTTCGTACTGGCGTTCATCGTCGGGGATTGGCACCTGACTTACGGGCAGTCGGGAATGATACTCCTCGCCTCCGGTGTCAGTGCGCCCTTCGGCTCGCTGTTCTACGGGTGGCTGGCGGACAAGATCGGCCGTCGCAAGGTGATGATTGCGACCGTACTCAATTTCTCGCTTGCGACCGGCGCGATGGCTCTAACGCCCGATGGCGCATGGATCTACCTTGTCATCTGCCGCTTCCTTGTCGGTCTCGGCGTGACGGGCCTTTACTCCGTCGACATCACGGTGGTGCAGGAGTTCGTGCCGGCCTCGAAGCGTGGCTGGCTGACCGGATTGACCACGACGATGCTGCCGGTCGGCGTGCTGCTGGGGGCATTTCTCGGAGGATTCGCGACCCCCTACATCGGCTGGCGCGGCCTGTTCGCTATCGGGCTATTGCCCGCGCTGCTGACCCTTTACATCCGCGCCTGGGTTCCCGAGTTGCCGGTACTGGCTGATGCGCATGGGACGGGTTGCGGAAGCACGGCAGTCGATCGCCTGGGCCTTGCAGATCGATCCCGAATCGGTCCCGTTGCCGTCGGCGCCGCCCGCGGTCGAGCACACCCGCTGGCTCGATCTGTTCAAATATCCGCGCAGCCTGATCGCCGGATGCCTCACTGGCCTGACACAGACAGGTGGCGTGGGGCTCACCTTGTGGATGGTGACGCTATTCGTGATGGTGCTGGGGATCAGTGCTCCGGAGGCATCGAAGCTGGGGATCTGGATCAGCCTGGCGGCGGTCGCCGGCCGGTTCTTCTGCTCATGGATCTCCGACGCGATGGGCCGCCGTGGGTCGGGCCTGCTGAGCTGCCTGTTGGCGGCGGTGACCATGTCGCTCGCCGGTTATATGCACAACGTCTTTGTCGGCGGCGTTTCAATGTTCTTCGCGATGATCGTGCTGCAGAACTTCTTCGGTAGCGGCAACTACTCGATCGTCGGGCCGTACATGGGCGAGATGTGGCCGGCGCGGCTGCGCGGCAGCGGGATGGGTCTGGTTTATGGGGTTGGAAATCTCGGCAAGTTCATCGGCCCTGCCGGCCTCGCGCTGATCGCGGGATCGGAAAACTTTGTCGCACCAAAGGCGACGCTCGACGCGATCATCCCGGCGTTCAACTATTTCGCCTTCTGGTATGTGCTCGGGGCGGCTGCGTTCTGGTACATCGGGATCGAGACGCGCGGCCGCTCGTTCGATGAGATCGATGAGGCGCTGTCCGCGTCCGGTTCATCGTCCGCCGGCGCTCGGGAGGCTCGGGCTTCGCGTTAGGCGCGCGCAGCGCGGCACATGTCAGTCTGGTCTGTGGGGTCGATGTCTCCGCCGACACGCTTCGATGCCCGCATCGGCCATGATGGCGCCTATCAGCGGATTGGCCGCGTGCTGTCGGTAGCACACGGCTCCGCTGTCGCGCGACCTTGATGCAGCGTTCCGCACCATCAAGGACGTCGCCAACCGCACCGTTGTGGCCTGCTCGCTGAAATACCGGAGATCCCACTTCGTGGGCGAGGCGATTTAGATGACGGTCCGTTTGGTCAGTTCCGCCTCTTTGATATGTAGGCCCAGCCCCGGGCTATCCGGCAAGTGAAACTGGCCGTCGACCGGCTTTGGCGGGTTATCGAATACCGCGTGCGTGCGCGTTGACGGATCGTTCCACTCGATCGGCTTGCTTGCCTGCAACTGCGCGGCGACGACATGCATGTTGGCCATGTGTCCGATCATCGGCTGTGTCTGGTGCGACACGAGTTCGACGCCATGCGCATGTGCCAGGGCTGCACAGCGCACGAGGCCGGTGATCCCGCCCATCTTGACGATGTCGGGCTGTACCATGCGTACGCCGGCATCGATCAGATCGGCGAGCGCCGCCAGCGTGTATGTCTGCTCGCCGGCCGACACGGTGATATCCAGCGCGCGCGCCACCTCGCCCATCGCCTTGACGTGATAGTGCTGCACCGGCTCCTCGAACCACCAGTAGCCAAGCTCCTCCAGCGCGCGGCCGACGCGAATTGCGCCACCGGTGGTGAAGCCGTTGTTGGCGTCGAATGCGAGCGGGAAGTCGTCGCCCACCAGCTTGCGCACCGCGCGCGCCTTGACGATATCGCCAGGAATGTCCCGGTCCAGCAGCGTACGTGGATTGTCGAAGCGGATCTTGATTGCGGCGGGCTTGTCCTTCAGGCGCGCTTCGACGACACGGAGCACATCGTCCAGACTGCGATCGCCGTTGCCACCGATCGAGGCGTAGAAAGGGAGCGCGGTGCGCCAGGCGCCGCCGAGCAGCTTGTAGATCGGCAGGCGCGTCAGCTTGCCCTTGATGTCCCACATCGCGATGTCGAGTGCGGCCAGTGCGCCGGTCAGCGCACCCTCCGGCCCGAGCTTGACGCAGGTGTGCATCAGAGTGTCCAGCAGCACCGCATGATCGAGCGGGTCCTTGCCGATCAACGCGGGCGCCAGGTCGTGGCGGATGATGCCGAGTGACGCGAGGCCGCCCTGCATAGGCGATGCCTCGCCTATGCCGTCGATGCCGTCATCGGTGTGGATGCGCACGAAGGCGCTGTGCTGCGTCGGCCTCTCATCCGGCGTCCAGCGTACCTGGAAGGCGTCGATGCGGGTGATCTTCATGGCGCTTGCTCCCTGTCATGGCCGCCCCGGCGTACGCGGGGGTTGATCCGGCCATCACCCTTCAATCAACACCGGCACCAGCGAGGCGACAAGCAGCAGCGCCATGGCGATGTTGAACGCGCGCAGCCGTGCCGGCGAATGGAGCAGGCGTCCTGCGCCGCTGCCAAGCAACGCCCAGACCAGCAGACACGGCATACCGACGGCGAGGAAGACCGCGAAGATGCGTGCAAGCTGCAGCAGGAGAGGGTGGTTCGGCGACAGGTATTCGCCGGCAGCGGCGGCGGCGATGAGCCAGGCCTTGGGATTGATCCACTGGAACGCCGCCGCTCCGATGAAGCCGAGCACGCGGCCGCGGCCTCCTTCGCCGGGTGCCGGCGCGACCGCGATCTGCCACGCAAGCACGACAAGCCACGCCGCGCCGACCCAGCGGAACAACGGCAACAGCAGAGGCCAGTTCACCAACGCAGAGCCGAGGCCGGCGCACACGAGTGCCAGCATCACCGAGAAGCCCACCGCTATGCCGAACATGTGCGGCATGGTCGCGCGGATGCCGTGATTGGCGGCGGAGGCGGCCACCATCACGTTGTTCGGACCGGGCGTTATGTACATCGCGACGGAGAACCCGATCAGGGAGAACAGCGCGCTGTCCATGCCGGTAGGCCAGCATAACTGACATTTCCTTGCAATGCGTCACGTTCGCGTGGCGTACCTGTTGAACGAGGGATCGCGCCGGTAACATACGATGTACGACTGATAGCGAGGTACGGTGATGGCGGGTGAGACGCTGCATGAGGAACGTGGCGCGCTAGGGCCGGAAATTCTTGACCGGCATCGTGCGATCTCCACCATCATGGAGGAGCTGGAGGCGATTGATTGGTACGACCAGCGCATCAAGGCCAGCACGGACCCTGAGCTGCAGGCGGTGCTCGCGCATAACCGTAACGAGGAGAAGGAGCACGCGTCGATGCTGCTCGAATGGCTGCGGCGAAACGACGCGGAGTTCGAAACACACCTGCGCACCTATTTGTTCAGTCAAGGTTCGATCCGTGAGGTGAAGACGCGCAGTGGAGGCGAGGGGGCCGGAGCTGGTCTGTCGATCGGTAGCCTGCGAGGCTGATCGATGAATCATCTGTTCCGCGAACTCGCTCCGATCTCCGAAATCGGATGGCAGGAGATCGAGAAAGAGGCGCAGCGTACGCTGAAGACGACGCTGGCGGCACGTAAGCTGGTTGATTTCGTCGGCCCGTTGGGATGGCAGGCATCGGCGGTTGGCATCGGCCGCGGCAGGGCGGCCGATCCGCCGGCGCGCACCAGCGTCGAGACGCGGTTGCGTGAGGTTCTGCCTCTGGTTGAGCTGCGCGTGCCCTTCGAATTGGAGCGCGCTGAATTGAATGCGCTGGATCGTGGAGCAAAGGATTTCGACAACGATCCGATTATCAAGGCGGCACGCGAGATCGCAATTGCCGAGGACCGCGCCGTCTTCCATGGCTACCCGGCGGCCGGGATACGCGGCATATGCCAACACGCTGGCGCATCGGTGCCGATCAGCGGTGCCGCGCACGATTACCCTTCGCTGGTGACGAACGCGCTGAACAGATTGCGCGATGCAGGCGTGGGCGGGCCGTTCGCCATTGCGCTGAGTGAGCGCTGCTATGCGGAGCTTACCGAGGCGACCGAGGGGGGCTACCCGGTGCTGCAGCATGTGCGGCGGCTGATCGACGGGCCGCTGGTGTGGGCACCGGGGCTGGATGGCGCTGTGGTGTTGTCGATGCGCGGCGAGGATTTCGAGCTGACGGTGGGGCAGGATTTCTCTATCGGCTACCTCGATCACAATGCAGAGCGCGTGCGCCTTTACATCGAGGAGAGCTTCACGTTCTGGCTGCTGTCGCCGCAGGCGGCGGTGCCTCTGGTGTTCCCGGAGGCCACGCCATAACGGTCAAGCCCGCAATTGTGCGGTGGCAGCAGTGTCGAGCGTACCGTCCGCCATGACGATGACCTTGTAGAGCGCGCGAGCATTCTCGACTGAAACCAGGCCATCGCGCACGTCGCGTGCCACAAGTGCGGGATCGCGTGATGTCGGATCGCCCATGCCGGCGCCGCCAGGTAATTTGAGGATCAGCCTGTTGCCATCAGGGATCACCTGAAAGCCCTTGGTGCGGAGCGTCTTGCCCGACTTCAGCGCGACGACACCCGGAGCTCCGTTCAGGCCACCCTCGCGACCCTTTGGCGCATTGGCGATGCGGTCGAACGTGGCATTCACCGCGAATTCCAGTTCGCCCTTGGCGCCGACCTCCATTGTCTGACCGGTGCCGCCGCGCGTGCGTCCCGCGCCACCGGAGTCCGCGCGCAGTTCCTTCGTCCAGAAGATGATCGGTGCGACGTTCTCGGTGGCCTCCACCGGCATGGTGCGTACGCCGGACGGGAAGGCGGTCGCGTTCAGTCCATCCTGCGTCGGGCGTGCGCCGGTGCCGCCGGAGTTGAATGTGATGATCTCGAAGTCCGGCACAACAGGCCGGTTGCCACGCGCCTGACCGGACACAGATGAGCCGCCGCGCAACGGCGGATTCCACAAAGCCGAGGCACCCTCGGCCGTGACGCGTTCGGGCACTGCCTGGTGCAGGCAGCCCATCATCAGGTCGGGCAGCAGATGGCCGATCACGTGGCGCACCGATACCGGATATGGTCGCGGTGCATTGAGGATGCAGCCGTCGGGGATCTTCATGCGGAACGGTGCGAGGCTGGCCCAGTTGTTGGGGATCTCGGGCGCCACGACGCACTTGATGCCGAAGCAGGAATAGGCGCGGCAATAGGCCGGCGGGACGTTGATCCCGCGCGAGGACAGGCCCGATGTGCCGGCGTAATCCACCTCGATGCCGTCATCGAGAATGGTCATCGTAGCCTTGAGAGTGACCGGCTCCTCGTAGCCGTCGGAACAAATCTCCGCGCGATAGGTGCCCTTTGGAATGCGTGCGATCTCAGCGAGCGTGGCACGGTGAGAGCTCTCGAAGATGAAGTCGGCGAGGGGTTCGAGACTGTCCATCTCGAACTCGTCCATCATCTCGACGAGGCGGTGTGCGCCGGCGTCGTTGCAGGCGCAGAGCGAGTAGATGTCGCCTTCCAGTTCGACGGGAAGGCGAGATCCTGCGCGCATGAAATCGAAGAAGGTCTCGTTCGCACGACCCTGGTCGAAGCATTTGACGATCGGGATGTACATGCCTTCTTCGAATACCGAACGGCCTTCCGGTCCCATGCCGAGACCGCCGACATCGATCACGTGCGCGGTGTTGGCGAACAGGCCGACGATGTGGTCGTTGTGGAAGGCGGGTGTCACAACGGTGAGGTCGTGCAGGTGACCGGTGCCGAGCCAGGGATCGTTGGTGATGTAGTGATCGCCGGGCTGCATCGCGTCGGCGGGAAACTTGCGCAGGAAATGGCCGACGCTTTCGGCCATGGAGTTGACGTGACCGGGCGTGCCGGTGACCGCTTGCGCCATCATGCGTCCGCGCAGGTCGAAGATGCCGGCGGAAAGGTCACCGGCCTCGCGCACGGTGGTGGAGAACGCGGTGCGGATCATGGTCTGCGCCTGTTCCTCGACGACCGAGATCAGCCGGTTCCACATGACCTGGCGGTGGATCTGTGCAAGAGCATTGGTATCGTGCGACATCAGGCGGTCTCCTGCGTCAGTTCTATGTAGCCCAAACCGTTCACCGTCGCGTTCCAGCCGTGGGTGACAAGCGTGGAAGTCTCGTCCTCGGCGATGATCGCTGGACCAGCAATCTGCACGCCGGGGGCGAGCGCCTGGCGATCGTACACGGGCCATGGCGAGACCTCGCCCGTGGTCGTGTTGCGCACGACTTGCGTGCGGGCCGGTGTAGCGTCCGGGCTGAAGATGGCAGCGTTCCCGGCGACCGGGATGCCGGGATCATCTTCGGGAACGGTAGCCACCAGGACCGCATAACTCATGATCTCGACGTCTGAGCCGGGCACCGGGCGGTCATAGAACCGTGTATATTCGGCGTCGTAGGTAGCGCGGACTTGTGCCACATCATCCTCATCGAGGGCGCGTGCGGGCAACGGGACGCGAATTTCGTGCCCCTGACCGACGTAGCGCATATAAGCGGTGCGGGTTTGCGTGATCGACTCACCGAAGCTTGCCTGCGCCACCACCTCCGTCGCTTCGGCTGCCATATCTCCCAGCAGTGTGTTCACGGCCGCTACATCGAATGTGGAAAATCGCTGGTACAGGCTTCGAACAACCTCGTAGCCTACCGGCGCCCGCAGGAAGCCTATCGCACTGCCGACGCCGGCACCCGATGGCACCAGCACATGCCTGATGCCAACCTTCTCCGCGACGCGGCAGGCATGCACGGGGCCACCGCCACCGAAGGCGATCAACGTGCGGCCCTCATAGGTCTTGCCGGATTCGATCGCATGCACGCGCGCGGCATTCGCCATGTTCTCATCGACCATCTCGATGACGCCGAGTGCTGCCATATCCGTGGTCAGGCTCAGTCTGCCGCCAATGTGCGAGGCCAGCGCATCGTGTGCCGCGGACGGTGTCAAGATGCATCGTGCCGCCGGCGAAGCGTGCAGGGTCGTAGCGGCCAAGGATCAGGTTGGCGTCGGTCACCGCGGGTTCCCTGCCGCCACGGCCGTAGCATGCGGGACCGGGATCTGCGCCGGCGCTCTCCGGCCCCACCGCGATGCGACCCATCGCATCGACATGCGCGATCGAGCCACCGCCGGCGCCGATCTCGACCATCTCGATCACCGGAATCCTCAGTGGCAGACCCGAACCTTTGCGGAACCGCCCCACGCGCGCGATCTCGAATGCTCGCGCTGTCTGCGGTCGGCCATCGTCGATCAGGCAGATCTTCGCGGTGGTGCCGCCCATGTCGAACGAAAGCACATTGGCGAGCCCGCATTGCCGCGCGATGGTGGCGGCGAAGATCGCGCCGCCCGCCGGCCCGCTCTCGACCAGACGAATAGGAAAGCGGCATGCGGTGTCAATCGTGGTCAGACCACCTCCGGACAGCATGAGATACACCTGTCCGCTCACGCCGATGTCGTTCAGCCCGTTCGCCAGCTCGCGCAGGTAACGCGCCATAAGAGGCTGCACATAGGCGTTGGCGACGGTGGTAGAGAAGCGCTCCCATTCGCGCATCTCCGGCGATACCTCGCTGGACAGCGATACCGGAATATCCGGCAGGTGTTCGGCGAGGATGTCGCGCACACGACGTTCATGGGCCGGATTGACGAAGGCGTGCAGCAGCCCGACGGCAATGCTTTCGACGCGTTCGCGTTGCAGCACCGGCACCAGCGCGCGCACGGCGGCAACATCAAGCGGCAGCAGCACGTTTCCTTCGTTGTCGAGCCGTTCGGGGACGGGCAGGCGCAGATGACGCGGAACCAGCGGCTCGGGCAGCACGATATTGAGGTCGTACTGGTCGTAGCGGCTCTCGTTGCCCATGGCGATCACGTCGCGAAAGCCCTCAGTGGTCAGCAGCGCGGTGCAGGCGCCCTTGCGCTCGATAACGGCGTTTGTGGCGAGTGTGGTGCCGTGGATGACGATGCCGATGTCGGCGGCGGCAACACCGGAGGTCTGCAGGATGTCGCGGACACCGGTCATCACGCCCTGCTCGGGAGCAGCCGACGTCGTCAGGACCTTGATCGTGAAGCGCCTGCCGTCATGCTCGAGCGCAAGATCGGTGAACGTGCCGCCGATATCGACGGCCAGCCGAGCGGAAGGCATCAAGTCCTCGGATCGATCGATGAGGGCGGCAGTGAACCCGTTCGGCCGGGACGTGGCAAGCGCACCCTATTGCGCCGGCAATTCGGTCTTGCTATCGTGATATCAAGGAGGGCGATATGGCCCAGCTTGTCGTGCGCAACCTGGACGAAGAGGTGAAGGCAAGGCTACGCCGCCGCGCGGCGGCACATGGGCGCAGCATGGAGGAAGAGGTTCGCGCCATTCTGCGGGATGCGGTGAAGGAGGAGGCAGGTCCGAAAGGTGGGCTCGGGACTGAGATTGCCGCCTTGTTCCGTGGTATCGGATTGCGCGAAGGTGAGGAGCTTCCCGAGCTGCGCGGCTATACCATCAAACCGGTAAGTTTCGATTGAATGGTCGTCCTCGACACCAATGTGGTGTCGGCGTTGATGCACGAACCAGCACATCCAATTGTGCTGGAGTGGCTGGACAGTCAGCCCCGCATTTCGATCTGGACCACTTCGATCACGCTGATGGAAGCCCGCTATGGCATTGAGGCGATGGCGCCCGGCCGGCGTCGAAGCCGTCTGTTTCAGGCACTGGAGCGGCTGGTATCCGAAAAAATCGAGCATCGGATCGCGGCGTTCGACACCTCAGCCGCGAACGCCGCCGCGCTTCTGATGGCAGAACGGAAGCGCACCGGCCGGACCGGGGACCTGCGCGACACGATGATCGCCGGCATCGTCATCGCCAGCCATGCGACACTTGCCACGCACAACACGCGCCACTTCGCCGATCTCCCGATCCCTGTGGTCGACCCCTGGAACGCGTGACGTCAGTACACCACGCTCTCCGGCATCGGCGTGTTGTCGCGCACGCGTTCATAGCCGAGTGGCGTCATATCCAGTGTGCGATAGCCGCCGAAGCGGATCAGCTCGGCGACGGCGCGACCCGTCGCCGGCCCGTGCTGCACGCCGTGGCCGGAAAACCCCGATGCGACGATCAGGTTCGGGATCTCCGGAAACGCTCCAATGACTGCGTTGTGGTCCAGCAGGCACATGTCGTAGTGACCGGCCCAGGCGCTCTGCAGGCGCAACTGCTCCAACGCCGGAATGCGATGTGCAAGCAGCGGCCAGAGCGGGTCATCCAGCAGATGTAGGTCGGGATCGAAATCGCCCGTGGCGTCGTGATCGGAGTCGGCCGATGGCGAGATGCCGCAGATGAAACCGTCACCCTCCGGACGGATCCACATGCCCGACGTGTCGAACACAAGTGGCATGTTGGCGCCATCGAGCGGCGCACGGATCATGAAGACGGTACGCTTGCGCGGCTCGATCGGCAGCGGGATGCCGGCAAGGGCGGCGACGCGGCCGGACGCGGGACCGGCGGCGATCACCACGTGGTCGGCTGCCATTCGTTCGCCGCTTGCGGTGTGCACTGAGGTGACGCGGCCGGCGGCAACATCGAGCGCGACGGCCTCGTCGTGACGGTAGTGTGCACCCAGCGCGATCGCATCGGCGCGGACCGCGCGCAGCAGGCTGTAGGCGTCAAACCAGCCCTCGTGCCGAAGGCCCAGCGTGGCGCAGGCCAGTCCCTGCGTGTTCAGCCAGGGAAACCGTGCCGCGAGCTGCTGGCGGTCGAACAGTGCGACCTCGGCGCCTTCGGCAAGTTGCATATTGCGATTGGCACGCAACGTCGTCTCGCCGTCCGGGCCGGCCAACACGAGGTAGGCACGGCGGACCAGCCCAACGCGCTCGGCCATCCCCTCCAGGAATTCCGCACCGAACAGCGACATCCGTACATTGAGGGGGAGGGAGAACTGGGTACGGATCGAGGCGGCGGATAGCGTCGTCGACGCATACTGGTAGGTCGGATCCTTCTCGAGCACGACCACCTCGCCGTGAGCGGCAAGGAAATATGCGATGCAGGAGCCAACGATGCCGCCGCCGATGATGATGGTTCGAGACAGGCGATGACCCTCACTGACGTAATCGCTGAGGCTATCGCGGTGACAGCAAGGATCACAGCACCTGGATCAACTGCGTTTTCAGATACGCCGTCTCCGGCAGATGTGGATGCACCGGATGATCCGGACCGGCGCCGCCGGTGAACAGGATACGGCCGTCGCGGCGCGCGCGATGCAGGCCGAAGGCGATCTGAGCACACCAGGCCTCAAGAGGTGCGTGGTAGCTGCACGACGCGACCAACAGGAAACCACCCGGGGCGACCAACGGCGCGGCCAGACGCGCCATCCGTCCGTAGGCGCGCAATCCGGCATCCGCGTCTTTGCGCGAGCGGGCGAAGGCGGGCGGATCGCAGACCACGATGTCGAACTGCTCGCCAGCCATTGCCGCCATCGCATCGAACGCATCAGCACGTCTGACATGCACCTGATCGCCGACGCCATTCAGAGCGGCCGCCTCCTCGGCCTGCGCCAGGGCCGGAGCGCTGCTGTCCACCAACGTCACCTCACGTGCGCCGGCCGCCGCGCAGCGCAATCCGAACGCGCCAATATGGCAGAACACGTCCAGCACGCGCGCGTCCTTTGCCAGCGCAGCGACGTGGTCGCGGTTCGGCCGCTGGTCGAAGAACCAGCCGGTCTTCTGCCCATTCAGCGGGTCGATCGGAAACCGCACGCCGCCCTCCACGACCTCCGCGCGTGCATCAGTGCCGAACACCAGTGCCACGCTTTCCGCCAGCCCTTCCTGGCGACGCGCCGGCGAGTCATTGCGCGCCACCACGGCACGCAGCGGCAGCAGCTCGGCAATTGCCTCGACGATCAGCGGCATCAGCCGATCCATCCCAGCGGTATTCGCCTGCAGCACCGCGACATCGTCGTAGCGGTCGATCACCAGTCCCGGCAGACGGTCGGCCTCGGCGTGCACCAGGCGATGGAACGCCGTGTCGCAAACACGCTCGCGCAACCCGATGGCCTCACGCAGGCGGGCCCGCAGCCACGCCGGGTCGATCTCCGCAGCCGGGTCGCGATCCAGCAGCCGCGCCGCGATCAGGCTGTGCGGGTTGAACATGAAGGTGCCGAACCGCGCGCCGTCATCGCCTTCGAGGCAGACCAGCCCGCCCGGCGGCATCTGCCGATATTCCGGCTTCATCGTGATCTCGTTGGAGAACACCCAGGGTGAACCGGCCCGCAGCCGCCGTCCCTGACCCGGGTTGAGCCGCAGCCTCGGCCGATCGCTCAAGCCGCCACGCGCCGCGCCGAAACCAGGATTGTGCTCAGTGCGGCCACCAGCCGATCCATCATCTCGTCGGTGTGCAGCGGCGTTGGCGTAAGACGCAGGCGTTCCTCGCCACGCGGCACGGTGGGGTAGTTGATCGGCGTCGCATACATGCCGAACTCGTCCAGCAGCCGCCGGCTCACCGCGCTGCATAGTGCCGCGTCGCCGACATGCAGCGGCACGATGTGGCTGGCCGACGGCAGCACCGGCAGCCCAGCCTCGCTCAGGCGCCGCTTCAGCGTCTCGGCTCGCTCGAACAGCGCCGCCCGCCGCGCCGCATCGCCGCGCACGTGCCGCACGCTGGCGAGCGCCGCGGCAGCGATCATCGGCGGCAGCGACGTGGTGAAGATGAAGCCTGGCGCAGAGGATCGGATGTAGTCCACCACCGACGCATCGCCGGCGATGTAGCCGCCATGGCAGCCGAAGGCCTTGGCGAGAGTGCCCTCGACCACGTCGATTCGCGCGGCTGCCCCGTCGCGTTCCGCGACACCGGCGCCGGATGCTCCGTACATGCCGACCGCGTGCACCTCGTCGAGGTAGGTCATCGCTCCGTAGCGTGCAGCGAGGTCGCAGATCGCGCCGATCGGTGCGATGTCGGCATCCATCGAATACACCGACTCGAAGGCGATCAGCTTTGGTGCCGCCGGTGACACAGCGCGCAGTAGTTCCTCAAGATGCGCCAGGTCGTTGTGCCTGAAGATGTGACAGGTGGCGCGCGATCCCTTGATGCCGGCGATCATCGAGGCGTGGTTCCGCGCGTCGGAGAACACCTGCCAATCCGGCAACGAGTTCAGAATGGTGGACAGCGCAGCCTGATTGGACACGAAGCCCGAGGTGAACAGCAGAGCCGCTGGCTTGCCGTGCAGATCGGCGAGTTCCTTCTCCAGCGCATCGTGCGCCGGGCTGGTGCCGCTGATGTTGCGCGTGCCCCCGGCTCCCGCACCCATCTCGTGGGCCGCGGCGCAGGCGGCCTCGATCACCACGCTGTGGCCGCCCATGCCGAGATAGTCGTTGGACGACCAGACCAGCACCTCGGAGCCGTCCGGCCGGCGATATAGCGGAAACCGATCCGCCTGCTTGCGCAGGGGCGTGAAGCGGCGGTAGCGGCCTTGTGCCTCGATGCCGGCCAGAGCCTCGCGGCAGTGAGCGTGGAACGGATGCATCTTCGCCTGGCTCCCGATGGCGAGGGCCTCAGTCTATCGACGGCCGAGCCTGCTTCCCATGCGTAAATCCCTTGAGCCGGGTGAACAATCCCTCACCTGACGTAGACGCGGATCTCCTGCGCCTCCCCGGGCTGCTCGGTGCGTAGGCCGAGGTGGATGCGGCTGGCCGGTACACCCTGACCCATGATATCGCGCATCACCTCCGCCGCCCGGCCCTGCGCCGCGGCTGCATCGGCGCCCTTGGGCAGCATGGCGATCACGTCGTATTGCACCCCGGGTGCGCGCGTCTCCGCTGCCCGCACCGCGTAGCGCAGCACGTCCTGGTAGTTCTGGTCCGGCGCGGCATAGCCGATGGTGAGCAGGGGGGTACGGGGATCCGCATTCGGCGATTCGGTCTTTGCCGGGGCCGCCTCCGGCGAGGGCGCGAAGGTCGTCTGGTCGATCAGCTTGCATCCGGCGAGCGCGAGGCCCGCCGCCAATATCCACGTCGCTCTCATGCCGACCCCTGTCCGCGTCCCTCACTCTCTTGCAGCAAGCCGCCCGGCGGGCAAGATGCCCGCCGCCACCCAAGGACAGCCGGTATGACCGCCCAGACCAACCAACGCATTGATGGCAAGCGGCTGTGGGACAGCCTGATGACCTTCGCGGAGATCGGGGCAACGCCGAAGGGCGGCGTGCGGCGGCTGACCCTCACCGACGTGGACCGGCGCGGCCGCGATCGCTTCCGTGCCGAGTGCCAGGCCGCCGGGCTTGACCGTGCGGGTCGATGCGATCGGCAACATGTTCGCCCGCCGCTCCGGGCGCGATCCGAACCGCCTGCCGGTGCTGTTCGGCAGCCATCTCGACAGCCAGCCGTCCGGCGGGAAGTTCGACGGCGCTCTCGGCGTGCTGGCCGGGCTCGAGGTCATGCATTCGCTGAACGACCTCGGCATCGTCACCGAGGCGCCGCTCGAACTGGTGAACTGGACCGACGAGGAGGGCAGCCGCTTCGGCCATTCCCTGATGGGGTCGGGCGTGTGGTCGGGGGTGTTCTCGCTCGACAAGGCCTATGCGCTGACCGACGTGGAGGGCGTGACGGTGCGGACCGCGCTCGACGGGATCGGCTATCGCGGTGCCGAGTCGGCGGCGGCATTTCCCGCCGACGCGTATTTCGAATTGCACATCGAGCAGGGGCCGATCCTGGAGCGTGAGGCGAAGCGGATCGGCATCGTCACCGGTGCACAGTCGATGGTCTGGTACGACGCCGTTGCCACCGGCCAGGATTCGCACGCCGGCACCACGCCGCCGTCGGCGCGCCGGGATGCGCTTGTGTGTGCGGCGCGGATCATCGACCTGGTCGATCGCATGATGCGCGCGCGGGGCGAGGATGGCCGGGGCACGGTCGGCCAACTGCTCGTTTCCCCAAACAGCCGCAACGTGGTGCCTGGCGAGGTGCGGTTCTCGGTGGAGTTCCGCCATCCGTCCGATGCCGAGGTGGATCGGCTCGACGCGCAGTTCCCGCGCGAGGCCGGTTTCATCGCCCGCGACTGTGGGGTGAAGCTGGAGCTGACGCAGTTGTTCAAGATCCCGGCCCAACCGTTCGATACGGGTTGCGTGGAGCTGGTGCGGCAGGGAGCGGCGAAGCTGGGATACAGCGCACGCGAGATCGTCTCGGGTGCCGGCCACGACGCGGTGTACGTGGCGCGCCACGTGCCGACTGCGATGATCTTCACACCGTGCAAGGACGGGCTGTCGCACAACGAAGCGGAGAGTATCGAAGCCGCGGAAGCCGAGGCCGGCGCCCAGGTGCTGTTCGAGGCGGTGCTGGCGCGGGCGAACAGGGTGGTGTGAGGGAAGGCCGGCCGCGGCGGCCCAGAAGAGGGAACGCCGGGCAGGTGGCAACGGCATGGATCCAGCAGAGCGGTGATAGGTCTCCGGTGGCACAACATCGCATATCCGAATACCTTGTGTCGGATATTCAAATATGCCGGCCGAGGCCTCGCCGATGCCACTCTACATCAAGGACAACGCAACCGCGGATCTGGTGGCGCAGCTTGCCAGGCAGCGCGGCGTTTCCAAGCAGGACGCCGTCCGCCTTGCCGTCCAGGCCGAGTTGCGGCGGATCGCCGAAGCCATCCCGCTGCGCGAGCGCATCGCGGCCTGGCGGAAGGAGCACCCGATGCCGCCTCCGACAGGCCCAAGTGCCGACAAGGCGTTCTTTGACGATTTGTCGGGCGAACCTTGACGATCTTTGTCGACGCCTCGGCGATGATTGCGATGATGGTGGGTGAGGGCGACGCCGATGAGCTCGCCGATCTGCTTGGCGCTGACGGGCAGCGCCTGTATTCGGCGGTCTCGGTGTGGGAGACGATCGCCGGGCTGTGCCGGACCCACGTGTTTTCGATCCCGTCGGCGCGAACCGTGGCGCAAAGCTTCATCGAGTTGAACGATCTGAAGTTCGTCAGTATCGGGGAGCGCGAACTCGAGCTTGCAACCCAGGCCTATGCCGAGTTCGGCAAGGGGCGGCACCCAGCAGCCCTCAACATGGGCGATTGTTTCGCTTATGCCTGTGCCAAGGCCAACCGAGCCAGGCTGCTGTTCAAGGGTGACGATTTCACCAAGACCGACATCATCCCGGCCGGCTGATCCTGGCCCTTGTCCGCACAGCCTCGAATTCCAGCGAAGCGAGGCTCGCGACGCAGCGCGAGCTCCACGGTACCCGCTACCGGAAAGCGTGCCGGCATCCATTTTGATAGGAAAATTTGCTTGACGCGCGGCATAACGTTCTTCATACGTTCCCGCCATGGAAGCGCCCGCCGCGAACCCGGCCGACATCCTCCCCAAGGCGATCTACTATCAGATCGCCCACTCCCTCCGTGCCCTCCTGCCCCCGCCGACCGCCCAGGCACCCGAAGACGAGGCCTGCCGCGACCGCGCCGCCATCGCCCATGTCGCCTCGTTGCTGCCCGCCGATCCGGAAGAGGCGAATCTCGCCGTCCAGTATGTCGCGGCATGCGAGCAGGCGTTGCAGTGCCTGCGCCTGGCTCGCGCCGTCCCCGATGACACCACCTGCATCCTGAAGTGCACAGCACAGGCCGCCAGCATGATGCGCCAGGCGCGCGGCTGGAGGACGGCGCTGCAACGCACCCAGGCTGATAGCCACAGGCGCCAGGACAATGGTGCCGCCCGCGATCCCGCTTCCGCGGCCGTCCCCCCGCCTGCCGCCCGGCCGGCACCGCGCACTCCGGAGCCGCGGTCCGAGGCCCAATCCCACAGCCTGACCGACGCCGAGGCCTATGCGCTCGCCCACCCCAGCGACGCTGCCCTCATCCGTTCCCTCGGGCGTCTGCCAAGAAAATTCAACGGCGCTCCACTGACCTCCGAGCAGGCCCAGGACATCGTCAACAGTCCCAGTCCCATCCTTCAAACGCTGGCCAAGCGCCCCCAGCACCGCCTCGCCTCGACCGCCTCGTAGACCCGCCCATCGCGGCAGAGCTTCGGCGTCGCTGTCCGATAAGCCACCGCCCGCATGGCGTGACCTGTCTGCATCTGTGGGGGTCGGTCATTGCCGGTAGGCCATTGCCGGCGGACTTGACCTTGGTGGTTGGTCTGTCATCCACCGACTGACCCGCGTGTAGGCGCGAATTGCAGCTCTCGTCTCATCGGCTCCGTCTCACCCACTGCGAAATGAGACGCCGGCGAGACAGGTCCTTTCCCTCTCCGCCAATCGGCCGCCAAGACGTGATCACCACCGACGGGTTGCCGCCCCAAATGCATGGTCCTATAGGCGCCAGGCAGCCGAGGAGGGGACATGGCCGCACTCGACGCCGCAGTTCACGACAACCCGGTGCTCGCCCACCAGGCGGAGATCCTGGCCCGACCGCCGACCCAGGCCTGGCAGATGGCCAATGCCATCCGCGCCCTGGCGATCGACGCCGTGGAGGCGGCGAAATCCGGCCATCCCGGCATGCCGATGGGCATGGCCGACGTCGCGACCGCGCTCTGGACCCGCTTCCACAAGTTCGATGCTGCGGACCCACGCTGGCCGGACCGCGACCGGTTCGTGCTGTCGGCAGGTCATGGCTCCATGCTGTTGTACGCGCTGCTCTACCTCACCGGCCACGACGGCATGGGGATCGAGGAGATAAAGCGCTTCCGCCAGCTCCACTCCCCGGCCGCGGGACACCCGGAATACGGCGAGCATCCGGCGATCGAGACCACCACGGGTCCACTTGGACAGGGCATTTCGACGGCAGTCGGGATGGCGCTGGCCGAGCGCCTGCTGGCAGCGCGGTTCGGTCGCTCGCTCGTGGATCACCGCACCTGGGTGATCGCCTCCGATGGCGACATGATGGAGGGCGTCAGCCACGAGGCGGCCGCCATCGCTGGCCATCTCTGCCTGTCGAAGCTCACCGTGCTCTACGACGACAACCACATCTCCATCGACGGCGATACCGAGCTTGCCTACTCGGACGATGTGCTGAAGCGCTTCACGGCCTATGGCTGGGTGGCGCGGCGGATCGACGGACACGATCCGCAGCAGATCAACGCGGCGCTGTCGTTCGCGGTGCGCTCGAAGAAGCCGACCCTGATTGCCTGCCGGACCATCATAGGTCTCGGCGCGCCGACCAAGGCCGGCACTGCTGCGACGCACGGCTCGCCGCTCGGGGCCCAGGAGGCAGCCGCCGCAAAGGCCGCTCTGGGATGGAACGAGCCGCCGTTCACCGTGCCAAACGAGCTAATGGAACAATGGCGCAGTGTCGGCGCCCGTGGCGCCGGTGCGCGTCGCGCCTGGCTCAAGCGGCTGGCACACAGCAATATGCAAGGCGAATTCGAACGCGTGATGGCGGGCAAGCTGCCCGATGACTGGCACGAGGCGGTTGCGGCGCTGAAGCAAGAAATCGCCGACACCAAGCCCAAGATGGCCACGCGCCAGTCCAGCCTCAAGGCACTGGAGGCGCTGGTGCCGGCGACACCCGAGCTGATCGGTGGCTCCGCCGACCTGACCGGCTCCAACCTCACCTTCGTAAAGTCCATGGGGACGGTGACGGCCGGCAACTTCGCCGGCCGCTACATCCATTATGGCGTGCGCGAGCACGGCATGTGCGCGGCCGCGAACGGCATGGCGCTACACGGTGGGGTGATTCCATACACCGGCACATTCTTCGTCTTCACCGACTACATGCGCCCGGCGATTCGCATCGGTGCCATTGCCCGCGCTCATGTCATCCACGTGTTGACCCACGATTCCATCGGCCTCGGCGAGGATGGCCCGACGCACCAGCCGATCGAGCACCTCGCCAGCCTGCGCGCCATGCCGCACCTGCACGTCTATCGCCCGGCGGACGCGATGGAGGTGGCCGAGTGCTGGGAACTGGCGATCCGCCGCAACGACGGCCCCAGCCTGCTGGTGCTGACCCGTCAGGGGCTGCCGACGCTGCGGACGGACACCATGGAGAACCGCTGTGCCCGGGGCGGCTATGTGCTGGCCGAGACCGAAGGGTTGCGCGCGGTCACGCTCCTCGCCACGGGCTCCGAGGTCTCGATCGCCATGGACGCCCGTGCGGCACTGGCAGCCGAAGGGATCGCCGCGGCGGTCGTATCGCTGCCGTGCTGGGAGCTGTTCTCCCAGCAAGACGAAGTGTATCGTGCGGCGGTGCTGGGGATCGCGCCACGGATCGGCATCGAGGCCGCCAGCGGATTTGGCTGGGAGCGCTGGCTGGGCAACGACGGGGTATTCATCGGCATGACCGGCTTCGGGGCCTCGGCGCCTTATGAGGATCTTTACAAACACTTCGGTATCACCGCGGACGCCGTCGTGGCTGCGGTCCGCAAGCTGCTAGGCTGAGGGGCTGATCCAGAGAGAAGGAGTGCAACCATGCCTGTGAAGGTCGCCATCAACGGATTCGGACGCATTGGCCGCCTCGTGCTGCGCGCGATGGTCGAGAGCGGTCGCGACGATATTGTCCCCGTCGCGATCAACGATCTCGGCAGCACCGAGGCAAACGCGCATCTGTTCCACTATGACAGCGTGCATGGTCGTTTCCCTGGTCAGCTCGAGGTGTCGGGCGACACGATCACCATCCGGTATGGCGGGCGCACCTGGGGACCGATCAAGGTGTCGGCCGAGCGCGATCCGACCAAGGTGCCGTATGCCGGCGTCGACGTGGCGCTGGAGTGCACCGGCATCTTCACTTCCAAGGAGAAGGCGTCGGCGTTGCTGACTGCCGGGGCTCGCAAGGTGCTGATATCGGCGCCCGGCGATCATGTGGACGCGACGATCGTGTATGGCGTCAACCACAAGTCGATCACCAAGGACATGACGGTGATCTCCAACGCGTCCTGCACGACCAACTGCCTGGCACCGATGGCGAAGGTGCTGCACGACGCGTTCGGCATAGAGCGCGGCTACATGGTCACGATCCACGCCTATACCGGTGATCAGAACACCGTCGATACGCTGCATAAGGACCTGCACCGCGCACGTGCCGCAGCCGTGTCGGCAATCCCGACCTCAACCGGCGCGGCGCGTGCGGTCGGGCTGGTGATGCCGGAGCTGAAGGGCAAGCTGGACGGCACCGCAATCCGCATCCCGACGCCGAACGTCTCGCTGGTGTCGCTCGATGCAAACCTGAAGAAGCCGGCGACCAAGGACCAGATCAACGCTGCGATGATGGATGCGTCGAAGGGCGCGCTGCGGGGCATCCTCGACTACAACACGGAGCCGCTGGTCAGCATCGATTTCAACCACTGCCCGGCGTCCTGCACATTCGATGCGACGCAGACCGCGGTCGTCGATGGCGCACTCGCCCGGGTGATGGGCTGGTACGACAACGAATGGGGTTTCTCGAACCGCATGTCTGACACGGCGGTCCTGTTCGGGAGCTTGTAAGGTCCAAGTTCCTCCCCCTCCCCTCGCGGGAGGGGGTTGGGGGAGGGGAAAATACCCTCCTGTGAGCCGGAGACAATCCGATGTCCTTCCGTACACTCGACAACGTCGACGTTGCCGGCAAGTCGGTGCTTCTGCGGGCCGATCTCAATGTGCCTGTCCGTGACGGCAAGATCACCGACCTCACGCGTATCGAACGTCTGACACCGACGATCCGCGAACTGGTCGGCAAGGGCGCGAAGGTCGTCGTCTGCAGCCACTTCGATCGCCCCAAGGGCAGGCGCGTGCCGGAGATGTCGCTGGCACCTGTCGCCCTCGCTCTTGGTGAGGTGCTGGGGCAGCGCGTGCGCTTTGCCGAGGACTGCATCGGCATCGCCGCCCAGCAGGCGGTGGAGCGCATGTCGCGTGGGGATGTCCTGGTGCTGGAGAACACCCGCTTTCATGCCGAGGAGGAGAAGAACGGACCCGCGTTCGCAGCCGAGTTGGCGAAGCTGGCCGACATCTATGTGAACGACGCATTCTCCGCGGCGCATCGCGCTCACGCCAGCACCGAGGGCGTCGCGCATCTGCTGCCGTCCTACGCCGGGAGGCTGATGCAGGCGGAACTGGAGGCGCTCGACGCGGCTCTCCACAGCCCGGTTCGTCCGGTCGCTGCTGTCGTCGGCGGTGCCAAGGTCTCCACCAAGCTCGACCTGCTGGGGAACCTGGTCGGCAAGGTGAACGCCCTGGTGATCGGCGGCGCCATGGCGAATACGTTCCTGGCGGCGCAGGGCCGTGCGGTCGGCCGTTCGTTGCAGGAAGCCGAGATGCATGGGACCGCGCTCGACATCCTTGCGCGCGCCAAGACAGCGGGCTGCGAGGTCCTGCTTCCGACAGATGCCGTGGTTGCGGGCGAGTTGAAGCCGGGCGTGGCGACGCAGACCGTGCCGGCCGCAGCGGTACCCGGAGAGGCGATGATCCTCGACGTGGGACCGGCGACAGTCGAGGCGCTGATCCGGCATCTCGCCAGTTGGCGCACGTTGGTCTGGAACGGGCCGCTCGGTGCCTTCGAGACGCCGCCGTTCGATGCGGCCACCACGGCGTTCGCCAAGGCGGTGGCGGAGGCCACCGGGAAGGGAGCGTTGCGCAGTGTGGCCGGCGGCGGAGATACGGTCTCGGCGCTGCGTCGCGCCGGTGTGCTCGACCGCATGAGCTACGTATCGACCGCGGGGGGCGCTTTCCTGGAATGGCTGGAGGGCAAGACCCTGCCAGGCGTAGCCGCGCTCGGCTGACACGCAGTGCGGGCCTATCTAGCCGGCCCGGACATCTTTCTCCCCGAGGCCAGGCAATGGGCCGAGCGCAAGAAGGCGATCTGTGCGCGTCATGGGCTGATCGGGGTTTCGCCGCTTGACCAGTTGCCCGATCAACCGTCCGACTGGGCGGCGCTGCCGAAGTGGCAGCGCATCGCGCTGAGGAACGAGACGCTGATTCGGTCCTGCGATGTGATGATCGCCAATCTGACGCCGTTCCGTGGCCCGAGCGCCGATGTGGGTACGGTCTATGAGGTCGCGTTCATGCGGGCAATCGGCCGTCCGGTGTTCGGCTATGCGACGACCGCGTCCGGGTTCACGCAGCGAACATCGGACTTCGCCAGCGGGCAGGGCGGCACGGTTACCGGGCCCGACGGGTCGTTGCGCGATGCCCAGGGCATGCTGATCGAGCAGTTCGGCCTGTTCGACAATCTGATGATCGAGGCGGGGATCCTCGCCTCCGGCGGCAGGCTGGTTGTCGCGGAGATTGCTGTGGAACACCGTTGGACTGACCTGGCGGTGTTCGAGCGCTGTGTGGTTGCGTCCCTGCCCTAGCTCCGCGGTGCTGCCGGCCCCAGCGCCGCTGCGATGCCGAACTCGCCTGGGAGCGAACCACGGGAAAACAGCCGCGTGACATGCCCCATCTTTCGCCCGGGCCGGGCCTCGACCTTCCCGTAGAGATGCGGGATCAGGCCGGGTGTGGCGAGGATCGCCGGCCAGAGCGCGGCCTCGTCCGGGCCGACCAGGTTCTTCATCACCGCGTCCGAGTGGCGCACGGCCGGGGGCAGCGGCAGGCCCGTAATGGCGCGGATATGGAACTCGAACTGGCTGGCAGGGCAGGCGTCGATCGTCCAATGACCCGAGTTGTGCGGCCGCGGCGCTATCTCGTTGACCAGAACACGGCCGTCGCGATCGACGAACATCTCCACCGCGAGCAGCCCGACCAGATCCAATGCATCGGCGGTCCGCCGCGCGATCGCCTGTGCCTGCCGGTCGACAGGGGTGGGGATCTGCGCCGGGGCCAAAGTAAGGTCGAGGATATGGTCCCGATGGCGGTTCTCAACGGTGTCGAAGGCGGCATAGGCGCCTTCCTCGCTGCGCGCTGCGATTACGCTGATCTCCTGGGCGAAGTCGATGAAACCTTCCAGGATCAATGGCTTAGGCGATAGTCTGGCAAAGGCCGGGGCAAGGTCAGCGGTCTGGCGCAACATCGCCTGGCCCTTGCCGTCGTAGCCGAGGCGGGTCGTCTTCAGCACGGCGGGCAGACCGATCCGCGCGACTGCGGCCACCAATGCATCGAAGGAGTCGACCAACGCCCAAGGGGCCGTCGGGACCCCGGCGCCATTGAGAAAGGTCTTTTCCCGGACGCGATCCTGGCTGACGCGCAAGATCTCGGGCGAGGGCCGCACCGGCTTCAGCGATGCAAGAAGTTCAAGGCCTTCTGCGCTGACATTCTCAAATTCGAAACTGATCACATCGACCGCGGCGGCGAATTCCCGGAGCCCGGCAGGCGCATGGTAGTCGCTGATCGTCGTCGCCGCTGAGACCTGGCTGGCGGGGCTGTCCTTCTCGCGGGTCAGGATATGGCATCGATAGCCGAGCCGGGCGGCAGCGAGGGCGGACATCCGGCCAAGCTGCCCGCCGCCCACCAGACCGATCGTGGAGTTCGGCGGTAGCGGCGATGTCATTCCGGGGCGTCGGCCACGGCCTTGGTCTGCTCCTCGCGCAGTGCATCCAGCCGAGCGGCCAGTGCCTCATCGCCGGTGGCTAGGATGGCGGCCGCCAGCAACGCCGCGTTGATCGCGCCGGCGCGGCCGATGGCCAGCGTTCCGACGGGGATGCCGGCCGGCATCTGGACAATCGAAAGCAGGCTATCCATGCCCTTGAGACTGTGGGATTCCACTGGCACACCGAGCACAGGGAGCGCTGTCCAGGCGGCGCACATTCCCGGCAGATGGGCGGCTCCGCCCGCGCCGGCGACGATCACCTTCAGTCCGCGTTGCCGTGCTCCTAGGGCATACTCGCGCAGCCGGTCCGGGGTACGATGCGCCGAAATGATCCGGGTCTCGTGCGGCACCGCCAAGCGTTCCAGCGTCGCCGCAGCATGGCGGAGCGTCTCCCAGTCCGACTGGCTGCCCATGATGATGCCGACGACAGCGCCCATCAGGCGATGCTGTCCGGGATCAGGCGGCTCTCCAGCCAGGCGATCTCATCCTTCAGCATAAGCTTGCGCTTCTTAAGTCGCTGAAGATGCAACTGATCGGCCGCACCCTGTTCCGCCAGGCGTGCGATCACGGTGTCGAGATCACGATGCTCGCTGCGGAGTTCGTGCAGCTTGCGCAGCAGCGAGTCCCGGTCGGTCAGCATCCGAGATCAATACCACGAAAACACGGCCGGGTCCGAGTCCTTGCATGGCAGATTCGTCGTGGCCCTGACCATGTCAATCGAGTTACCATGCCGATCCTGACTGACCATAGCGGAGGAGGTCCATGACCCTGCAGGCCCGTCTCGATGCCTTAAAGGAACGCCATGCCGCGCTCGAGCTGCGCATCGCGGACGAGGACCAGCGACCTAGGCCCGACAGCGAGACGCTCACGCGGCTGAAGATCGAGAAGCTGCGGGTCAAGGAGGAGATGGAGCGGCTCCGCACCCAGACCCAGTAGGCCTCAGGCGACCTCGTCCGGTTCCGGCACGGGCGGGGGCGGGACGGCGCGGCCCTCCCGCTCCAGACGCTCGTTCGCCTGGGCGATAGCGGCGTTGAGGTCGGTCTGGGTGCACAGCCCGAGGATCACCGGATCGCGCGGCTTGATGTTGGCGCTGTTCCAGTGGGTGCGATCACGCACCTTCTGGATGGTGTCCTTGGTGGTGCCGAGAAGCTTTGACACCTGCGCCTCGGTGAGCTGGGGATAGCTGCGCAGCAGGAAGAGGATGGCGTCAGGCCGGTCGTTGCGCTTCGCCACGGGCGTGTAGCGGGAGCCACGCAGGCGCTTGGGCGCCGGCAGCGCCGTCGGTGCGAGCCGAAGCCTTATCTCGGGGTCGGCCTCGGCGCGACGGATCTCATCGGCGGTGAGCTGGCCGTTGGCGATCGGGTCGTAGCCGACGATACCCTGCGCGACCTCGCCATCTGCGATCGCCTGCACCTCGAGCGGGTGCATGCCGCAGAAGTCGGCGATCTGCGTGAAGGTGAGCGCGGTCTTCTCGATCAGCCACACGGCGGTGGCCTTGGGCATCAACGGCAATGTCATGGCTGGCGGATATGACAACCGGCCGAGGGTGGGTCAAGGGCGCTTGTCGGGATTATGCTGGGGCGTTCCGGATGGGAGGGTTCGCGTGATGATAGAAGAGGACGACGGTCCGGTCCGCAAGCGGGTGCGGTTGGAGAAGCTGGTGCTCGACACGCTCGGGATCGAGGAGCTGCGTGACTACATCGATGAGCTGAAGGCGGAGATCGTCCGGGTGGAGGCGGATATCGATCGCAAACAGGGCCACCGCAGCGCGGCGGACGCGTTCTTCAAGCGGTCCTAGGCGCCGAATTCCGCGAGTGCGACTGCCGCGACAGAACGGGCCGCCGTCCGCTCGGCCGCGAGCTTGCGGAGCAGCCGAGCGTCTGCAGTGACGAACGGACGCGTCGTCGCCTCTGCCAGAGTCAGGTACATGCAGTCGTAAGCGGAATGGTCGAGAAGGATTGCCCATTCGACAGCGCGACTGGCGAGCTGGCGTGCAGGTACCAGTTCGATGTCGGCTCGAACCAGGAGGCGGATGGCCATCGTTGCTTCGGGGCCGGTCAGTTCGCCCAGGCGGACCTTCTTCCAGACGATGTTCGCGCATTCCGAGATCAGCAGATCGGGAGCCGCGACGGCATGACGGCGGAGCTTCAGTGCCTGCTCGCTACCAGGCTCGTCGATGACCCACTTGATTGCGACGCTGGCATCGATGACGTAGCCGCTCACCGTTCGTCGCGGCTTTCACGGAGCAACCTTTCAGCAGGAGTATGTCGGCGGCCGGCGGTCAGGGCTCGCATCTCCGCGGCCAGATCTTCGAAGCTGCCTTCAGGCTCCTCAGCCAGTGCCTGCCGCAAGATTTCCCGCACTTCGGCCTCGGCGGAGCGTCCATGCCGCGCGGCGCGGCGCTTCAGGCCGAGGATCAGTGCGTCGTCCAGATTGCGAACGCTGAGGCTACCCGGCATAACGCGATCTCCCGCCAGCGATGCTGGCAATGCTAGCAGCCGTTGGCCCGTCGCCTCAAGTGCGTACGAAAAAGGGCCGGCGAGCCGGCCCCTTTCCTCTGTGTCGTTGCCCGATGCGTCAGGCGGCCTTCACGGCGTCCTGGCTGTCATTGGCAACCGCCTTGGGGGAGCCATTGCCGATCGCGATGCGGCGTGGCTTCAGTGCCTCGGGCACCACGCGCTTCAGGCCGACATGCAGCAGCCCATTCTGGACGTCGGCGCCGTCGACCACGATGTGGTCGGCGAGCACGAAACGGCGTTCGAATGCGCGGCCGGCGATGCCGCGGTACAGCATCTCGCCCTTCTGTCCCTCGTTGGCCGCCTTGCCGGACACCAACAGCGTGTTGTCCTTCACGACAAGGTCGAGTTCCTCGGGTCGGAACCCTGCGACCGCCATGGTCAGGCGGTAGGTGTCGTCACCGGTCCTCTCGATGTTGTAGGGCGGGTAGCTCGATGCATCCGGAGCGGATGTCGCCGTGTCCATCAGACGAGCCAGCCGGTCGAAACCGATGGCAGTACGGAACAACGGTGCGAAATCATAGGTTGTCATGGCAGAACCTCCTGCTTCAGCAAGGTCGATGTTTGGCCGCCCCAGGGGCCGGCCAGTGTGTCCTCTGGAACCCCGACAGGGCATTCCGGACGCAACTAAAATGGCGAGCGCCGCCCTCTGATTCAAGAGGTGCGGCGCTGAGAAAGGCGCAGTCCTGGACTGGCTATTTCTTCAACCCGAGCCCGGCGAACTTCTTGTTGAACTTGGCGACCTGGCCGCCGCTGTCGATGATCCGGTGCTGGCCGGTCCACGCCGGGTGGGATTTCGGATCGATGTCGAGCCGCAGCGTGTCACCTTCCTTGCCATAGCAGGAACGCGTCTTGAACTGGGTGCCGTCGGTCATGACGATGTTGATCTCGTGGTAGGCGGGGTGGATGCCCGGCTTCATGGCATTGCTCCTGCTGACGCCGCCCGTCAGCCCTGCAAGGCCAGGCGGCGTGAGCGCCGGCATATAGCGCCGGTGCCGGGCAAACGCCAGTGCCGCGCGGATCAGGCGAGTGTCGCACGCCAATAGGGTGGTGGCAGATCTGGCTTCACACCGAGTGCCTTCGCGGCGCGCAGCGGCCAGCCCGGATCGGCCAGCAGGACGCGCGCGACAAACACCAGATCGGCGCGCTCGTTGGCGACGATCTCGGCGGCGTGCGTTGGCTCGGTGATCAACCCGACCGCGCCGGTGGCAATGCCTGCGTCACGCCGGATGCGGTCGGCGAACGGCACCTGATAGCCGGGATGCGAGGGGATGCGCACATCGGGCGAAATGCCGCCTGACGAGCAATCGATCAGATCAACATCACCACGTGCGGCAAGCGCGCGGCACAGCGCCACGGTGTCATCGATGGTCAGCCCGCCCGGCAGATAATCGACACATGACAGCCGCACGAACAGCGGCAGGTCGGCGGGCCATTCGGTGCGCACCGCATCCACTGTTTCCATCAGGAAGCGGCTGCGTCCGTCGAGATCGCCGCCGTAACCGTCGTTGCGGTGATTCGAGATTGGCGAGAGGAATGAATGCAGCAGGTAGCCGTGCGCTGCGTGAATCTCCACGACCTTCATGCCGGCCTCGCACGCCATTCGCGCCGAGGTGGCGAACTGCGTGGCGATGTCCGCGATTTCGCCGGCGGTGAGCGCGTGCGGATCGACGGCGCCGGGATGGAACGCGATCGGACTGGGGGCGACCGGCACCCAGCCACCATCCCGCGGCGCGATCGGCTTGCTGCCTTCCCAGGTGCGCGTGGTGCTTGCCTTGCGTCCGGCGTGGGCGAGCTGAATGCCGGGCACCGCACCGCCGCGGGTGATGATCGCGGCCAGCCGCGTCAGCAGTGCCTGATGCTGCGCGTTCCAAAGGCCGAGGCAGTGGTGGGTGATGCGGCCGATCGCCGAGACATGCGTCGCTTCGGTGAAGACGATGCCGGCGCCGCCCATCGCGCGCGCACCGAGATGCTGCACGTGCCAGTCATCGCCGAGACCGTCCGTCGCGGAATACTGGCACATCGGCGCCACCACGATACGGTTGCGGGCGGTGACGGAACGGAAGCTGATCGGCTCGAACAGAAGCGGCGTTGGCATGCGGGCTGGGGTCCTGCGGCTGCGTTGCGGTGCAGTATCGCAGTGACCGTGTCTCGTGTCAGTCCACGTCGGGCGCCATGCCCTTCTCGGCCAGTTCGCGCCGTGCCTTGTCGGTCTTGTCCAGCACGAGGCCCATGCCGCGCATCACATGCGGCGCCTTGGTGAACTGGATGTCGCCGTAGGCGATCACCTCGACCCGGTTCCCCCAGGGATCGAGGAAATCCAGGAACTGACCGGGGAGCAATTCGCCGCCTGCAGCCTTGACGAGATCGCGCACGGCACTGCGGTCATCCACCACGAGGCCGAAATGGCGTGGACTGTCGCGGTGTTCCGTGCTGACCTGAGTCAGGTTGATGAACTGGTCGCCCATGTCGATGAAGGCGTTGGTCTTGCCCTTGCCGCGCAGCTTGAACTCGAAGATGCGGCCATAGAAGGCGAGGGCCTCCTCGATGTCGCCGACCTCGATGGCGACGTGGTTCATGCCGACCATCCTGGGCTTTTGCATTGCCTGTCCTCCCGCGTGTGATCTCCCGCTCAGATGGGCGCGACACGGTCCGTCCGCCAGGGGTGCTGCCCTTGCACGCTGCGTTGCCGCCATGCGAGCCTTTGCCGCAGGACGCCGACCGGAGGGAATGACCATGAGCGCCGCATTCGATCTTACGTCCCGCTTTGCCACGGGACTGCCGGACCCGTCGCCGCGCTTCGGTGGATTTCCCAAATACAACTTCGTTGGTGGACACAATGATCCGGAGCGTATCCCGGTCGAAGGATTGATCGAGGCCACCGCGTCCGTGCTGCGGCGCGAGGGATCGAAGCTGGCGATGTACAACCTGGGAGAGGGACCTCAGGGTTTCACCGGCCTGCGAGAGTTCGTTGCCGACAAGCTGAACCGGCACCGTGGCATGAAGATCGGCCGCGACGAGGTGCTGATCACAACGGGGTCTGGTCAAGGCATCGACATCGTCAGCCGGATGTTCGTCAATGCCGGCGATACCGTGATTCTCGAGGAGTTCTGCTACTCTGGCGCGATCAATCGCTTCAAGCGCGTTGGGGCCAACATTGTCGGCATTCCGCTGGACGAGGACGGGATGCGCATGGACGTGCTCGCGTCGACATTGGAGGAGCTGAAGCAGAAAGGCGTGACACCGAAATACATCTATACGATTCCGACCATTCAGAATCCGTCTGGCAGCATCCTGCCGTTGGAACGTCGCGAGCGGATGCTCGCGCTGGCGCGGCAGTACGGCGTGCCGATTTTCGAGGACGAATGCTACGCAGACCTGATATGGGCCGGCGGTGCGCCGCCATCGCTGTATTCCATGGATCCAAAGCAGGTGGTGCATATCGGCTCGTTCTCCAAGACGCTCGCACCTGCGCTGCGTGTCGGCTACGCGGTGTCGGAGTGGCCGGTGCTGTCGCGGATGATCGCCTGCAAGACCGACAGCGGGACCGGGGCGCTCGATCAGATGATCGTCGCGGAGTATTTCTCGAAGTACTTCGACAAGCATGTCGGCACGCTGACCGGCGTGCTGAAGGAGAAGCTCGACACGATGATCGAAGCGGTCGAGCGCGAGTTCGGCACCACAGCCGACTTGTGGAAGCCGAAGGGCGGCATCTTCCTGTGGTTGAAGCTTCCCGACAGCGTCGATGTGAGGAAGCTGGTGAAGCCAGCCGCCGATGCCGGCATCCTGTTCAATCCGGGCCCCGAGTGGGTCTGCAACCCTGAGCCGGCGAAGTCGTATATGCGTTTGTGTCACGCGCTGGTGTCGAAGGAGGTGATCCGGGACGGTGTCGCGGCGCTTGCTCAGGTCTGCTACGAGCAGACCGGCATTCCCGTCCGTAGCGACAATGTCCAGCGTCGCTCGGCCTGAGCCATGGCGCAGGACATCGCCCTTACGGTGAATGGCCGGTCGGTGCAGGTGACGGCGCTCGAGACGACGCCGCTGCTTGATGTGCTGCGCAACCAACTCGATCTGAAGGGCACACGCTACGGCTGCGGCCTGGAACAGTGCGGAAGCTGCATGGTGCTGCTCGACGGCGAGCCGGTATACGCGTGCTCGCGCGAGGTCGGCACTGTCGCAGGGCGAAGCGTCACGACGATAGAAGGGCTGGGCAATGCGCTGCAGCCGCATCCGCTGCAGCAGGCGTTCCTCGATGAACAGGCGGGGCAGTGCGGCTACTGTCTCTCGGGAATCGTGATCAGCGCCAAGGCGCTGCTGGATCGGAATCCGTCGCCGACGCGCGCCGACATAGCCGCGGCATTGGACAAGAACCTGTGTCGCTGCGGTGCGCATCCGCGAATTCTGCGTGCAGTGGAAAAGGCTGCAGCCATGCTGCGGGAAGGGAAGGGGACATGAGCGACACTCTGCCGTCGTCGATCCAGAACAACCGCCGCATGGAGAGATGGCTACGGTTCGAGCCCGATCGCACAGTGCGGCTTGCGGTCGGCAAGGTGGAACTGGGCCAGGGCAATGTCACAGCGCTGGCGCAGATCGCCGCCGATGAACTCGACGTGGACCTGGACCGCATCGCAGTGCTGTCAGGTGATACCGAGGAAGCACCGGACGAAGGTCAGACCACGGGCAGCCAGTCGATCGAGGTATCCGGCCGCTCCGTGCAGCTTGTGTCGGCGGAACTGCGTGCGCGGGTGCTGGATCGGCTGGCGCAGCGGTTGAACTGCAGTCCGACTGAACTGACAGTGGAGGATGGCGTCTTCCGCCGCGGTGATGTGCCGACCGGGCATGACTACTGGAATTTTTCCTCGTCTGAGGACTTCGCGCGCGACATCGAGGGGAACGCGACGCCGAAGCCGCACACGGCCTATCGTTATGTCGGCAGGCCGCTGCCGCGGCGCGATCTGCCGGCGAAGGTGTCCGGTGCCGCCTTCATCCATGACATGGCACGGCCGGACATGCTGCACGCACGCATCCTGCGACAGCCATGTCGCGGGGCGCATCTCGCGGTGCTGGACGAGGCCGCGCTGCGACGGACGGAACGCGGCGACTTCCGCATCGTGCGGGTGGGCGATTTCGTCGCGTTCGTCGGCAGTGATGAAGCTGTGGTGCAGCGTGCTGCCGCTGCAGCGCCCTTGAATGCGAAGTGGAACAACGTGCCTCAAATCACGCCGGCGCAGCAGGAAGCGGAGTGGCTGGTCGGTCAGGCTTCCAATGATCGGGTATTGGGAGATCCGCTGCCGACGGGCGCAATGGCGAACGTGGTGACGGCAAGTTACTCGCGTCCCTACGTGGCGCACGCCTCGATGGCACCGTCGTGTGCGTTGGCGGAATACCGTAACGGGCATCTGTCGGTGTGGTCGCACACCCAGGGCGTCTATCCGCTGCGCACCGCGCTATCGAATGTGCTGGGTATTTCGCAGGACGCGATCACCGTGCGCCATCGGCACGGCGCCGGCTGCTATGGGCACAACGGTGCCGACGATGTCGCGGTGGATGCGGCGGTGATCGCGGTGCAGATACCTGACCACTGCATCCGCGTGCAATGGCGCCGCGAGGAGGAGTTCGGCTTCGAGCCCCTCGGCACCGCGATGCACGTCACCCTGCGCGCTGCTCTGGACGCGTCGGGAAAGCCGCTGGACTGGACGACGGAAATCTGGTCGCCGACGCATGTGCAGCGACCGAGCAGCGGCGGCAATCTGCTGACCCACGAGGCATTGCCGACACCGCCACCGGAGCCGCGACCGACCGATCCGCCGGAAGCGAACGGTGGCGGTGGTACGCGCAACGCGTTTCCGCTGTATGACTTTTCGGCGAAGCGCGTGGTGCATCACCTGGTGCTTCGCGCGCCGGTGCGGACATCGGCGCTGCGTGGTCTCGGCGCTCTGCCGAACGTGTTCGCGATCGAGTGCTTCATGGACGAGCTGGCGGAACGCGCCGGCGTCGATCCGGTGGAGTACAGGTTGTCGATACTGTCCGATCCACGCGCGCGCCGGCTGATCGAAAACATCGCGCGGCGATGCAACTGGTCGGCGCGCGGTCCGGTGGGTAGCGGCCGCGGGCTTGGGCTCGGCTGGGCGCGCTACAAGAACAAGGCGGCCTATGCCGCGGTGGCGGTCGAAGTCGAGGTCGATCAGGAAGTAAGACTGCGCCGCATCTGGTGCGCCGCCGATGCGGGACTGGTGATCAATCCCGATGGTGCGCGCAATCAGCTCGAGGGTGGCATCGTGCAGGCGGCAAGCATGGTGCTGAAGGAGCAGGTGCGGATGGAAGGCGACGGGATCACGTCGCTCGACTGGTCGAGTTATCCGATCCTGCGGTTTTCTGAAGTGCCTGAGATCGACACCGAAATCATCCATGCGCCGGATCTGCCGACGCTCGGCATGGGCGAATGCACGTTCGGACCGACCGCCGCCGCGATCGGCAACGCGGTCGCGCATGCGCTGGGTACGCGCATTCGCGACATGCCGTTCACGCGCGAGCGGATCGAGGCAGCGCTGTTGAAGTAGCCCTCCCCCCGCCCCCTCCCGCAAGGGGAGGGGGAGTTGTTTTGTCAGGCCTTCACTAGCGGGCAGCCACCGTCGGCAAGCGGGCGCCATGCTTGATCTGGTGGAATAGAGACGACTTCCTTGCAGTAGTCGTAAGGATACTTCGATTCTGCCACCGTCTTGACCTGCCACAGATGCATCATGTGCATCACACGACCGTCCTCGCGGATCTTCACGTCGGTATTGTACATGTCGTTGACCGGCGTGGCCTTCATCTTCGCCACCACCGCGTCGGCGTCAGTGGTACCTGCTTCCTTCACCGCCTTCAGCCAATGCGTCGCCGCGCAGTAGTTCGCGGCATGCAGCAGGCCGGGAACCATGCCGTTCATCTTCGCGCTCCATCGCTTCGACCAGGCGCGCGTCTTGTCGGTCATGTCCCAGTAGAATGAGTCCGTGTAGACCAGCCCCTCGCAGGTCTTCTGTCCCAGCGAATGCACGTCGTTGATCGCCATCAGCAGCGTTGCCATGCGCGTGCCGCCCTGCGACAGTCCGAACTCGGCAGCCTGCTTGATGCAGTTCTGCAGGTCCGTGCCGGCATTGGCGAAGCCGAACACCTTGGCGCCGGACGCCTTCGCCTGCACCAGGTAGGAGGAAAAATCCGCAGTTCCCAGCGGCGCCTTTACCGTTCCCAGCACCTTGCCGCCGGCTGCCTGCACGGCCGCGATGGTGTCGCGCTCCAGCGCGTAGCCGAACGCATAGTCGGCAGTGATGAAGAACCACGAGTCGCCACCGGCCTTGGTCAGCGATGAACCGGTGCCATGCGCCAGCGCGAAGGTGTCGTAGGCGAAGTGGACTCCGTACGGCGAGCACTGCTTGCCGGTCATGTCAGACGTGGCAGGACCGGTGATGAGATAGACGCGCTTCTTCTCGCGGCAGACCTGCTGGATGGCCAGACCCGCCGATGATGCGGCGCCATCGGCAAGCGCATCGACGCCCTGGCTGTCGATCCACTCGCGCGCCAGCGAACTGGATACATCGGGCTTGTTCTGGTCATCGCCCTGCAGCACCTCGATCGGGCGGCCGAGCACCGAGCCGCCGAAGTCGGCGACCGCCAGTTCGACAGCGAGCCGGTTGCCTGGTCCGCCGACGTCGCGATACGGGCCGCCCATGTCACTGAGCAGGCCGATGCGCACAGGCTTCGACGTGCTCTGCGCCCGAATGATGCCGGGCATGCCGAATGGCGCCGCAGTCAATGCGCCGACTGCGGCGCGCCGGGTGATCTTCAACATTGCGTATCTTTCGCGAGGAACTACCGAAGCGACGCGTTGATGGCCGGGTCAAGCCCGGCCATGACGGAGAAGACGCTATCGCAAACTTGCATTGAGCTTCTCCAGCGCCGTCGACCCCGGGCACAGCGCAGTCTCGTCCAGATCGTTGAACGGGATCGACACCGTGTTCATGTGCCTGTGCAGGTCTTCCGGGTCAGGATCGACGTAGAGCAACCCGGTAACGATCTCGCCCGCCGCGCCTCGCTCCTGCAGATAGGTCATCGCGGCGATCCGGTCGTGCACGTCGTAGTCATTGGCGAGCTTGCGCAGCCGCAGGACCGAGCCGTCGTGCTGCTTAACCATCTCCACCGTACCGGCGGCGTATTCGACGGTGATCTCCTCGCGTCCAGTGATCACATCGAGGTAGTTCACCGCGATGTTGTGCTCACGCACATAGTCGAAGCTGGTGTGCGAGCCTTCGTGGTTGTTGAACGCGACGCAGGGCGAGATGCAATCGATGAAGGCGGCGCCTTGGTGTTTCAGCGCAGCCTCGATCAGCGGGATGAGCTGGTCCTTGTCGCCGGAGAAACTGCGTGCGACGAAGGTGGCGCCAAGCTGCAGCGCCATCCCGACAAGGTCGATCGCCTCGTCCTTGTTCTCCACCCCTCGGCGGCTCTTGGCGCCACGATCGGACGTGGCGGAGAACTGCCCCTTTGTCAGGCCGTACACGCCATTGTTCTCGACGATGTAGGTCATGTTCACGCCACGCCGCATGATGTGCGCGAACTGGCCAATGCCGATCGAGGCGCTGTCGCCGTCGCCGGAAACGCCGAGATAGATCAGGTCGCGGTTCGCCAGATTGGCGCCGGTCAGCACCGATGGCATGCGCCCGTGCACGGAATTGAAGCCGTGCGAGGCGCCGAGGAAGTAGGTCGGCGTCTTGGACGAGCAGCCGATGCCGGACAGCTTGGCGATGCGATGCGGCGGCAGATCCAGATTGAAGCAGGCGCGCACGATCGCACCGCTGATGGAATCATGCCCGCAGCCGGCGCACAACGTTGAGACAGCGCCTTCGTAGTCGCGCCGCGTGAAGCCAAGGGCGTTCTTCGGCAGCCCCGGATGATGCAGCTTGGGTTTTGGGATGAAGGTCATGTGTGTGTCCGGGCGTAAGCCCGGCCCTCTCTCGTCATGGCCAGGCTGGACCTGGCCATCATGGCACGGCCTTGCGGAATGGGACGACCTTGAGTTCGCCGACCTTGTCGGCGATCGCACCGGAAATGAAGCGGGCGGTGATCGGGGTTCCGTCGAAGTGCAGAACGCGTGTCAGCCTCGCCGGATCGATCTCCAGTTCGTTGATCAGCAACGTGCGCAACTGGCCGTCGCGGTTCTGCTCGACCACGAAGAGCTGGTCGTGCTCGCTGATGAAGGTCTTCACGTCGTTGTGGAACGGGAAGCCACGCACGCGAAGCAGATCGACGTGAATGCCTTGCTCCGCCAGGATCTCCTCGGCTTCATCCATCGCCGGGCTGGTCGAACCGAAATAGATCGCGCCGAGCCGCGTCGGCTCCGCGGCCGTTCGTGTGATCGGCCGGGGCACAAGCTGCTTGGCCGTGTCGAACTTCTTCAGCAGCCGCAGCATGTTCTCGGCGTAGTCGGGGCCTTCCTCGCTGTAGCGTGCGCGGCGGTCCTTCGAGGTGCCGCGGGTGAAGAACGCGCCGCGCGACGGATGTGTGCCTGGATAGGTGCGGTAGGGAATGCCGTCGCCGTCCACGTCGAGGTAGCGGCCGAAATCCTTGCCGGCCTCCAGTTCCTCCGCGGTCATCACCTTGCCGCGGTCAAGCTTGCGGCTGTCATCCCAGATCAACGGCTTGCACAGCCGGTCGTTCATGCCGATTTCGAGATCGAGCATCATGAAGATCGGCGTCTGCAGACGGTCCGCCAGATCGAACGACAGCGCAGCGAATTCGAAGCACTCGTAGGGATCTTCTGGGAACAGCAGCACGTGCTTGGTGTCGCCGTGCGAGGCGTAGGCGCAGCTGAGGATGTCGGTCTGCTGCGTGCGTGTCGGCATGCCGGTGGACGGCCCGGCGCGCTGAACGTCGAAGATCACCGCTGGGATTTCTGCGAAGTACGCGAGGCCGACGAACTCCTGCATCAGTGAAATGCCAGGGCCCGACGTGGCGGTGAAGGCGCGCGCGCCGTTCCAGGCCGCACCAATCACGATGCCAATCGATGCCAGTTCGTCCTCCGCCTGCACGATGGCGAACTTGTTCTTCTTGGTCTCCGGATCGACGCGATAGCGGTTGCAGTATCGCGTGAAAGCTTCGGCCAGCGAGGATGACGGCGTGATCGGATACCACGCGCACACGGTGGCCCCGCCATACACGGCACCGAGCGCGGCAGCGGCATTGCCCTCGATGAAGATGCGGTCGCCCACGGTATTCGCGCGGCGCAAGGTCAGGCCAATGGGACACTCGAGGTGGGCGAGCGCCCAATCGCGGCCCATGTGTAGCGCCTGCACATTCGCCGCCACCAGCTTGTCTCGCCCGCGGAACTGCTCGCCGAGCAGCTTCTCGATCTCGGACACGTCCATCTCCAGCAGCGCTGCCAGCGCGCCGAGATAGACGATGTTCTTGAACAACTGCCGCTGGCGTGACTCGGTGTAGGCCTTGTTGGTGATCTCGGTCAGCGGCACGCCGATCACCACGATGTCGTCGCGGAACTTCGACGGCGGCATCGGCTTGGTGTTGTCGTAGAACAGGTAGCCGCCCGGTACGATCTCGGCGACATCCTGCGCCCAGGTCTGCGGGTTCATCGCCACCATGAGATCGACGCCGCCGCCGCGCGCACCCAGATAACCGGCCTCCGAGACCCGCACCTGGTACCAGGTAGGGAGTCCCTGGATGTTCGACGGAAAGATGTTGCGTGGCGTCATGGGTACACCCATGCGCAGGATCGCCTTCGCGAACAGCGCATTTGCGCTGGCCGAACCCGATCCGTTGACGTTGGCGAACTTGACGACGAAGTCGTTGACGCGCTGGAGGCCAGTTACGCGTTCTGTAAGCTGCAACATGCGTGCTCCGCCTGTGCCACATCGATCAGGAAGCGCTGCATATCCCACGCGCCGGTGGGGCACCGTTCGGCACACAGGCCGCAGTGCAGGCAAACGTCCTCGTCCTTTACCATCACCCGCCCGGTCTTGAGCGGGCCGGATACATACAGGTCCTGCGTCTCGTCGTGCGCCGGCGCGCTCAGCCGCAACCGCAGCTCGGCCTCCTCGCCGTTCTCGGTGAACGAGATGCAATCGACCGGGCAAATGTCCACGCAGGCATCGCACTCGATGCACAGATTGTCGGTGAACACAGTCTGCACATCGCAGTTGAGACACCGCTGTGCCTCGGCAAAGGCAAGCTTGTCATCGAAACCCAGTTCGACCTCGGCCTTGATGTCCTTCAGCGCCATCACCTTGTCGCGGTGCGGCACCTTGAAGCGCAGGTCGAGCGATATGTCGTTGTCGTAGCTCCACTCGTGGATGCCCATCTTCTGCGACATCAGGTTGACCAGTGGCGGCGGCCGATCGCGCACACTCTCGCCGTGGCAGAGCTGATGGATGGAGATTGCCGCCTGGTGCCCATGCGCGACGGCCCAGATGATGTTCTTCGGACCGAACGCCGAGTCACCGCCGAAGAATATCTTCGGATGCGTCGAACCCATCGTCACTTCATCGACGACTGGCATGTCCCACTGATCGAACTCGATGCCGATATCGCGCTCTATCCAAGGGAACGCATTTTCCTGTCCCACCGCCACCAGTACATCGTCGCATTCGAAGTGCTGGTCGGGTTCGCCGGTCGGTACCAGCCTGCGGCGGCCGCGCTCGTCGCGCTCGGCCTTCACCTTCTCGAACATCACGCCGGTCAGCTTGCCGTCCTTGTGGGTGAACTCCTTCGGCACCAGCATGTTGAGGATCGGGATGTCCTCACGCATGGCGTCGTCCTTTTCCCAGGGCGACGCCTTCATCTCCTCGAAGCCGGAACGCACGATCACCTTCACGTCCTCGCCACCCAGACGGCGCGACGACCGGCAGCAGTCCATCGCCGTGTTGCCGCCGCCGAGCACGATCACGCGCTTGCCGATCTTGTCGATGTGGCCGAACGACACAGAGGACAGCCAGTCGATGCCGATATGGATGTTCGCCGCGGCCTCGTGACGGCCGGGGATCGGCAGGTCGCGCCCGCGCGGCGCGCCGCAGCCGACGAAGATCGCGTCGTAGTCGTCTTCCAGCAGCGCCTTCAGGCTGTCGACGCGCTGACCGAGCCGCATCTCCATGCCGAGGCCGGTGATGTAGGCGACCTCCTCGTCGATGATCTCCTCGGGCAGACGGAATTTTGGGATCTGGCTGCGGATCATGCCGCCGGAGCGAGTGTCCGAGTCGAACACCACCAGTTCATAGCCAAGCGGCGCCAGGTCGCGCGCGACGGTCAGCGAGGCAGGGCCGGCGCCGATCAACGCGATTCGCTTTCCGTTGGAGCGTTCGGCGGGGCGCGGCAGACGGTGGCGGATGTCGCCCTTGTAGTCTGCTGCGACGCGCTTCAGGCGGCAGATGGCGACCGGCTCTTCCTCCACACGGCCGCGACGGCAGGCGGGTTCGCAGGGTCGGTCGCAGGTGCGGCCAAGAATGCCGGGGAATACATTGGACTGCCAGTTGATCATGAACGCATCGGCGTAGCGGCCAGCGGCGATCAACCGGATGTACTCGGGGACGGGCGTATGGGCTGGGCACGCCCATTGGCAATCGACCACTTTGTGGAAGTAGTCGGGGTTACCGATATCGGTAGGCTGCAAGTCGGACTCCTCTCCCTCGGCCCGATGCCATGGGCGCGGTGGCTTCTGAGACCCCGCGCGTCCCACGTCAACCATTCTAGCGGCAGGGCTGCCAGCAAACAAATGGGCATGCGGGGCATTCAGTCCAGTGCCAGCAACGCCTCGGCTGCGGCGGAAAGCGAAGTGCCGGCGAATGGGTTGATCACGCGCACGCCAGCCAACGTGCTGTCGTCGGCAAAGTCTTCTGTGAGGATGGCGGTGCACCCGGCTTCTGCCGCGGTGATCACAAGAAGTGCGTCCCAGTAGGAAGCGCGGCCCGAGACAGCCGTAGCAAGGGCGGTCCGAACGGAGCTAACGGACGCCGCAGCAGTCGGGAACAAGTCGGTCATTGATTCGGCAACCGCTGCCGCTTCGGCGGAGTCCATCAGGCCCTTGCGCGTCGCCACCGCGAAGAACTCCGACACTGACTGCAAGGTCAGGCAGCATGGACCGGGGGCTGCGCGGCTCATGATCTGTTTGGCGAGCTCGTGGCGCGGCCCAGCCGTTCGGTCGATGCTGTATACCAGGATGTTCGTATCAAGGGTGTAGATGTCAGCGCTCGTGCAGCGCATCGCGGTCGAGCGGTCCCGCGCCGATATCCCAGCCCTTTTCCATGGCTGCTTTCATCCGCTCCCACGCAGCTTGCTGTGTGGGCGTCAGCACGCGGCGCTTGTTCACCGGCGAGAGACGCGCCACTGGGGTGCCGTTCCGGGTGATCACGAACTCTTCGCCGCCCTCCACCTCGCGGATGCAGCGAGCGAAGGACTGGTTGGCCTCGCGCAGGGTGACGGTCTTGGTCATGCGCTGCATGTAGCGCGTTCCGTGCTACATCGCAAGCGGGCTTCAGGGCCGCATGGTGAACGCGGACGGCCCTGGCGTCCGCAGTGGCGCCGCCATGTTAGCGAACTCGCACAGCAGCCGCCGTGTCTCGCGCGGGTCGATCACCTCCTCCACCCAGAACGGCTCCGCCGTCCGGAACGGTGAGCGCAGCCGGTTCAGCCGCGCCTCGATCTCGTCCATCTTGGCCTGGGGGTCGGGCGAGGCGTCGATCTCGGCGCGGTAGGCCGCCTCGATGCCGCCCTCCAGCGGCAGCGATCCCCAGCTTGCCGATGGCCAGGCATAGCGCACGCAGAGGTGGCTGACCGGTTGGTGCCCCAGGCCGCCGACGCCGTAGCAGTTGCGCACGACGATGCTGCACCACGGCACGGTGGTCTGGTTGATCGCTGACAACGCGCGCACGCCCCACCGGATCACCGCGCTGCTCTCGGCGGCGAGGCCTACCTGGAAGCCGGGGCAGTCCACCAGGTGCACGATCGGCAGGTGGAAGGTCTGCGCCATGTCGACGAAGCGGATGATCTTGTTGCAGGCGTCCGCGGTCCAGGCACCGCCGTGGAACAGCGGATCTCCGGCCATCAGCGCGACCGGCCAGCCGTCCAGGCGGCAGAACCCGGTGATGATCGGCCGGCCGAACAACTGGCCCATCTCGAAGAAGCTGCCTTTGTCGACCAGCGCCTCGATGATGCGGCGCATGTGGTAGGCCTGCTTCTTCTGGCGCGGGATGGCCGCGATCAGGAATTCTTCCCGTCGCTCCGGATCGTCCCAGGTGCGCACCCGCGGCGGCACGTCCCAAATGGAACTCGGCAGATAGGAGAGGAACCGGCGTGTTGCCTCGAACGCCTCGCTCTCGGTATCCACCGCGTGATCGACCGCACCGCAGGCGAGCTGCACCTCCCAGCCGCCGAGTTCCTGCTTGCTGCGCGGCTCGCCCAGACCGCTCGACCACCGGCGGGCCGGCGACGAACACGGCGGACATGTCCTTCACCATTACCGAATAATGGCTGGCGGCCAGCCGCGCTGCGCCGAGGCCGGCCACCGATCCAAGGCCCAGCGCAACGACGGGCACTTGGCCCATGTTGTTGGCGACAAGGTCGAACGATGTGGTCTCTGACAGCCCGCCTGGCAGGTTGGCGCGTCCGGTGGTCTCGATCGTCTTGACCGAGCCGCCGCCGCCTGAGCCCTCGATCAGCCGGATGATCGGCATGCGGAACTCCGCCGCGATCTGCTCCGACATCTTCGGCTTGCCCTTGATCGAAGCATCAGCCGAGCCGCCGCGCAGCGTGAAGTCGTCGCCGGCGATCACCACCGGGCGGCCATCCACCGTGCCGCGGCCGAACACGCAGTTGGCTGGTGTGAAGGCGGTGATCTGCCGGCTGTCCGCATCGTAGGTGGCCTTGCCGGCGATCGCGCCAATCTCGTGGAAGCTGCCGGCGTCCAGCATGCGGTCGATGCGCTCACGGACGGTCAGCCGGCCGCCCTGGTGCTGACGCGCGACCCTGTCGGCACCACCCAGTTCCTTTGCCAGCGCAATGCGCGCGCGCAGTTCGGCGAGTTCGGGCTCCCAGCCGGTCGGCATGGTCTGCTGTGGGCGTGGCAAGATTGAATCGTCGGGCATCGATCGCGTGTCCTGGGTTTCGGCGTCAGCTCGTCGGTGGGCCGCAGCGGTGCCAGACCTGCACCGGCCCGTCCGACGAATAGGATGGTCCGGTTCCGATGCGCAAATGCACCGTGTCCTCGTTCATCAGCATCATGGAAACGGTCTGTCCGGCGCCGGGATCGGTCGGTGGTACCACGTAGGTGAAGTAGTGGCGCGAATAGTCGCCCTGGATGCTGCTGCCCGCGGGCGTGACGACGGCAGGACCCTGGATCGAAATGCGCTCGCCGTCGGTGAAGCACCAGTGGCCGTCGATCACGTCAGCCCAGGCCGGCACCGCGCCCGCGATGATCAGAGCACAGCTCATCCCTGCCAATCGGCAGCGTGGCATCGGCGATCCTTTCCGGAAAGGAAGGCAGGCTCGGACGCTATGGCACGTTGGCTGGGTCCGCAATGCATCCACCGCTTGCTGCATTGCACAAACCGCCGCAGAATGCCGCGGTGCCGGACGCTCCATTCGATCGGACAGGGCCACTTGCCCAGGAACTCCTGGAGCTGACAGCGCGCATCACCGCGCGCGCCGATGAGGATCCGTTCGGCAATCCCGTCCTGCTGGTTGCGTTGGCGATCAGCCGCCGTATCGAGGCGGGCACACTGGACGATGCTGCGATCGGGGCTCTGATCGGGTATCTGCGCGACGCCGCTTTCGCTGATCGTGCGCGGCGTATCGCGGACTATGTCGGCGGCACCGATGTCGCTGTGCACACCGCGGTCCTGAAGGAGCTGGCGCAACGCCTGCTGCGCCCCGATCCGAATGACAGCCCGGTGCGCTGGGCGGAGTACCGCGCCCTGGTGGAACGGACGCGCTTCGCGGCGGTGTTCACAGCACATCCGACATTCGCAATTCCGGCTTCGGTTGCACAGGCGTTGGCAGAGACGGCAAGCGGGCGGTTGACTGCGGCTGCGGGATCGCATCGCCCTCCGCCGATCACGCTGGCCGACGAGTTTGCGCGGGCTGTTGCTGCCATCGAGCATGGCCGAGATGCGATCGACCATTTCAATGCGGCACTTCTGACTGTCGCGCGCGGTACCTGGCCGGATCGCTGGACGGAACTCGATCCCCGTCCGGTGATTCTGTCGAGCTGGGTGGGCTACGACACCGACGGCCGCACCGACATCGGCTGGTGGGACACGCTGCGGCTGCGATTGGAGATGAAGCGCCGGCAGCTTGAGCGCGTGCATACACAGGTTGCCGCGCTGCCTTCGACCGAACCGCTCACCACACGCATCGCTGCGGCACTCGATGCGGTGGGCGAGCAGCTCGATCTCTGTCCGGACGCGCCCGAGCCATCGCGGGTCGCTGCATTCGCGCAGGCGCTGGTGGGGCGGCGCGAGGCTGCGCTGACATCGCCGCTTCCGCTGCTGCCGCTGTTCCAGCAGGTGCTTGCAGCGGCTGCCGATGACGATGCGCGACAGGCGCTTTGCGTTGCGCGGTCCGGGCTCGTGTCGCATGGGCTGGCGCTGGCTCACACGCATGTGCGGCTCAACGCGGCACAGATCCACAATGCGGTGCGCCAGCGGCTTGGCATCGCCGATGCACCGGAGGACCCGGCGCATCGGCGGGTGTTGTTCGGCGCGATGAATGCGGCGCTGGACACGGTGAAGCCTCTCGGCGTCGATTTCGGGGCGCTGCTGGCCGAGCAGGCGTCGGCGATCCGGCTGATGATGACGATCGCGCAGATCATCAAGCACGTCGATGGATCGGTGCCGGTTCGCTTCCTGATCGCCGAGACCGAGACTGGCTATACGCTGCTCGCCGCGCTGTGGCTCGCGCGGCTGTTCGGCATAGAGCGGCATATCGAGATCAGCCCATTGTTCGAGACCGCTGGCGCACTGGAGCACGGTGCGACGGTGCTGGAAGAGGCGCTGCGGAGTCCGCATTACCGAGCGTATCTACAAACGACAGGACGGCTCGCGTTGCAATTCGGCTACTCGGATTCCGGTCGCTATGTCGGCCAGCTCGCCGCGAGCTACCTGATCGAGCGGCTGCGCCTGAAGATCGGCCAGACGCTGGCGGCGCACGGGATCTCCGGCGTCGAGGTCATCCTGTTCGACACGCACGGCGAAAGCGTCGGGCGTGGCGCGCATCCCGGGTCGCTTGCCGACCGATTGAAGTACCTGTCGCCGACAGCGTCACGGCAGGCATTGAACCGCGCGGGGCTGAGCGTGCGCGAAGAGGCGGCGTTTCAGGGTGGCGACGGCTATCTGCTGTTCGGTACGCCGGAACTGGCGCTGGCAACGATCACAGGTATCGCGCAGCAGACCTACCATCCGGCAGCGGGTCCGATCGAGGACCCGGTCTACGCCAATCCCGACTTCGCTGCTGACTTCTTCGCCACTGTACGCGCCGGCATGGAGGCGCTGGTCGATGACGAAGGCTATGCCGCGTTGCTCGGCGCATTCGGTCCAGCGCTGATTGATGTGACCGGATCGCGGCCGGCGGCGCGACAGGCCGACGGCATGGTGGGTACCGCGCGCATTCGCCATCCGCGCGAGCTGCGGGCGATCCCGAACAACGCCATCCTCCAGCAGCTCGGCTGGTGCGCGAACACGCTGCAAGGGATCGGCGCCGCCGCGGCACGGCATCCCGAACTGTTCGTCGACCTGCGGCAGAACAGCCGGCGGTTCCATCGCGCGATGGATCTGGCGACGCATGCACTCGCGCATTCGGATACAGAAGTGCTGCGCGCGGTGATCGCGACGTTGGATCCCGGCACCTGGTTCGATCGCGCCGAGCACACGGCAACACGTGCCGGACGCGAGGCACTGATCGGCGTGGCGCGCGCGCTCGAACGGCTGGGCATCTGGGCGGCGGCGCAGTCGATGTTCCGGCGCGTGCACGCCGATCATCTGGCATTGCGCGAGATCTGGCCGGATGCGCCGCGCATGGCGACCCGTGAGGTGCTGCTGCACGCACTGCGGCTCGCGCTGATCCACCGTATCTGGCTGCTGTCTACCGGGATCGCGGATTTCTCTCCACGGCATGGCGTGACGCGGCAGGTGCTGGAGGCAGCGATACTGCGGCTGGAGATCGAGCCGGCGCTCGAGGTGCTGGCGCAGATCTTTCCTGCCGCGCCCGACCGGTCAGAGGAGTTCGACTATGCGGAGCCGGTGGCGCCGCGTGGCGTGACTGCCTATGCGCGGGAGCATGAAGAGATCTTCGCGCCGATGCGCTCGCTGTTCGGCCTGGTGCGGGAGATCGCCACCATCGTCACGCACGAGGTGGGGGCGTTCGGGTAGCACTGTCATTGCTAGGAACGCAGTGACGACGCAATCTCGATGGGGATTGCTTCCCCTCGCTTTCGCGAGGGTCGCAATGACCGGGGAGGAAACGTCACATGCAGGCTGACTACGTCATCGTCGGGGCCGGCTCGGCTGGCTGTGTTCTCGCCAATCGGCTGACGGAAGATCCCGGCAACCGCGTCGTGCTGATCGAGGCGGGCGGGCGCGACTGGAATCCTCTGATCCACATTCCTGCCGGCTATATGAAGCTGCTGGAGCATCCGACGTTGACCTGGGGCTTCAAGGCCGAGGCCGATCCGGGCACCAACGGCCGTGCGATCAACTATCCCCGCGGTCGCGTACTCGGCGGGTCGAGCTCGATCAACGGCATGATCTATGTCCGTGGCCAGCCTGAGGATTTCGACCACTGGGGCCAGCTCGGCAATCGCGGCTGGACCTGGGATGACGTGCTGCCGTTCTTCCGCAAGGCGGAGAACTGGGAGGGCAAAGAGGACGCGGTGCACGGCAAGGGCGGCCCGCTGTTCACGTCGCATGGACGCGACAAGCCGCAGCTGTGCCGCGCGGCGGTCGAGGCCGCTCGGCAGCTTGGCTGCGAATACCGCGAGGACGTCAACGACCTGCCGCCTGGCGCGGGCGATGGGATCGGCTGGGTGCAGCAGACACGAGGCGGGCGCCGGCGGGCGAGTGCCGCGCGCAGCTATCTGCGTCCTGCGCTGAAGCGGCCGAACCTGCAGGTCATCACCGGTGCGCTGGTGCATCGCGTGCTGTTCGATGGTGCGCGTGCGGTTGGCATCGAGTATTCGCGCAACGGCAGCGTGGACCGCGTCGATGTTGCAGGCGAGGTGATCCTTGCCGCTGGCGCCATCGGTTCGCCGCACATCCTGCAATTGTCGGGTGTCGGCGATCCCGAGCATCTCGACCGCGTCGGCATCGGCGTGAAACACGATCTGCGCGGCGTCGGGCGCAACATGCAGGACCACTATCTGGCGCGGATATCGTGCTCGGTGCAGGGCGCGCCGAGTTTGAACCAGCAGTCGCGCGGGTTGGGGCTGGCGGGGCAGGTGCTGCGCTATCTGGCCACCGGCGACGGCATCCTGACCTATGCGGCGTCGCTGGTCGCGGCGTCGGTGAAGGTGCTGCCTGAGTCGGCGACGCCGGATGTGCAGTGCCTGTTCGCCCACGGCAGCTACGCGCCGGGCGTGTCGCGGCAACTGGACACGATACCGGGCATGACATGCGGGATGTGGCAGATGCGGCCGCTGAGCCGAGGCTATGTCGAGGCGCGCTCGCCGCGCCCCCAGGAGCAGCCAAGCATCAACCCGCGCTACTTCACCGACCAGACTGACTGTCGTGCCGCGGTTGGCGGACTGCGCTGGATCCGCAGGATGTTTGCCGCGCCTGCGCTGGCGAAATACGTTGTCGCGGAGACCGTGCCTGGGAAGGACGTGCAGAGTGATGACGAACTGCTGCACTATGTGAAGCAGACCGGCAGTACCGTGTTCCACGCGACCTGCACCTGCAAGATGGGTCGCGACCTGACGGCGGTGGTGGATGACCGGCTGCGCGTGCATGGTTTGGAACGGCTGCGTGTGATCGATGCGTCGGTGATGCCGGCGGTCACGTCCACCAACACCAATGCGCCGACGATCATGATCGCGGAAAAGGGTGCGGCGATGGTTCGCGAGGACGCGCGGATGGCAGTTTCCGCTTGATCAGGCCCGCCGCCACAACCCGAAGTCCAGGCCATACTGGCGTGGATCGCGGCCGTTGATCCAGCGAAAGACCTGTTGCTCTGCCGCGGCGTACGCACCGTGATCGGCCTCCCAAATAGCCAACCTATCAGGAATCACCGATTGGCTGACTCGGGAAACCCGCAATCTGCCAAAGTAGCGTTAGAATTATAGCGAAGGTATCGGCAACACCTTTGTCTAATTGGCCATCGCCAATCGAATGTCCATTTGTCGTCGGAAGCGACCGAAGCGACGATCGGCAATAAGACGACAAGATTGACAGCGTCAGCGAGCCACGTGCGATGAACGCGCCTCGGACGGCGAGTCCGAACTTTGCCGACTTATTCGGTTACCCTTTTTGACCAACAATAACGAGTGTGGATTTGTAGTCATGTATTATTGCTGATTTTTCTTGACAGGCGACCCTATCCCAGCACGTGGTGTCGAAGGCCGCCTTTTATGTCTTGCGTCGGGCCGGGCCGGCGGTAATTGGCAACGTAGCAACGTTGTGCGGCCTCGGCGTACCGTGTTCCCACGCGCGGAAGCCACCCAGGAATGCATTGTCGTTGTCACCAAGGCGGCAATTGGTAGGGATCGCCTTTAGCAGTTTTGCATTGCCCCCGCCTAGGACGACTTCGTCAGGCTCGAGTGCAGCGATAAGCCGCTCGATGACGTCCGCGACGTACCAGCGCCACTTCTTCTTGCCGAAGTGTTTCAGCCCACGGAGTCCGACGTAATTCTCGTAGGTGCTTTTGCGATACGGAAGGTGACCCAGTTCCATCGGCTCCACGATGCCATCGACGATGAGCGTGGAGCCGAGCCCTGTTCCCAGGCCCAGGAAAAGCATTTTGCCGTGCTTGTAGCTGCCCAGTGCCTGCATCGCCGCATCGTTGAGTACACGCGCGGGGCACCCGAATGCGCGAGCGAAATCGAACCCCACCCATCCAGTGCCTAGGTTATGCGGCTCAGCCACTACCCGGTTGTGCAGCACCACCCCGGGATACCCGATCGACACGACCTCGTACTTCCACTCGCCTGCGAGTTGCTTCACCCCCGTTACCATCTGCTGTGCAGTCAGCGTCGGACCGGAGGGAAATTCCCGTTTTTCCTTCTGGCCAGTGGCAAGGATCTTCACGTGTGTGCCACCGACATCGATGACGAGTACGTCCATTGTCTAGCCTTTCGCAAGGGCAGCGCGCTGGGAGCCAATCACGTCCATGAGTTCGTGCCAAGTTTTTACGAACGCCTTTGCACCTCATCCTGCAGCGATGCTGCTTTCCTTTTCGGGTCTCTGTACCGATTAACTTGCGAAAGACACACTCCGGTTATCGCGCCGACCATGGTCGAATGGATTCGCATTCACGTACGGCCCAGTTTCACGCAAGGCGCACGGTCGAGGAGCATCTCAGATGTCCGTTATTCGGAGCCCCTATAAGAACTTTGCGGCCAAGCAGGCCGCCGCGACGTCACCCATGGTGTCCAAGGCGCTGTTTCTCTGCCGCGGCCGGAACGGTCTTGACCAGGTCTGCGTGGGGGCGCTCGCGATTGCCCTGGCCATCCGGCCAGGTCACTTGCAGGCGGCCCGCCGCAGTTATATTCGCGGACAGCCGGGTCCGCCGGAGCAGCTGAAAGATCAAACAGCGATCTGGAGCTAAGCCATCGTCAACGATCAGTGCAATGGAGCCGCCACTATGGCCAACACGCGCTCAATCCGCCGTGCCGTGCGCCACATCCTGGTGGCGCTGGCGTTCGTGCTCGCGGTGTCCAGCCCTTCCGCGCACGCCACGGATCTCGTTGCCAACCGGTCCGAACTGATCCAGAGCCTGCTGCCGGCGGTCGTCAACATCGCAGTCCGCAAAGAAGTGACTCCACCCATCAGCTCGCAACAGGCCAGCGCTTCGACCGGCTCTAGCGAGACCAAGAGCTATGTCGGGTCCGGCTTCGTGATCAATCCATCGGGTCTGATCGTGACCAACTATCACGTTGTTGAGGACGCGTTCGACATCGCGGTGACTTTCTCCGACGGCACAATTCTGCCGGCAATGCTGCTCCATGCGTCCCGGCTTGCTGACCTGGCTGTGGTGCAGGTGAAGGCCGACCATCCACTCACGCCAGTCCAGTGGGGCGACAGCACCAAGCTCAACGTCGGCGACCAGGTGTTTGCCATCGGCAATCCACTAGGCCTTGGCGTGTCCGTTTCGGCCGGTATCGTCAGCGGGCTCAACCGCGATGTGCAGGATTCCCCGTACAATCACTACATCCAGACGGATGCGGCGATCAATCACGGCAACTCCGGCGGCCCGTTGTTCGACATGAAGGGGCGCGTCGTTGGTGTCGACACCGCTCTGGTCTCGCCCACCGAGGCCTCGGCAGGCCTGGGACTTGCCATCCCCTCCGATGCGGCGGAGTTCGTTGTCCGACGGCTGATGCAATACGGCTGGGTTCGTCCGGGTTGGGTCGGCATCAAGATCCAGCAGGTTACGCCGGAGATGGCGCGTGCCATGGGCATGCAGCGGCCGCAAGGTTCGATCGTTTCCTGGATCATGCCTGGCGGACCCGCGCAGCACGCCGGATTGGCGATCGGAGACGTGATTCTGAAGTATGGTGATGATGCACCGCATGACGAACGAGCCCTGCTGCGCGATATCGTCAAGACCCCGGTCGGGAAAGCGGTGAACGTGGTCATCCAGCGCGACAACAATGAGCTGACCCTCCCGGTAACCGTCGCGGAGTGGCCACGCAGCAAGTGGGACGAGCGTGATGCTCCCTTACCCGCTGAGCACCCGAACGGCAGGATTCCACCCGACCTCGGACTGTCGCTCGCGGCGATCCCGACATCCAAGCGAGCCAGTCTGGGACTTGAGGATACGGAAGGCGGCGTATTGGTCGCCGACGTGGTTGCCGGCTCCGATGCCGCGCGCCGCGGCATGACGAATGGCGACATCATTCTGCGCGTGGACAGGGACGCGACGGCTTCGCCCGACGACGTATGGAAAGCGCTCAATGCTGAGCGTGCCGAGAAGCGCGAGTTCATCATGATGCTGGTCCAGCAGAAGCACCCGAGAGCGCCAGGTGCAGAGTGGGTCGTTCTGCGTCTCCATGAGCCGGCCGGCTGATCGACATGCGGTTGATGGCATTCCGTCTGGCGTTATTCGCGTTCGTGCTCCTCGCAGCGGGGCCACTGCGCGCGGCACCGCCAACGCCTCCGGCCGAGGTGCCGGATCGCGTTGCGCAATTGCGGGAGCTGCTTGGTTCCGAACAGGGCGCAGCCATCCTGGATCTGCTCGGCGATCCCCGTGTCCGTCAGGCGATCATGCAGGATCCGGACAGCACGGTACACGGTGGCTCCCCGGCGGCGACGGCCGGCGAGATGATGGACGATGTGCTGGGCGGCCTCCGCATCAGGCTTTGGAACATCCTGGCGGAGTTGCATCAGATCCCGGACCAGATGGCGCAGGTCCTGGACAGGACACGCGCCCAGTTGCCGGCACCGGAGCGGTTCCGCCTCATCGGCGCTGCGATCGTCTTCCTTGCCGGGGGGTTCATCGCGCAATACCTGTTCTTCCGCCTCGCACGACCATGGCGCATGCATTTTGGGGCGGTGACGCTGGACACCGCGCGGGAACGCGCAAGGGTGGTCAGTGAGCGCCTGCTGATCGGCATGCTGGTCGTAGCCTCATTCGCGGCGGGCAGCATGGGCGCCTTTCTGCTGTTCGCCTGGCCACCGCTGACCGGGTCCATCATTCTCGGCTACCTGCTGGCATTCGTGCTGGTTCGGCTCAGTCTGGCCGTGACCCGCTTCTTCCTCGCCCCTGGGGCCGCCAGGATGCGTCTGGTACCGGTCAGCAAGAAGGTGGCTTGGTTCTGGCATCGTTGGATCGCGCGTCTGGTTGGTACGGCGGCCATTGGCTGGCAGACAATCCTCACGTTGCGCACCCTCGGGATGCCACCGGCCGGCACCGAGGTGCTGCTTCAGCTGCTGCTGCTGGCGCTGACCTGTCTGGGCATTGTCATCGTCTGGTCGATGCCGCGAGCGACGAGCGACGCGGCGCCTCCCACGCGCGGCCCGGTCCTGCGCGTGCTGGTGTCGCTCGCCTTGCTGCTCGACTGGCTGCTGTTCCTGACGGGCGCATCTGCCCTCGGCTGGACACTGCTGATCCTTGCGGCGACGCCGATCGCGACCTTTGTTCTCGGCCGGTCGGTCTGCACCGTAACGCACGGCCAAGTGCCGGAACCGGATCTCCAGCAGTCACCTTATCGGGCGATCGGCGAGAGGTTCATCCAGGCGGCGGTCGTCCTGATTGCCGCCGCGGCATTGGTGCATGTATGGCAAATCGACATGACGGCGATGTCCGCCATGGACACGCCAATGACGCGCATCGCGCGCGGCCTGCTCGAGGCGTCGGTGATCCTGGTGATCGCCGACCTGCTGTGGCAGGTGGTGCGCGTCATGATCGACCGGCGGCTCGTCGGCGCGGCCTCGCCGATCGACGATCTGGACGACAACGAACGGCGCCGGCGCGCGCGCCTGTACACGCTGCTGCCGGTTCTGCGCAACTTCGCGCTGTTCATTGTGCTGGTGATGGCCTCCTTGAGTGCGTTGGCCGCCATGGGGTTGCAGATCGGGCCGCTGTTGGCAGGAGCCGGCGTTGTCGGTATAGCCGTCGGTTTCGGCGCGCAAACACTGGTGCGCGACATCCTCTCCGGCATCTTCTTCCTGCTCGACGATGCCTTCCGCGTCGGCGAACACATCGAGAGCGGCGGCATTCGTGGCACGGTGGAGAGCTTTTCCCTGCGCTCGGTCAAGCTGCGGCACCTGAACGGCCAGTTGCATACCGTACCTTTCGGCGATCTGAAGGCGATCACCAACTACTCGCGCGACTGGGTGGTCGAGACACTGCAGCTCGTAGTGACCTACGACACCGATCTGGAGCTGCTGGAGGATGTGGTGGCGGCGGTGAGCGCCGAACTGATGGACGATCCAGCGATCGGACCAGAGATGATCGAGCCCCTGAGATCACTCGGCGTGCAGGCGATGGTCGACACGGGGATGCAGATCGGGATGATGTTCAAGACACGCCCCGGCAGGCAATTTGCGGTTCGTCGCGCCGTGTTCAGCCGGATCAAGCTCGCGTTCGCGGCACGCGGCATCCGGATTGCTTCTACGCTGGCGCTGCAGCTCGCTCAACGTCATGGCCGACGGCCTTCTGATCTGGAAGACCAAGTTCCAGAGCCGACTACTGCCCATCCGTATAGCGATGCAGCGGGCGCTTGAAAGACGGTACCGTGGGGAGTGCCTGAGGTCGCCCACAGCTTGCCCCGTGCCCGTCTATAATCGAGCGGCAGATCGAGAGCCCCTATCCCAACCTGTCGGCCTTGTGGTGTAGAACGCATCAAACATGCATCCGATGTTCGCTGGGTTGAAACTAGGTCCCGTGTCCCGTACGGAAATCCCGAGCCCTCAGGCCTGCAGAACTGGGAAACTCCGCCTATGTCACAGTATATCAACGATCGGAAACTGCGGCTCACAACTGATGCACTGCCATAGATACACTGCGAGCCCTGCGTCCCCCGTCCAGAGCGAGTAGCGCCCCCGGCCGAAGGCGGCGCGACCTCCCCTGACCTGATCGATCGCTGCCATCGAGAACGTCCGCGCGCGTTCCAGCCAGACCGGATCTCCCGTCCGCTTGTGCAGCTTGAGGAAGGCGTAGCCGTTGCCGCCGGTCCCATGGCACAGGTTCGAGCCTTTGACGACCGGCCCCGCTTTCCACGTCAACTCACCTCCTCGCAAAAGCAGTGCCTCAAAGTCAGGTGTGGAGAAGGGCGCGTCGGCGAACGTCGTCACCATGCCGGGGGCGCCGTGGCAATGTTGGCAGAGGACTGGCGGCTGATTGCTCGGCACAATTGCAGGCCAATTCGCTCCCTCGTCCGAAGAGACGGCATGCGCGCCGAGAGTACGCGGCACGGCGTCGCCAACTATCACGCGTTGTTTGTGATCCAGCCAATCCCAGCCATGAAGCAGCGGCAACATGTTGCCAGCGAAGCCGTGCACCGGTCCGAGCCATCGCTGCTGACGCCCATATAGATCCTGCGTCCAGATTGGGCCGTTGTCGTCCATCTCCAGGTCGTCCAGCAGACGTGCAGCCTGCAATTGAAACAGTTCGATGAACCTGTGGTCTTTGGTCATGGTATGCATGTGGATGCAGGCGAGCATACAGCCAGGAAGTCCCCACATGAGCTCCACGATCGGTAATTCGCTGTTTAACGCAAGGAGAGTGTAGATCTCGTTCGCCAGACCCTGGTCCGGCGCTACGCGCATTTGCACCATCAGGATGCCGAGCTCTCCCATCAGCAGGGATGCGTGCCGGGCATACGCTGTCGTGGCAAACCAAGGAGCATTGCGCTCCAGTGCCTTCGTCACCAACGGTGCAAGATCGAGCTCGTCAGTGATGGCATGGACGCGACTTAGATAGTCCAGCGCCCAAACGACGCCGGCCGCGCCAAAGTAAACCGAGCCATGGCCATCCCGCACGCCTTCATCCATTGGATGCGATGGCCACAGTGTCGTTGCGTTGACATGGGACATCGCGTCGGTGGCGATCTCCGTAATCGCCCTTCGAGCATCGGCTGGATCCCAAGCCCGAAATGTCGGAGCGAAGTGTCGCGTGCGCTGGAACATTCGGAGAGCTCCTCCGCAGAAAACTTGCACTCTCGTATCGCCATGTGCAATCGCCGAGAGCCACCCATGACGCTCAACAAGCCCATCTGCCACCAACATGGGCGTCGAGGTGGTGCGACCGGCCCACGGGTTTGCCCGGGGACCGAGGGTGCCAGGCCACCACTCGCCAGATCGACGGGGGATGGGAAATAATCCAGCGCATGGCCGTCCCGCCGCCATCAAATCAGCCCGACCACGAGGTGCTCGCCGGTATCGTTGAGCGGGTTACGTTCCACAATCCTGAGACCGGCTTCTGCGTGCTGCGTGTAAAGGCGCGCGGGCACCGCGACCTCGCCACCATCGTCGGCCATGCGGCCACGATCTCGGCGGGGGAATGGATCACGGCGTCTGGTGACTGGGTCAACGACCGCACCCACGGTCAGCAGTTCAAGGCGCGGTTCATGCGCACCTCGGCACCCAGTTCCGTCGAGGGCATCGAGAAGTATCTCGCCTCGGGCATGATCCGAGGGATCGGCCCGGTCTATGCCAGGAAGATGGTCAAGGCCTTCGGGGAGAAGGTGTTCGACATCATAGAGGCCGAGCCAGATCGGCTGCGTGAGGTCGATGGCATCGGGACTCTACGTGCCCAGCGCATCACCGCAGCCTGGGCAGAACAGAAGATCGTGCGCGAGATCATGGTCTTTCTGCACAGCCACGGTGTGGGCACGGCGCGCGCTGTTCGGATCTATAAGACCTATGGCGCCGATGCCGTTCAGGTCATGACCGAGAACCCGTATCGGCTTGCCCGCGACATCCGTGGGATCGGCTTCAAGACTGCCGACGCGATCGCCATCAGGCTCGGCATTCAGAAGACAGCCATGATCCGAATTCGCGCCGGGATCTCCTATGCGCTCACGCAGGCGATGGACGCAGGCCACTGCGGCTTGCCCACCGGCGAACTGGTGCCGCTCGCCGCCGAGTTGCTGGAGACCCAGCAGGAACTCGTCGAGACCGCGCTGAACCTGGAGGTGAGCGACGGGACAGTGATCGCCGACACGGTTGACGGGACCGCCTGCGTCTTCCTTGGCGGCCTCTACCGGGCGGAGCAGGTCGTTGCGGAACGGCTCCGTTGCCTGGTGGATGGACCATTGCCGTGGGCCCACATCGATCCGGAGAAGGCTCTGCCGTGGATCGAGCGGAAGATCGGCTTGGCGCTCGCCGAGAGTCAGGTAGCTGCTATTCGATTGGCCCTGATGTCGAAGGTCCTGGTCGTCACCGGCGGCCCGGGCGTCGGCAAGACGACGATCGTCAACGCCATCCTGCGCATTCTGGCTGCCAAGGGTGTGAACCTACTGCTCTGCGCACCGACCGGCCGCGCCGCCAAGAGGATGACGGAAGCCACTGGGTTCGAGGCCAAGACCATTCACCGGCTACTGGAGGTCGATCCCAAGAGCGGGGGGTTCAGACGCGGCAGCGATCACCCGCTCGCATGCGATCTGCTGGTCATCGACGAGACATCCATGGTCGATGTTCTGCTGATGCAGGCGTTGCTGAGGGCGGTGCCCGACCATGCCGCCCTGTTGGTCGTCGGTGACATCGATCAGCTCCCGTCCGTCGGTCCGGGACAGGTGCTGGCCGACGTGATTGCTTCCGGCGCGGTGCCGGTCGTGCGATTGACCGAGATCTTCCGCCAGGCAGCACAGAGCCGGATCATCACCAGCGCCCACCGGATCAATCGGGGTTCCTTACCCGATCTCTCCAAGCCCGAAGGCGACAGCGACTTCTACTTCGTTCCGGCGGATGATCCCGACATCGCTGCGGCGCGAATTATCGAGTTGGTGAGGACGCGCATCCCCCAGCGCTTCGGTCTTGATCCGATCCGGGACATCCAGGTGCTGTGTCCGATGAACCGCGGCGGTATAGGCGCCCGCTCGCTCAACCTGGAATTGCAGAGCGCCCTGAACCCGGCCGGCGATCGCAAGGTGGAGCGCTTCGGCTGGACTTTCGCGTCGGGCGACAAGGTCATGCAGATCGAGAACGACTATGACAAGGAGGTCTACAATGGGGATATCGGCTACGTCGCCGAGGTCGATCCTGAGGTGGGCGAACTGACCGTGCGTTTTGACGACCGCGCCGTCAGCTACGGGTTCGGCGAGCTCGATACTCTCGTGCCAGCCTATGCCGCGACGATCCACAAGAGCCAAGGGTCCGAGTACCCGGCGATTGTGATCCCGGTCTTGACCCAGCACTACGCGATGCTGCAACGCAATCTGCTCTATACGGGGGTGACCCGTGGGAAGCGCCTGGTCGTATTGGTCGGGCAGCGGAAGGCAATCGCTATTGCGGTGCGCAATGTGTCCGGTCGGCGACGATGGTCGAAGTTGAAGGAATGGCTGGGCCGCGTTGAGGAGACGCGCGCGTCGTGGTAACTCCCGACGTACTGCAAGATGAGTCGGTCAAGCGCTGGCTAGGCGGGCTGGAACCTGCATGGACCCTTCTGGATTGTGACAGCTTCACGGCACTACGGGGCCCACCATCGCCAACGACAGGCCCGATCCGGCTTGCAACCAATCTCACGCAGGACGAGATCCAGCAATCCGCCGTTGCCCACAACGCTTTGGTCCTCCTGCTCGCGGCTGCAGCAGGTCCAGGGTTGAAGATGACTTCGACGGGCAATCTTTCTCGCGCCGTCGTCGCTGAGATGTGCGATCGATTCTCATGGCCTGAGTTCGACAAAGTCGGCGCCTTCCAATTCCACAAGGTGATCAACGAGCCCGACTTTCTGCCTCTCTATTTTGTTCGTCACATTGCTCAGGCGGCCACGCTCCTCCGTAGACACAAGGGTCATCTCAAGATCTCGCCGGCAGGCCGTCGAATGCTCGAGCCGCCGAACCTGCCAGCGCTATCGGCGGTATTGTTCCATATCACCTTCTGGCATTTCGACCTCGGTAATCTCGGATGGGGTCTGCATGGTTGGCCGCAATCCGATGCGGGTGTCGTTCTTTGGTCCTTGTCGATTGCCGCAAACGACTGGCAACCGCCTGAACGGCTGTCGCGTTTGTGCACGATCCCCTTCCATGGTGTTTTGGACCAAACATGGGATACGGCTTCCCATGCTATGGAGGCACGGATCCTTCGCCCTCTGCAGTGGTTTGGTCTTCTCGACCATAGGGAAGATCGAACCGAGTCACGTCTCATCGAGAGGCGGCACTTCTATCGCAAGACCGCATTGTTCGATCGGTTTCTGTCATTCGACGTGCGGCTTGAGGGCACGGGCGCACCACGACACTGAAGGGCAGTCGTAGCTGGGAAGTCTTCAGCTTCATTATCGTCTCCCGACCCAAGGTCGCGCGACCGACAGGCTTCCTTTTGGTGATGGCCGAAGAGCGCGGTAGCTTTCAACGAAATGGGCCAGGAGGATCCACCATGCTAGCGGACCGATACGACCTTTCCTTGTCCACTGCCTCCGCCGCCGCGCGGGACGCCTACGTTCAAGGCTGCGATCTGGCGCTGACCCTCTACCCTGGCGCGGTCGAGGCGTTTGATCGCGCCATCGCCGCGGACCCCGGTTTTGCCATGGCGCAAGCCGGCAAGGCCCAGGTACTGATGCGGGAAGGCCACGTGGCGGCCGCGCGGGCGGCCTTGGCCGCGGCCAAGGACGTGGCCACCAGCCTACCGGCGCGCGAGGCCAGTCACATCGCTTTCTTCGACCTGGTGTTCGCGGGCCGGACCGACGACGCGATCGCCGCCTTGCACGAGCATCTGACGGCATGGCCGCGCGACGCGCTGGTGCTCGCCACTGCCGCCAACCCAAACGGCCTGATTGGTGCGTCCGGACGGATCGGCCAGAAGCACCAGATCGCGGTAATGTTGCACGGCCTAGCCCCGCATTACGGCGACGATTTTTGGTTCCTGGCCCACCATGCCATGGCGCTGTCGGAGGATGGTCAGCTTGCGGCCGCGAGGCAGAAGATCGAGCGATCCGTGGCGGCAAACCCGAACAACGCGCATGGTGCGCACGCGTTCGCGCATGTCTGTTACGAGAGTGGCGAGCGGGACACGGCTCGCACCTTTCTGTCCTCTTGGCTCACCACCTATCCGCGCGACGGATTTTTCCACGGCCATCTGAACTGGCATCTCTCGCTCTGCGAACTCCTGGCCGGCAATTGGGCCGAGGCGTTGCGGCTGTATCAGGACGCCATGACGCTCGACCGGCACAGCGGCGGTCCGCAACAGAAGATGTCGGATGCGACAGCGTTCTTGTGGCGTTCCGAACTAGCCGGTCATCCGCGCGACGCTGCCGCCTGGCGTGCGATGTACGAGTATGCGAACAGCGCACTCCCGCGGCCGGGCAGCGGGCTCGCCGACCTGCACGTCATTGTGGCACAGGCGGTCATGGGCGATGGCGCGGCCCTCGACCACCGTGCCCGCCAGATGGAGGATCTGGCACGCGAGGGGCGTTACCCGTCGGGCTCTTATCTTCCCGCGCTGTCGCGCGGCTTTATGGCGTTCGAACGCGGAGATTTTTCCACGGCGATCGAGGTGCTTGCTCCGCTGGCCGGGGAAAGCGAACGCATTGGCGGCAGCCGCGCACAGCACGACCTGATCGAGTTCACCTTGTTGAAGGCCTATCTCGAGGCCGATCGGCTGGAAGAGGCACGGCACCTGCTTGGCACGCGGCGACCTGGTGCTTCCGGCGTTCCTGTGGCGGGCGTTGCTGCAGTGCACTGACCTGCGGAGCAGCAGTTGCATTTCTTGGTTCCCGAGTTCGCAGACATCGTCGCGGCAAGCTCATCCTGCCGTGCGTCGAACAACAACCGGGGAACGGGTCTGAACCATGAAGATCACGAAGCTGGTGCCGTGGCTGGTGAAGGCGGCAGGTACGCATTGGGGCGAATACTTCTTTGTGGAGGTACGCACTGATGAAGGTGTGACCGGCTGGGGCGAGATCACGACCACAACGAAGATCGCCAACCGCGCCGTCGCGGGCATCATTCGCGAACTCAACGAGCTTCTGGTCGGTGAAGACCCTTCTCAGATCGAGCGGCTCTGGCACAAGACGTTCCGCTCGTTTACCTACACCGGTTCGCGCGGTGCGACGACCAACGTGATCAGCGGCATCGACATCGCGTTGTGGGATATTCGCGGCAAGGTGCTCGACCAGCCGATCTACCAGTTGCTAGGCGGCAAGGTTCGAGACGACATCCTGCTCTACACCCACCCGAACAGCCGCAATTTCGGTACCGACGAAGGCGTGGTGAAGGAAATCCGCGCCATCGTCGATTCCGGGCACACCGCGCTGAAGTTCGATCCCTTCCCACATCTCAACCGGATCGGCGCCGCCGATGACATCTATCTCGATGGCGGCATGAGCAAGCAAGGCGAGAAGATCGCAGCCTCGCTCACTGCCCGCATTCGCGAGATCGCCGGACCAGACATCGAAATCCTGATAGACGCGCATGGCCGTTTCAATGTGCCGACCGCGATCCGTCTTTGCCGCGCTCTCGAGGACGCTGGTCGGATCGACTGGTTCGAGGAGCCGGTGCCGGTCGAGAGCTATCACGCGCTGCATCAGGTGCGCGAGAAGGTCAACGCTCATATCAGCGTCGGGGAGCGGCTGCACACGCGCTGGGAAATTCTGCCGATACTCGAAAACCACCTCACCGATTACCTGATGCCAGACGTGACGTGGACCGGCGGGATTACCGAGCTGAAGAAGATCGCCACGCTGGCCGAGGCGTTCTACATCCCGGTCTCGCCGCACGATGCAAGCGGTCCGATCAATGTCGTTGCGGGGGCACACGTCATGATGTCGACGCCGAACTTCTATCGGCTGGAGACATCGCGCTGGGATCTGTCCAACTACAACGATTTCATCACCGCGCCGCTCGACAACAGCGACGGCCGGCTGAAGTTGTCCCCGAAGCCTGGGCTCGGCATCGAGATGAACATGGACTTCCTACGTGGCAACGTTGTGGACGGTTTCGGCGGGACCTAGAGCGGCCGCAGCCGCACATTCTATCAGGCGGATGGCGCGCACGCGCGGATCGCGGCTGCAAAACGGACGTTGGCGTCCGGACCACGGGCGAACGGACTGATGATCGGCACGTCAATTCCCGATTGCCGGTAAGCCTCGATCCGGGCTCGGCATTGGTCCGGTGTACCTGACACACTGGTTGCGTCGATCATCGCATCACTCACCGCGCGCTCGGCCGTTTCGCGATCACCGTGCGCCCAGGCCTCGGCGATCGCTGCGGCTTCAGTCGCGAAGCCATGTTCGGCCATCATCCGGTTGTAGCGTGGGAAGAAGCCGCAATAGAACGCGATGCCCGGGCGCAGAACGGCGAGCGCCGCGTCTCGCGTATCGCCGACAGAGGCCGGCAACAGGGAGGTGACCTCGATCTGGGTCGGGTCGCGTCCGGCATTGCGGGCACCTTCGGCAAGATGCATCCGCACCTGCGCGGCCGTGCGCAGCGTGCTGCGCGTCAGGATGATGCCGTCGGCGACTTCGCCGCACAGGACGATCCCTTTCTGGAACACGGCCGAGAGGTAAAGCGGTATGTCGCGGTGGCGCGGCGTGTACCAAAGATCGAAGTTCTCGATGCGGATGGTCTCGCCTTGAAAGCTCACGCGTCCTTCACGGATCAGTTCGCGCACGATCGCAACAGTCTCGCGGGTACGGGTCAGTGGCTTGGTGTACACCATCCCGTGCTCGGGTTCGACCTGCGCCTTGTGACTGGACCCGAGGCCCAGAATGAAGCGGCCATCGGACAGGTCGGCGATCGTGGAGGCGGCCATGGCGATCGTCGGTGCGGTGCGGACGAACACGCTGCTGATGCTGGTGCCGAGCCGGATGCGCGAGGTCCTCATCGCGCAGGCCGCCAGAATCGCGAACTGGTCGCCGCCATGACCCTCGGCGACCCAGGCCAACTCATAGCCGAGGCTCTCGGCGAGGACGACAAGGTCGATGATCTCGGCCGGGTTAGGGCCACCTGAAATGGCGATGCCGATCCTGCTCATGCTTTGTCTCTGATCTGTCGGACCAGGGCAGCACGCTCAGACGCTGGATGCCAGTGCTGGCCACCGGTCGGCCCAGGGCGCCAGAGCTTCCAGTCGACGGGCGATTTCAAGCGCGACGGCGTCATGTCCGAACGGTGCGACGATCTGCACGCCGATCGGCCGACCATCCGGATGGGGTTCGCCGGGCACGCTGATGCCCGCCAATCCCGCCGCATTGACCCAGGCACCAAACATGCTCTGGGTCGCGGTGGTCAGACCCGGCGGGGCTTCATCCTCGGCGCGCCAGGCCGGAGCAGCAGCGGCGGGGAGAATCAGCGCATCGTAGTCTTTCCAGGCAACGGTCACATCGGAACGCCAGGCGGCCAGTGCATCCAAGGCATCGACATACGTGGCCGCCGATAGCGCGAGGCCGCGCTCCGCCGTGGTGCGTACGGTGTCGGTTGTCTCCTCGCGCCAGCGATCGGGAAACCGCGTCACGATCCGCGCCGCCGCCGCCGCGATGAGCGTGCCGTGAATGCCACGCAGGCCTTCGAGATCGTACGGCGCTGACACCGGCGCAACCTCGCATTTGGCGCCCCTCAGGCGGTCGATGGCGGCACCGACCGTCGCCGCGACCTCCGGCGTCGCACCCTCGCTGCCGATCGAGGTGAACCAGCCGATACGAAGGGAATGGTCGGGCGTGACATCCGGCGCAGGCGGAAATCGCTGGGAAAATGGGTCGCGCGGGTCCGGGCCGGCGAGTGTGTTGTACAGCAGCAGCATGTCACGCATCGTGCGGGCGAAAGGACATATGGCCTGGAAGTCGAGCGCCGTGGGGGGAAAGCCGAACCGGCGAGGCAGCCGCCCTGTTGAAGGCCGCAACCCTAGAAGGCCCGTGTAGGAAGCTGGGAGGCGCGTGCTGCCGCCCATATCGGTGCCGATCGCGAGCGGCGTGACCCCGGCAGCGACCGAGGCGACGGCGCCGCCCGAAGAGCCACCAGGTGTCAGGTTGGGATCCCAGGGATTGCGCGTCACGCCCGACAAGCGGCTCTGGGTGCGGCCCATCAACGCGAATTCCGGCGTGGTGGTCTTGCCGATGATGACGGCGCCAGCAGCGCGAAGCCGTTCCACGCAGATATCGTCGCGGTCGGGCACATAATCGCGGAACAACAGGCTGCCCCATCGGGCGGGCATTCCGGCCACGAAGATATTGTCCTTGACCGACACGGGGATCCCGTCCAGCGGGCTGAGGCGGGTACCGGACGCCTGGCGCGCGGTGGCGGCCCTGGCCGCGGCGAGCGCGCCGTCGCGGTCCACGTGAGTGAAGGCATTCAGCACCGGCTCCAATGCATCGAGGCGCGTGAGCGTTTGCTCCAGCAATTGCAGCGGCGTGATCTCTCGCGCGTCCATCAGCGCCGATAATGCCATGGCGTCCAGTTGCCAGGTCATGCGTCCGTCCCCCAACATCGTTGCGGCCACATTGGATGGTTCCCAACCTGTGGCGTTCGAGAAGCTCCTTGACCGCCTTACCGGACCTTTGCCGCGCATTCACGTCAAGCCGCGCACGTTTGAAGGCAACGCGCCGCCCGAATCCGTAGCCGTCTAGTCAGCGGCGCGCGCTGGAGGCATCGTTCTCCACCGTCCAACGAAAGCCAGTTGCCATGATGATTGTTGACGCACAGATCCACCTCTGGGCCAAAGGCACACCGTCCGCCCATCACCGGCAAACACCCTACCTGAAGGATGAAGCTTTGGCGGCCATGGACGCCGCCGGCGTCGATCGCGCGGTGATCCATCCGGTGATGTGGGACCCTGATTCGAACGAGCTGGCCGTCGAGGCAGCACGTGCGCATCCCGATCGCTTCGCCATCATGGGTTGGTTCTACCTGGATCAGGCAGATCAGCGCGCTGCGATCGATACCTGGAAAAGCCGACCCGGGATGAAGGGACTGCGATTCTACTTCTCCGATCCGCGGTCGCAGTCCTGGCCGGACGACGGCACGCTGGACTGGCTGTGGCCGGTGGCCGAACGCCTGAACATTCCGGTTTCTCTTCAGGCATCGGCGTTCCTGCCGCGGGTTGGCGAGATCGCGGAGCGTCATCCTGGACTGAAGATCAGCATCGATCACATGGGGGTGCCGCGCGCGACAGAGGGGGCGGACGCCGCCTATCGCAACCTGCCGCAGTTGCTGGCATTGGCGAGGCATCCGAATGTGGCGGTGAAGGCGACCGGTCAGGCGGGCTATGCGCTGGACCCATATCCGTTCCGCAGCATACACGACCCGCTGCATCGTGTGTTCGACGCGTTCGGCCCGCATCGCATGTTCTGGGGCACCGACATCACCCGCATGCATTGTACATGGCGCCAGTGCGTGACACTGTTCACCGAGGAATTGCCCTGGTTGCAGGGCGCCGACCTGGACCTTGTGATGGGCCAGGCGTTCTGCGACTGGATCGGCTGGCAGACTACTGGCGCGTAAGGGTGCATGGTCCGGGCGGCCGCGCTGTCAATGTCTGATCGCATGGTTGCCTTGGCGACCATCTTCCGTCGGGCACACTCGCGCCAATAGGGAGCAAAAGCACATGCGCGGGATGCAGCAACGTCACCCATGATGAAGCTGTTCCACACGCCGGCATCGCTCTTTGTCCGCAATTGCTCAGTCGCCATCAGGGAGCTTGGCCTCGAGGATCGGGTGGAGGTCATCCCGACGAAATGGCCGCAATCCGGGGCACCGAGACGGTACCGTATCGGGAGGATTTCCTCGCGGCGACACCAATCGCCCGCATTCCCGCCCTGGTGACCGACGATGGCGAACGTCTGACCGAATCGTCGCTGATCTGCGAGTACCTGAACGACGAGCTTGGCGATTATCGCCTGTGTCCGCGAAGCGGGCGGGAGCTGTGGCACATCCTATCCGTGGTGTCGGTGGCGACCAGCGGGATCATGGAATGCCAGGTGATGCGCCGCGCGGAGATGCTGCGGAAGCGCGACGCGTCGCAGAACAAGCAGGAATTCTCACCAAGCTTCGTCCGGAAGATGATGGAGCGGATGCACCGCTGCTATCAGCGCCTGGACGAGCTGTCGCATGACTTCCGCGCCGACGTCGATCTCGGTCAGATCGCCGCGGCATTTCGGATTCCGCTTCCCCGAGGATGATTGGCGCGCCACCGCCCCCAAGCTCGCGCGCTGGTACGAGCGGTTCCGCAGGCGACCATCCATGCGCGCGACTGAGCCCGGCGAGACCCCGTTCGACAGCGACGACTCGCACGCGGCCGCCAGGCAACTCGGCGTGACCAGGAGCCTGGCTGAACGAGCAGGACGCCGAAACGCTCTACCTCACCGCGGCTTCATCGTCGCGTCACGTGACACGTCGTCCTACGAGGCCGGCAGGCTCCGGGTTGTCGATCCGTGGCAAAGCTGAACGCGGCACGGCGCGCATCTCAACCCGCCGGCACACCGATCGACTTGAGCCGCGCATGTGCGCGGCCGGCACGCGCCTTCAGGCCATCGAGCCAGGTACTGACGTCGTTGCCGGGCAGGTTCAACACCTTGCACCCGAGCCGCCAGTACTCCTCGATCTGCGCCTCGGTTTCCGCCGACCCTCGGGCAAGTTTCCCGTGCGCGTTGCAAGCCTCCGCGATCCGGCGCACGGCTGCCTTGAACGTCGGGTGCTCAAGCTGGAGATGAACGCCCAAGCGCGCACTGAGGTCCGAGTGGCCATAGGCGATCATGTCGATGCCCTCCACGGCCGCGATCGCCTCGACATTTTCCAGGCCCTCGAGCGACTCGATCGACACGCAGACGATGATGTTGGCATTGGCCCATGGCGCATACTCGGACGCGTGACGGGCGCCAAAACTCCGGTATCCGGTGTGCATCCCCTGCCCCGAGATGCCGCGATTGCCGATCGGCGGAAATTTTGCCTCCCGCGCGATCGCGCGTGCCTCCTCGGCGTTATCGACCTCCGAAACCTGCACGCCCATGATCCCCTGATCGAGGATCGCCGGGATCAGATACGTGAAGGATTTGTGGATACGCACGATCGCCGAGACGTTGGTGGCCTGAAACCACCCGGCAAGATCCGCGATCGTCTCTAGGTCGAAGGCGCCATGTTCGTGGTCGATCATGCAGTAGTCGAAGCCGGAGGCCTCGATGATCCACGGCACGCCGCGCGACGCGAACTCCTTGAGCCCGGTGCCAAGCGCGGCCCGCCCCTCGCGCACCGCCCGCCATATGCTGTTGTCTTTCATGGTTCGTATGTGGCTCCCATTGCGAGACAGAGAATTGCAGATTCGCTTTGTGACACCCGTGACCACTCGCAGCCCCTCCATCCGCGGTCAGGCGGGTGGCCGGGGAAGCAGCCCGCCGATCCGGCCCCCATCACGTAGTCTGCTTGCATGGTTTCCTGCCTGGGGTCGTCGTTGATTGCCCGGAGTGTGACTCGGGTTGCCGCCCTGTCCAAGCAGGGGAGCGATCCCGGCAAATGGCTGCGGCGCCATCTGGTTGCCGCGTTGTTTGGTGCTATAGCCGCATCGACCGAACAGACGAGGGAGCAACGCCATGCCGCCGCTCGACAAGGTGTACGACTACAGCCAGTACGGCGGACTGAAGGTCGAGAAGCAGGACAAGGTGATGACGATCACCCTGAACGCGCCGGAATCGATGAACGCGTTCTCGGCCGAAATGCACTACTCGATGTCGCGTATCTGGGAGGACGTGCACGACGACCCGGAGGTGAACGTGGTCGTGCTGACCGGCGCGGGGCGGGCGTTCTCGGCGGGCGGCAACGTGATCGCGATGCAGCAGAAGATCGACCGGCCGGAGCTATGGGACGCCACCAGTCTGCCGGAGGCGAAACGGATCATCTTCCGCATGCTGGAATGCGACAAGCCGGTGATCGCGCGGGTGAACGGTCATGCTGTGGGACTGGGCGCGACGGTGGCTTTGATGTGCGACATCATCATCGCAGCCGAGGAGGCGAAGATCGGCGATCCGCACGTGAACGCGGGCCTGGTGGCGGGCGACGGCGGGGCACTGATCTGGCCGCAACTGATCGGCTTCGCGCGGGCCAAGGAATACCTGTTCACCGGCGACCTGATGACCGCAGCCGAGGCGCACAGGATCGGGCTGATCAACCACGTGGTGCCGGCGGCGGAGCTGGACGCGAAGGTGTATGGCCTGGCACGGCGGCTGGCTGGCGGGGCGATGAAGTCGATCAGGTGGACGAAGCAGGTGATCAACATTCCACTGCGGCAGATCGCCCATGTGACGATGGATCTGAGCCTCAGTCTGGAGACGCAATCGAATTTGTCGAAGGATCACCAGGAGGCGGTGTCGGCATTTGCCGCGAAACGGCGGCCGGACTTCACTGGCGGGTAGGCAATTCGATCAGTGGACTGTGACGAATTGGAAGCCGTTTGCTCCGGCCATTTCGATCGCTTGCTCGAAGGAGTCGACCATTACGAGCGGAGTCCCGTCGGCATCGAATAGAACGAAGGACAACTCGCCATCGCGCATACCGGCTTTTAGGTAGACCATTCGCTGTGTACCGAGATGGCGCAATTGCTCTGAGGTCATCCGACGCAGCGCGGCGGTGCTGACTGCGGCGTGGTCGTCGATTGGATACGTGGTCATGATGTCGGTCTCATGCCGCGAGCTGAACCAGTGCCGCCCACGCGGCCACCAGGCCAAGTGCCATCCCGGCAGCGGTGATATAAGCGCGGATGGCGCCATCTACTGCGACCATGCGCGGACGATGGCCGGCATAGATCTGCGGCGCGATGCGTGTTGAGTGCGGCGGGGCGGCGGCACATGCCGCCGCCCAGTCAATTACCTTCTTCGATGATGGCATGCTCAAAGCTTTCCAGCGGCCTGGCGTGAATAGCGGCTGAAGCTCTCAATCGGTGCGGCATAGCGTGTCGGGCAGACGGTAATGCTGTTGTTTGCAAGAAATGCTTCAGTCAGCCTCTCGGCTTCTCCGACCTGCAACGGAGGCAGCTCCTTGCATCGCTGCCGATGCGTCGAAATCTCCACGGATTGTGCAGCGACTGAACTCGAATTCTGACGCATGGTCGCATCCCTTCACTACGCCCCGCCAAAATCGGCAGCGGGAAAAAGTGGGTCGGAGAGAAACTGACCTGGATTGGATAGCTCACGAAACCGTGATGATGCAACCATTAACTCACGATTCCGTGATCACATTTTCCTTAGCAAATTGCAATGTATCGACAGGCGAATGTATCGCAAAGTTGCCATATTTTCTTCTGCAATTTCCGGGACTTATACCGAGAACTCTCGACGGGATCGAGCGCTGCACCGCAACGTAACCGCATCAGGCACTGGCACCGCCCAACGATGCGACGGCCGGTCCGGTGCTGGTAAGTTTGGATACGCGCACTACGCCGTCTCTAGGACAGGGATCCCGCCTATGTTGTTCGAACTCCCGCCTGCCGCGCAGGAACTGCAATCGGTGGCGCGCCGCCTCGCGGAGACGGCGATCGCAGCGCGCGCGGTCGAGGTGGATCGCACGGAAGAGTATCCGTGGGACAATGTCGCGGCACTGCGCGATGCGGGACTGCTGGGCTACACGATCCCGCGTGAGTATGGAGGCGCCGGAGGCAGCTTCCTCGACGCGGTGGTCATCATCGAGGAGATGGCGCGCGTCTGCGGCGTCACCGGCCGCATCGCGGTCGAGACCAACATGGGTGCCATCTCGGCGGTGATGCAGTACGGCAGCGAGGTGCAGAAGCGGTTTGCGGCGCGCCTGGTGCTGGACGGCGACAAGCCGGCGATCTGCATTACCGAGCCCGAGGCAGGCTCCGCCGCCACCGACATGACGACGCGCGCCGACCGGCGCAATGGCTACTGGCTGGTCAACGGGCGAAAGCACTGGATCACCGGCGGCGGCGTATCGCGCCTGCATCTGATATTCGCGCGCGTGTTCGACGAGACGGGACATGCGCCAGGGATCGGCGGGTTCCTCGCGGTGCGCGACGAGGCGAAGGGGCTGGTGATCGGCAAGCGGGAACCGACGATGGGACTGCGCGGCATTCCGGAGACCGAGATCCGGTTCGAGAACCTGGAAGTGCCGGACGAGATGGTGCTGCAGTCACCTGAAGGTCGGCTGCATGGCTTTGCCGATCTGATGAACGCCTACAACAGCCAGCGCGTCGGTGCTGCGACGGTCGCACTCGGTTTGGCGCAGGGAGCGTTCGAGGCGGCGACGGCGTTTGCCAAGGAGCGTCACCAATTCGGCCGGCCGATCGGCGAATTCCAAGGGCTGCAATGGATACTTGCCGACATGGCTATCCAGCTCAACGCGGCACGGCTGGCGGTTTATCGCGCGGCGGCGAGTGCCGACCCGTTCCCCGATCCGTTGCTGGCGGCGCAGGCGAAGGTGTTCGCCTCAGAGATGGCGATCAAGGTCACCAACGACGCGCTGCAGATGTTCGGTGCGCGTGGCTACTCGCGCGACTATCCGATGGAGCGGATGGCTCGCGACGCGCGGATGTTCACCATCGGAGGCGGCACCGCACAGGTCCTGCGCAACTTTGTCGCCGCGCGGGTGCTGGGCTGGAAGCTGCCGCAGACACGCGATGGGTATGTGGAGCGGTAGGTCCCGTCGCTCCCGTGCGACGAGTTCAGCCTTGCGAGATCTGCGCCGTCAGTCTGGATTCCCGCTTGTGCGAGAATGATGGTTGGGTGGCAGAGCCAGCCGCGCGCGCAAGGCCTGCATGATGGCGGCTTGTACCTCGTCGCTGGAACCGCCCGCGGCAATCAGCACGCAGCGTTCTGGGGCCGCGGCGGCGATGTCGCGAAAACCCTGATTCACCCGGGCATGGAACAGCGCATCGAGCCGCTCGTAGCGGTCGGCGTCGGCACCGCGTGCGATCTGGCGGGCGACGGCCACCGCGTCGCTCACGTCGAGCACCAGCGTGACGTCCGGAACTATGCCGAGTAGTCCGGTGAGTGTGGCAATCGTGGGACGGTCGGCACCAAGGCCATAGCCCTGATAGGCCATCGTCGAATCGAAGAACCGGTCGCAGATTACCCACATGCCGGCTGAGAGCGCCGGGCGGATCGTCTTCTCCACGTGCTCCGCGCGAGCGGCGAAGTGCAGCAATGTCTCGGCTGGCGCCGACCAGTCGACCGAATCGCCGAGCAGCAGGTTGCGCAGGATTTCGGCGCCCGGTGCACCGCCGGGCTCACGTGTCCGCAGTACGGGCAGGCCGAGTGTCACAAGTGCATCGGCAAGCAGTTGGGCTTGCGTGGACTTGCCCGCGCACTCACCGCCTTCCAACGTGATGAAACGGCCGAAGGGCACGCCGCGCCGTCTACCCGCCCGTCACATAATGCGACAGCACCGCCATCGCGCGACCCGGCAGACCGAGCTTCTCTACGTCCTCACCTGCGAGCAGCGCCACCTCCATCGCAGGCACGCCCTGCCCAGCCACCACCAGTTTGCCAAGCGTTGTCCCCTTAGCCACCGGGGCGCGGATCGGCGAGTCGTAACTCACCTTCACCGACGCGTTCTTCCGCCAGTTGCGCGGCATCGTCACCGCCAGGTCGCGCCCGCCGACCAGCGGCACGGACGGCTTGGTGCCGAGCCACACCGGAACGCGCTCGACAACGTCGCCGGCGGCGAACAATGTCACGTCCTCGAAGTTCGCGAACGCCCAGTCCATCAGGCGTTCGCCCTCTTCGGCGCGTTGGTGCATCGAGTTTAGGCCGTTCAGAACCAGGATCACCCGCCGCTCGCCGCGCTTGGTGCTGGCCACCACCCCGTAGCCACCAGCCTCGGTGTGACCAGTCTTCAGTCCGTCGGCAGTGCCCTTCTGCACCAGCGGATTCCGATTGCCTTGCTCGATGTTGTTGTATTTGAAGGTCTTCTCTGCGTCGTAGTGATAATATTCCGGAAAATCGTGGATGATACGGCGCGCCAGCGTGGCAATGTCGCGGCAGCTCATATGCTGTTCCGGATCCGGCCAACCGGTGGAATTCTTGAAAAACGAATTGGTCAGGCCGAGTTCCTTCGCCTTCTGGTTCATCAATTCGGCGAACTGTTCCTCTGATCCCGAGATCGCCTCGGCCAGCACGATGCAGGCATCATTGCCCGACTGCACGATGACGCCGCGGATCAAGTCTTCGACCCGCACCTGCGTGCCGATCTGGACGAACATCTTCGACCCGCCCATGTGCCACGCCCGCTCGCTCACCAGCAGCTCGTCGTCGAGCTTCATCTTGCCCTGCTGCAGGCGTTCGTAGACCAGAAAGATCGTCATCAGCTTGGTCATTGACGACGGCGGCATTTCCACATCGGCGTTCTTATCAAGCAGCGCGGCGCCGGTGGCGAAATCCTGGACAAATGCCCAGCGCGCTGCGGTGTCCACCGGGCCGATCGGTGTGTCGGCGGGACTGCCGGCTGGCATGTCCTTCTTCGCGCCGCGTGTGCCCGATTTCGCCGCAGGGTGGTGCGGCTGAGCGGTGGCTGAGAGCGCGCCGCCGATGAAGATCGCTGATGCCAGCAGGGTTTGCCGACGCGTGAGCATGGCAACTCAACTCCTATTCCACCACGATCCGCGCATCGGTTACTCCGGAGTGGAGTACTTGGTCCAGCATCATATCGGCCTGTCGCACGGTCGATAGCGGGCCGATGATCACCCGATGTGTCTGCACCCGCCCGTCGCGCCTGCTGACGATGCTGGCGCCGAGGCTGGCAGCGCGCGCGCGCTGGACGTTGGCGTATTGGTAGCTTTGGAACGCGCCGAGCTGGACGAAGAGCTGGCCCGGATCGGGCGCTCCTGGCACCACAGTCTCAGGCAGGCGCAATGCGGGAGCAGCGGCAGGTTCCGTATCCGGCCGCCGCGCAATGGTGGTCGGACGAGTCGCGATCGGTGCGGCGCTGCCCGGCGGCGGCAGATCGGTCTGAATTACCTCGCCGCGGGGCGCGGCCACGATCGCGAGCTTGGGCGCGTCGGGCACGGCGTCGACGGCGTCGTGGCTCTGCCCGGGCAGCACTTCGAGGCGCACACGCACCGCGGTTGGGTCCGCGAAGTGCAGCAGCGACGCGGTGCGGCGCGTTACCTCGATCAGCCGATGCGGCGTCGCGGGACCTCGGTCGTTAATGCGCACCATCACCTGGAGACCGTTCTCCAGGTTGGTGAGCCGTGCGATTGCGGGAAGCTGCAGTGTCTGGTGTGCGGCGGCGAGCGCCGTTTGATCGAACCCCTCGCCATCCGCGGTCAGGTCCGCATGGCCAGAGGGATAAACCGTCGCGAGGCCGGTCTCCTGGCCTTCGTAGCGCTCGCGCGGATAGTACCAGGCACCACCGGCCTGGTAGGGCGCGCCGAGGACATAGTGGGGGCTGACTGGTGGTGGCCTTTGACAGGACGCTGCAAGCAATGCCAGCGGCAGAGCGAGCGCCGGCCTCACGCGACGACGGCATCCCCGAGAAGGCCGACCACCAGCGCGTAGTAATCGGAGGGATTGTAGCGACGGATCGCGGCGAAGTTCGCATAGACCATGAACGCGTCGCCGCCGGCTCCGTCGGGCAGCAGCACCGCGCCCTGTGCCTCGGCTCGCGGCAACGCACGCCCATCCGCGGTGCGCACGCCGAGCCGCGCCCATTCACCGACCGGTCGGCGGTTGTCGCGGCCTGTCGCGGCGTGGTCGAAGCCAGGTGGGAGAAGGATCGCCTGCCCCCAGGGCTCACTGCCGCGCCAGCCCGACTGAGCGAGATAATTGGCGATCGAGCCGAGTACGTCGGGTTTGCTGGTCCAGATGTCGCGGCGACCGTGCCCTTCGAAATCCACCGCGTAGCGCAGGTAGGACGAGGGCATGAACTGCGGCTGCCCCATCGCACCGGCATAGGAGCCGAGCATGCGCCCCGGTGTCACGTCGCCATGCTCGAGGATACGCAGAGCGGCCAGCAGTTCGCCACGGAAGAAACCGGCGCGACGGCCTTCCCAGGCGAGCGTGGCCAGCGCTTCGACGACATGGAAGTCGCCCATGCCGGTGCCGAAGCTCGATTCCAGGCCCCAGATACCGGTGATGACGCCGGGCGTGACGGCGAAGCGATCCTGTACGCGAGCGAGCAGCGCACGGTTCTGCTGGAAAGCTGCGCGGCCATTGGCGATGCGCTGATCGGTGATCAGCAGGGCGCGGTACTGCGCCCAGGTCATGGTGAATTCGGGCTGGTGGCGATCGCGCTCGAGCACCTTCTGGTTGGGCTGCACGCCGGCAAATGCGCGCTCCAGCGTTGTGGCGGAAATGCCGACGCGCCGCGCCTCGGCACGAAGGCCGGCGAGGAAGCCCTGGAAGCTGTCGGGCGCGGCGAGGGCCGGCACCGCGAGGACGGCGGGAACCGAGGCAGCCAGTAGCGAACGTCGGCTCAGCATGTATGGCTGTCTGCCACGAGCGGTCGCGTCGGCGCAACAAAGTCAGCGGGGTTGGCGCCCTCCGTTTCTTGAAAGCGAAAATTGCGTTGCGCGTAAAGAAAATGCGATTGAACCGCCGGAGGACGCACCGGGCGTTATGATAAGATGGATGTGCTCATAATTGAACGCGACGTCATGCTTGCCGCAGTGCTCGCGGACTCGCTGGCCGAAGACGGCGTCGCGACGGTGGTTCTGCATAATGACAAGGAAGCTCTCGCGCTTCCTCAACAAAGTGTTCCGCGAGTCGTCATCACCGGCATAAATCGGAACGGCGAGGATATGCGAGGCCTGGCTATTGGAAGGGCCCTGCGTGCGCGCTTTCCCTTCCTTGCGATGATCTATATGGCGGCATTGTGGCCGGCTCGGTTGCATCGCTCCGCGCTTGCTCGTGACGAGCGCTTCCTGGCTAAACCAGTTCGCATGTCGAAGCTGGTCGAAACAGTACGCGAGTTGCTTACCAAAGCTATGAGGCCAGCCATCCTGAGAGGATCGGCTTCCGGCCAGAGAAACCTGCTCCGCTTAGCGGAAGTGTGAAGAGAGATCGAGGCAGCACGCCGTAGTTCCGCCGCCGTTGCCTGTCATGCGAAAGGGGTTGGAGGGTATTTGATATGAGCAAGAAAGAATGGTTGCATCTGATCACCTACGGCTCGGTGTTTGTAATGTCAGGGGTCGTTCTCGCTTGCACCTTTCTCTGACCAGGCGCTTGCCCGACCCGTAGAGTTCTCGACGCTGCCGAACCACGGGCCCTCAGGAGCGGGGCCGTCGGTGATGCGATCGGGGGTCTTGCCGCAGATGGATCCAGCGACCCTGCGGCGACAGGCCGCTCACTTGCGTGGGTTGGCAGCATTGCTCACCGAAAAAGCGCTCCGTGATTCGGTGGCCGTTCTGGCGGAAAAGTACGAAGCCGAGGCGAAACGAATTGAGAGCGGTGAATGACCACATCCAGGCACGGCTCGCCTTGCATCGTCACGGCGTGGCTTGGCCACGTCATCCACGTTTTGTAGAGCCACGGTACGCTCACCATGAATCCCGGTCGAGCCCGCCTTGGGATCCAGGCCGCGATCGATCGCCAGCTGCTCGCATTCGGGGTAGTAGACCGAGGTGATGATTGTCTCGTTGTAGAGATCCGTCGCCGCAGTCTGATGGCGCACCAAGACGAAGTCCTCGCGGTCGAGCGACAACACGCCGTTGACCGGACGTGCATCGTCGGCCGTCCAAGATTTCGCTCTTAGATCGCTTCACCTGCCGCGTGTCCACTCGCGGTGGCGAACAGCATTTCCTGTGGAGCACGTGCGTCGCCAACGGGTATGACTGGGATTCCGGCCGCGCGCAGCGGGATCGTCAGGGCGTCGTCCGGTGTTCGTGGCGTGGCATAAGTCAGTAACGCCAGATCGTCGATTGCGCACACGTCGCCGTTGTAGATGTTGACAATATCAAGCCGCCCCTCGGCACAAGCATCGTTCCAACGGGGCTCGGCGAGTGTGACGAGTCCGATACGCTGCTGCGCGATTCGGCGCAGGATACCCTGCCGCGTCACGAGCTGAACGTCTGTGGCGATCGTTTCGCGCGGTGTGACGATCATCACCCGATCGAAGCGTGCTTGCAGCGCCTCGGCGGCGGCATAGGTGGCTTCTGTGTGGTCGGTGTCGAACAGCACTGCGGCGCCGGCCTGTCGGCCAGTAAACCGCAACGTCTCTATCAGAGCGGTGCGCAGGTCAGGCACCCAGCCTTCCGCACGCACCGCAGCGGGCAGCCAATCGGGCGGGATCATCGTTGAACCTGTTGCAAGGATCACCGTGTCCGGCCGAAGCGCGATGATCTCGGCTGCCGCCACTCGCCGACCGAGAATGATGTGGGCACCGGCACGGCGGGCTGCGACCGTCTGGTAGTCGTAGATGGAGGACACCGTCTCGCCGCCCGGCAACCTCCCACGCAGCCAAGCCTTGCCGCCGATCACGTTGGACGCACCGAACACTGTGACGTCATGCCCGCGCGCAGCCGCTACCCAGGCAGCTTCCAGTCCGGCGATCCCCGCGCCGACCACCACGACGCGCTTCGGGGTGTCTGTGCGCGGCGGCGCGAAATCGACCTCGTCAGGACGGCCGACACGAGGATTGTTCACGCAGGCGATGGGCATATGCATCATCACGATGGCTCCCCAGCAGGTATTGCAGGAGAGGCAGTAGCGGATGTCCCAGGTTCGTCCTCCTGCCGCTTTGCGCGGCCAGGCAGGGTCTGCGACCAGCGGACGGCCAAGTGCGATCAGGGATGCCTCGTCACGGGTGAGAATCCCGTCCGCCTCCGCCGGGTCGGTGATGCGGCCGAGCGCCATCAACGGCACGCCGTTCAGACGGTGGCGCAGTTCCTTGATGAAATGCATGTACGGTATCGGCGGCCCAAATCGGTCCGGCGTGTGCATTTCCAGTGTCCGCGCGTGCGCTCCGCCGGCGAAACAGACGTAATCGACATTGCGCTTGCGGGTGAGCAGGTCGCCGATGATGCCGGCCTCGGCCGGACCGATACTAGCGGGCATCCCATCATCGCCAGGCAGCTTCAGGCCAATGATAAAATCCGAGCCGCACGCTGCGCGCAGGGCTATCACCAGTTCGGCGACAAACCGTGTGCGGCCTTCCCAGTCGCCGCCATATTCATCCGTCCGTCGATTGGACCAGGGGGAGAGAAACTGGTGAAACAGGTGCCCATGTCCGGCCGAGATCTCGACACCGGAAAAGCCACAGGCCTTCAGGTGAGAAGCCGATGCTGCGATCTGCTCGATCAGAGCTTTGATGTCTGCTGTCGTTAGGGCACGGGGCACGGTCCAGGACAGATCATCGGGCAAAGCGGAGGGACCGATCGCTTCCGGGTTTCGTCCTGGATAGTGCCGCCCGCGCCCGGCATCCTGGATTTGCCCGAGCAGGCGGCAATCCTGGCTTTCCACTGCCTCGGCGAAGCGTTTCAGCCCGTCAGCGTCGTCCCCTCGCCACACCTGCACCCGTGGCAGACCAGCCTGATGGTGCATCATGCCGAGCGGTTCCGTCACCGTCAGCGCCGCCCCGCCAGCTGCACGATTGGCGTGGTACTGGATTAGACGCTCCGTCACCCGTCCGGCCGGCGTGGAAAGCGTCGTCATTGACGCATGGGCGATTCGGTTGCGCAGTCGCTTGCCAGCCAACTCGAACGGAGTGAAGAGGACAGTGTAATCGGTTGTCTGAGGCATTCGGCTGGCTCCGCGTGGCAGCAGCGTTTATCCCCGCGGGATGGGTGAACAGGCCGCCGCGGCTGCACGGGCTAACACTATCATGCGGCGGGCCGCCACACCTGCGCCCGCGACGTCGCCTGCCAAAATGTCTCAACAGTGGGATGCGCAATCATCGCGTGAGTGACGGCACGTCCAGTGCTGGCGAAGGCGTCGCCGCAACGATCGCGACGCTCTGGAGAGCCGTCCGCCCGAGGACATCCGACGACCGAATAGGGGCTGACCGGGGGCAGGCTTTTGAGATAGTCGGTAATCGTGCCGGCGTCGGATTTTGCAATTTAAGTTCGGCTTGTCAGATCAATCATGACTGAGTCAGCAGCCGGCATGGCAGAAAAGCCTGTCGCGTCCCCCGGCTGCGATCGTCCTTGCTTGAGCGAAATGCACGACGAACGGACCTTGCCACCGGTCGAGCGCGACGTCGTGATTCTCCACCCAGGCGCTGATCAAGCGTGCGCGCTCGGGGCCAGCCGGCCGATCTCCGTGCGCTCTTTCAGGTTTGTTTCCGCCGCGAATAAGGCAGGCGACATCGGCCGGTGCGGGGGTCGACCCCGGCAACCGGGCGATGACATGGCATTCGAGTCAGGCGGGCGTTTTCGCCGGCTCTTTCAAATGGGTCGCCCGCATCAAGCGGGTAAACTCGGGATCGCTCATCGTTGCGGTCTGGGCACTCTTCAGGAAGTCGAGGTATTCCTGCGCCATCGCCGGTGTTGCGACCTCGATCAGCAGCCGGTTTTCCAGCCAGAACTCGATGACGTGGAAGAACGGCTTGTGCCCTTGCATGCCGCGGCCGAAGGTCTTGGCGCGCCAGCCCTCGCGAGCGCCAATCCGCTCGACCTCTTCCGCCTCGCGCGGCACCGACAGCAATACATGGAACGGCCAGGTTTGCGGCGGCGCCGGATTGTCAGCAAAAACGACCTGATCGTCACGGTCCGGTATGTCGAGCGTCGCGCGCTCCGGGTAGACCTCGATCATCGTGCCGTTCGCGTCGCCGCTCGCCGCCATGAAGGCGCCTTCGAGCGGGCCGAACGGGAAGCACTTCCCGTTCATCAGTTCGGCCAGAACCTTGGCGACGTGCTCCGGCTCACGCGCCGGGATCGATACGTGATGGATCATCTGATTGCCTCCGTTGCTAGATATCTCGACACAGTCCATCGGGCATACGATACAGCTCTCACGAGAGGCGCGCGAGCACGCCAGCCCCCGCCGTAACGTAGTGGCGCGGATGGACCGCTGCGTGTTGCGCCGCGACGCGAAGATCTCGCACCCTTCGTTGCAGCGACGAGCTTTCGTACACGGCCCTGCTTCCAGCGAGTTCAAAGCAGCCTTCGGCAACGCGGACGCAGGCCGCGGTGATCCAGACCGCCGCTTGCAGTTGCTTCGCCACGCGGGCCATGTCGGCGATGCGCCTTGGCTGCGCCCCGCCCGCGTCAAGGTCGCCCTTCGCCGCCACTCGCTCGGCATTTTGCCAAACGCAGGCGATCTGTGCATCAAGCAGCGCGCGTGCCGCCATGAGCTCGGCATCCAGCCGTGCGAGGCCCTCCTTGAAGCGCTCGGTCTCCACCAACGGGGTGGTCATGAACAGTTGTTTGACGCCGGTCCCTGCCAGTTCCACCAGGTCCACGATGGCGCCCTCGGCGATCCCCACGGCGAGAGCGGCATGCGCCAGCACGAGGACCTCGGGGAACTTGGCGAAGATGGGATCAGGCGCGAACGAGGCTCCGAACGGGAACTCGAAAAAGTTCGAAGTCAGGAACAAACGCGTCCGTCAACGCGACATGGTGGCTGCCGGTGCCCTTGAGGCCAAACGTGTGCCAGGTGTCCCGGATCTCCCAGTGTTCGGCCGGCATCAGACAGGCACGGATCATCGGGCCGGGTCCGTGTGAGGCGTCGATCGGAGAGCCGCCCTGCATCATCACGCAAGTGCCCGCGATCCACTCGGCGTTCTGGCAGCCGCTGGCAAACGGCCATGCGCCGGAAACCTGCCATCCGCCCGGAACGCGCTCGGCCGTGCCGACCGGCTGACCCGAACCGGCAATAATGTGATCCTGTCCGTCGCAATAGATTTGCTCACACAAGTTCTGGCTCGCCAGGAACGGCATCAGGGCCCCGATGTGGCCGATCATGGCATTCCAGCCCACTGACCCATCGAGCCTGGCCAGGGCCGCAATCGCCCGAAAGGCGCTAGGCGGGTCAAGTTCCAGGCCGCCGTAACGCCGGGGTACTAGCATGCCGTAGATCCGCCCCGATCTGAGAGCGGACACAAGCTCGGCTGGCAGTCGCCGACTTTGCTCAATGTTGGGAGCGAGCCGCGCGACCATCGGCGCGAGCGCGGCGATGCGCGAAAGCACCTGATCCAATGTGGCCTCGTCGGGGCTCTGGACCTTGATGGTCGCCAACCGTTGCTTGTCGAGAAGCGTTGTCATCAGGCTATCCTCTGAGTAGGGAGCGAGAAAGCGGCAGTCTTGAGCTGGCAAACTACGGTTCAATTGCAGCTCACGGGGAATGCGTTTCAAACGTAACCTGACCATCGGCAGCGCCTGAGGACCTGGAGCGGGCGAGGTTGCCGCCGGAAAAGCAAGCTTCCCGAAAGTCTTGACTTACGCGCGGGCTGGCTTCGCCAGAGCGACGAGCAGTTTGGATTCGGTATGATTGACACGCGTCGGCGATGCCGGCGGTCACGTCCACCAACACCAATGCGCCGACCATCATGATCGCGGAAAAGGGTGCGGGGATGGTTCCCGAGGACGCGCGACTGGCCGTGGCCGCCTGATCAAGGCGGGTCGGTCAGAAGGCCGGCGTTTGGCGACGTCGCGCCCGTCCGCGAATGTGGCTGGCGCCCTCGACAAAAGCAGTCAGTCCGGAATGACCCCGTCCTAAAGCGCACGGCTGACATCTCGGCACTGACATGTCACTGTCACACATATTCAACCGTGGAATGAAAGAGCTGGAACATGGATCGGCATGCGGGCTTGGATCCGTTGCACCCGCTGGGCGATGGCACCAGGGTGTTGGTGCAACCCAGCGACGGCGTGCTGCCGCTGCTGGAACTGATCGGCAGTGCCGAACGCTCGGTCTGGATCAAGCAGTTCACGTTCACCCACCCGGCCCTGCTGGATGCCGTGATCGCCGCCCATAACGCTGGCCGCGACGTCAGGGTCATGTTGAACCCGCACCGGTCATCCGGCGATCGTGCCAACGATGCCGCCTATGCCACGCTTGAGGCGGCCGGGGTCAGGCTGCAATGGAGCAGCCCGAGTTTTGCCGTCACGCACGAGAAGTCGATGCTGATCGATGACCGGCTGGCCATGATCGCCACGTTCAACTTCTGTGAGAAGTACTTCACCCTGACGCGCGACTACGCCATGGTCACCGAGCGGCCGGCCGAGGTGGCCGAGATCCGCGCCTGCTTCGAGGCGGACTGGGATCGCCAGCCGTTTCATCCCGCGCCACGCACCGCATTGCTGTGGAGCAACCGCAATTCCCGCAGCAGTATGAGCGTGTTCATCGACACCGCGCGGCACAGCCTCGACATCCAGCACCCCAAGTTCGTGGACGCTACGATTCTGGAGCGTATCGTCCAGGCGAGCCGCCGTGGCGTCGATGTGCGCGTCCTCTGCGGTGGCAAGCACGGCATCAGCGAATGGGACGCATTGGACACGTTTGCGTCGCTCCGGGTGATGGACCAGCTCGGCGTCAAGGTACGCAAGCAGAAGGATCTCCGCCTGCATGCCAAACTGCTGATTGCCGATGGCCATAGCGCCCTTGTCGGTTCGATGAACATCGACCGCAGCGCCTTTGACCTGCGCCGCGAACTGGGTGCGGTGGTGGAAGGGAAGGCCGCGGTGCATCTTCTGACCAGCGTGTTCCAGGCCGACTGGCATGCCGCGCATCACTACGAGCCTCCCGATCCGCTGGTGTCACACACGCATGTGGAGGATGACTTCCCGCACGATCCAGACCTTGTCCATGAGTGAGACCCTTCGGGTTCCGATCTGGCGCATCGCGCTCTGCTTCAATCATATTGCGCTGGCAAGTTTTGGCGGCGGTCTGTCCGCCTGGTCGCGGCAGATGGTGGTCGAGCAACAACGCTGGATGACCGATGAGGAATTCCTCAGCGCCATGACCGTCTGCCGCGTACTGCCGGGTGCCAATCAGGTGAACCTGGCGGTGTTCGTCGGCGCCCGGTTGCGCGGCCTCCCTGGCGCGATCGCCGCGATCGCCGGACTGCTTGCGGCACCGATGCTGATCGTGCTGGCGCTCGGCGCGTTCTATATCGCGCATCGCAGCGATGCCTCGGTGCAGGCGGTGCTGCGTGGTATGACCGCCGCCGCGGTCGCGCTGAGCCTGTCGATGGCGTACCGGACCGGCCGTGCGTGTCTGCGCAGTCCGATCGCCTGGGTCTTGTTCGTGGCCGCGCTGGTAGCAACCGCGGTGGTGCGCCTGCCGCTGCTGATTGTGCTCGCGGTGCTGGCGCCTCCTGCCATGTGGTGGGCCTGGCCGCGCCGGCGCCAGGCGGCATCGTGACACCCGCGACCGCGCTGCAACTCTGCCTGCTGTTCGGGGGCGCGTCGTTGATGTCGATCGGCGGTGGCAACTCGGTGGTGCCGGAGATCGAGTTGCAGGCAGTGGGGACCTATCACTGGCTCACTCGCGCCCAGTTCGCCGATCTGTTCGCGCTGGCGCAGGCGGCCCCAGGCCCCAGCATTCTGATCGTGACCTTGGTCGGCTATAGCACGGCCGGAGTGCTGGGCGCGGTCCTGGCGACCGTGGCAATGGTGCTGCCTGCGGCGGCACTCGTGTTGGTGTTCGCACGGTTCTGGACGCGCGTGCAGATGTCGCCGTGGCGGTCAGCGTTCGAGCATGGGCTGGCGCCAGTTGCGGTCGGCCTGATCGCGGCGAGCGGCATCATTGTTGCGCGTGGTGCCGATCACACCCTGGCGCAATATGTACTGACCGCCCTGGCGACGGCTGTGTTCTGCACGACCAAGGTGCAGCCTGTTCTGGTCGTTGGGCTCGCCGGTCTGGCGGGGTGGCTGGGTCTGGTATGAGATCGCTTCTGTGGAGCCTGATTAAGGGTGCTCGAAGCAGCCCTCTCGTCGCCCGCCGTCAGACGTTGCTTTTCCGTCAAGGTAGGTGAGGGGGCCCAGAGATGACGTCGCTTCGTTCCGCCGATCTCCAACTGTTCGTGACTTCGGCCGAAGCAGCGGTTCGCCATCGATCCAGTGTGGATGGACGCGTGCGCCCGGCTGCCGAAAGGATCTTCATGGCGCTCCAGGCGCCGTCAACCCAAGTTGTGCGGCCAGGCGCGACTCGATTGCCCGTCTGCCGCCATCTGGCGACGGCACTGGAGCACGCGCGCCATCAGCCAGGCCCTATCGGCGCCTTGGCCGATGCCTTTGCCGTCATTGAACCGCAGCTCACCTGGAAGGTCCGAGATGGAGCCGAGACTCTGGGCGAAAAGTTTCTGGACGGCCACGCCAACGCGACAATCGCTGGTCCGGAGGGGCTTGAGATACGGCGCGACGTCTGGATCGGTGTGAGTCTTATGGCGCCGCATACGCGATATCCTGACCATCGTCATCCGCCGGAGGAGATCTATGTGGTGCTTTCGGACGGGCAATGGCGCCAGGCGAGCGATCCATGGCATGAGCCTGGTATTGGTGGCCTGGTATACAATCCGCCGAACGTCGTGCACGCGATGCGCTCAACAGAGCGGCCCCTGCTGGCGCTCTGGTTCCTTTGGACAGGACAGATCAGCCCCTGATCTCGAAGGGATCGGCTGCGCGGCTGGCGGGCTCGGTTGCTGACGAGGGAAGCCGCGCGGCGGCATCCAAGCGGGAGGTTCCGTGTTTCAGTCATTCTATCTGTCGCGCCGGTGGCTGCCGTGGGCGTTTCCCGGCGCGGCGCTGATCCTGTTTTCGACCTGGTACAAGGTGGAACTCGACGTCAGAATCAATGGATGGTTCGGCGATTTCTACAATCTGATCCAGAAGGCCTTGGGCCAGCCAAAGGCAATAACGATGGACGAATATATGGGGCAGCTGGCCACTTTCGGCTACATCGCGGGCCTTTATGTGACCGTCGCCGTATTCACCGACTTCTTCATCAAGCATTACGTGTTCCGCTGGCGCACGGCCATGAACGATTATTACGCGGCGAATTGGCACGCTGTCCGCGGCATAGAGGGCGCATCGCAGCGCGTCCAGGAAGACACGATGCGTTTCGCTCGCCTGATGGAGGGGCTCGGCGTCAGCTTCATGCGCAGCGTCATGACCTTGTTCGCCTTCCTGCCGATCCTTTGGACGCTGTCAGAGAAGATCACAGAATTGCCCTGGATCGGCCCGGTCAGCCACTCGCTGGTCTGGGTGGCGATCGTCTTCGCACTGGCGGGTACCGTGCTGATGGCTGTGGTCGGCGTCAAACTGCCGGGCCTGGAGTTTGAGAATCAGCGTGTCGAGGCGGCGTTCCGCAAGGAGCTCGTCTACGGTGAGGACGACGGGGAACGAGCCACCCCGGCGCGGTTCAGCATGCTGTTCGCCGACGTTAGGCGGAATTACTTCCGACTGTTCTTTCATTACATGTATTTTGACGTGGCCAGATACGCGTATCTGCAGTTCGGCGTCCTGGTCCCCTATATCGCCCTCGGACATACCCTGGTTGCGGGCGTCATCACTCTCGGTGTCATGCAGCAGATCGTTCGCGCCTTCGGCCGGGTGGAAAGCTCGTTCCAGTATCTTGTGAACAGCTGGACCACGATCGTCGAACTGATCTCCGTATACAAGCGGCTGCGTGCCTTCGAGCGCCGTATCGGCGCCGCGAACACGCGCCCTGTGGGGGTGTCAGCGGACTGATCAGGATCTATGCCCAAATTTGGACGTACGTGACCTGGTTACGCTACGGCACTGGTTAGACGTCCTTTTCGGCCAGTTCGCGAAACTCGTCTGGAACAGATCGCGAGAGCTCCAGCGCGACGGACCCGTATCCGACCGCATGCCATCCGAACCGATCGCGGATCTTGTCTACGGCACGGTCAGCCATCCAACGCGCCATGCCCGGCCTGGTGCCGGGTCGGCGCCGCTCATCTTCAAGCCCGAGTGGGAGTTCCAGCTGCAGATCCGCAAACGCCTCAAGATGCGATACGGAGATCGCCAGTAGTGAGATCGTCCTCTCATCAGGATAGTCCGTGAGCACTGAGCGCACGAGCTGCTCGGCGATTTCAGCGAGGATCGCGGTTGCCGAAATCGGCGCCTCAAGCGTGACCGAGCGAGTGACCGAGCGGAGGTCGCTGAATCGGACGCGCACCGTCACGGTCCGACCGGGCCTGCATTTCGCCCGAAGCCGGGTCGCAATCCTGTCCGCAAGATGACGCAACGTCGGTCGGAAGACTCGCTCTTCCGCAGGTTGCTTGCCGAGCGCCGACTGAGCACCGGCCGACTGCACCCGGCGATTTGTCCTTATCTCCCGTGGATCGCGGTTCCACGCCAGTGCTGTCAGCTTCTCTCCTGCCGCATGACCAAGCAACCGCTCGAGCGACCGTCCTGGCAGCTTTGCCAGCTGCCCGATGGTATGCACGTCGATCTGGGCCAGACGCGCGCTCGTTGCGGGGCCCACGCCCCACATCAGCTCAACAGGCAGGGCGTGAAGGAAGTCAATCTCGGTGTCTGGATCGACAACCACGAGCCCATCGGGCTTGGCCACTTGCGAGGCAATTTTCGCCAGGTGCTTGGTACGTGCGACGCCGATCGAGATTGGCAAACCAAGCTCGTCTCGCACACGGCGGCGGATCGCGCTTGCAATGTCGGATGGTGGACCGAAGAGATGACCGCAGCCAGCAACGTCGACAAATGCCTCGTCGATAGAGATCCGCTCGACGAGTGGCGTGAAGTCATTGAGCACTGCGATGGTGGCATCGCCCAGCCGCTGGTAATCCTTGAAGTGGCCGCCGACAAAAGTCAGTTGCGGGCAAAGCTGGCGCGCCCGCCGGCCCGGCATGCCGCTGCGCACGCCAAAAACCTTGGCTTCATAAGAAGCGGCAAGCACAACACCGCCGCCGACCGCGATGGGCTTATCGCGCAAAGAGGGGTCAAGCAGCTGCTCGACCGAGGCGTAGAAGCAATCCAGGTCGGCATGGAGAATGGTGGCCGCGGTTGCCATCCAAACCGTTCACTTGCGCAATCTCTCGAGAGGTCAGTCCGAGTGAGGTTGTTCCGAGAGTAACTGGAACATAGTGCGAACATCGCGCCTGGTCAAGTGAGGGAGCGCGTATCGGCGTGGCAGGCCAGGGGCGCTCGTCCACGGTGCGTCCCCGGCCTGGCAACGCAATCATACCAGCTGAATATCCGAGACCAGCTGTGTGCCCTTCGTCTCGGGGCTGAAGCACATCGCGGCGAAAACCGAGCCGGCGGCGACGGTGGTGCCGATCATCATCGGTATCGCGAAGCCCATGTGCCACTCAGTGGCGAAGTATGACAGGACCGGACCCACCAGGCCGCCAAAGATCGCCCCCTGGTGATAGCAGAAACCAGTGGCTGTCGCGCGCACCTCGGTGGGGAAACGCTCGGACAGATAATGCGGCCATTGCGTGTGCATGCCGCCGCCACCGAAGAAGCCCTGCAAGGTGAAGAACACCACGATCATCGTATAGTCGGTGGTCAGCAGATAGAGCGGCGCGACCGGGATCGTCACCAGGGCGGTGATCATGAGCGTGGGCCGCCGGCCAAAGCGGTCGGCGACCGCGCCCCAGAGGATCGCCGAGAGGAAGAACATCAGGCTCTGCAGCATGATCGGTAGCGCGACCATGCCGGTGGGAAGGCCGAGATCCTTTTGCAGGTATGATGGGAACATACCGCCGACCGAGTAACCGACGACAAACGCGCTGGCCATCATCCAACACGCCGTGAGCGTATTGGCGAGCATGCTCCGCTTAAAGATGCTGAACAGCGGCGCACGGAACTCGCGGTTCTCGGCGCGCTGCTTGCGCCGGTTCTCGATCCAGACCTGCGGCTCTTTGACGTATATGCGGATGTAGACGATCAGCAGGGCCGGCAGCACGCCGATCAGCAACAGGCCACGCCAGCCGATCGAATCATAGAGCAGGGCGTAAGCGGCGCTGGAGAGCAGAGCGCCGAGGCCCCACGAGCCCTGCAGCACCGAGCCCATGAAGCCACGCGAGCGTTGCGGCCACGTTTCCATCGCCAGTGCGGCACCCGCGGGCCATTCCGCGCCCATGCCGATGCCCAGGGCCGTGCGGAACAGCAACAGCAACCAAAAGCTCGGCGCGAGACCGGCCAACAGATTGCAGACCGAGAACCAGGCGATCGAGATCATCAACGGCTTCTTGCGGCCGATCCGGTCGGCGAGCCAGCCGGAGGCGGTGGCGCCGACCAGCCGCATCCATAAAGTGAGGGCGAAGACGATGGCGACCTCGGTCAGCGGCACGCCGAAGTCCTTGGAAATCGGCACCATCAGCAGCAGGAAAATGGTGAAGTCGAAAGCATCGAGGGTCCACCCGAGCCAAGCGGCGACCCAGGCCAGCCATTGGTCCTTGGTTGGTTCCTTCCACCATGGAATTGGATGCGTGTTCGCGGTCGCAGCTGACATGAAGCGTTCTCCCTGTTTCTGTCATTTTTCAGAATTCAGGCTTCGCTTTACGGAGCGACCTCGTCACGCCACGGCGGCGACGGGCTCCCCGCACCGGCATTCAGCAGTGTTGCGTGTATTTAGCATATCACGGGTGACGCTGACACATGACGACTTCGGGATCGGCTGTGAAGACGCCGCAACGACATCGCCCACGTGACGGCAAGGACCGAGCTGAGCGCAAGGCAAATGGACTTTCCGGCCGCGGCTTGGCAATCCAGCGTTTTGTGCGTTGCAGAATTCAGGATCTTTGCATCATCCCCCGGAGTAGGCCCACTTGCGCATAGCTGGGTCGGTGCCCCTCGATTGATTCAGGCACGCGTTTGAGCGTAATCCGTTCGTGGGCTCAATGAACAACACCAGAGGTGTGACTATGCGACCGAACAAGATCAAGCAGATGTGGCGTGCCGGTCAATGCGTGACACTCGGCTGGCTTTCCGTGTCCCATGGGTTCACGGCCGAGGTCATGGCGCGTCAGGGCTTCGACGCCCTGTGCGTCGACCTGCAGCACGGCACCTCTGAACTGAAAGACGTCGGGCCGTTGCTGCAGGCGATCTCGCAAACCGACACAGTCCCGGTCGTGCGGGTTGCATGGAACGAGCCCGCGACCATCATGAAAGCCCTGGACCTTGGCGCCTACGGCATCATTGTTCCGCTGGTCAATACCGCCGCGGAAGCGGCGATGGCGGTGGCCGCGTGCCGGTATCCGCCCGTCGGCATGCGCTCGTCGGGCCCTGTCCGCGCCATGCACTATGGCGGTGCCGACTACGTGGCCCATGCCAACGACGAGATCGTCCTCATGGCCATGATCGAGACGAAGGAAGGCCTCGCCAACCTCGATGCGATCTGCGCCACGCCCGGCCTCGACGCCGTCTACATCGGTCCAGCCGACCTGTCGTTCGCATTGGGTCTGGCCCCGCGCGGCGATAACCCCGACCCGCTCCATCTCGCCACCTGCGACAAGATCCTGGCCGCAGCGCATAAGCACGGCATCAAGTGCGTCATGCACTGTGCCAGTGCGGCGTTCGCGGCGGGCGCGGTGAAGCGCGGCTTCGACATGGTGATGCTGACGTCCGATCTATCGTGCATGATCGCCGGCGCGCGGATGCAGCTCGACGAACTCAAGTCCAAGACGGGCTGAGGTTGGCTCCTGGCGTGTGTACGCGTCTTCAGCGCCGCCATTCCTTCCTCTTGCCGACCGAGGACCAGCAATGACGTTGACTATCCGCCCGATCGATCCCGTTTCGCGTCCATTCTTCGCCGGCGAGGTGTCCGGCGTGGACATCACGCAGCCGCTGTCCCACGCCGATGCTGCGGCCATATCCGCCGGCATGGACCAGTACGCTGTTCTGGTGTTCCACGACCAGCACTTCACCGACGAGACGCAGCTAGCTTTCAGCCGCAACTTCGGCGCGTTGGAGCAGGCGACCGGCGATATCGCGCAGGGGCACGAGCGCCGGCTGTCGATGGATGTCAACGACATCTCCAATCTCGACAGGAACGACCGGCTGCTGGCGCGCGATGACCGGCGGCGGCTGTTCGGTCTGGGCAACCGGCTATGGCACTCGGACAGTTCGTTCAAGGCGGTGCCGGCGAAGTATTCGCTGCTGTCGGCGCGGCGCATCCCCTCGGCCGGCGGCAACACGGAGTTCGCCGACATGCGCGCGGCGTACGATGCGCTCGACGACGAGGCGAGAGCCGAGTGCGAAAACCTGGTCTGCGAGCATAGCCAGCTCTATTCGCGCGCCATTCTCGGTTTCACCGACTTCACCGATGAGGAGCGCCGCAAGTTCGCGCCGGTGAAGCAGCGCCTGGTGCGCCGCCATCCGGTGACCGGCCGCAGGTCGCTGTATCTGGCATCGCACGCCGGGGCGATCCTCGGCTGGCCGGTGCCCGAGGCGCGCGCCTTCCTGCGCGATCTGATGGAACATGCAACGCAGCGCCAGTTCATCTATGCGCATGTCTGGCGGCAATGGGACCTGGTGATGTGGGACAACCGCGCGACGATGCATCGCGCACGGCCATTCGATAACGCCGAGGCGCGCGACATGCACCGGACGACCGTGGCGTGCGAGATGTCAACGATGGATCAGGCGGCATGATCAAGGTTGTTGGCTTGCTGACGCGCAGGCCTGAGATTACCCACGAGCAGTTCGTGGAGCATTGGTTGGAGATACATGGACCGCTGGCGCGAGCTGTGCCCGGCGTGCGTCGCTATGTGCAGTCGCACATCGTGGGGACACGTACGCGACCGGATATTCCGGAAACCGATGTCGAGGTCGATGGGATTGCGGAACTCTGGTATGACGATCAGGAAGCACTTGCGCGGGCTGCCGCGACACCGGAGATGAAGCGGCTGACGGACGACGGGGCGGTCTTCATCGGCCGGATCAAGAGTTACATCGTCGAAGAGAAGCAGATCATTCCGTAGCGGCGGATGACATGGCCCAAGGCGTCATGCCCGCAAACGCGGGCATCCAGCCGATATGATGGCTCGTGAACTGGATTCCCGCGTTGCGCGGGAATGACGGCTACGGGCGCCTTGGAGCGCTATTCTGCTGCGGGGCTGAGCGTGTCCACCGCCTCGTAGGGGAAGCGCTTCACACGCTCCATGTTCATGCCCTCGATGCGCAGCAGGCGCGTGGAGCCCTCGCGGCGCGGCGAGTGCAGCACGCCGGTATCGTAGAGATACGCGTCGCCTACCTTCATCGTGTAGTCGCGCACGTGCTTCGCCTTGCCGGGCGTGGTCTCGGTCGGGCGCGCCAGGCAATCCCAGTCGGTCATGATGGTCTCACCGGCGGCCTGGCCATAGATCGCCCAGGACGGCCCATGATCATGCGGCTTGCTGCCCTTTGCCCCGACATAGCCATGCGCCAGGATGGTGAAGCCCAGCTCCGGATCCTCAAACAGCACCTGCCGCTCCGGCGTGCCTTCCGGAATGTACTTCGCGACGAAGTCGCCATCCTTCAGCACATCCTTGACCAGCGCGCAGACTGCCTTGCGCCCCTCGGTGCCTGACTGGCTCTTCAGTGCGTCGCGGCACTTGTCGGCGAATTGTTCGAGTGTGTAGCCCATCGCGGTTATCTCCTGGGTTCGGTTCATTCGCGGCGATACGGATAGCAATGTGCCCGATCGAGCGGGACATCGAAGTGTTCCGCGAGCGCTTCGATCGCGTCGGCGTGCTGCTTGTAGGGATCGCTGTTGCCAGGCCCCACGATGATGCAGCCGAATGAACGATCGCGGCGCCCGCCAGGCGGCAGCATGGCCGTGACCAGCGGCGCACCCTCATCATTGCGCAACGTCAGGAACAGCGGCATCTCGCGCTGGATATGCGCGGTCTTGCCGATATCCTGCTCGATGTAGACCGAGGTCAGCGGACGAAAGCTCTCCGACGCCTTTTCCCATTCGCGGCGGAAGTACTTTTCGACGGCATGGCGCATGAGCTCGGACTCCATCACGGCCTCGCCCTCGCTCATCAGCCGGAACCAGGTTCTGTCACCGGGAGCGTCGCAGATATACTCCATTGTGTTTCCTCCCACCCGGCTTGGATTGACATCCGGCGCCAGCTTAGGATGGAGCGGCGCGACAATCAAACGGACAGGGGGAGACGCATGGCGGCCAGCGCGGCGCTGGCGCACCGCCTGACCAGAGCGCCAGCCCCGTAACCCACTCATCATGGATCTGCAGCAGATGGCTGCCGATTATGACGTCAGCCAGCCATCTGCGGCCGCCAGGTTCATTACGGATCTCTCCGATCAACCCCGCATCCGTCCCAGTCCGCCGTGGGCACGTGCTGCCGGGTGTGGCGGGTGTCATCCGAAATGTCGGCGTCTGCCACGGCACCCTCGGCGCCCAGGTTGCCCGGTTGCCGCGTCCCACAAGGTCCCGTAATTGTCCTCAGGCAGGGACACGTAACGGATCGCGCCGGACGAGAATTCCCGCCGGCGTCGGGGCGGCGACGCAAGAAGTCCGTGAGGCTTCGGCCCGCCACAGCATCCCAAAGCCGACCGGCGACCACCAGTGAGCCAACTGTGCAGCACGGCGCGCTTGGACGCCTTTCGCGGCGATTCCGAGCTTCTCCCCGGCCGAAGGATGTCAGTAGGCGGAAAGCTGGGCTTCGTGATGGCCACTTGTTGAATACACGTGTCACCGGTCACTATGCTGCGCGGAACGCGGGGGAGATGGCATGTACGGCAGGTGGTTTCTTGGCCGCTGCGCGGCAGCACTGATTGCTTTGTCGAGCACGGTCCAGGCTGGGACCCTCGATCAACTCCGGCAGGATAACACCATTCGCATCGCCTACCGGCGGGATGCTCCGCCATTTTCTTATCAGAACGGCGAAGACAAGCCGACTGGCTTCATCGTAGATCTTTGCCAGGCAGTCACAACGCGGCTTTCGCAGCAAGTGAATGTGCCGTCGCTGAACGTGAACTATGTGCCGGTCACAGCAGCCGACCGGTTTGACGCAATTCGCCAAGGCAAGGCCGATCTGCTCTGCGAAGCGACGACTGTCACCATGGGTCGGCGAAAGCTCATCGGCTTTTCGGTTGATACGTTTGTAGATGGCGCAGGTCTCCTGATCATGGCAGACGGCCCGAAAGACCTACGGGCGATGGAAGGCCAGGCGATAGGTGTCTTGGCTGGCACAACGACCGAGCAGGCCCTGCGAAACACGCTCTCCGCGTCCGGGATCAATGCGAATGTCACACTTGCTGCTACGCACGCTGAAGGATTGGCGATGCTGGATTCCGGAAAGGTGAAAGCGTATTTTGCCGATCGGTCGATCCTTTGGGTACTGCAAGCCAACAGCAAGGCTCCTGGCAATTTGCGTCTTGCCGATGAGTATCTGACGGTCGAGCCGTACGCGCTTGGACTACCAAGGGGAGATGACGACTTTCGGTTGGAAGTCGATCGCGCGCTTAGCGGCATCTACAGGTCGGGCGAAATACTGCAAATCCTTGGACGCACTTTCGGAGGCGGCTTTCAGCTCAACCCGATATTACAGAGCCTGTATTTGACATCTGCCATTCCGGAGTGACGCCGGACCACGAACGTCGGCACGACGGCCGCGATTTCTCCTCGCTCTCCGTGTCGCGCAACGTGTTCGCTCGCGTTCGGCCATATGGATGGGGCGACGTGAACCACCAGCAATCTTATCGATCCGGCGGCCATCAAGCCGTCGGCAAGCAATGGGCGATACTTGCCATCATCTCCGGCTTTTTGGCGCTTTGCCTGGAGGCCGTCCGTCTGCCGGCCGCACTTCTCTTGGGGCCAATGATGGCGGCTATCCTGGTTGCGATTGCTGGCGGCGGGATACGCGTCCCGCATTATTTGGTCCTTATCGCGCAAGCGGTCATCGGCTGCATGATCGCGCGAAGCATTCCACCGACAATAGTCGGAGAAATCCTACGAGGCTGGCCCCTGTTCGTCGCCGTCGTCATAGCGGTGATCGCCGCGAGTGGGGCACTTGGGTGGCTGCTCACGCGGTGGCGCGTGCTGCCTGGCACCACCGCTGTCTGGGGCTCGTCACCGGGCGCGGCGACGGCGATGATGCTGATGGCTGCCGCGTATGGCGCAGACATCCGGCTTGTTGCTTTCATGCAGTATCTCCGTGTTCTGCTCGTTGCCTTTGCCGCAACCATCCTGGCCCGGTTCCTGACAACGGGAAGTGGCGCTCCGCCGATAAGTTCGCATTGGTTTCCGCCGATCCACTGGTTGTCCTTCGCCGAGACACTCGCTCTGATTGGATTCGGCACACTGTGCTCACGCCTTCGGAGCATCCCGGCTGCACCGTTGCTGCTGCCTATCGGCTTGGGCATCGCTCTGCAGGATGCGGGCTTGCTCTCCATCGAACTGCCGCCATGGCTGCTTGTCACCAGCTACGCGATCGTGGGCTGGAGCACTGGTCTGGGGTTCAATCGTGCGATCCTGCGTCATGCAGCAGCGGCGCTGCCACGGATCCTCGCTTCGATCCTGGTTCTGATGGCAGTGTGTGCTGGCCTCGCCGCGCTGCTCGTTGTGCTGGCCGGCATCGACCCACTGACGGCCTACCTCGCCACTAGCCCAGGTGGAGCCAACTCGGCGGCGATCATCGCCATCGCCAGCAACGTCGATGTGGCCTTTGTAATGGCGATGCAGACCACCCGCCTTGTCCTGGTCCTGCTGATTGGCCCTAGCTTGGCAAGTTTCATCGCCGGGCGAGCTGGTGCTGTGAGGCGGGCTGAGTGACGCCGGCTCGTCAGGCGATCAGTTCGGCTCGCCCGCGTTCACCTTGACGGCAATGGGCCGGCTGCCAAGGTGCTGCTCGCGATCACGTCAGAAAGGAGATGGTGATGCTGCCCCTGATTCTCTCGTCTGACTCTCACGTGTTCGAACCGCCCGATCTGTGGCAGACCCGCATCGATGCGCCGTTCCGCGATCGTGCGCCGCGGATACAGCGGGTCGACGGCGAAGACCAGATCGTGGTCGAGATGGATCAGATACTCTCCGGGATTGGCCTCATCTCGAACGCCGGCGCGCGCTTCGAGGCCCCCGAGACCATCTCCGCGCATGGGCGCTTTGAAGACGTGCACCGCGGGGGTTACGACCCGGACCAACACCTCAAGGACATGGACCTCGATGGGGTGGCCGGTGAAGTCGTCTATCCTTCGCAAGGGCTGTTCTACTTCAAGGTTGCGGACACGCCGCTGATGTCCGCCATCTTTCGCGCGTACAACGACTGGCTCGCCGACTTCTGCCGAACGGATCCCGCCCAACTCAAGGGCATCGCGATGATCAACCTGGACGACGTCCCGGACGGGATCAAGGAGTTGGAGCGCGCGGCCCGCCTGGGCCTGGCTGGCGCGATGATCACCGAGTATCCGCTCGAGCACCGGCGCTACGACCACTCCGAATACGAGCCGTTCTGGGCCGCCGCCGCAGCGCTCGACCTGCCACTGAGCCTACACACGGCCACGCGACGCCAGGGCAAGATCCGCGGGGTCGGCGACAAGACGCTGCGCGACGCGAGCAGCCGCGCGACGAAGGCGTTCTATCCGGCGCTGTCGATGTGCGATCTGATCTTCTCCGGCGTCTTCGAGCGTCATCCCCGCCTCACATTGGCCATCGTGGAGTTCGAGCTGGCGTGGGTACCCCACGTGCTCTCCACCATGGACTACACATACCGTGAGCGCCAAGGCGAGGCGATTTACCGTTTCAAGGACGGCATGCTCCCGAGCGACTTCTTCCGCCGCAACGTCGTGCTGAGCTTCCAGGAGGACGCCATCGGCATTCGCTTGCGAGACGTTATCGGTGTCGACAACATGATGTGGGGTTCGGACTATCCGCACAGCGAGTCGACGTTTCCCCAATCGCGGAAGATCCTGGCGGAGATCCTGGCCGGGGTGCCGGACGACGAACAGGCCAAGATCGCCGGCGGCAACACCGCCCGCGTCTACAATTTTGATGTGGCGAGGCTGACCGTCCCTGCTTGAGCCTCGCCTGTTGCATCCGACCGGCAGGGCGATTCATGCATCGCACTGCGGCCGGCGATAAGACCCTGCACCACCGCGCGAGCGAGGCCGTGCTGGCTGAACCCGCCGGCGGACTCACCGCCGCAATAAAGCCCGCGGATGACCTGACCCGCGCGATCGATGACCTGGCATTTGGCGTTGATGCGTAGCCCTGCGCGGGAGTCGTGCGGAGTCGGGGTCGCCCATGCGGCGTGGTATGGTGGTTCGGCGATTTTGTGAGCTGGGATAGGTTTCCCGAAATCGGCGTCGACGCCTGCGTGGACAAAGCTGTTGTAGCGGGCGACGGTGGCCTCGAGGATTGCCGGAGGCATGGCGATTCGTTGGTGCTTCATCACGATCTTGGACGCAAGTTCGGCGATCGTGTTGGCGGAAAAGAAAAATCCCTCCGCGCGATCAACGTAAGGCGGTTCGGTGGTCCAGCCCTCGCGTTTGGCGGCCGCGGAGTCGAAGATGGCCCAGATCGGGCCGCCGCCGTTATGGCCATCGCCGATACCGGCCAATGCGGCGTTCAGCCAGTTACGGGGGCTGTATACAATGTTCTTCGCATTCCGGTAATCGCCATAGCGGTAGTCCTTGATCTGCTCGTGGTTATTCGCTGTGAAGTTGCCGTCGGTTTCGTCGAAGAAGCGCTGTCCAAGCATGTTGACGGTGATGACGTTCTGCCAGTCGTTCACCTGCAGGCCTGTGGCGCGGGCCTTATGGAATACGGAACTGCCTGGCTGCCAGTAACAGCGGTAATTATACTGGTTGCCGATGGTGAAAGGTTTGGTCAGGTGCAGGCCAAACTCGCCAGTCTGGTTATAGAGACCCCACAGCGAGGCGCCAATGGCCATCGCGGCGATCTCACCGGACGCGTCCTGATCGGACCACGGCATGCCCGCGAGGCCGCAATATTCCGCGGTCAGGCGTGGGTCGAACTGGCGGCGGAATTCAACGTTGCCGGTATGGCCACCAGTCGCAACGATCACCGCCTTGCGCGCCCGGATGCCCAGAACGTTGCCTTTGTGCACAGCCTGAATTCCGGTGACGCGACCGGCGCCTGGGAATTCGCGGTGGATCGCAGTCATGCGGTGTTCCAGCAAGATCTCGACACCCACCTTGCGAGCCGCGGCTTCCAGCGGGCGCATCAGACCATTGCCGGTCGATCGGGTTGCCGCAGTGGTGGCGGGCTCGGGTTTGCCCGTTTGCGCGATGATCCAGTGCATCGGCACAGCGTGCATCTCTCGCGGGACAGAGTTGCCGACTGATGTGCCGCCAAAGGAATCCGGGGCTTTGTCGGCGAACACGACGCCATGGGCCAGCAGCCAGTCATAGGCCGCGACATTTTCATCGGCAAAGGCGCGCACCAGCTCTCGATCATTATAGCGGTAGTCCGGAAACCCGTTGGGCTGCACGACGGACCAGTCGGTGTTGTCCAGGAACACGAGGTCGGGGAAATCCTCGATCCCCGCAGCTTTCTGCGCCGATGTGCCGCCGCCGAGCGGGACGTTCCCGCCAGAGACGATGGCGTGGCCACCGATGTCAGGCTCAGCCTCGACCAGAATGACGGAGGCGCCGGCCTCGCGTGCAAAGATCGCTGCGGGCATGCCTGCGGCGCCTGAACCGATGACGACGATGTCGACCTCTCGGTGCCATGAGGCTGGCGATGGCACGGCCACGACCGAAACCGTGCCGGGGTGATTGCTCGTCATGACGTGTCCCCTCCGGTGGTAGTTTGCCGAGTGGAATGGGTGTGGTCCACCTAGGCCTCGCTGGACGGCACATGAGAAGGCTAGATCGTGCTACGGGCAGCCTGTAGCGCGAGCCAGTAGTATGGCCCGCTGGCGTCGAGGTGGCGGTGGTCAGTATCTGACACTCGCTCGGGTGTCTCGCAGGGCTATCGGAAGATGAAGTGGGGCAACATATGCGAGCTTTGATCGTGGGAGGCGGCGTCATCGGCACGTCTGTTGCCTACCACCTCGCTGCGAGAGGCGCTGATGTCATTGTCATCGAGCGGAGCGCGATTGCCTGCGCCGCATCGGGCAAGTCGGGCGGGTTCTTGGCAATGGATTGGTGCGACGGGACCCCTCTTATGCATCTCGCCCGCCGGAGCTTCGAGTTGCATGCAGAACTGGCAGAGGGGCATGCCGGTGAATGGGGTTACCGACGGATGACCACCTATGGCGGTATCTCAGGCTGGCCGTCCGCCCCGGCGTCGCGTGGAGCAGGGCCCGGATGGCTTTCGCCGAACGTCTCGATCCACGGTCAGATCGGATCCATGGTCACCACAGCCCAGGTGCAACCTGCTGCATTCACAATCGGGATGATGCGTGCAGCGGAAGTGCGGGGAGCCGAATTGCGGCTGGGCAACGTCACGGGGCTGCTGCGCCGAGGCGAAAAGGTGGTGGGCGTCGATCTCGAGGGCGAAGCGCTCAAGGGCGATGTGGTCGTGATCGCAATGGGGCCTTGGTCAGTGCTCGCGGCGCAATGGCTTCCCCTTCCGCCCGTGTTCGGGTTGAAGGGACACAGCCTTGTCTTCGATACCGGAGCTGCGATTCCACCGGAGGCGCTGTTTCTCGAATACCAAGAAGCCACAGGTACGATCCTCTCGCCGGAGATTTTTCCCCGTGCCGACGGAACCACGTATGTGTGTGCAATCTCGAGCGACTCTCCCCTCCCGACTGATCCTGAATTCGTCGTTCCCGACGATGGTGCGATCGATAGGTTGAAAGTACTTTGCGCACGTATCTCACCGATGCTGGCGTCGTCCCGTGTTCGTTCGGGCCAAGCGTGCTTTCGCCCGGTAACGCAGGACGGGCTCCCTCTGATCGGCGCCGTCCCGGACGCACCTGGCGCGTATGTAGCAACAGGCCATGGTGTTTGGGGTATTCTCAACGCGCCCGCGACAGGAGAAGCGGTGGCCGAGTTGATCCTCGACGGGGCAACCCGGGCGGTCGATCTATCGTCCTTCGATCCCGCACGCCTCGACGCCGTTGACCCAGGCCGTGTCACCGTCGCACGCAGGCCCCTTGGCTGACGAAACAGTATGCCGACATCACGTCCTTCGACTGGATGGACCGAGAGCGGACCGTGCCGACCGGCCCGTTGAGCGGTATAGGGCACGGATCGACCGACCGGACTTGATCGCCGGCGGCGCGAACACGAGGGAGGAAAGCCAATGAAAGACTTCTCCGGCAGGATCGCCGTGGTGACCGGCGGCGGCTCTGGAATGGGCCGCGAGCTCGTCCGTCAACTGGTGGCCGAGGGCTGTGCCATCGCGATGTGCGATGTGTCCGCCCGCGGCATGGCGGAAACCCAGCATTTGTGCGAGGCCGTCGGCCTGCCACAGGGACTGCGCGTCACATCGCACGTCGCCGACGTCTCCAATGAAGCCGACGTGCTGCGGTTCCGTGACGAGGTTTCGGTCCAGCACGCGACCGATCGCATTCACCTGCTGTTCAACAACGCCGGTATCAGCGGGGGTGGAAGCATGATCGTCAACGAGCGCACGGAATGGGAACGCACCTTCAACATCTGCTGGGGTGGCGTCTATCTGAACACGCGCGCCTTCCTGCCAATGCTGCGCGCCGCGGACCAGGCGCACATCGTCAACACCAGCAGCATGAACGGTTTCTGGGCCTCGGTTGGACCCGACACGCCGCATACTGCCTATTCCGCGGCGAAGTTCGCGGTGAAGGGCTTCACCGAGGCGCTGATCGCCGATTTCCGGATGAACGCGCCGCACATCAAGGTATCAGTCGTCATGCCAGGACATATCGGCACGGGTATTCGCGACAACTCGCTCAAGGTGCAGACCCATACCGATGCGGACGGGCTGAACGCCGCGCAGATCGCGCAGATCCGCGCTCGGCTCACCTCGATGGGCCGGGACGCGGCGAAATATTCCGACGCCGACATCGAACGCATGCACGCCGAGCGCGCTCGTCGCTTCGTCGCCGACGCGCCGACCAGCGCGGCCGAGGCGGCGAAGATTATCCTGGACGGTGTCAGGGCCGACCGGCTCCGCATCCTGGTCGGGCCTGACGCGCACATCATCGACCGCATGGTGCGCCAGGACCCCGACCACGCCTATGAACCGGAGTTCTACGAACGTTTCGCCACAGAGGCAGGCTGGCATCCCGGCCGCTGACTGCGGAGCCACGGATTGGAACAATCGGAGGAAGCCGGCTATCCGCGGAAGCGGTACTCAAACGCGGTCAGCGCGCACCGGGTGAACCAGTTGCAGCCCCGCCACTCACGCGAGAATGCTGCGATCGAAGCCTGAGACCAAACATCTTAGGACCCGTTGGACAATGAGTGCTACAACTCGCGGCCGGCGTTGTACTATCGTCATGGCCGGCGCAGGCCGGCCATCCATGTCTTTCCTTTGATGCCAACAGCAAAGTCGTGGATGGCGGGGCCAAGCCCCGCCATGACGATCAGGCAACACCGCGCACGCCTCGATTTACTTATTACGCAGCAAGCCCTTAGTTCGGCAGCCAGACCGCGGCCCTGATCTCGCCGAATTCACGCGGGATCTTGCGCCACGACGCGCCGGCATCGTCGGTGACGTAAACCTCGCCGAACAGGCTGAACGCGATAATGCGGTCGGCGTTAGCGGGGTGCGTGGCAAGGCCCCACACAGTGGCATTGGGCTGGGTGGGAAGCGGCAGGACCTCCCAACTCTCGCCGGAGTTTGTGGTGCGGAGCACGTGCCCCCTTTCGCCCGTCGTAGTCTCCCCGCATCCGGCGAACAGCACGCCGGGATCGTCGGCCTTGACCGCCATGCCGCGAGCATAAGGCAGCGGCCATTTCTCCTTGATGCCCAGGGGCTGCCAGGTGTCGCCCAGATCATGGCTGACGAACATTTCGCGCGCCGTGCTGGCGTAGAGGCGCCTCGGCTGCGTCGGCGCGATCGCCACGGCATGAATGTCCGGATCATACAGACCCGTCTCAAGGTGCGTCCAACTGTCCCCGCCGTCCAGGCTGCGGAACACGCCGTCGATCTCCACTCCGGCCCAGACGATACGATGATCGTCGGTGTCAACGATGATGCTGGTGACGAAGGGTATGCCGATCGAGCATTCGCGGGCGATGTCTATCGCTAACTTCTCCCAGTGCCGTCCGCCGTCTCGCGAGCGATAGACCCCGGCCGGTCGTGTGCCGGCAAAGAGAACATCGGGCTCGACCGGATCGATGGTCAGCGACCAGATCGTCGGCAGGGTGCCATCGGTGCCGATCCGCTCCCATCGCCGCCCGCCATCGTGGCTCACGAACAAGCCGGTATCGCCACCAGCGAAGACCGTTTGTGCCTGTGTCGGGTGGGCGGCCAACGCCTGTATGCGGCTATTGAGCGGGAATGGAGCGCGATGCCGTACCCATGACCTGCCGGCATCCGGGCTGTGCCATACGCCCCAGCCGGCCGTTCCAAGACATATGCTGTAATCCGTCGCCATACGCCGCCTCCCTTTGACCCTTGTTCGCGGTCGTCAGCCTGCGTCCAGCTGTGCCAAGAGTTTCACTGCGCGCTCCCGCTTCTCGGGCAGCGGATCGCGCTGGATGATTCGCAGGATCGCGTCCCTCGCCCCGAGATCGCCGGCTTCAGCCATCTCAAACGCCATTGCGTCACGTCGCTCGTAGTGTGACCGATCCAGCGGCACGATCTTGATCGGCAGGTCCTTCCAGTAATACTGGCCCTCACGGCTCGACCAACCGGCGTAGACCTCGTCCCAAGAGCCGCAGCCGGCGTATGGCATCAGGTTCACATCCGCCATCGGCTCGCTGAGCTTCTGATACCGTGCATCGAACGACATCCGGATCGACCGGGTCCGGTTCGGCAGCGCCTTGTGAACCGTCACATCCTGGAAGATCAGAGCATCGCCCGCCGCGAAGTCGCCGGTGACCCAGGTACCCGGGATCGGCACGGCGATATCCATGCCTCCCGCACCCGAGCCGACCTTCGTCGGCAGAATGCCAGTGCTGTGGGACCCCGCCGCGACTGCCAGAGTGCCCATCTCGCGTGGGCAGTCTCCCAAAGGCATCCACATCGCGTAGCTGGTCGCGCCGCCGATGTGGACGCGATCCTGATGAATGCCGGTAGTGAAGTCGAAACCATCTGACTGAGGAAAAATGTTCCGCTGGACAAACATAGGATGCGCCAGGGCGCGCTCACCGAAAATCCGATCAAACAGCGTGATCACCAGAGGATCGATACGCAGACGATGCAACGCCTCGTCCGACCAGAGGCCGCGAAACACGGACATATAGCGTGGCTCAGGGTCCTTGCAGGCGGCGGCGGAATTGGCGACACCGACGGCGATGGGCGAGGCCGGAGCCAGCCACCCGCCCTCCGCCGCCTTGTTCAGAAGCCGGGCACGCACATCAAGGATCGCCTCTCGTGGCAACAGGCCGCGCAGGAACAGATAACCGTCCTCAGCCAGCCGGGCCCGCAGGGTTTCCCCGTCTTCCAGGTGTTCGGTCGAATCCCTGAAGCGTTCGTAATGAAACATGATTTCCCTCTCGCCCGCGCCCGTCCGCGCACAATGCACTGTGCTATCCATGCAGGAAGCGTCGCAGCGCTTCGCGATTGTCGCGTTCGGCCTGCTTGGTCACGCGGGCATTCGTTGCCTGATAGAAGCCGTGATACGCCCGCGGGTACATGTGAAACTCGACCGGCACCCCGGCACGGCTCAAGCGATCCGCATAGGTCATGTTTTCTTCGAGGAAGAGATCAAGGCCGCCCACCGAAATGTAGGTTGGAGGCAAGCCCGACAAATCCGCTGCCCGTGAGGCCGCCGCGTAAGGCGAGATATCGGCCGAGCCCGGCTCCCTGCCAAGCAGCGAACGCCAGCCGAAATAGTTGTGCTGTTGCGTCCAGACGAATTCGCCGACGTGAGGATGCAGGTCCTTGCGCACGGCCGTACGGTCGTCAATCATCGGGTAGATCAGGTGTTGAAAGGCGAATTTCGGCCCCTGATGATCGCGGGCGTAGAGCACGGCGGCCGCAGCGAAACCGCCACCACCGCTTTCACCCTTGATACCTATGCGAGCGGGATCAAGCCCGAGCTGGCCGGCATGCTCGTGCAGCCAGGCGAACACCGAATAGATGTCCTCCAGCGGCGCCGGATGCGGTGCCTCTGGTGCGAGGCGATAATCGACCGAATAGATCGCGCATCTCAAATCCGACGCGAGCAGCCTATTCTCCACGTCCTTCATCTCGGGCGCGCCCGCCACGAAGCCGCCGCCATGAATGTGCACGATGGTGGGCAGTGGGTTGTCGGACTTGCCCGGGCGATAGGTCAGAACCCGGATCGGCATTGCGCCAAATGCGCTCTCCACACGGATTTCGTCGGCAGTGATATCAGGCAGATCCGGTTTCGGGACGGCGCCGATGACCTTAAGCAAGTTGGCGCGGCGTTGCGTCAGAGAATTGGCGGTCAGCGGCGCCACTGGCCACAGCGCGAGCGCATCGCGCAATTCGGGGTCGACAAGTTCAATGGTGCTCATGGATATCAGCTGCGTCCGTTCCATGCCTGGTCCAACGATAAGGCTGCGACTGGCTTCGCGACAAGCCTGCATTAAACAGCATTCTTTCGACAGCAGTCGATGCGTGCAGCGGAAGCGTGGGGAGCCGAATTGCGGCTGGGCAACGTCACGGGGCTACTGCGCCGTGGTGCAGACGTGGTGGGCGTCGATCTCGACGGCGAAGCGCTCGATGGGCGATGCGCGAAGAAAAGCCTTTCGTCTGATTTCCCTCGGAGTCCGAGTTGAGATTTATCGTGCACAAGAACCGGTCTCCTTGACCGGGGCTAAAGAAGGTCCGCAATCTTCAACGTACGTAGGAGTGCGAATACTGAAGTGCTTTGGAGGTAGGAATGGCCAACCAATCACCTGGCAGAAATGGGCTCATCGACCGGCGTACCGTGCTGCAAGTCGGGGCGGGGCTGGCTACCGCAGGGCCGGCGCTACTACGCGGAACGCATGCCAAAGCGCAGCAGCGACCCCAAGGGGCTTCCCACATGACGATCATTGATTCCCAGGTCCATGCCTATGCGGCGAACACGCCAGAACGACCCTGGCACAGCGTGCCAAACTGGCCCGCGCACGTTACCGGCGACGAGATGGTGGCGGCGATGGACAAACTTGGCGTCGACGGCGCGATCTACATCTCGCCCTTTTCGATGTACCAATATGATGCCAGCTATGCGGTGGACGTGCGGCGCGCTCACCCAGACCGGTTCGCGCTGGTGAAGGTGGTCAACCCCGACGATCCGGCGGTCGCCGACGTTATCGCCGAGTGGAAGAAGACGCCCGGTACGGTCGGCATCCGCATCGGCCTGACCCGGGAGGGGAAACGCACGCCAGACGATCCAGGATTTCGACCGGATCCTGCGCGCGGCAGTTCAGCACGATTTTCCGGTCAACGTTCTTTTTTGGGGCAACCTCGACGCGGGCACGGAACTAATCGACCGTCATCCCGATACGCGCTTCATCATCGACCATATGGGCATCCTACAACCGAGCGTGCCGCCGGCGCCCCCGCAGCCTTGGGCGGACCTTCCGAAAGTGCTTGAACTCGCCAAGCGCAAGAATGCGGTGATCAAGATCACCGGCGCCTGCACGCTGTCGAAGGAGCCGTATCCGTTCCCGGACATCTGGGACCCGCTTACCCGGATATTCGACGCCTGGGGTTTCGATCGCTGCCTGTGGGGCACCGACTGGACCCGTGCGTTCGCCGTCGTGAACTACGAGCAAGCGGTCGAGCCTTTCCTGAAGACTGACCACCTGAACACCAGCGAGCGGGCCATGCTGATGGGTGGTGCCACCGCCAAAGCGTATGGTTGGTCGCCGAAGAAAGTTTAGCGCCATATCCGGCTTCGGGTCGTTGCAGTGATCAGTGCGACGGGGTTGAGTGACCGCTTTGCACGAAAGCTGTTCCGTCATCAGCCGCGCCGAAAAAGCGACGGTTGCGGGTTATGCGCAGGCCCCCGGACCTGACAACAATGGTGAAGGGTTCCGGACGCCGGCGGCGAGTGAACGACGCGCTGTGAGGGGCCCGGCGTCCGGAACCCTTCACCATCTCGCACATCCCGACACCATTCCGACACAGCCTCTGTTGATTTACCCCGACCCACGATGCGGCAATGGAGCCACAACGCGAAATAGCGCATCCTCCCGCCGATCAACGGTGAAGCGGGGAAAGAAGATGCGGCTCCAGGGCAAAATAGCGCTGCTGACCGGCGCGGCGGCTGCGATCAAGGGCGAGCTGATGGGGTTTGGCGGCGCGGCGGCGCATCTGTTCGTGCGCGAGGGTGCCAGGGTGGTGCTGACCGACATCCGCGATGAGCTGGGCGAGCGCGCGGCGGCGGCCCTGCGCGCCGAGGGCCATGACGCGCGTTACATGCACCTCGACGTGACATCGGAACAGAACTGGGCCCAGGTGGTGGACGCGGTGATGGCGGCGCACGGACGGCTCGACATTCTGTTCAACAATGCCGGTGTCTCGTTTCCCGGCAAGGTCGAGGACATCACAGTGGACATCTGGGATCGCGAACTCAACGTCCATGCCAAGGGGGTATTCCTGGGCACCCGTACGGCGATCCCGGCCATGCGTAAAGGCGGTGGCGGGTCGATCATCAATACGTCCTCGGTCATGGGGATTGTCGGCAGTCCCACCTCGCCGGCCTATTCGGCCGCCAAGGGCGCCATCACGATCTTCACCAAGTCGGCGGCGCTGCAATATGCGGGGGAAAATATCCGCATCAATTCGGTGCATCCGGGCTATGCGGATACACCGCTGACCCTGCAGCGCTTCAGCGATCCGGCCGTGCGTCAGGTGCTGCTCGACCGCACGCCGATGGGTCGGCTCGGTACCGCCGAGGATATCGCCAATGGCGTGCTGTTCCTGGCGTCCGACGAATCATCCTGGGTCACCGGCTCGGAACTGGTGATCGATGGCGGCATGACGGCGCAGTGAGCGCCCATCGCACGCAGGCTTCCGACTCCCCCTCCCCTTGCGGGAGGGGGTTGGGGGAGGGGGCTACGGCGAGAGTTAGTATAAGGACCCATTGACATCAACCTCACTAACTCCAACCTCCACCCTCTTCCAACCGCAGACGTCACTCAATGCTTGCTCTTCCCAACCTTCCCCCCGTCGCCCGCGAGGCCTATGCCTCGCTCTATGGCCTCCTCCCGCCGCCGATCACCGACACTCCCGAGGCCCGCGACGCAATCGTCAACGGCACGAGCCCGATCCTGTGGGCGCCGACCAACCGCGCCAGATGGTCGCCGTGCAATGTCTCATGACCTGACGCATCGTCTCGCACAACGCGCAATGAGACGACTCTGAGACAAGGTTGACGCGAGGCCGCGCACGGAGGAACCTGCCAGCTATCGACAACACGAGAGTCAACCCATGGACGCGGTCCCGCTGAAGGTGTTCTGGCAGCCTGGATGAACCAGCTGTCTGAAACTCAAGGAGTTTCTCTCGGTCCGTGCGATCGAGTTCCAATCCATCAACGTGCTGGAAGACCCCACCGGGCTCGATGAGCTGAGGCGGTTGGGTGCCCGTTCAGTCCCCGTGTTGTCGCGCGGCGACGACTACGTGTTCGCGCAGAACATCGGCCACGTGGTGAAGTTCCTCGGCCTGAACGAGGCCACCGGCCCGGTTCTCTCGCCCGACCAACTGATCGAGCGGATCGGGCGCTTCCTCGACGCCGGGATCCGCATGATACCGCAGATGCCGGACGCCAAGCTGGCGACCGAGGTGCCGAACCGTCCGCGCAGCTACCGCGTCCTCGGCCACCACATCTTCCGCATCGCCGAGACCTTCCTGGAAGTCGCCAACGGCGCGACGCTGGAATACGCGGGTCTCACCTCGACGCCGCCCGATACAATGCAGACCACCGCCGACATCGTCGCCTATGGGGCGGATGTGAGACAGCGGCTGGCCGCCTGGTGGGCGTCGAAGCCCGACAGGTCGGCGCGCGAAATCGTGCAGACCTACTACGGCCCGCAGATGCTGCACGAATACCTGGAGCGCAGCACGTGGCATGTCGGCCAGCATGTGCGCCAGTGGAACATGCTTCTCGGCATGGCCGGCATCGCGGCGGACCGTCCGCCGGGCGAGGCCGATTTCGCCAATCTGCCGATGCCAAGCCAGGTGTGGGACGGGTAACGCGGGACAAGCGTGCCGCAGGTCCCGTCGCCCCTAGGTCGGCTGCCCGACCACAAGCTGCTGCTGGGCCTGTTCCTGCCCATGCAGCAAGGCGCCTGGAGTCCGTCGAAGGCACCGCGCTCCACATCATGGACGTTCGACTACATCACTCGCTGTGCAACGACGGCCGAAGCACTCGGCTTCGACCTGGTATTCGGCCTCGCGCAATGGCTCGGCAAAGGCGGCTACGGCGGCGAGATGCACTTTCGCGAGCACGAGGTCGATCCGATCATCGCCAATGCCGCGCTCACCTCGCTGACCCGTTCGATCGTGCTGATCAACACTGTCCACGTCCTTTACGCATGGCATCCTCTGCATCTCGCAAAGTTCGGCGCAGCCATGGACCACATCAGCGGCGGACGCTGGGGCATCAACGTCGTCACCGGCTACAAGCCGAGCGAATACCGCATGTTCGGGCTGGAGCCGATCGAGCACGATCTCCGCTACGTGATGGCCGACGAGTTCACCACCATCATGGAGCGGCTCTGGTCCGAAGACGAGGAACTCACCTTCGCGGGACAATTCTGGAAGACGGAGCGTGCCTTCCTGGCGCCGAAGCCCGGACAGCGGCGCCCGTTCCTGGTGAACGCTGCGTCGTCCGCCGCCGGCCTCGACTATGCGGCGAAGCATTCCGACCTGATCTTCATCACCAGTCCCGCTGGCGCCGATCCGGCAGAGGCCTGCAAGGCGCTGCCCGCCCACAACGCAAGGATCAAGGGCCTCGCCCAGAAATACGGACGCGAGGTGAAGACGATCATCAACCCTCACGTGATCTGCCGTCCCACGGAGAAGGAAGCGCGAGCGGCCTACACGGCGATCCTCGAGAACGAGGATACCGTCGCTGCGGACAATTTCGTGCGGACCTTCCAGAGCTGGCGACACCGCGTCATGGCGCGGCCACACCCGTGCGCAGTGGGTGATCGGCGGCAATGTCCACCTGGTCGGCTCACCCGCGCAGATCGTGGAGTGGTTCATCCGGCTTGGTGAGGCAGGCTGCGACGGTGTGCAGGTGAACTTCTTCGACTATCTCCCCGATCTCGAGTTCTTCGGCCAGGAGGTCATCCCGCTCATGCGCAAGGCGGGCCTGCGTGGCAGAGACTGATCATCGTGGCCGCGCGCCCAGCCGCGAGAAACTGACCACCGTCGCCCCGACGGCGACGCAGGCGGCGACAATCAGCGACTCGCGCGTTCCTCCCTCGTGAAACAACCCGAACATCAGCGCCACCATTGCCGCGCCCACGCTCTGGCCGAGCAGCCGCGATGTCGCCTGCATGCCGCTCGCCGCGCCTGCGCGCAGCGGCGGCGCCGATGTCAGGATGGCGCGGTTGTTCGGTGTGTTGAAGAATCCGAACCCAATGCCGCAGATCAGCATTGCGCCAGACGATATCGAACGTCGAGGGATGTGCAGGCAGCAGGCTCAGCAGTGCAAGGCCGGCCGCCATCACCGCCAGACCGCAACCGCCAAGCAGCCCCGCCGGATAGCGATCCGCCAGCCGCCCGGTGAACGGCGCGATCACCGCCACGGCAAGCGGCCACGGCGTCAGCAGCAGGCCTGTCTCCACCTGACTGCGGCCGAGCGTGTCCTCGAACAGGAAGGGCAGCGACACCAGCGCCATCATCTGCGCGATGAAGGCGCAGATCGATGTGGCCACCGACAGCGCGAACAGCGGAATGCGCAGCAGATCCACCGGCAGCATGGGCGACGTCAGCGACAGTTGCCGTGTCACCAGCACGAAGCCGAACACCAGCGCGAAGCACAATTCCGCCCCGGCCAAGCTGAGGCCTTCGCCATGGCCGAGTCCGCTGATCGCGCTGACCAGGATGCCGAAGGTGAGCGCACTCCAGATCGCGCTCTGTGCGTCGAACCGTACGCCGGAGCGGCGCGTCTGCGGCAATGCGCGGAAAGCCACAGGGATCGCCAATGCACCGATCGGCACGTTGACCGCGAACAGCCAGGGCCATGGAGCAACCGACAGGATGCCGGCGGCGACGGTCGGTCCGACAGCCGATGCGATCGAGCCGATCGTCGCGTTGAGCCCGACGCCACGGCCAAGCCAGCGCCGCGGATAGATGAAGCGCACCAGTGCTCCGTTGACGCTCATGATGCCGGCCGCGCCGAATCCCTGGATGATGCGCGCGGTGGTCAGCGTGACCAGCGAATCCGACAGCGCGCAGCCCAGCGATGCGACGGTAAATACGATCAGCCCGTACTGATAAACGCGCCGATAGCCATAGATGTCGCCAAGCGACGCGAGCGGCAGCAGCGAAATCGTCACCGCAAGCTGGTAGGCGTTCACCACCCAGATCGAGGCAGCGGGGCTGGCACCGATGTCCCGCCCGATCGTCGGCAGCGCCACGTTGGCGATCGCGCCGTCCAGTACCGCGAGCGTCAGGCCGAGCGCGATGGTCAGGATCGCCCAGTAGCGCTGCGGGAGGGGAACGCCGTCGGGCTCGACGGCAGCGATGAGTGGCCGCGCCGGCTGGTCCGCCATCACGCAGGCGGATGGGTGGCGGCCCAGTGGCGAGCGATCTCGATGCGGCGGGTGATCCAGACGTCGGGGAAGCGGCTCACGTGATCAAGGAGCCGCTCCAAACCGCCGGCCCTGGCGGGGTGGCCGATGATCCGCATGTGCAGACCGACTGACAGCATCCGAGGCTGGGTTGCGCCCTCGCGATACAGGAAGTCGAATGCGTCGCGGCAGTAGGTGAAGAAGTCGTCGCCGGTCGCGAAGGTGCCGCGGCCGAACTTCGAGTCGTTGGTCGAGAGGCTGTAGGGGACAATCAGATGCGGTCTGCCCCGCACTGTCGTCCAATATGGCAATTCATCGTCATAAGCATCTGAGTCATAAAGAAACCCACCCTCCTCAACCAGCAGATTCCGGGTGTTCAGGCTTGGCCCGTAGCGGCAGTACCAGCCGAGAGGCCGCTCGCCCATGGTCTCCTGCAGCGAGGCCACTGCGCGGCGAATCCGCTCGCGCTCCTCTGCCTCGGATAGCTCGAAGTGCTTCTCCCAGCGCCAGCCATGGCAGCAGACATCATGGCCGGCGGCACGGATCGCGGCAGCGGCGGGCGGATGACGCTCCAGCGCCAGCGCGCAGCCGAACACGGTGAGCGGCAGGCTTCGCTCGGCGAACAGCCGCATGACACGCCAGAACGCCACGCGGCTGCCGTAGGCGAACATGCCCTCGGCTGCCAGGTCGCGCCCCGTCACGCCCGGATTTAGCATGCCGTTCTCGGTCAGCCCCCACTCCGAGGCGGGGTCGCCATCCGGGACCGAGGGTTCGGAGCCTTCCTCGTAGTTCAGCACGAAGTTCAACGCGAGACGCGCCCCGCTCGGCCATTTCGGATCGGGCGGATGAGCGCCATAGCCGATCAGGTCTCTGTCCATGGCGGTCAGATAGCCCTGATCGGCAGGGCTGGCCACTGGTTGACTGCCTCGTGATACGCGCCGAAAAGCCCGCGCATGTCGGCTGCCGCAACATCGTGGATTCTGAGCGAGGGCTACGCCGGGCTGCAGGCCCAGGCGCTGGGTTTGGCCGAGGCGGCCGGACTCCAGCCTGAAATGCGCGTGCTGGCGCCGCGTGCTCCGTGGAAGTGGATCGCTGCATCACTCTGGCCTTCACCGCTCGCCGCCGTGCGCGATGCGGTGCGGGCGCCGCTGCCCGAACTGGTGATCGGCTGCGGCGGGGTCGCGGCAGCAGTCGGTGCCGCACTGCGCCGAGGCGACCGGCCGGTGGTGCAAGTACAGAATCCGCGCATGGACCTGCGCCGGTTCGACCTGATCGTGGTCAACCGCCACGACCAACTCACCGGGCCGAACGTCATCGTGACGCGGACGGCGCTGCACAGGGTCACGCCGTGCGCGCCTTGCCGCCGCGGCGGATGCGTGGCGCCCACGGCTCGCGCATCTGAGGCGGCCGTTGGTCGCGATGCTGGTCGGAGGCAGCAACGGCCGGTTCCGGCTGGACGCCGCTGTCGCGGGCGAAATGGCCGGCCGGCTCGCGGCGATGATGCGCAACGATGGCGTCGGCCTCGCGGTCACCCCCTCGCGCCGGACCGATCCGGCGGTGACGCGTGTGCTGGCCGAGACGCTGACGCCGCTAGGCGCACATGTCTGGGATGGCAGCGGCGACAACCCCTATTTCGGCATGCTCGCGCTGGCCGATGCGATCGTCGTCACGATGGACAGCGTGTCCATGATCTCCGAGGCGGTGGCGACCGCGGCACCGGTGATGCTTGCGCGGCTGCCGGGTCGGTCCCGCCGCAACGGCCTGTTCATCGAGGAGATGCTGCGGGATGGCCGTGTCCGCGAATTCGCCGGCAGGCTGGAACTGTGGCCGGTGACACCGCTCGACGACACGGCGGCAGCCGCGGCGGAGATGTGCCGCCGGCTTGGTCTGCCGCATCCAGAGGCGCCGTGCTGAACATCCAGACCTTCGACAATCGCATCGGCGGCAACGTGCTGTACAAGGCACTGGCGCATCCGCTCGCGGCGGAGGCCATTGCGCGTCTCTACGCGCATCTCACCGGACCGGTCGCGCTGTACGATCCGGAGGGCATCGCTGGCGCGTTGTTCGCACTGTATCCGGATGCGCCGCAATTCGTCGGCCTCTACGTGCACGACGCCACCGCAGTGGGCGAGGAGCGTGCTGGCTATGTGGCGCGCGCGCTGACTGATCTGCCGGAGAGTGGCGCGCGCGTCGTCCTGATCGCCGCATTCGACGCTGGGCGTATCGCGGCGCGTATCGCGCATCTGCTGCCGGAAGGCGCGGAGGTGATCACGCTGGATGAGGTGAAACTGCCCGATGCGTTGCTGACCAACCGTGCGCGCTATCTCGACAAGCTGAACTTCGCGACCAACCTTGTATTCTTCCGCGATGCCGATGGGCTGTCCACCAAGCTCGTATCGGCGAACTACTGGTCCGGCTACGGCGGCGGTGCGATCGGCCTGTGGCTGCGGCTGTTCGACGCGGACGGCGCTGTGCTGGCGACGTGGCTGCAGGAGGTTCCAGCGGGACCGAGTGGGTTCTCGATTGAAAGCCGCGCGGTGCGCGAGCGCTTCAACCTGCCACCCTTCACCGGGCAGTTGTTCGTGCATGCGATCGGCGCCACTGGCCACGACGTGGTGAAATACGCGCTTGACACCTATGCCAGCGACAACGGCGCCAGTCTGTCGTGCACGCATGATGCCAATGCCTGGCCGTCGGATCGATACGCCGGGCTGCCGGCGCCACGCGAGGACGAAGTGGTGACTCTGTGGCTGCAGAACAGCCACGCGACACCAATTCCCGCCGGCGCTGTCGCACTGGATCGCATGGGCGCAGAGCGACCCGTCGCCCTGACGCACGCAGTTGGACCGTTCGGCACCATCGCCGTCGATGTCGAGAAGGTGCTGCCCGGCCTTCGCTGGCCAGCGCAGATCGAGCTGCGGGCGGGTCGGCATGTCGTGCGACCGCGCTATGAGGTGGCGCGCGGCGAACGCGTGCGCATCGCGCATGTCAACGTCGAGCGCGGCGACCTGAAGCCGGATCCGGTGATCGCGCGTCTGCCCGGGCAGTTGGGCCGCGGCTATCTGCTGCCGTTCCCGGTGCTGCCGCGCGAGCGATTCCGCAGCATCGTGCAGCCGACGCCGATGGCGGTATCGCAAAGGACATTGCCGCTCCGGCTCGATGTATTTGACGAGACAGGGAAGAAGGTGGCGGAGCGTTTTCTCGGCTGCCTCGCACGCGATCACGACGTGGCGCTGGAGGTCGACGACGTTGCGGCAGGACATGCCGAGCTGGTCTACGATTTTCGCGATGGTGGCGAGGCGGACGGCTGGCTGCATGCATTGTTCCGCTACGAGGATCGGCAATCGGATCACGTCGCTGAATCCAGCTTTGGCGGCCATATCTTCAACACCGTGATGACCTATCGCGATGAGCCCCAGTCCTATGGCGGCCCGCCGCCTGGACTGACCACACGGTTGTTTCTCAGGCTTGGCGATACGCGACGGCGCAGCTTCGCGGTGCTGATCTATCCGGCTTCGGCGCAGTGGCACGCGCAATCGGCAACAGTGTTGTTGCTGCATGACAGCAGGGGCCAGGTTATCACGGAGCAGCGTCTGGCAATCCCGTGTTCAGGTTCGACCATGGTGTGGCCGGATATTGTGTTCGGCGATGCGGCACTGCGTCACGCAGGGCCTGATGGCTATGTGCTGGTGCGCGACACGACGTGCCGACTGTTCGGCTACCACGGGCTGATGGACGACGCCGGCGGGTTCTCGCTGGACCACATGTTCGGGTTCTGACACAACTTACACATCTATTTACACACAGGAATGCAATCCATATAATGGGCGGAGCGTGGACAGCCGCGACGTCATTCGCGTGATCGAGCAAGCTGGCTGGCGGCACGTCGCGACACGCGGCAGTCACCGGCAGTTCTCTCATCCGACGCGACCGGGGCGAGTGACCGTGCCACATCCGAAGCGAGACATTCCGATTGGTACTTTGAGGAGTATTGAGCGGCAGGCGAGCGTGAAATTGAGGTAACTGGATGACCGCGTATATCGGCTTACTGCGCAAGGATCCGCGTAGCGACTATGGCGTTGACTTTCCTGACTTTCCCGGCTGTGTCACCACCGGACGCACGCTGGAGGAGGCGCGGCGTATGGCCGTCGAGGCGCTGGCCTTCCACGTTGATGGTATGCGTGAAGATGGCGAGCCGGTTCCGCGCCCTTCGTCGATGGATGTCATCATGGCTGATCGGCACAACCGCAATGCGATTGCTTTCCTGGTCGACGTCCCCGAGCGATCGCGCCGAGCGGTTCGGATCAATGTGAGCCTGCCGGAGGACATCGTACAGTCTATTGATCGCGTTGCAGCCAACCGCTCCCGCTTTTTAGCCGATGCGGCGCGTGAACGGCTCAAGCGGCAGAAGCGATCGGCGTAGCGCCCATCAGGCTCTGGGTCTCAATACGATACTGTCCATCTGCGGCGGCACCATGGCGGCATGTTCACGATCGTCATGCTGGAGATCAGCATATTCTCCCCATCGCGTTCGGCCGGGTTTCCCTTGATCCAGGGCAAGGCGTATGAATAGTCCGCTCGACCGTGTACGCACGGAATGGAGGAAACAGAAGATGACCAGCCACAGCACAGATCGCCGCACCGTCATCAAAGGCGCCGCAGCGGCAGCGGTCGCCGCTCTGACGCCGATCGGTCTGGCGACGGCACAACAGGTCGCTCCGCCGCGCAACCGGACGATGACCCTAGTGTGGGGTGGTCGAGAGGGGCGCTGGGTGGATTTCGAGCTGTGGAACCCATACTCGATCGGCTCCAACCATCAGAACGGCCCCAACATCATTTACGAGCCGTTGGCCTACTACAGCGCATTCGCCGACAAGACTTATATGTGGCTGGCGGAGAGCTACCAGTACACGCCTGACTTCAAGCAGCTCACCATCAAGACGCGATCGGGCATTTCCTGGTCGGATGGCACGCCATTCTCGGCCGAGGATGTTGCGTTCACGTTGAACAGCCTGCGCGACATCGGACCCAAGGTGAAATGGGGCGTCGACGTGCAGCAGGTGATGAAGGAAGCGAAGGCGACCGACGCCAACACCGTTGTGGTCGATTTCGTGGTTCCGGCGCCGCGCTTCTTCTTCTTCATGACCTACAAGTACGACATCGGCGTCTACATCGTACCGAAGCACATCTTCTCTGGGCAGGACTGGACGACGTTCAAGCACTTCGACATCGCCAAGGGCTGGCCGGTGAGTACCGGCCCATGGAAGGTCACTGACGCCTCGCTGCAACAGAAGGTGTTCGATCGACGCCCGGAGTGGTGGGCTGCGAAGGCGGGGCTAGCACCGCTGCCGGCGATCGAGCGCACGATCTGGCTGCCTTACGCGGGCGAGCAGGCGACGGCGCAGGCGCTGATCACCAACCAGTTGGACGCGGGCACCGGCATGCAGCCGGCGACATTCCCCACGGTGTTCCGCGGCAATCCGAAGATCGTCACGCACACGGGGCAGAAGCCGCCGTATGGCTATGTCGATTGGTGGCCGATCTCGCTTTACCTCAACAACGAGGTGAAGCCGTTCGACGACAAGGACGTGCGCTGGGCGCTGTCGCACTATATCGACCGGCAGCAGTTGATCGATGTCGGCTACCTCGGCGCGTCGCAGGTGTCGTCGCTGCCGATGCCGCCCTACCCGCCGCTGATGCCATATTTCGATGCGGTGAAGGACCTGCTGTCGAAATACGACACACTGGCGTTCGATCCGAAGAAGGGCGACGCGCTGCTGGCGGGCAAAGGGTTCAAGAAGGATGGCGGCGTCTGGACCGATGCGCAGGGCAAGAAGCTGAGCCTGGATATCATCGGGTTCGGGGCAGCCGGGCCAGCGATCGGTCCAGTGCTGTCGGAGATGCTGAAACGCCGCGGGGTGGAAACCTCGATGAGCATGCCGCCGGACTTTGACGATCGGTTCCAGAAGGGCCAATTCGTCGGCTCGATCTACGGGCATGGCGGCTCGATCACCGAGCCCTATTCGACACTGCGACTGTATCAGGGTGCAAGCGTCGCCGTACCCGGCGCGCACCTGGTGAACTTCGCACGCTGGAAGAATGCCCAATTCGACAAGATCACCGACGAAATGTACGTGACCGATCCGAACAACAAGCCCAAGATGTTGGAACTGTTCCATCGAGCGATGGAGATCTGGCTGCCGGAGCTGCCGGATATCCAGTTGGTGCAGAACTTCCACCGCATCCCGATGAACACCACCTATTGGAAGAATTGGCCGACCGACGAGAACGACTACGTCAACGGTGCCTCGTGGCACCTGACGTACCCAATCGTGCTGTGGAACCTGAAGCCGGCGTGACGCATGCAGCTTGCCTACATCGCACGCCGGTTTGGGGTCTTCCTGCTGATCGTCTGGCTGGCCGCTACGCTTAACTTCTTCCTGCCAAAGCTGTCGGGACAGGATCCGGTGCGCACCAAGCTGCTGCAGTCGGCACAGCTTGGTGGCTACGTGCACGCCGGCCTCGAGGACATGGTGAAGGAGTATGATCGGCGTTTTGGCCTCGACCGACCGCTGTGGCGACAGTATCTGACTTATCTGGGTGCCACGGCGCGGCTCGACTTCAACTACTCGATCGCCAACTATCCGCGCACTGTGGGCGAAATGATCGCCGAAGCGGTACCCTGGACGGTAGGACTCCTCGGCACCACGACGTTGCTGTCGTTCGCCATCGGCACGCTGCTGGGTGCGCTGCTTGCCTGGCCTGGTGCGCCGCGTTGGATGCGCTGGCTGATGCCGCCGTTATGGGCGCTGCACGCCATTCCGTTCTTTCTGCTCGGCCTCATTCTGATGTACCTGCTGGCATTTCAGGTGCAGCTGCTGCCGATCTTCGGCGGCTACACCGCGGGTGCGGTTCCGTCGCTTTCGTTTGGATTTTTGTGGGATGTGGTGTCGCACGCGCTGCTGCCCGCGATGTCGATCGTGTTGGTGGCAACCGGAGGCTGGGCACTGGCAATGCGTGGCATGATGGTCACGACGATGGGTGAGGATTATGTGACCTTCGCCGATGCGAAGGGACTGAAGAGCGCGACCATCTTTCTGCGCTATTGCCTGCGCAACGCGATTCTGCCGCAGACCACCGCATTGGCATTGGCGCTAGGCCAAATTCTGTCGGGCGCAGTACTGGTGGAGGTGATCTTCGGTTATCCTGGTATCGGTGCGCTGTTGTTCCAGGCGATACAAGAGAATGATTTCTTCCTGATCCAGGGCATCGTGTTCACCGTCATCGTGGCGCTGGGTTTGGCGACGTTGATCCTCGACGTGGTGTATCCGTGGCTTGATCCGCGCATATCGTATCGGAGGGCTGATTGACGCGGGGATTGGAGAAAGTGACGGGGGCGGCACCGGCGTTCACCGACCTCCTTCCCCCAACCCCCTCCCGCAAGGGGAAGGGGAGGCATTTCATCGTCCGCTACCTTCGCCGGAACCTCTCGCTTGCCGTCGGCATCATACTCCTGTCGCTGCTCGCCCTGTTCATCGTCATTGGCAACCTTACCGTCGATACCGAACTCGCGCGCCCATTATCGGTGCGCGCGTTGCAGCCTCCATCATGGGATCATCCGTTTGGCACCGACCGTCAGGGGCGCGACCTGCTGGCGGCCATGGTCGCCGGCACACCGCTCACCCTGAAGATCGGCTTCATCGCGGGCTTTCTTGGCGTTGGCATCGGCACCGTGCTGGCCTTCGTCGCCGGCTATTATCGCGGCATGACCGACACCGTGATCCGCGGTATTGCCGACATCGGCCTGACCGTGCCCGGCCTTCTGGTGCTCATCGTCATCGCCGTGTCGGTGCGCGGCGGCCTGACAGTGAACGAGATGGCGATCATCGTCGCCTCGCTCGCCTGGCTCAACCCGACGCGAACAATCCGCGCGCAGGTGCTCACTTTGCGCGAACGTGGCTATGTCGAGGTCGCCCGTCTCAATGGCATGAGCGGACCGGAGATCATCCTGCGCGAGATGATGCCGAATCTGCTGCCCTATCTCGCCGCCACGCTGGTCAGTTCGGTATCCGCCGCGATCCTTGCGTCCATCGGCCTGGAAGTACTGGGGCTCGGCCCATTGGAATCACCGACGTTGGGAATGACGCTGTACTGGATCAACTTCAACGCCGCCATCCTGAACGGCTGGTGGTGGTGGTGGGTCGCGCCAATCGTCATCATCCTGATGGTGTTTCTTGGCCTGTTCTTCCTTACCGTCGGTCTGGACGAAATCGCCAATCCACGCTTGCGGCAATCGGCATGATCGCGTCGATTCTTCGCGTGGAGCGACTGCGTGTTTCCTACGACCATCCGCTCGGCGCGGTGCGCGCGGTGGACGACGTGTCGTTCAGTCTTCGCCCGCATGAACGCTTCGGTCTGGCCGGCGAGTCGGGCTCCGGCAAGTCGACCATGGCGCTCGCCATCCTGCGGCTGATACGCCCGCCGGGGCGCATCGATGGCGGCGAGGTTTGGCTGGAGGACCAGAAGCTGTCCTCACTCTCGGATGACGCGATGCGCGCGTTGCGCCTCGCCGGCATTGCGCTGGTGCCACAGGGCTCGATGAACGCGCTCAACCCGGTGCTGCGCATTCGCGCGCAGATCGCCGATGCGCTGGGCGATCACGGCATGTCTCTCACCCAGCGCGATCTCACGGCGCGCGTGCATGATCTGCTGGGCCAGGTCGGCCTGCCGCCCGCAGTTGCGGAGATGTATCCGCACGAGCTCTCCGGCGGAATGAAGCAGCGCGCCTGCATCGCCATCGCGATATGCCTGCGCCCGAAGGTGATCATCGCCGACGAGCCGACAAGCGCGCTCGATGTGGTGGTTCAGCGCCAGGTGATGGTCACGCTCGCCCGCGTGCAGCAGGCACTGGGCGCCGCGGTGGTTCTGGTCGGCCACGACATGGGGCTGATGGCGCAATTCGTCGATCGGCTCGGCGTGATGTATGCCGGTAGGCTGGTGGAGATCGCGCCGATCGGGGAGATCATCACGTCGCCGAGGCACCCTTACACGCAGATGCTGATCGCCACCCTGCCGTCGCTGGAGCGCAAGGGGATGATGCAGGGCATTCCGGGCCTCGCGCCGTTGCTGCGCGATCTGCCGCCTGGCTGCGCCTTCCATCCGCGCTGCCCGAAGGCCGCCGAGATCTGTCGCGCCGAGCGCCCCGTGTTGCGCAATCTTGGCGATCAGCAAGTTGCCTGTCACTTCGCCTGACGTGGTGCCGATGGCAGGCGACACTGTTCCCCTCGTCGAACTACGCCACGCGACGAAGACCTATGGCCGCATCGCGGCGCTGGAGGACTTCTCGCTCGCTATCGAAAGCAGCCGACCTGCGATCACAGCCATCGTGGGTGAAAGCGGCAGCGGCAAGACGACGCTTGCTCGAATGCTTCTTGGTCTGGTCGCGCCGACGTCAGGTCAGGTGCTGTATCAGGGACGCGATCTTCACGCGCTGTCCGGCACCGAACGACGTGCATTCCGCCGCGACATCCAGGCGATCTTCCAGGACCCGTACGGCGTCTACAATCCATTCTATCGGGTGGACCATGTGCTCACGACACCGGTGGCACGATTCCGTCTGGCGAGCACGAGGGCCGAAGCGCGCAACCTGATCGAGGATGCATTGCGCGCTGTCGGCCTGCGCCCCGAGGAGATCCTCGGCCGTTACCCTCATCAGCTCAGCGGCGGACAGCGCCAACGTGTGATGGTGGCGCGCGCGCTGCTGCTGCGCCCGCATCTGATCGTTGCCGATGAGCCGGTCTCCATGGTGGATGCGTCGTTGCGTGCCACGATTCTGGGTTCATTGCGGCAACTCAACCAGGAACGCGGCATCTCGATCATCTACATCACGCACGATCTTGCCACTGCGTATCAGGTGGCTGACAACATCATCGTGCTGTATCGCGCCTCGGTCGCCGAGGCTGGCGATGTCGAGCTTGTCGTGAGGGCGCCAAAGCATCCGTACACACAACTGTTGATCACCTCGGTCCCGCAGGTGAGTACGGAGCGCACGTGGCTGGACGAGCAGCGCGGCGGTCAACGAGCAGAAACGGCTCACAACGGATGCAAATTCGCCGCCCGCTGTCCGGTCGCGATGCCCGTCTGCCAACAATCGGTACCGCCGCTGTTCAGGATCGACTCCCGCCGGGTGGTCGCCTGCCATCACTACGCCGCGCCCGGTGACGTCCAGCCGGAAGCGATGGCCAGCGTCTTCGCCGGCGAGTAACGGCAAATCTGCCAGGCATCACTGCGTCATCCCTTTGTGGCGATCGGCACGACATTAACGAGCACCGATATCGTGTAGTTCGGCCCGAGAGCCACCTCGAACCGATCCGAGCCGACATACGACCGTTCTGGGGTGTAGGTGATCTGCGTCGCTTCCGCCGTGAGCTGTACCGTGGCTGTGCCATGAGCGGGTGGCGTTGCGATCGTGCCCTCGCCCATCGCATGCTCGGCGATGGAGGCGAAGATCATGCACGGACTGCCGTTCTGCGCGACGGTGATGTGTTCCTCCGCTCTGCCGGCACCGACGAAGCCGGACACCGTGGCCACCACGCATGCGTCCTGTGTCGGTTGTGGACTGCTGCACGCGGACAGAGCGATCAGTGCCATGCCGATAAGATTGCGGCGATTCATGTGTCACCCTCCAGCCGTTTCCATTCGCGGATCGTAGCAAGGGCCAGGCCGGAGCGCATGGCGCACTAGCGTCGGGATTGCTTCGCTGCACTCGCAATGACACTGATTGGTCGGCTATAACGGCGCCCGAGGAGACCCGCCATGCCCGATACCATGCCCGCCCATGCCTGGACGCCCGATTCCTGGCGTGCCAGCCCAATCCGCCAGGTACCAACCTACCCTGACCCGGAAAAGCTCGCGGCGATGGAGGCGCGCATCGGGCGCTATCCACCGCTGGTGTTCGCCGGCGAGGCGCGGCGGCTGAAAGCGCATCTCGCGGTCGCGGCCGAGGGCAGGGCGTTCGTGCTGCAGGGTGGCGACTGTGCTGAGAGTTTTGGCGATTTCACCGCCAACATCATCCGCGACACGTTCCGCGTGCTGCTGCAGATGGCGGTGGTGCTGACGTTCGGCGCCTCACTGCCGGTGGTGAAGATGGGCCGTGTGGCCGGCCAGTTCGCCAAGCCCCGGTCGTCGGATACCGAGACGCAGGGCGACGTCACGCTGCCGTCCTACCGTGGCGACATCATCAACGGGCCGGAGTTCACCGCCGATGCGCGCATCCCCGATCCCGCGCGCATGGAGTTCGGCTACTTCCAGTCGGCCAGCACGCTGAACCTGCTGCGCGCGTTCTCGTCGGGCGGTTATGCCGACCTGCACGAGGTGCATCGCTGGAACCTCGATTTCGCCGCGCGTTCGCCGCTTGCCGAACGCTACCAGGATCTGGCGCACCGCATCGACGAGACGCTGTCGTTCATGGCGGCGTGTGGAATGACCAGCACCACTACGCGCGACATGCGGGAGACGGACTTTTATACCAGCCACGAGGCCCTGCTGCTGCCCTATGAACAGGCGTTGACGCGGATCGATTCCACCACCGGCGATTGGTACGGCTGCTCGGCGCATTTCCTGTGGATCGGCGATCGGACGCGCCAGGTGGACGGTGCGCACGTCGAATTCCTGCGTGGGGTGAAGAACCCGCTGGGGATGAAGATCGGCCCGACGCAGGAGGCCGACGATCTGCTGCGCATCCTGGAGCGGCTCAATCCTGCCAACGAGCCGGGACGCGTCACGCTGATCAGCCGCATGGGCCACGACAAGGTCGGCGCGCGGTTACCGCCGCTGCTGCGCGCGGTGGAACGCGCGGGTGCCAAGGTGGTCTGGCTGTGCGATCCGATGCACGGCAACACGATTTCCACCGTCGCCAAGCTGAAGACGCGCAACTTCGATCAGATCCTGTCCGAGGTGCGCAGCTTCTTCGACATCCACGCGGCGGAGGGCACCTGGGCCGGCGGCGTGCACGTCGAGATGACCGGACAGGACGTCACCGAATGTACCGGTGGCGCGCACCGACTCACCGAAGCCAATCTGACCGAGCGCTACGAGACTGGCTGCGACCCACGGCTGAACGCGGAGCAGTCGCTTGAACTGGCGTTCCTGGTAGCCGAGGAACTGAAGCAGCGTCGCACACCGAGCGGGTACATGCCGGTGGCGGCCCAATAAGCGTGCCGCGGCGCGTGGCCGATCTCGCCGCGGACATCGCGGCGCGGACCGACAGCTACTTCAATCGCACGCGCCGCATCGTCGCACGCTTCGGCGATAAGCGGGTGACCTACGCTGTATTCATGCGCCGCCCCGTCATCTCGGCACCTCGGCTCATGGTCGAGTGGCTGGAGGCCGCGGCTTCCTCGCGCGGCACCAGCTTCGATACCGAGCTGATGTATCCCGAGGGCGCATGGGTCGGCGCTGGCGAGCCACTCGCCTATATCGCCGGCAGCCTTGTGCATCTGTCGGACCTCGAGACGATCCTGCTGCAGAAGATCGGCCCTGCTTCGGTCGCCGCGCACAACGCCTATCAGATGTGTCTCGCTCTGCCCCACGTGGCGTTCCTGGCAATGGAGGCACGTCACTGTGCCGGGGCGGAGATGCAGGACATGATGGCCTACGCCGCCTCGGTCGGCAGCGAGGCGGCGAAGCGGGAAGGGGCGAAGGGCTTCGTCGGCAACGCCAACGACGGCACGGCACACTGGTTCGGCACGCCGCGTGGCCTCGGCACCATGCCGCATTCGCTGATCGGCTACGCCGGCTCCACCCTGCGTGCAGCCGAGATGTTCCGCGAGACGTTTCCCGATGAACCGATGACGGTGCTCGCAGACTACTTCGGCCGCGAGATCACCGATGCACTCGCTGTGTGTGCGCGGTTCCCCGATCTCGCCGGCGAGGGGCGGCTGTCGTTCCGCCTGGATACGCATGGCGGGCGCTTCATGGAAGGGCTCGATCCGGCGGAGAGCTATGCGGTGCTGGAGCGCAACGCGCCGGGTGCAATACGGCGCTACCGCAGCGACGCGGAGCTGCGTTTTCTGGTCGGCACCGGCGTTTCGGCGGCTGCGATCTGGCGGATGCGCGAGGCGCTGGATGCGGCCGGCTATCCACATGTGCGCATCGTCGCGTCATCCGGATTTGGCGTGGACAAGTGCCGCGTCATGGCTGATGCGAAGGCGCCGATCGATGTGGTTGGCACGGGCAGCTTCATTCCGGAGGCCTGGCACGAGACTTATGCAACCGCCGATATAGTGGAGTATGACAGCGTTCCACTGGTGAAGGTCGGGCGGGAATTTCTGCTGCGCAAGAATGGCGCACGAAGGCAGGCCGGCGGGTAGTCACACCTGCAACGTTGACTTCCCCGACAGGCACCCCATAACCTCGTGCAACGGCGCACCGGGGGCGTCGTTGCCGCATAACATTCCCCGGTCTCGGGCAGGGAGAAGGGGATGGCCAACATCATTCGGGCAGCGTCACGCCGTGACGTGCTCAAGATTGCCGGTCTTGGCAGCGCGGGCGCAATGCTGGGAGCCAACGCGGGGCGTGCCGCAGGCAAGACTCTCAGCTTCATGCACGAGAGTTCATTCATCCCAACCTACGACGAGTTCATGAAGAAGACGCTGGCGGCAGAGTATCAGAAGGCCACCGGCATTGACGTGGACTACCAGCTGATCAGCGTCGGTAGCCTGCAGACCCGCATAGCCACCGCCGCCGAGACAGGAAACGGTCCTGATTTGACGTGCATATACTTCAGCTGGCCATTCCTGTTCGATGATAAGCTGGTCGATGTCAGCGACATTGCCGAAGAGATCGGTAAGAAGAACGGCGGCTGGTACAACTCCATCAAGGAGGCGGTGGTCGTCAACGGCAAGTGGAAGGCGATCCCGTTCGGCAACGTCGGCCAGCTCATGAACTGGCGTTCCGATTGGTTCACGGAGGCCGGTATCAAGGACTTCCCCGACACATGGGACGGATTGCTCGAGGCCGGCATCAAGCTGAAGAAGGCGGGCCACCCATTCGGCTTCGAACTGGGGCATGGGTTCGGCGACAACCATGGCTGGCTCTATCCGCTGCTGTGGTCGTACGGTGCGGCCGAGGTCGAACCGGACGGCAAGACCGTCGTGATCGATTCCGATGAGACGGCCCGTGCAGTCGATTTCTGTCGCAAGTTCTTTCAGCAGACGATGTTTGAGGACGTGCTGGGCTGGACAGACGTGAGCAACAACAAGGCCTGGATGAGCGAGCAGATCTCCTGCACCAACAATGCAGAGAGCATCCTGTGGTTTGCCAAGAAGCAGTTTCCTGACATAGCCAAGGTGACCGAGCAGTCACTGAACCCGAAGGGGCCGAAGGGCCGGTTCCATATCCTCGGGCCGTGGAACCACTCGATCTACAGCTTCTCGCCGAACCAGCAGGCGGCAAAGGACTTTCTCGTCTGGCTGATGGATCCCAAGCAGATCGGACGTTGGTATGCCTCGGCCGACAGCTACTACGCGCCCTTCGAGCATGCCTATGACGACGCGGCGTTCTGGCACGTCGAGCCGCGCAACCTGCCGTACCGCGATTCGCTCGCGACTTCGCATCTGCCCGGCTGGCCGGCGCCTATCGGCCGGCCGCAGTCGGAGAGCGTGGCGAAATACGTGGTCGTGGACATGTTCGCCAAGGCCTGCACCGGCAAGTCCACCAAGGAGGTGATCGCCGACGCCAAAGCGCAGCTTCAGCAGATCTTCAAGCAGGCCTGATGGCATCGGCGCACACCGAAGCACTCGCGCGCCCGGCGTTCCGCCCCCCACGCCGGGCATTCAGTCTGCGCCGCTGGACCGAGCGGGAGGGCGTCTTCAGTTGGCTGATGGTGATCCCGCCAGTGCTGTTCCTGGTCGCACTGGTCGGATATCCGTTCGTCTACGGCATCTGGCTCAGCCTGGAGGACCGTCCAGTCGCCAAGCCTGGCGTATTCATCGGGCTGGGCAACTTCATCACCGACCTGCACGACCCGGTGTTCTGGAAGGTGGCACAGAACACGTTCGTCTATACGTTCTCTGCGACCGCGCTCAAGATGGTCGGCGGCCTGGCTCTGGCCCTGGTGATGAACCAGGAGTTCAGGTTCAAGAACCTGATCCGCGCCGTGATGCTGCTTCCGTTCATCGTGCCGACGGTGCTGTCGACCATCGCCTGGATGTGGATTCTCGATCCATCGTTCAGCGTGGTGAACTGGTTCCTGATCCGCTGGGGCATCGCCAACCCTGGGCCGTCGTGGTTAGGCAATCCGAACCTTGCGATGTTCTCGCTGATCATGGTGAACACTTGGCGCGGTCTGCCGTTCTACGCCATCACGCTGCTCGCCGGGCTGCAGACGATCTCGCCCGAGCTGTATGAGGCCGCGACAATCGATGGCGCATCCACGTTCGCGCGCTTCCGCTACGTGACGATCCCGCTGCTCAAGCCGGTGATCTTCATCGTCACCATGTTCTCGGTCATTTTCACGTTCTCGGACTTCCAGTTGGTCTATGTGTTGACGCGCGGGGGGCCCGCCAACGCGACGCATCTGTTCGCCACTTACGCGTTCGACATAGCGATGAGCGCCGGGCAGTTCGGTCTCGGCGCATCGATCGCTCTCTCCATGCTGCCGCCGCTCGCGCTGCTGATTGCTGCGATGGCCTGGTACATGCGCGGTGAAAAGTCGTGATGAGAATCGCCGTGAGGCTCTTCTCCGTCATGGGCCGCGAAGGCGGCCCACAGTGACAGTCGAGAAGAAGGGGTGGCGAACCCGGACGCTGAAGCTTTGGCTGCCGCTTGGCTTCTTCATGATCTTCAACCTGTTCCCGTTCTACTGGATGACGATCACCTCGCTGAAGCCGAACAGCGAGCTGTACAGCCGGAAGATCATGCCGCTGATCGTCTATCACCCGACGCTGGAGCACTTCGTCAACCTGCTGACCGAGACCAGCTTCCTCACCTGGACCTACAACACGATGCTGGTTGCGCTGGTCTCCACCGCGATCTCTCTGGTCTTCGGCGTGATGCTCGCTTACCCGCTGGCACGCATGCGCTTCGCCGGCGCGGCGCTGATCTCGTTCGCCGTGGCGGCGACCTATCTCGTGCCGCAGCCGCTGCTGTTCATCCCTCTGGCGGACATCATCAACCATCTTGGCCTCGGCGATACGTTGACATCGGTGATCCTCACCTACCCGACGCTGCTGGTGCCGTTCTGTGCCTGGCTGCTGATGGGCTACTTTAAGTCGGTGCCGCACGAGCTGGAGGATGCCGCGCGCATCGATGGCGCGACGCGGCTGCAAACCATGTTCCGCGTCTTCCTGCCGCTCTGCACTCCCGGCTTCATCTCGGCCGGCATCTTCGCCTTCACCCTGGCGCAGAACGAGTTCCTGTATGCGCTGATCTTCCTCACCAAGACCGACGTGCGCACAGTTCCGGTCGGGGCAATCGCCGAATTGGTGCGCGGCGACGTGTTCTATTGGGGCCAGCTCATGGCCGCGGCCCTGCTCGGTTCGATACCGGTCGCGATCATCTACTCGTTCTTCGTCGAGCACTATGTCGCGGGACTGACATCGGGCGGCGTCAAGGCCTGACACCTCGGTTGATTCCGCCGCACTGCGTGCCTAGCTTGCCGGCATGAGCGATCTTTTCGCCCCCGATGACGGTTGGCACGTGCGCATCCTCGATCTCTCGGGCGGCGCACAGGACAACATCGTCGAGGAGGTCGGCGGCTTCGATACCCTGATGCAGGCCAATGCCTTCGCGCGCCGCTACGTGCGCGATTCGGTGGAGCGATGCCGTGTGCCGGGCATGACGGCGAAGGAAGTGCTGGAGGCTTGGTTCGCCTTCGGCGAGGATGCCGAGGTGATCGATGCCGGCGAGGCCGGCTGGCGCAGTGCGACTGAGCTCGGGGATTTCGTCGACAATCCCGCGGGAGGCGAGGATCGTGACTGGCGTGCGCTCGATCCCCGCCGCATCGATGTCGATGACGACGATGAGTGAAGCAAGCAGCGAGGTTCGCCATGCCCGCCTATGAGTTCGTCACCGTCGACGTGTTCACCGACCGGCGTTTTGGCGGCAATCCGCTCGCGGTGTTTCTCGATGCGCGTGGGCTGACTGCGCAGCAGATGCAGGCGCTGGCGATGGAGTTCAATCTGTCTGAGACGACGTTCGTTCTCCCACCCGACAATCCGCAGCATCATGCCAAGGTGCGCATCTTCACGCCGCGCGCCGAGCTGCCGTTTGCTGGCCATCCCAATGTCGGCACAGGCTACGTGCTGGCGCAGCGCGACGACAATCCGCCGGAGCACTACGTGTTCGAGGAACTCGCCGGGCTGGTGCGCGTGCATGTCCTGCGTTCGGGCAATGCGATCACCGGAACCCGCATTTCGGCGCCACGGGCACTGTCGATCGACATCAGCATTCCGGAAGACGTTGTCGCTGCGTGTGCCGGCCTGACGGAAGAGGACATTGCCACCACTGCGCATACGCCGCTGGTTGCCTCCGTGGGCACACCGTTCGTCATAGCCGAAGTCGCCAGCGTGGAGGCGTTGTCGCGTGCGAGTCCCGATATCGGTGCGTTCCGCGCTGCGGCCGAGCGATTTCCGGATATTGCGACGCGGTTCTCGCTGCATCTCTATGCGCGGCGCGGCGGCGATGCGACACGGCTTGCCGCACGCATGTTCGCGCCTCTCGGTGGCGTTCTTGAGGATCCAGCGACCGGCAGCGCCAACGCGGCGCTTGGCGCACTTCTGACGTCGCTGGCACCTGGCGAGAACGCAGATCTGTCCTACGAGATTCTACAGGGCGTCGAAATGGGGCGCCCGAGTCAGATCATCGCCTCGGCGCGCAAGACGGCGGAGGGTCCGGTGCTGGCGACAGTGGAAGGGAGTTGCGTCCCTGTATTTCGCGGAACAGTGGAGTTGTAAGCGCCTCTCCCCAATCCCCTCCCGAGGGGCTTACGACTTGAACTTCGGTATCACCTCCTCGCACAGCAGCTGCAGCGAGGTCAGCACCTGCTGGTGGGGGATACGGTTGCCGCAGTTCATCTCCGCGAGGATGCCGCTCAGTCCCAGCTCCTCGCGCAGCACGCTGAGCCGGTCCACCACCTGCTGCGGCGTCCCAACGATGATCTTGCTGCGCAGCACCTCGTCATAGGTGATGTTCTGCAGCCTCTGCCCCCTCTCGGCGCGGTTCTCGATTTCGCGTGCGCCCGCCATGCTCGCTGACTCCTCAATGCGCTGCCCGAGATAGCGATAGAAGTGCATCACGCTCTCTTCCGGCTCCGACCGAGCCTGCTGCTCGGTCGCCGCGACATAAACCGGCACGCGCATGAACACCTGGCCATTGCCGGGGTGTCCGCCGGCAGCCCACCCCTCGCGATACGCCGCGAGGTTCGGCCCAAGCTCCGTCAGGTCGCCGAGGCGCGTGGCACAGAAGATCGGATGGCCGGCCGCACCGTTCGCGGGATAGGTGTCCGGGCTGGTCGCCGCGACGCGGATCTCCGGATACGGCTTCTGATACGGCTTCGGCACCAGGTACACATCGTTGAAGTGGTAGTACTGGCCGTCGAAGGAGAACCGGTCCTGCGTCCACGCGCGTTTCAGGATCTCCAGCACCTCGGCAAACCGATCGCGGCTCTCTGCATACGACACGCCATATGCCTGGTACACGCGCGGAAATCCGCTGCGCCCGACGCCGAAGATCAGCCGCCCATGACTGATCTGATCCACCGTCGCGGCCTCCTCGGCGAGCTGTAGCGGGTGGCACAGTGGCAGCACCTGCACCGCCGTGCCGATCTTCATCCGCTTGGTGCGTGCGGCGATCGCGGTGGCGATCATCAGTGGTGCTGCGAGCACCGACCGCTCGGGCGCGGTGTGCAGTTCGGCCAGCCACATCACGTCGAGCCCGTAGCGTTCAGCCGCGTCCACTTGCTCGAAGGATTCGGTGAACGCCTCCTCCTCTGTCTGTCCCGGCACCCGTTGAAACTCGTGGAACATGCCGAATTCCATTGTCGTCGTTCTCCCTTCAGTGCCGGTGTCAGTAGCCACGCGCCGGATCGAACAGATTGGGCATCGCCTTGCCGTCGCGCCAGGCACGCAGATTGTCGAAGAACAGGTCCAGACTGCGCGGGTTGTAGGTGTTCGGATCGTCCGCCGCGGTATGCGGACTGATGATCACGTTGCGCGTGGTCCACAGCCGATGCCCAGGTGGGATCGGTTCCGGCGCGAACACGTCGAGCACCGCGCCCGACAGATGGCCATCATCCAGCAGATCGCACAGCGCATCCTGATCGATCAGGGCGCCGCGGCCGATGTTCACGACGCCGGCGCCGCGCGGCAGCAGGCGCAGACGCTCGCGGTCCATCAGGCCGCGCGTTTCCTTGGTCAGCGGGCAGGCGAGCACCAGGAATTCCGTCCGCGGCAGCACGCGATCGAGCCCGGCTGTGGTGATCACCTCAGCGCACGCCGGATGCGGCTTTGCCGTCGTTCGCACGCCGGTGACCTGCATGCCGAACCGCGTCGCCTGCATCGCCGCCGCACCGCCCAGCGAGCCGAGCCCCACGACGGTCACATGACGACTGCCCAGCACGGAGCCCCACAGCTTCTGCCAGCGTCCGGCCCGCTGATGTGTCACCATCTCCGGCACGTGGTTGGCCAGCATCAGAACCGACATGATGGCGAATTCGCCGGCCTTCACCGCGTGCACGCCCGCATTGTTCAGCAGCGTGACTCCCGACGGCACCCAGTCGTACGGCGCCAGCCTGTCCAGTCCGGCGTTGGTGATGAACAGCAGCTTCAGCCGCGGCGCAGGGCAGGGGAACTGTGCCGCCACCACCCCCACCTCGGTTATCAGCACCTCTGCCTCGGCGATACCATCGGCGAAGTCCGCGTTGCTGTCGCCGATCGTCACCTCATGGCCCGCGCTGACATCGGGGGCACGCAGGCACGCCGCATCCCACATCGCGCGGGTGAACAGGAACAGCGGATCGTCGGCCGGGTTCTGGATGTGGATGCGCATCTGCGCACAGCCTGCCATGGCTTTGCCAGCTCGGACAAACTCTGGCAATGAGGTAGGGTGCCGCCGATCCTGTTCCGCGATGAACGCTTCGTGGTGCTGGACAAGCCCGCCGGCTTGCCGGTGCATCCGGGACCGCGCGGTGGCGCCAGTGTCGAGGACTGGTTCCCGCGGCTGTCCCGGCGAAGGGATGGGCCATGGCTGGCGCACCGGTTGGATGCCGACACGGCTGGCTGTCTCCTGGTCGCGCTGCGCCGCCCCGCGCTACTCGCCGCGCAGGCTGAATTCGCCGCCGGCCGGGTGCGCAAGGTCTATTGGGCCATCGTGCGCGGCATTCCGTCGGCGGCGCATGGCACGATCGACGCGTCGCTTGCGAGGCGGAGCACGCGCAACGGCTGGCACATGGAGATGGATCCCGCGGGCAAGACCGCCATCACCGACTGGCGTGTACTCGGTCACTATGACGAATTGACGTGGCTTGAGCTCTCGCCGCGCACCGGCCGAACCCATCAGGTGCGCGTTCACTGTGCCCTACTCGGCTGTCCGGTTCTGGGCGATGCGATCTACGGCGGTGGCACCGGCGCGCTGCATCTGCTGGCGCGCGGAATCGCGCTCGATCTTGATCCTCCGGTCGCCGCAACCGCGCCGGTTCCCGGTCACATGCGCGAGGCCCTGCTCCGCGGCGGCTGCGACGTGACCACGAGTTGACGCGGCGCCACACCGCCTTACGCTCGCGCATCGACGTTGCCGGACTGCTCCGGCCCGAACGCTGGAGCGCGAAGCCATGCCCGTATGGATACCCGTTACTGTCTCCGCCGCGCTGTTCCAGTGTTGGCGGACCGCGATGCAGCAGAAGCTGCGTCACCTGCTGTCGGTCAACGGCGCGGGCTTCGTTCGCTTCCTGTATGGCGCGCCCACCGCGCTGGTGTTGTTTGTCGGTGCCCTCATCGTCACCGGCCTGCCGGTTCCACCGCCGAACATTGCCTTCGTGATCCATTGCGCGGTGGGAGGACTGACGCAGATCCTTGCTACCAACCTGCTGATCATGGCGTTCGGATACCGTAACTTTGCTGTCGGCACTGCTTACTCCAAAACAGAGACGGCACAGAGCGCCATCGTCGCACTGATCGTGCTGCACGAGGTGCTGCGGCCGCTGTCCTGGCTCGGCATCTGCATCGGACTTGCCGGTGTGATGACTCTCTCGTTCGCCGGACGAGGCATGCGGCCGTCGGAACTCGCGCGCGCGACGGTGCAGCCTGCGGCACTCGCCGGTCTCGGCGCCGGGTTCCTGTTCGCGCTCACGACCGTGTTCATCAAGCTCGCCAATCAGGCACTCGCCGGACCCAGCCTGTTCGTGCGTGCGTTGTTCGTGCTCGTCGTCACCAACACGCTGCAGATCGTAATGCAGGGCGGCTTCCTCGCCTGGCGCGAACCGCGCGAACTGCGCAAGGCATTCACCACATGGCGCAGCTCGTCCTGGGTGGGCACGTTGTCCGCGCTGGGCTCGGCCTGCTGGTTCACCGCCTTCGCGCTTGCCCCTGTTGGGCTGGTCCGCTCGGTCGGCCAGGTGGAGATCGTCTTCACCCTGCTGTTCAGCCGCTTCTATTTGAAGGAGACGCTCAGGCCCGGCGATATCGCCGGACTCGTGCTGGTGGTTGGCGGCGTGCTGCTGATCGTGATCGTGAGTTGAGAGCCTCTCTCTGAATGATAGCGACCCGACTGCTTCCGCGCCCGATGCGGTCGGCAGCAATCGTCTTCCGTCTCTAGTCCAGTTGACCGGAGCTTAGTGCCCGACGCATGCTTCGGCGCGTTGGGAGGGATCAATCATGCTGTATGAACTGCGTATCTATGAGTGCGTGCCCGGTCGCCTGCCGGATCTGATGAAGCGCTTCGATACGATCACGCTGAAGCTGTGGGAAAAGCACGGCATCAGACAGGCGGGGTTCTGGACCACGGTGATCGGCGAGTCGAACCAGACGCTGTATTACTTCGTGGTGTGGGACTCGCTTGCCGAGCGTGAGAAGAAGTGGAACGCGTTCGGCGTCGATCCAGAATGGATCAAGGCGCGTGCCGAGACGGAGAAGAATGGCGCCATCGTGGCCAACGTGAAGAACTTCATCCTCTCGCCGACGGCTTTTTCGGCCGTGAAGTAGCTGGTAATCGGGGGCCGCGGGTAATCGCGGCCTCTCACCGGCCGCCGTGAAATATCGGATGCAGCCACGAAGCAACCGCGAGACGATGCATGCTGTTCAGCTTGCCGTCGACGAACTCTCGTAGTGAGCGCCGCTTTGGTGGGCCCTGGTCGAATGTATGGATGCGCGGCTGCGGATCGCGATCGAGATTGCGCAGCATCTGCATCTTGCCGATTGTCGGATTGAACCAGCACAGATATCCGCCCTTCAGCACCTGGCGCGGGCCTGTGATGCTCCGGTTGAAGCTGTAGCTTCGATCTGGCCGGGGATTGAGATCGAAATAATCGGGCGTGTAGAAGTCCGAGACCACGACGTCATCAATCTTGTAGGCGCAATCTGCGCTTTCACACGGATCGCAGATTTCCATCAGATAGCGGAACTCGCCCGCTGCGTTCTGCACCTGGCCGTCGACCAGGTGAATGGCAGGCGCCGTATGCAGCCGGCTGCCGGTGGGATCGAATACCATCTCGAGGATCTCGTGACTGGCCGACATCGTCCAGTGCGGTCCGATGCACACCTTGGCGAAGGGCGCGCCATCCTCATCGGCGTGGAAGCCGCCACCCTTCTTCACCTCCGGTACGATCTGCACCGGCCAGGTCCGGTTCGGCAGCGTTTCGCCATGCCGCAGCGCCATGATATGTGCGTTCACCTCGTAGTACTTTCCGAGGTCATGACGGACCTGATGCTCGATCGCGGCCGCGACCTTCTGCATACGACTGAAGCGGATCGATCCGGTGATATCGATCAGCGCGATATGTACCGGCGGATTGCGGGGCATCAGGTCGCCGATACCTTGTCGGGCCGGATCGCGCGCGGGTCGATCCGACCCTTCGTCGACAGGGCATCCAGCGCTTCTCGGCATCGCGCGGCGAACTGAGCCAGGTGGTGCGCCTCGGCGATTTCAAGCGCGGCACGGAACCGCGCCCGCGCAGCAGGCTTGCGCCCGCTTTGGCGCAGGGAATGCCCCAGTACCAGCAGCGCCAGAACCGCCGCGGTTGGATCCTCTATCGTCGCTCCCAGGCTGCGGGAACGCTCGGCCAGTTCTGTCGCCGCAGCGACGTCGCCCGATGCCAGTGTGGCTTCGGCGAGCGCTGCAAGGCAGAAGGGCAACTCATTGCGGAAACCCATCCGATCCGCATCGGCGACGGCCTGCCTCAGTCGTGCCACGCCAGCAGCCACCTTGCCCGAGCGCGCCTCGACCAGCCCCAGATGGCTGGCGGCGATGACCGGCATCAGCAGTGCGTTGGCCGATCGGCCCCAGGTGAGTGCGCGGTCAAACCAGACGGCTGCCTCTGCCAGTCGCCCGGCGAGTTCGTTCACTTCACCAGCGGCAATGCAGGCGAATATCCAGTCGAATGGTGACGCGTGGCGCTCCGCAATTGCCATCACATCGAGGAGGTCCTGCTCGGCCTGCGCCAGGTCGCCGATGGCTGCGCGGCCGCGCGCCGCGTAGGCAATCGCGGCGACATCGACACCCCGGTTCAGGCCGTAGCGCGTCTCCATAGGATAAGCGGCGAGGAACTCGTGCGCGGCGCGCAATGGCGCATCGGCGGCGATGAAGTCGTCCCAGCCGAAGTGAACAACGCCGAGTTGGAATTGGGCACGTGCTTCCAGCGCATGATCACCGAGCCCGCGCGCAATGCGCAAGGCCTCGTCGCAAGCGATCAGCGCATCTCTGAATTCACCCCGCAGGTTGAGCACATTTGCGTCGAGCACATGCAGCAGTGCCAATCGAATGCTGTCGCCGAGCGGCCGTAACAGTGTTTCGGCCTGTCGCAGATGAGTATCGATATCGTTGATGCGGCCGAGACGAAATAGCGGATCGCGAATTGCCAGATGCAGATCGATCGCCGTGTCCCGCCGATCAGCATCGTCCTCCCAATGCTGTAGATAATCCAGAGCGCGTTCGTGGAACCGGACGGACTCGACATTGGCGTCACGCGCAGCCGTCTTCAGCCCCGCCCGCCTGGCATAATCGGCGGCCTTGTGCCAGTTGCGTGCTCTCGCCGCATGACCGGCCAGTGTCTCGACGTGCTCGGCGATCCGGTCACCGTAGAGTTCCTCGATGGCATCGACGACACGCGCGTGCATGACTTCACGCCGCTGATGCAGCAGGCCGGCATAGGCCGCCTCACTCATCAACGCGTGATGGAAGACGTAGGTCGGCTCCGGCGCGTCAACTGGCTCGAGGAAGCCAGACACCTCCAGACGCGCACAGATGTCCGCCGTGGCCGGTGACCTCGCGACACGTTCAAGCAGCCGCAGTGTCGTCGATTGCCCGATCACAGAGGCGGCCTGCAGCACATCCTTCTCCGCCGCGGCAAGTCTGTCGATGCGGTCGGACAGAAGGCTGCGGACGGATTCCGGCAGATTGAGCGGCTCCATGGCACGAGACAGGCGATAGCGGCGGCCGGTACGGCGGAGCACACCTTCCTCGGCAAGGCCCGACAGGATCTCTTCAAGGAACAGCGGATTGCCGCCGGTGCGGGCCACCAGAACCTGCTCGAGGGCATCGACGCCGGGGCCACGTGCGATGCGCTGGCCGAGCAGCAGCAGTGACTCAGTCTCGTTCAACGCATCAAGGCGGATCGCGACGTGGTGGTCGCAGTCCGGCGAAGGCGGCTGATACTCCGGTCTGAATGTCATGATCAGCAGGATGCGCGCTCCGGCGCTCTGCGCGACGAGGCGGGTCAGGATCTTCTGGCTTTCGGCATCGATCCAGTGCAGGTCCTCGGCGACGAGTGCGAGCGGTCTGCTTGCGCTGATTGTCTCGAACAATCGGCAGACGGCGTTCTGCATGCGCCGGCCACGCTCGACCGGGCTCAGCGCCAACCACTCGCTGTCGTTCCGGTCGAGGTCATGCAGGGCCGCGAGCGGATCCAGCAGGTCGTCTTCGCTGTGCAGCCGGAGGCAGGCATGGATCTTATCGATCGCGGTCGCGGCGTCGTCGCCTGGGTCGAGTGCGAAGCAGCCGGCCAGCATGTCCAGGATGATGCGGTAGCCTTTGTTTCCGTAAGGCAGCGCCTGGCCGTCGAGGACCAGCCATTCGCCCGAGTGCCGTTGCAACGCTTCATGCAGCAGTCGGGATTTGCCACAGCCGGCATCACCCGAGATGCTGATGACGCGACCCTGTCCCTCGAGAACTTGCTGACGGGCATTGTCGACGATCGCCAGCTCGCGATCCCGCCCGATCAGGCTAGTCGGGGGGCGATCCTGGATGGCCAGCCGATAGTTGCGCCGCGGCAGGCGAGCGACGAGCTCGTAGAGCTCCATCCGCCGATCGAGACCCTTGATCTCGGTGCGTCCCAGTGGCCGCAGCTGCAAATCGCGATTGACCAATCGAGCGGTCTGCGGTGTCACCAGGATCGTGTTGGGCGGTGCGATCTGCTCCATGCGGGCAGCAAGGTGCACGACCTCGCCGTCAGCGTCGTAGCCTGCGAAGTTATGCGCCACCAGCGGTTTGACGACGACCTCGCCCGAGCCAAGGCCGACACGCAGGCTGACGACATCGCCGGACGGAGTGGTCCGGACAGGCTGCGTCGCAGTTTCGCGGATCCTGAGCGCGCTGAGGCACGCGCGTAGCGCGTGGTGCTCCGCCGCCCGCGGTGCGCCGAACATGGCCATGATGCCGTCGCCCATGACCCGGCTCACAGTCCCGTCGAAGGTCTGCACCGCCTGGATCATCAGATCAACACGGGATTCCAGGATCGCCGACACCTGCTCCGGATCATGTCCGCGGATGAGTTCGAGAGAGCCGCGAATATCGGCAAACAGGACCGTCACCAGCTTGCGCTCGCTGCGCATGATCTCGGTCGCATGGGACGGTTGCTCATGCGCGGTGCCGCACTGGCGACAGCGCAGGAACGGTGTTGGATTACGCTGGCCGCATCCATGGCAACGCCAGCTCAGCCGTCCTCCGCACGCATGGCAGAAGTCGGTGTCGTCTGGAACGATCGCCGGACAAAAGATGCACTGCATACTTGCTCTTGTATCGATACACGCAACAATCTAAAGTTGATAATAACCTGCCAGTGCAGCGTAGGGAAGCAAAGCATTGGTTTCATGCGTCTGTTGAGGCGCGGGCATCGATGTCCGTTTCATCGACGTCACCAATCCGAAGGAGCCATCGATGGCCCGCAAAGCAGCAGCCAAGAAGTCGGCGTCGCGATCCTATGTCATCACCACGCTGTTCGATCGGCCGCATGTGCGGATCACCCATACCGTGATGCACCCCAATGCGGTCATCCCGAAGCACACGCATGATCAGGATTACACGATCTATCCGCTGACGGATCTGGACGTGAAGCGCGTCTACCACAAGGGCGACAAGGTGGTGCGGACCGTCAACGTGGTTGCCAAGAAGGGTCAGCCTTATCGTGCGAAGGCGACGCGTCCGGGCACCCACATCTCCATCGTGAATAACAGCAGCCGGCGTATGGAGTTCGAGAAGACGTTCAATCCGTCCGTCACGGGTTCCGGCCGCAAGCGATAGGCGAGGGCGCGTCAGCCTCCCCGTGGTTCCGCCACGAATATCTGCTTCGTCGCGAACGACAGCCACACTCGCCGCGTTTGCAGCCAGTCGGCGCCGAGTAGCATGTCCACGATCGGCACGACGCGGACCGACGCGACCCATAGCGCGGGGTCGCGCATTACGTCCGGGCCGACGCGCAGTTCGGCGAAGCGGTGGAGGTGCATCGGGACCGGCGCCGGTCCAACGCCGGCGCCATTGCCGGCAGGATCGGGCGTCAGCAATGCCGGTGTGACCCCGAGCCGGAACATGCCGGATGCGGTGATCAGGCTGGAGCTGGCGCCGGTATCGATCAGTGTGCGCAAGGGCCGGCCGTCGACCAGTACCTGCACGACCAGAGCGGCCGCCATCGGCATGCTGGCTGGGATGGCGGCATATGGGCTCGTCCACGGCAGGAACCACGCGTCACAGCCGTGCACATCGTACAGCGTCATCCGATGGTCCGGCAGATCGAGGTCGAGATCGAACAGCGAGAGGAAATCGCGGCCGAGCAATCCGGCGATCGGCCGACCGGCAATCTCGGTCACCGGCAGCGGGCCGACCGTCACGCTGGTATCGCCGGTCAGCGTTCTGCGGTGCAGTGGCGTGGTGCCGAGACGCAGCGAGCGGGGCAGGGCGTTTGGGCGCTGCTGAAGGCCGCCGATGCCGAGGATCGTGGATGTCACCCAGTGGTCGCGTTCCAGGCCGAGACGGCGGACCACGTCCTCGCCCATCAGTGTGCGCTCTGCGCCGGTATCGAGGATGAACGTCGCCGCGGTTTCATTGACCAGCACGGTCACCAGGACGTGACCGTCGACGGTGTCAAGGGGAACGGCGCTCAACGGCACGACGCGGCATGCGGCATGCGCCGGGGCGGCGACGAGGACCGCGAAGAGAGCGAACACGCGTAGCAGGCAGATCTGTCGCATGGGATCGGGCGGAGTATCCGGTCCGGATGCCCAGTGCGCCAGCCCTGCCTATACTATTCTCACTTCCGGTAGTGTCGCCGGCTCTGTCACTCCTTGCGGTCGGTCAGCGTCGCGACCCGATGCACCTGGCCTGACGCGGAATGCGTCGTTCGCCCAGCAGGTGCTTGGGCCACCTCCTCGTAGGTCTGCCATCCTCGCTCAGTTCGCGGACGCAGATCGCTGGGCACAGGGTTCAGTTCTGGCTGCGGCGCCGGGGTGCCGGTTGCGGCCACCAACACGCCGGTATCGGGCCGGTCGTAGATGAAGCCATAAGTCGGGTACACGCTGCCGAAATGACCGGGCTGACCAAGGCCGACGCGAACTGCGGTCCAATCATTGGCCTCCGAGACGTCGACCACCGGTATGTTGCGCGCCACGCCGCCATTCATGCCGGGGCCCCACCAGTTGGCGTGCTCGATCTCGACCTCGCGCGGATTGATGACGCGGCTCACCACGGCAACGTGGCCCAGCCGCATCCGGCCGTTCGAGCGAAATGTCAGCACGCTGCCTGGCTCGGGAACGCTGCCCCGTGCATACACGCCGGCCGCGTTGGCCCACCATTGCCAAGCGTTGCCGGTCACCGCGATGCCGGAATCACTGCGCGCAAACGGCACGCACGAGAGGCCTCCGCGCGCATACTGGCCACGCAGCACCGTCTTTCCCCGGTATTTGGCAGCGGCATACCTTTCGTAGGCGGTCTCAGGTCGCTGTCGCTGTTGTTGGCCGGGCGAGGCATCGGCTGACGGCGCGGCGATTTGGTAGCTCAAGGCCAGAAATGATCCGAAAATCAATGACTTAGTGTTGGTTCCCCAACTATGCATCGCGACCCGACTCCCCAACTGCTTCATCCGAAGGTCTGTGTGTCGCTAGCAACAGGGTTGCAAAGAAGGCAATCCCGAGGGAGCGCCAATTCCGCGTGCGGGGTCACACTTTCCGGGTTGCGCCCTGTGGACAAGTCGCAAATTCGGGACAATTGTCCTAATTGGGCGATCTGTTCTCGATTCGGTCAGATCGTATCGATCGGCGACGACTCCGGCGTTGGTCGCTGACTTGCCGGAGTTGCTTGCCACCGCCGCTACTTGCAGGCCGTGACCATGATCTCGACGAGGATCGATGGGTTAGCGAGTTCGGCCTGCACGCAGGCCCGCGCCGGTGCGCCGCCCTTGGGAAGCCACGGAGTCCACACTTCGTTCATCCCGTCGCGGTCGCGGATGTTCTTCACCCAGATCAGCGCCTGCAGCAGGCGCGTCTTGTCCGTGCCATGCTCTTCCAGCAACTGATCAATCTGCGCCAGCACCTCGGCCGTCTGTCCCTTGATGTCCTTGCTGGTGTCCTTCGCCGTGACCCCCTGCAGATAAACAAAGCCGTGATACTCGACGGCCTTCGACAGGATGGTGCCGGGATCGGTGCGGCTGATCGTGGGCATCGGCGGTCTCTCCCCTTGTTGCGGTAGCTCGCGGCCTTCTAGGGCAAGCCGTCGGATCAGGCCAGCGTCTCGCTGCCCTCCAGCGCCGGCGCAATGCGCGACAGGCGTGACTTCGTGAGCAGCCAGGCGACGGCGCAGAGCAGGCAGCCCAGCAGCACCGGCGCCTGCAAGCCGAGGAATTCAGAAGCTGCGCCGTAGGTCAGGGCGCCCATTGCGGGCGCGGCACGGGTGATCATTCCCCACAGGCTCAACACGCGCCCGACCATGACGGACGAGGCAGAGTGCTGCAGCAGGGTCTGGATGGATATGCCATGCATCGTGGTCGCCGCGCCCATCACGCCGATGCAGACCACGCCGACGGCGAACTGGTGCGTGGCGACGAAGCAGGCGGTTGCCAGTGTCATTGCCAGGCCGGCAAACACGGCGATGCGCGTCAGCCCGCCGAGCCGGCCTCGGATGGCCACCAACGTGCCGCCGACCAGCGCGGCGAGGCCCATCGTGCTGGCAAGCGTGGCCAGTCCGCGTGCGTCCCGCCCGAACAGATCGGCGACGTAGGGCGGCAGCATCTCGGGCACTGCGCGCAGCAGCATCCCGACCGCGGCAGCGAACAGCATGATGGGCCCGATGCCGCGGTGACGCGCGACGTAGCGAATGCCCTCGACCGCGTCGTGCAGCACGCTGTGGCTGGAGCGGTGGCCGAGCCGGATCGCCGGATCGAGCCGCAGCAGATACATGGTCAGGCTGGCAAACAGAAAGGCGGCGCCGTTGCAGGCGATCGGCGGCACGACGCCCCAAGCGGCGATCATGGGGCCGGACAGGGCAGGGCCGACGAAGCGGGCGATGTTGTAGGTCAGCGAGTTCAGCGCCACCGCGCCGGGCAGGTAGGCTCGCGGAACCAGGCCAGGGAGCAGGCACTGGCGCGCCGGCTGGGCAAATGTCTCGGCCATGCCGTTGAGCGCGGAGAGCGCTGCGATGAACTCGACCCTGATCAGCCCGGTCAGGATCAGCACAACCAGGATTGCCGCCTGCGCCGCGGCGACGAACTGCGAGGCGACGGTCAGGCGGACGCGGTCGACGCGATCGGCTACCGCACCGGCGAGCGGCGAAATCACCACCGAAGGAGCCAGGTTGCAGAAGGCGATGACGCTGACCCAGAGCGCTGAATGAGTGAGTTCCCAGGCCAGCCAGTCAGTGGCCACCCGCTGCATCCACGAGCCAGTCCAGCAGGTGACGCTGCCGGCGTAAAATATCCGCGCGTTGCGTTGCGCGAATACGCCGGCGAGTGCTGACAGGCTGGCCACGATAGCCGCGACCTTCGCGGTTCAGGGCGTCTTCGGCGCTGGTCCTGGAGCGGGGGAGAGGTCGGTCTCGGTGCCAGTGTTGCGCACGCAGTCGCGGACCATGTTGTCGCGTCCGAAGCGTTGTGCGAGGCCGCGGTCGACGACGCCCGGCGTGTAGTTGGCCGAATATGGCGAGTCACGGCTGCTGATCGAGTAGATCGTGTCGCGGTGGGTTCGGTCGTACACCGAGTCAGCATGCTCGCGGCACGCGGCCAGCGTTGCAGCATCGGCGCGCGCCTGGCCGACCGGGGGCGGCGGCGGAGTACACTGCGCGAGCGCGAGCATCGGCAGGAGCAGGACGCATATGCGGCTCATGGCGTGGCTCCTGTCAGACGATGCGCCGTTTGGCCTTCCAGGGCCAATCCGAAGGCAAATTGCGCGAGCCGGCCGCGAAACCTGGCTTCGTCGAAGCGCGCCTCTGCGGTCAACGGGCTGCTCGCGGCGGCGCGCAGCAGCGAGGGATGCAGTTCGGCGCCGTCGCGCTGCAGCAGGCAGAGTGAATCCGCCCAGCGCACACGCGCCAACAAATCCACCAGCGCCAGCAGGCGCAGGCAGACCGAGAGACCGTAGCTGTTGCGCATGCCGACGGTGCCATCGACCGCATCGGCCCAGCAGCAAGCATCACGATCGGCCAGCGCGAGATCGCCATAGGAGCCGTCGTCGCGTTGGAAGCGGAAGAAGCGGGCGACGCCCCAGCGCTGTGCCAGAGCGGCGTCACGCGCCGCGTACCAGGCACGCTCCAGGTCGCGGCGGTGCACCGATGGCAGCTCTTCGGGCGACGTGCCGACGAGGTAGGTCAGTGACCCGTCAGGGCCGGCGCCGACGTGCACGAGTGCGGGATGCTCGGACGGTTCCATCGCATAAAGGATGGACCCGCGGGGCGCCGTGCGCCAGCCTGTGCATGCGTTTCCCGAGGAGAATTCAGCCATGCAGGACCCGGCGAAACTGACTGGCCACCGAAGCGGTCCGACTGATGCGCGATGGGACGCTGCGACCGATCGATATCATGGAGGCGTGCCTTGAACGGATCGGGGAAAGGGAGCTGTCGGTACGTGCCTTCGCCTGGTTCGATGCGGATGCCGCGCGGCGTGCGACGTTGTCACCGCAACAAGGACCGCTGCACGGGTTGCCGATCGGCGTGAAGGACGTACTCGACACTGCTGACATGCCGAGTGAGTACGGCTCGCCGATCTGGCGTGGCTGGCAGCCGCGGGCCGATGCCGCGGCGGTGGCCTGGGCGCGCGCGGCGGGCGGCGTGGTGATCGGCAAGACGGTCACCACCGAGTTTGCCACGCGCAAACCAGGTCCGACGGCCAACCCGCACAATCCTCAGCATACACCGGGCGGGTCGAGCAGCGGATCGGCTGCCGGGGTCGCTGATTTCTTCTTCCCGGTGGCCTATGGCACGCAAACCGCGGGCAGTGTGATTCGGCCGGCGGCGTTCTGTGGTGTGGTGGGCTACAAGCCGAGCTACGGGATGATCAACCGGTTCGGCATGAAGCTCATGTCGGAGAGCCTTGATACCGTGGGAGTCATCGCGCGCAGCGTTGCCGATTGCGCACTGTTCGCGCGCGCCGTGGCTGGTCGGGATCTCGGGGACCCGGATGCTCGGCCGGATCGAGCGCCGCGCCTAGGGATCTGCCGCTCGCCCGCCTGGGACGCAGCCGCGCCCGAGACCGAGGCGCTGTTGCCGCGCGTCGCATCGGCGCTGGCGCGGGCCGGGGCCACAGTCGTCGATCGCGAACTGTCTCCGGGCGTTGCGGCAATCGCCGCAGCGCATCCGATCGTGATGAACAACGAGAGCGGCCGTGCGCTGGGTTGGGAATTGGCCAATGCGCGCGAGGGGATCAGCGAGGGGTTGCGCGAGCGGCTGGAGTTCGGCCTGTCGCAGAGTGAGGCAGCAGTGACCGAGGCACACGCGGTGTTCGAGCGCGCGCAGCGCGAGTTCCCTGCCTGCATGGAGGGGCTGGACGCGTTGGTGACGCCATCCGCGCCCGGTCAGGCGCCGGCAGGTCTCGGATGGACCGGCGATCCGGTGTTCAACCTGATCTGGACCAGCCTGCATGTCCCATGCGTGACGGTGCCCGCGGGGGCAGGCCCGGCCGGACTGCCCCTCGGCATCCAGATCGTGACGCGAATCGGTGAGGATCGGCAGGCGCTGGCCTGGGCGCAGTGGGTGGCGGCAGCCATCGGCTGAGGGCCTGCGGGTCCTGCCAAGTGGCCTGAATATATTCCTTGACGCGCGCCGCCGCTTCGTGTTCTTGTTACGTTCATGTCAGCCGTGGCCGCCATCCCACCCGTACCGGACCCCGTTGCGCCCGGCGACAAACCCGGCCGCTTCGGGCGCCTCGTCGACCTGGTGCGCAAGCTCATCGATTACGGCAAGGAACTCGCCGCCACCCTTCAGCAGCGCACCACCAACGACCTCGCCCCCGTCACGCTTCCCTTTGGCACGGGCGACATCGGGCTGATCCTCGCGCGCATCACCCGTGGCCTGCTGCGCGCCAGCGCGCTCGAAGCCAGGGTCGTGGAGCTGGCTGCGGCTGCCCACCCGGATGCGCCACCCAAGCCTCCGCGCGCACCGGCCCAACGTGCACCGCGCGCGCCTCAGCCGGCAGCCGCCAAGCCCGCCGGGGAGGCCAACCCTCGCCTTGCCCGTCTGCCCACGCCGGAGCAGATCGCCGCCGAGGTCCGCCGTCGGCCGGTCGGCGCGGTCATTGTCGATATCTGCCGCGATCTCGGCATCACGCCGAGCCACCCGCTGTGGCGAGAACTGTGCCGCGCCGTCATGCTGTACGGCGGCAGCCTCGTCGCCCTGTTCAAGGACATCTGCGAAAGGGTGCCGCTCCCAGGCCGATCCGCCGCCACGCCCGCCGCGTTACCGGCGCCAGCAGCAGCCGGCACCGGTCCGCCCTGAACGCGGGGCGAGGCAGAAGCAACTTCCTGCCTGCCCCTCAACCAGTCGAATGAGGCATGAGGGCCTGGCGCAACCGTTCCCGGCCGGCTTGACCGGCATCGAGTGCGCGCGCGTTGACGATGGCCAAGCGAAATCCGCCCGGGGGCATGGCGTGGTGCTCCGGAGCCTTGTCCTCGTGGAAGGTGATCTGAACGCTGGATACTCCCGGCATCATCCGCACTTCGTCCACCAGCGCGTCGGGCGGGTGGCGATAACGCGGACCGTGGGGGCCGAACAGCACGACGCTGTAGCCGTCGACCCGGTCGGCGTCGGGATAAACCCAGTCGCCCGTCACATGCAGGCGCACGACCGCCTCGACCCAGCCGGGACCATAAAGATCAGGCCATTGGTCGGCGAAGCGAAGATGCGCCTCGATGATGCGGCCGCCGATCGTCTCGAAGTTGGCCATGCCGGTGTAGCCGCGCAGGTGGCGGCGTGACCAGGTACCACACCAATCCTCGATGCCCGGCATAGGCTCCGCGTGGATCAGCCAGTGGTCGAAGGTGCCGCCGGGTCCGGTGGCGCCGGTGGTGTGCCGCCACCAACGCGGCTCGCCGTCCACCAGTGCCACGTCGGTGCTGACATGAGGCCCGGTCAGCAGCGTGCACCAGAAGTGGCCGGCGGTCAGAGCAGCGCGATACTCATCGGCCGAGGCGATGACCTGACTGCCAGTGCCCATGCCACGCAGGTTCATGATCGGCTTGGAGAACACCGGGAACGATGGCGGCATCACGCCGTGCGGCGCGGCCTGCAGGTCCTGGGACAGGGCGACGGCGAGCTTGTCGTAGATCCAGCGATGATCGGGGAACCATTCCCAGGAGTCGGGGTCTTCGGTGGATATGCGGACGTCCGGCGGGCAGTCGATGTGCTCGAAATACTGGAAACGCCAGGGGTCAGCCTCACAGATTGGCATGGGTTACGAACTGAGGCCGCCCCCTCCCCCCGACTGGTTCATCCTATCGGCTCCGGTCGCAGGCGTTGCGGCAGGCTGTTCAGCGACTCTGTGGTGTCGAAGTCGCGCAGTACCGCGTCGTCCGCCATCTCCATCTCGGCCACCGCCTCGAGGTGCTTGCCGAGCAGGAAACGCGCGCCGGAATCGCCCGTAATCTGCAGGATCTCCGGAAAGAACCGCTTGTCCCACAGCATCGGGTTGCCCTGCTTGCCGCGGAACGTCGGCAGCACGATCAACCTTCCCTCATCCGGATCGTATGCCGACAACAGGCGGTCGATCATCCGGCCGGTGACAAGCGGCATATCACCCAGGCAGACCAACGCCGCCGCACACTCCTCGGGCACGGCGGCGATGCCGGTCTTCAGGCTGGCGGACAGCCCATGCGCATAGTCGGGCGCATGGACGTAGCGGACCGGCCTGCCGCCCAAAGCGTGCTGCACCTGCTCCGACTGATGCCCGATCACCACCAGCACCGGACGGGCATTCGATGACAGCACGTTGTCCACCACGCGGGCGATCATCGGCTTGCCGGTGCGGTCGGCGACCAGCAGCTTGTTGTGCGGCGCCATGCGTCGCGACCGCCCGGCGGCCAGCACGATGGCGGCGATTGTCGGCGCGCTGCGCGGGGCGGCGCCGGTACGCGGCGTGGCGGGCGCCTTCTCGCGCGGCATCGGCCGCGTGTCGATCTCCTTCAGCAACCCGCCCACGCCCATCTTCATGACCTCGGTCGGGCCGACCGGGAGGCCCGCGAACAGCCGGGTCAGCACGAAGTCGATGCCGTTGAGCTTTGGGCTGCGTGCGCAGCCGGGAAGGACCAGCGCCGGTGTCGTGCCGATGCGGCCGAGGCAGATGAGGTTGCCAGGGTCCACCGGCATGCCGAAGTGCAGGATTTCGCCGCCGGCCTTGACGATGCCAGCTGGACCAACGTCCCGACGGTCCACGACCGCCGAGGCGCCGACCACGAGCAGGAGATCCGCTCCCTGAGAAATCAGCGATTCCAGGGCTTTGCCGATCGGTGCTTCCTCATGCGGCGAATGCAGCGGCGGCAGCAGCGATCCGGTGAGCTGGGTCACCCGCTGCTCGGTGGCGGCGATGGTCTTTTCGGTGACGCTGTCCTTCAGGCCGGGCAGTTCCGTGATGACGAGACCGACCTTCAGGTGATGGAACGGGTGCAGCGCGAGCGGCGAACCGGCTTGGCGAACCAGGGCCTCGGCCACGGCGAGCACGTTGCCGGGCACCGAGAACGGTATGATCTTCACCGTCGCCACCAAGTCCTTGGGCGCCACGACCGCATAGTCCGGCAAGGTCCCGATCGTGAGCGATTCATCGATCGTGTTCAGGCGATTGATCATCGCCGCATCGACGCGCAGCAGGCCAGGCACTTCGGCCGCGAGGTTGACCCGGCCTGTGGCCGCGCGCGTGCGTGCCAATAGCGGCGAGACCAAGGGCTGCGCCAGGCGATCCGCGGCGATGTCCTCGGGAACGTCGCCCGGTTCCAGGCGGGCGACGATGACCTCCTCGCGGCCCGCTTCGCGCAAGGCGTTCAGCGCGTCCTCGTCCAGCACCGATCCTTTGCGGATCATCCGCTCGCCGACACGCTGCGAGTGCGCCATGATGGCGCCGCGGGCTTCCTCCAGCGGGACGGGGCCGAACTTCATGCGGCCAGCGGCTGCTTCTGCGGCACTTTGGCGCCGCGCCGCACCGCGACGAGCTCCGCGATGATGGACAATGCGATTTCCGGGGCGGTGACCGCCTCGATGTTGAGGCCGACGGGGCCCTGAATGCGTGCGAGCGCGGCCTCGCCGTGGCCCAGGTCACGCAGGCGCTTCAGCCGCGCGGCGTGGGTGCGACGCGAACCGAGCGAGCCGATGTAGAACGCCGGCGACTTCAGCGCGCGGTCCAGGGCGGGATCGTCGAGCTTCGGATCGTGCGTGAGCGTCACGACGGCGGTGCGGCTGTCGGGCCGCAGTTCGTCCATCGCTTCGTCCGGCCAGGCGGTGGAGACAGTGACGTCGGGGAACCGCTCATCCGACGCGAACGACCGGCGCGGGTCCACCACGATGACGGCAAAGCCACACTGCGTGGCAAACGGTACCAGGGCCTGCGCGATGTGGACCGCGCCGACCACGATCAGTCGCAGTGGTGGGTTGTGCGCATGAAGGAACCAGTCGGCTCCATCGATCTTCACGGTGCCGCTCTCATCCGATTGCAGGACCTGCTCGGCGGCGGCGTTCAGTTCCGCGGCTGCGGCCGGATCTGGCAGCAGACGTTGCGCGCCGTCGGGCAGGCGCGTCGCGAGTACGACTGGACGCTTTTCGCGCTTCGCCTGTTCCAGGGCGGCCAGGATATCGGGTGTCATTGGAGTTGCCCCCTCGCCGGCTGCCGCTCATCACCAAAGCTTCTCCACGAACACCTTCACCTTTCCGCCGCACGCCAGGCCTACCTCCCAGGCGCGCTCGTTGGTGACGCCGAAGTCGAGCAACTGCGGCGTGCCGGTATCCAGCGTCTTCATCGCGGCGTCGGCGACCGCACCTTCGATGCAGCCGCCGGATACCGATCCCGCCATCTTGCCCGACTTCGTCACGGCCATCTGGCTTCCGGCGGGACGCGGCGAACTGCCCCACGCCTCGGTCACTGTCGCAATGGCCACCTGTTCACCGGCAGCGCGCCAGGTGGCGGCGGTGCCCATCACATCTTCGGTTTCGGCAATACTCATGATGCCATCCTTTCAGGCTCGGCCGCCGCCGCCAAGAGTGAGCGTCGCGGAGCGGGGCGGGACAGGAGATCGACCAGCGCGCGCAGGCTGGCCAGGTTGTGCACGGGACGGAAGTCATCCACGTGCGGCAGCATTGCGCGTATCCCCTGAGATTTTGGTTCGAAGCCAGCCCAGCGCAACAGTGGATTGAGCCAGATCAGCCGTCGGCACGAACGATGCAGGCGATCCATGTTCTCCGCCAGTCCGCGCGCGCCGTCACGATCCAATCCGTCGGTGATCAGCAGCACGATCGCACCCTGCGCCAACACGCGTCGTGCCCAGAGGCGATTGAACGTATCCAGCGCTTCGCCGATTCGGGTGCCGCCCGACCAGTCGGGCACGACATGCGACACCATCTGGAACGCCACCTCCGCGTCGCGATGACGAAGCTGGCGCGTGACATTGGAGAGCCGCGTGCCGAACAGAAAGACATGCACGCGGTCGCGATCGTTGGTCACGGCGTGCAGGAAATGCAGCAGGATCTGCGCGTAGCGCGACATCGACCCGGAGATGTCGCAGAGCACGACGAGAGGTGGCGGACGTGTCACCTGACGGTTGCGGGCGATGGTGAGGATCTCGCCACCCTGGCGCAGACTCTGACGGATGGTGCGGCGGAGATCGGTGACCGGTCCGAGCGGATCGGCACGGAGCCGGCGCGTGCGCCTTGCGTCGAGCGGCAGCACGAGGCGGCGGATCTCGCGCTTCGCCTCGGCGATCTCCTCGGCGCTCATCGCCTCGAAGTCCATGCGCTGCAGGCGTTCGCGATCCGACACAGTGAGCACCGCGTCCATCACGGGCGGTTCGTCCTCGACGCGCGGTTTCGTTTCACGTGGCTTGGCCATCGCTTCGGCGACGCGGCGGCTGCCTGGCGGAGGGCGCTCCGGGTGCTTGTCCTTCTGCGCCTCGAGCAGCGCCATCGCGACCGCCTGCTCGGCCGCGGTGGGATCGCGCCAGAACAGATTGAAGGCTTGGTCGAACACATCCTGATGTTCGTGCCGGTGGATCATTGCGGCGCGCAACGCGGCACGCGCCTCGGTGCGATTGCCGATTTCGACCAGAGACAGCGCCTGCTGCCCCGCCAGCGCCTCCGCCGGTCCCACCGGCAGACCGGTACGCCGCAGGAGGTGTGCGAAGTGCATGACGTTGGCGGCAAGTGCAGCCGGATCGCTCTGTGTCACTCGGCCGCCTGCCGCGCCTCGGTCACCAGCCGCGCTGCCTCGGCACCGCGAACCTTGGCGATATCGTCTTGATATTTCAGCAAGACGCCGAGTGTCTCATCGACCGTTGCGGGCGCGAGCTCTTTCTGGTTCAGGTAGGTCAGCGCCTGCGCCCAGTCGATCGTCTCGGCGACGCCGGGCAGCTTGAACAGATCCTCGCTTCGGAGTCTTTGCACGAATGCCACCACCTGAGCCGACAGATGCTCGGGCACCGTCGGTGCCTTGGCTGCCAGGATCGCGCGCTCGCGTGCCGCATTGGGATAGTCCACCCAGTGGTAAAGGCATCGCCGGCGGATCGCGTCATGCACCTCCCGCGTGCGGTTGGAGGTGATCACCACTGCCGGCAGAGTCCGCGCGCGGACAGTGCCGTATTCGGGCACCGTGATCTGGAAGTCCGCCAGAAGCTCCAGCAGAAATGCCTCGAAGGGTTCGTCGGCGCGATCGAGCTCGTCGATCAGCAGCACAGCCGCTGGCAGGTCGGGATCGATCGCCGACAGCAGCGGCCGCGCCAGCAGGTACTTGCGCGTGTAGATGTCGCTGGACAGCTCACCCGTATCGGTGTGGCCGGCGGCCTCGGCCAACCTGATCGCCATGAGCTGCCGCGCATGGTCCCACTCGTAGGCCGCCGCTGACAGGTCCATCCCGTCGTAGCATTGCAGCCGCACGAGCCGTCGTTTCAGACCGGCAGCCAGCACCTTGGCGATCTCGGTCTTGCCGGTGCCGGGTTCGCCTTCCAGGAACAGCGGGCGGCGCATGGCGAGCGCCAGATGCACCGCGGTCGCCAGCTCCTGGTCGGCGATGTAACCCTGGTCGGCGAGCAGCTTGGCCGTGTCGGCGACGGTCGCAGGCAGATCCGCCACTACAGCATGCTTCCGAGGATCAGGACCAACATGAACAGGTAGATCGCCCCGCCAATCCAGGCGACCAGCGGCATGCCGAGAGGTTCGCTCGGTATGAGCGCGAGGATCCCGATGGCAGGCGGGTGCGCCGGCGCCGGGACGACCGGGCGTGGCACATAGTCACTCGGCTCGGTCAGGGAGGGCTTCGGTGTCGGCGGCGCCACCTGGGCGCTGAACCGATCGAAGAAGGAGTCCGCCATCTGCTTCGCGGTGGCGTCGACCAGCCTGGCGCCAAGCTGGGCGATCTTGCCGCCGACCTGGGCGTGGACCTCGTAACGCAGCATGGTGCCGCCGCCATCGTCCTCCAGCCGCACCTTGGCACCGCCCTTCGCGAAGCCGGCGACACCGCCCTGGCCTTCGCCGCCGATCGCGTAGCCGTTCGGCGGATCGATGTCGGTGAGGTGGACCGCGCCGGTAAACCGTGCCGCGATCGGGCCGATCTTCACCGCCGCGGTCGCCTTCATGTCGGTGTCCGACAGTTTTTCCAGGCTCTCGCAGCCCGGGATGCTGGCCTTGAGCACCGCCGGGTCATTGAGCGCCTGCCATACGGTCTGGCGCGGCGCCTCGATACGCCGCTCGCCTGTCATGTCCATTGGACCGATTTCCGTTGTGCGCGTCGGACGTTACTTGCAGGGTCCGGGGCATGCAATCAAGCGCACCCGCTCTGGCGTGGGGGGTACCCTTCGCGGGTTTCCTGGCGTCTATGGCGGTGCTGCCGGTCGTCGCGCCACGCTTCTGGCACCGGCGAATGGGGGTCGTGGCGTTTGCCTGGAGTGCAGCGCTGCTGTCGGCCGAGGCGCTGGCGAGCGGGCTCGGCGCGGCCGCTGCGGCCATCTGGCACGCGCTGTTGATCGACTATCTGCCATTCGTGACGCTGCTGCTCGCGCTCTACGCCGCTGGCGGAGGGGTGCTGTTGCGCGGTGGACCCGCTGGAACGCCGATTGGCAACACCGCGATGCTGGCGCTGGGCATGGCGATGGGAGTGGTGATGGGCACGACCGGCGCCTCGATGGTGCTGATCCACCCGTTGCTGCGCGCCAACGCGTACCGCCGGCGGAAGGTGCACCTGGTGGTGTTCGTGATCGTGCTGGTCGCAAACGCGTCGGGCGCACTGACGCCACTCGGCAATCCGCCGCTGTATATCGGGCTGCTGCACGGTGTGCCGTTCTTCTGGCCGGCCCGTCACCTGCTGGCGCCTTTGTTGGTCGTGGCCGTCCTGCTGCTGGCCTCGTTCTACCTGATCGACCGTCATCTCGCGGCGAGCGAACCGCCGGCGCCGCGAGCGGAGCGGTTTCGCGTCCGCGGCTTGGGGAACTTGGCGCTGATCCTATTGGTGGTTGCTGTCGTCCTGGCACAGGGCTTCGTGCGGCCGTGGACGGTCGTGGTGCTGGGTGAGCCAGTCATCGTGGCACAGTTTGGCGGTGTCGCGGTGTTGCTTACTGGTTGCTCTGGTTTCGGCTGCGTTCACGCCGCGGGCAATTCGCCAAGTCGAACGATTTCACCTGGCAGCCAATGGCCGAGGTGGCGATACTGTTCGCGGCGATCTTCATCACCATCGGGCCGGTGGTGGCGATGCTCGAGGCGGGGCTCGGTGGGCCGCTCGCGCCGCTGCTGCGGCTCAGCCGGAATGGTGGCGGGCAGAACCTGCCTCTGATGTATTTCTGGCTGACTGGTATCCTGTCGGCGTTGCTCGACAACGCGCCGACTTATCTGGTGTTCTTCGAGCTGGCCGGCGTTCGCCCGACAGCGTTGTCCGGAGCGGAGGGCGTGACCCTCGCCGCGATTTCGGCAGGAGCGGTGTTCTTTGGCGGACTCACCTACATCGGCAACGCACCGAACATGATGCTGCGTGCGATCGCCGCACATCGCGGCGTGCGGATGCCGGGGTTCTTCGGCTTTGCTCTTTTGGCCTCGGTGCTGTTGCTGCCGGTCCTAGCACTGGTGGGCCTGCTGTTCTTCACATAGCGCGAGACGTCACGAGTGGATCGCCAGCAGGTTCGCCACGTGGGATAGATCGAAAGTTGGTGTGCTCCCGGGCGACGCTGCTGGGCCAGACAAAACAGTCGAAGCGCTGGCGAAGGTGACGGGAAACAGGTCCGCCGCTGAGGTATGCCGGGCGTCGGATGCAACCACCGCCAGCCAAATGGTCCCGCTGGCATTTGTCGGGACTTTCCCGGTGAACGCGTGAGTGGTCGCATTGAAGTGTAGCCAGGACGTGATGTTGGGACCGCTCACCTCATAGGCGGCGAACGACATTCGCAATCCCAATGCGTCGGCGAACTTGTCGGCTGGCAACACGAGATCGACGTCTTTGCCGTTTGTCCAGGTCTGCGGTGCCGTCTGTGCGGACACCGTTATGCCGGGATTCACGACAGGCGCGGCGACGTTCGCGGCGAAGGTTTCCGACGCGGCGAGCCCGCTCGTGTCGGTCGCCGTCACCTTGACGATCAGGTTCTGTATGGTGCCCGGTGCAGTGCCGCTGAACGTTCTGCTCGTTGGATTGAAGGTAAGCCAACTCGGCAGTGCCTGCCCATTCGATTGGGAAGCTGCATACCGCAACGTCTGCGCCTGCGGGTCGGTGAACGTGTTCGCCGGTAGCGCGAAGAAGACGGGCTTGCCCTCCTGCCAGATCTGCTTCGGCGTCTGGGCTGTCAGTGTCGGCTTTCCCAGTATCGTGGCGGTGAATGTCTCCGTTGCCGACAATGCGCTTGCATCTGTCGCCGTGACCTTGATGGTCAGGCTCTGGGCCGTCGACGGCGCAGTGCCAGTGAAGGTCTCGGTGTTTGCGTTGAATCTGAGCCAGGTCGGCAGCGCCTGTCCGTTCGACAACGTGGCGGTGTACCTCAACGCCTGACGTTCCGGATCAGTGAAGGTCGCCACCGGCAGCTTCAGATTGATCGCCTTGCCACCTGACCAAGTCTGGTTTGGCGTCTGTAGGGCGAGCACGGGCGGCGCGGCCGTGAGTGAGACAGAGAGCGACTGCCAGTCTCCCCAATAGAGACCGTTGAAGGCGCGCACTTCCAGCGTATCGGTTGTCGGCGTCGCGCCTGCGCGCAGCGAGATCGAGGAGAGCGATGCAGCTGTCACGGCGGACGTCGCGGCGTGAGCAGCGTACGGGATACCGTTGAGCAACAGGTTGTCGCCGATGATGGTGTTGTACGCCTGCCAGCTGGTGATCGCCCTCTTGGCCGGATCGCTCGCCGTGAACAGCGGCGCCAGCGATTGCGAGGCCATACAGGCAAGGCTCAACGACGCGACCTTGGTGGTGACGACCGGTGTGTCAAGCTCATAGATGACGACGAGCGAGGGCTGAGCAAACGCCCATTCCTGCGTGGCGGCATGCGGGGTGGCGACGATCACATCGGCGCTCGATCCGTCATTCGCGGGATTGGTGATCTTTCCCTGAGCGTTCACGTACGTGATGTTGTCCACGAGCATCGCGCTGCTGCCGGAGCCGGACACGCAGGTGGTGATGTGGCCACCGCCGCCGAGAGTGCCGAACACCACCATTTCCCCGGCGTGCACGATTGACTGCCAATTGCCGGTGTCGCCGGCCGGGCCGTTGAATGCGACGATCCACTCGCCGCTGGCCTGTCCTGGTATGCCGATCGCGGTGGTCTGGACCGGCAGCGACGCGCCAGCCTCGGCGCCGATGGCGCTCGTCAGCACCCAGCAGCCGTTCATGTTCCAGGCCTGGCCGACAAAGCTGCTGGCGATCGCCGCGATTGAATTCGGCGTCGCCTGGGTCGGGACACTTGCGGCGAAGCCCGGCTCCGTCGCCACGCTGACGCTGCCGAGATAGCCGGCGGCATCCACCTGCATCATGTCATAGACGTCGCCAGCGTAGGTCGTCGCAGGCTGAGATTGTTTGTGCCGAACAGCGACAGGTTGGTTACATCGCCCAGGCTGCCGGACGAGACGTAGGTCAACCGGTCGAAATAGCCGTAGGTGCTGCTGTAATAGCGTCCGCTCGTGGCCTGGTAGGTGAAGACGATGCCGGCTCCGCGGCCATCGACATCCCCAATGCTGCTCAGGCTGAGTTCATGCCCATTGCCCGACAACTTCCCGACGGCACCACTGGCCTTCGCGGTGTACTCGTTCCGATCGAGCGCGGACAGCACCAGGTATGTCGGATTGCTGCTGCCGGCGGTCACGCTGAACATCTGAGACAGCCCAATGGTCTGCGACGAAGTGCCGACAAACGCAGTCTTGCTTAGGGCGATGGGCACGGTGCACCTTGCCTGCGAGCAGACGGGCACCGCAGCGGGCCGATCCACTCGCGTGATCTGGCTGAGTTTTGTCGGCCAATGGGTCGCGGATACCGCGAGAACGGTGTCCCGCGTGATAGTCAATATGGCAACGAAATGTTGCGATCCAGTTAGCGACGCACTGTCTTTTCGCCGCACCTTCGGCTAAGCCGTTGGCCGCCCCGCGCGGAGTTCATCCCATGACCTATCTGGTTGCCGACAATCTGCCGACCACTTCCGCCGGTGACCGGTTTCGGACGCTGCTTGCGCGGCCAGGCATCGTGCAGATACCAGGTGCACACAACGGCATGGCGGCGTTGCAGGCGAAGGCAGCGGGCTTCGAGGCGTTGTATCTGTCCGGCGCGGCGATGACAGCGTCGATGGGCATTCCCGACCTCGGCATGATCACCGTGGATGAGGTCTGCTTCTTCATCCGGCAGATCACCCGTGCAACCGGACTGCCGCTGCTGGTCGATGGCGACACCGGTTACGGCGAGGCGCTCAACGTCATGCACATGGTGCGCAGTTTCGAGGACGCCGGCGCCGCCGCAGTGCACATCGAGGACCAGTTGCTGCCGAAGAAATGCGGCCACCTGAACGACAAGAAGCTTGCCGATCCACACGACATGGCCGCCAAGATCGCCGCGGCACGCCGCGCTCGCCGTCACCTGTTCATCGTCGCCCGCACCGATGCCGCGGCAAGCGAAGGCGTGGATGGCGCGGTGGCACGCGCGAAGCTGTATCTCGAGGCGGGTGCCGATGCGATTTTCCCCGAGGCGCTGATCACTGCCGAGATGTTCCGTGCATTCGCATCCCGCGTCGATGCGCCGCTGCTCGCCAACATGACCGAGTTCGGTCGCACGCCGTTCTTCACGGCAGCCGAGTTCCAGGACATGGGCTACCGGATGGTGATCTGGCCGGTCAGTTCACTGCGTGTCGCGAACAAGGCGCAGGCAGCGCTGTACGCAGCGATCCGTCGCGATGGCGGGACGCAGTCGATGCTGGAGCAGATGCAGACCCGCGCGGAACTCTACGAGGCGATCGGCTATCACGACTATGAGGCACTGGACGCAAGCATCGTGAAGACCGTCGTGCCCGAAGGCATGCCGCAGCGTCAGTGAGGTCCACGTAAATCGTCGTCATGTGCTGATGCTGTTGGCCCTTGCGCCGCTGCGCGCCGTCGCTCAGGGCCCCAATCCGACCGGCCCGCAGCCGGAACTGCCAAAGGAGCGCCTGGTCATCACCACGCGCGACGGCATTCCGCACGAGTTCAACGTGGAGATGGCCACCACGTCAGATCAGCAGACAGTCGGGCTGATGTTTCGCCCGAGCGTGCCGGCTGAAGGCGGGATGCTGTTCGACTGGGGGATCCCGCACAACTCGCAGATGTGGATGCGCAACACGATCGCGCCGCTCGACATGGTGTTCATCAATCCTGATGGCACCATCCGCTCGATTGCGGAGAACACCGTGCCGCAAAGCCTGGCGGTCATCGACAGTCGTGGACCGGTGCGCGCGACGCTGGAACTGGCGGCCGGCACGACGGCGAGGCTCAACATCAGGGTCGGCGACAAGGTGCAGCAGCGGATTTTCGGCAACGCACCCTGAGTTCGCCGCGCCGCGGGAAGCTATTCCGGGAGACTGTTCTTGGCACGCTCGAACAGCCGTAGCGCGGCCAGCGCACACAACAGGCCGACCGCGAAGCCGGCGACGCCTCCCCAGATGGCGGATCTCGTGCCGCCGATTGCTCCGCCCACGGCGGCGCCCACGATCAGCAGCACGAATGGGATCAGGCAACCGAGCGCGGGCATTTTCGTGATCCTTTCGTGGGCGGCTGCAGCAGAAGAGTGCTCTATCGAGCTGAGACCTGCCCCGTCGCAGGGCCACATCCTGTGCCGCGGGTGATGAAGCGGTAGATGCAGGGGCCGAACTGGACCGCGAACTTGCCCGTCGTGCCGGCGAAGTGCCCCTCGAAGCCCTCCGGCCGGTCCAGGACGAGGACAGCGCCGACGCGGGACGCCAGGGTGGTGCGCATCATCTCCGCCCGCCCCGGAAGATCGGGTCCGCCGATCCCGTCGTGGTCGAACTGCACGAACACAACGCGCGCTGCCGGGGAGGATGCCTGGTAGACGGAGCGAGCCAGCTCGGGCGCGAACGAACCGTAGCCGCCCGGGGAGACGGCTATGACGCCGTCGGCAAGACCGAGCTCGGTCAGGGCGAACAGGGCATCATTTGCCCCCCTGGACTGGCCGCCGGTGACAACAAAGCGGTACCCGTAGCGCCGCATCTCCCGGAGCCCGCCGCGCAACCAGTCGCGCGCCCAGTCGGCGTAATCGGTCGATGGATCGCGGTCGAACCGCACGATGTCGAAGCCGGCATTGTTGAAGGCACGGGTGAGAGGCGGTGGCTGCAAACCGCGATAATCGACACCGCTATACCCATGGCCCCAGACCAGGATGCCGGCGGCGGTTGCGGGTCCGTGCCAGATGAATCGGTCATCGGGGACGAAGGCAAAACGGGCAGTCTGGAGCAGCGGCCCGGGAACTGCTGGGAGCTGCGCCGGCCGCGACACGACCTGCAAATCATCTGCATAAATTGTGCAGTCGGTGGCACCGCGGGAGGAGCAGCGAGCGAGCGCCTGACGCCTCGCATAATCGACCGTGCCGCCGCCGGCATACCAGCCGATTGCCCCAGTCGAGGAGATGGCCGCAGCCCTCGGTGTGTCCATCAGCAAGAAGCTCGAATAGCTCGCCCGCCCCTGCGCGTTGAGATGAGGAACCGCTCCGACATCGAGGATAGGCTGTGCTCGGGCAATGCCCATTCCGAGAACGCCCGACAGGATGACCGCCCGCAACATTTCCCCGCCCTGATCTACGCGCCGCACAATATCCTGTCGAAACGGACAGGAAACCCCCTTAAACTCCTGGTCCCGCCTGTCTCAGCCTGCCCCACTGTGACTGGACTGTGCTTGGATGGTCCGGCTATTTGCTCCCTCCGGGGGCTTGCGTTTTTCGCAGAATTGGTCAAAAGGCTTGAAATTGCTTGAGTTTTCCGTCAGCGGGGCGTGGCGCAGCCTGGTCAGCGCGCCTGTTTTGGGTACAGGAGGTCGTGGGTTCGAATCCCGCCGCCCCGACCAGTCGTAGCGATCATGGGGAGTAATGCGTGTCATGCGCGCCCGTATCTACCAGCCACCGAAGAACGCCATGCAGTCCGGCTGGGCCGCAACACACGAGTGGGTGCTGGAATTCGAGCCGTCGTCGCCGCGCCGACCAGATCCTCTGATGGGCTGGATCGGCAGCGCTGATACCCAGGCACAGGTGCGGCTCAATTTCCATACGCGCGAGGAGGCGGTCGCCTACGCGGACAGACACGGTATCACCTACGACCTTGAACTACCGCACCCGCGGAGGATGAAGCCGAAGGCGTATGCCGAGAACTTCCGCTACGGCCGCATCGAGAACTGGACACACTGACCGGGCATCACCGCCACCCCCATCCGCGCAGCAGACCAAGCACAACCACAACCGTCGGCAATGCCGCCGCCAGCCGAAACGTGGAACCGAAGCCGGCCAGGAAAGCCGGTACTTCTCCGATACCATCCGCCAGTGCGACATCGCGCCAGGTCTGAAACAGCAGCATCAGCACCGTGGCACCGGTCACCGTGCCCAGGGTACGCGTCATCATCACCAGGCTGCCGGCGACACCGCGGTCCGAGCGTGGGATCGATACGGTGACGATATCGAAGTAGGCAACCTGGAACAGCCCGACTCCGAACCCTTGCAGACCCATCGCAGACGCCAGCAGCGGGATGTTCGGCGTGACATCCGCGGTACCGATCATCACCTGCCCGATCGCCATCGCGGCGGCGCCTACCAGTGCAAGCAAACGCGGCGAGAACCGCGCCGCGAGCCGCGCCGCGAGGGGTGCCGCAATGGCCGTACCGGCAGGGGAGCAGGCGAGCAGCATGCCTGTCGCATAGGCCGTCAGTCCGCCGAAGCGACTCAGATAGAACGGGACGAGCAGCAGCACCGAGAACCCCGCCAGACTTAGCGCCGCATGTCCGGCATTCAGAAGCGAGAAGTCGATATCGCGAAAGAAGCGCAGATCGATGATCGGTCGCTGCGTTCCGCGTTCCTGCAAGATGAAGCCACCGGTCGCCAGCACACAGGTGAAAGTCGCCACCGCGAACCACAACGGATACGAGCCAATACGTTGCAACTGGTTGAGTGCCAGCAGCATCGCGCTGATCGCCACCACCAGCAGAGCGCCGCCTGCGGCGTCGAACTTCTCGCGATGCGCGGGGCGCGTGTCGGCCGGCAACAGCCAGGCCAGCAGGAAGGCCGACAGTGCCAGCGGTGCGCGGAACCAAAACACCGCCGGCCAGTCGATCAGCGGCACGAGAAGTCCTGCAATCAGTGGGCCGAGCGCACCGCCCACGCCGATCACCATGGTGTAGATGCCGAGGACGCGCGTGCGCGCGGTCTCCGAGTGCAGGCTGGTGGCGAGCGCCGGCCCACAGCTCAGCACCAGCGCCGCACCCACCCCCTGCATCACGCGGGCGGCCAGCAAGGCCCCGTAGCTCGGCGCCATGGCACACAGCACAAATGCGACGGCGCTCCACAGGCTGCCGGTGAGAAAGATCCGCCGGTAGCCGAGCATGTCGCCGACGCGGCCGAACACCAGCATGAGTGCCGCGTAGGTCAGCGTATAGGCGATGACGACCCACTGGATCGCCGGAATCGGCAGACCGAATGCGCGGGTGATGAACGGAAAGGCGAAGTTGACCGACGAATCGAACGGCACCACCAGCGTGCCGAGTGCCACCACCAGCACGCCGAAGCCGGGGCGTGTGGTGACCGGCGTGACGTGGTGGATCAGACCGATTTCTTCAGCGACGGCGATGCCTTGAAGCGTACAGTCTTGCCGGCCTTCACCTTGATGGACTCGCCGGTCCTCGGGTTCAGTCCCTTGCGTGCCCTGGTCTTGCGGACAGTGAAGGTGCCGAAACTCGGCAAGGTAAACTTGCCCTCTCTCTTCAGCTCCTTGATCACCGCGTCCATCAGGTCGCCGGCGGCGCGGTTGGCGGCGATACCGGTCAGGTCCGCGGAATCCTGCAGGACCTGGGCGATGAAAGCCTTCGACATACTGTCTCCTCGCTCGTACAGGGTGGCGCCGGGCGAATCGCCGCGTGCCGCAACGGTCTTAGACGGCCTCGGCGAAGCGCGCCAGCCCCTCTACAGACCCCCGCAGTCCGTGGCTATAGAACGCCGTGACGGGCGTAGACCGCGCGCAGGGAATCGCCCGCTTCCAGTTCAGCGCGCGTCGTATCCTCGGCCACAATCTTGTCAAGGGCAGCGCGGAACACGGAATCGGCCTGCCCTGCCGGAATGAAGACCACGCCGTCGACGTCACCCATCACCCAGTCGCCGGCCGCAACGCGCACGCCGGCTATGTCGATCGACGAGTCCTTCTCCACCATTTCCGCGCGACCCCTGGTGTCGAGCGGGCCGATGCCACCGTGGAACACTGGAAAACGCATCGCGCGGATGCGAGCCACGTCGCGCACGAGGCCATCGGTGACGCAGCCCGCGGCGCCGCGTGCGCGGGCTGCGGTGGAGAGCAGTTCGCCCCATGGCGCAATCCAGTCGGTAGGGCCGCCGCATGCGAGCACCGGCACTTCATCCGGCTTGAGGTCGTCGATCAGATCCATTTCGAGCGCATAGGGGTTATGACCTGGTGGCGCACTGTCGGTCGTTATGTAGCGGCCGGTGCGCACGCGACCGAACAGAACCAGCGTTTCGTCTAGCGGGCGGATGAACGGACGCACCGCTTGGCGCATCAGGCCGAAGCTGTCGAGCACGTCCGACAGGACGGGCGTGTAGAGGAGACGGCGGAGCTCGTCCGGGGGAGGCAGCGATGCGCTCATGGTGGTCCTCGACGTGATGCAGTGCATGAATACACCTCTCCCGCTTTGCGGGAGAGGCCGGCGTGAAACGCCGGGTGAGGGTGTCACGGCCGCTCGCACTACCCTCACCCGCCGCGCTTCGCTGCGGCGACCTCTCCCGCATGCGGGAGAGGTGTGTTCTACACCGGTTCGGTGTCGAGCGCGTATCCGGCGGCGCGCACGGTGCGGACGATGTCCAGTTCTCCGTCGGCGTTGATGGACTTGCGCAGACGACGGATGTGCACATCGACCGTGCGCGGCTCGACGTGGATGTCGGGACCCCATACGGCGTCCAGCAGCTCCTCGCGTGCGAACACCCGGCGCGGGTGCTGCATGAGGAACTCCAGCAGGCGGAACTCGGTCGGGCCAAGATGAACCGGCCGGCCGTTGCGCTGCACCCGATGCGCCGCCAGATCCATCGTGATGTCGTGGAATTCGAGCTGTCCCTTGGCGGGCCGCGAGTTCGAACGCCGCAGCAATGCACGCATGCGCGCGAGCAGTGCGTCCATCGAGAACGGCTTGGCTATGTAGTCGTCCGCGCCGGTGTTCAGTCCGCGCACCGCGTCCTGGTCCTCGGTGCGCGCGGTGACCATGATCACCGGGAGATCGCGCGTGGCGGAGCGGCGACGGATCTGGCGGCATACTTCGAGGCCCGACATCTGCGGCAGCATCCAATCGAGCAACACCAGATCGGGCTGCACCTCGGCGATGCGGGTGAGCGCCTCCTGGCCGTCGGCGGCCTCTTCGACGCGATAACCCTGCTTCTCCAGGTTGTAGCGCAGCATGGTCGCCAGGGCAGCCTCGTCTTCCACCACCAGCACCAGCGGTTTCGACAAGCTGGAAACACCTTCAGGCATGTTGCCTCTCACTCTCGTGGACGTATAACCGCGTATGCGGAGGCGTCGCCCTTCGGACGCGAATCTGGCAGTGTCTCACCCTTCACCGCATAATACAGATTCTCGGCGACATTGGTGGCGTGATCGCCGATCCGCTCCAGGTTCTTGGCGATGAACAGCAGGTGCGTGCAAGGCGTGATGTTGCGTGGATCTTCCATCATGTAGGTGATCAGCTCGCGGAAAATCGCGTTGTAGATGTCATCGATCACCTGGTCGGAGCGCCAAACCTCCACGGCCTTTTCGGCATCGTTGTCGCCGAGAGCGTCGATGATCGACTTCAGCTGGCCCTGCACCATGCGCGCCATGTTGGCGAGGCCGGCCAGCGAATATGGCAGTGAGAACTGCGACAACACGATAGAGCGCTTGGCTACATTGGCCGCATAGTCGCCGATCCGCTCAAGGTCGCCGGTGATTTTCAGCGCGGCGACGATCTGCCGCAGGTCGCCAGCGACCGGTTGGCGCAGGGCCAGCAGGCGGATCACAAAGGTCTCCACCTCGCGCTCCAGCGCATCGACCTTTGGGTCCTCCTCCACGGCACGTGTCGCGGAGGCAGCGTCGCGGAGCATGATCGCGTCGGCGGCGAGCGCCACCTGCGTCTCCACGATGCCGCCCATCTGCGTCATCATGTTGCGCAGGCGCTTCAGTTCCTGGTCGTAACTTTTAACGACGTGTTCGGGTGCTCCGGACATTGTTCAGGCTCCGATCAGCCGAATCGGCCGGTTATGTATTCCTGAGTGCGACGTTCCCTGGGTGCGGTGAACATCTGCCCCGCGGGTGCCACCTCCACCATCTCGCCAAGGTAGAAGAACGCCACCTGGTCGGCACAGCGCGCCGCCTGCTGCATGTTGTGTGTCACAATAGCTATGGTGAAGTCGTGCTTCAGCTCGTCGATCAGCTCCTCGATCTTCAGCGTGCTGATCGGATCGAGCGCGCTGGTCGGCTCGTCGAACAGGATCACCTCGGGCCGCACTGCGATGGTGCGCGCGATGCAGAGCCGCTGCTGCTGACCACCGGAGAGACCCATGGCTGAGGTGTGCAGCCGGTCTTTTGCCTCTTCCCACAACGCGCCACGCGCCAGCGACCATTCGACGCGCTCGTCCATCTCCGCCTTGGAGAGTTTCTCGTGCAGCTTCACGCCGAACGCGATGTTCTCGTAGATCGTCATGGGAAACGGTGTCGGCTTCTGGAACACCATGCCGATGCGGGCGCGCAGGGAATTCAGATCGACCGAGGGGTCGATGATGTTGTCTCCGTCCATCATCACCTCTCCGGTGGCGCGCTGGCCGGGATAGAGGTCGTACATCCGGTTCAGAACGCGGAGCAGCGTGGACTTGCCGCAGCCCGAGGGGCCGATCATCCCGGTCACCTGGCGATCAGGAAAATCCAGGTTCACATTCTTCAATGCGCGGTTGCTGCCGTAGAAAAATTCCAGGTTGCGGATGGCAATGCGCGATTCATTCATTGTGGACGAGCTGGCGCGCGCCTGGACACCACCAAAGCTTGCCTGACTGTCCCGCGAATCATCCATGGTGGTGCTCACTGTCATCTCCCGCCGCGCAATGCAAATCGCGCAAGAATATTGGTGGCCAGCACGCCGACCGTAATCAGCAACGCGCCCACCCAGGCGAGCTGCACCCAATCTTCAAACGCCGAGCCGGCGTACTGGTAAATCGTGACCGGCAGGCTCGACATAGGTTGTGACAGGCTGATCGACCAGTTGAGGTTGCCCAGGCTGGTGAACAGCAGCGGTGCAGTCTCGCCAGCAATCCTGGCGACCGCCAGCAGCACGCCGGTGACGATGCCGTCTTTTGCCGCACGATAGCAGATCAGGACGATCATCTTCCACTTCGGCGCGCCGAGTGCCACTGCCGCCTCGCGCAGGCTGGGAGGAATGAGCTGCAGCATGTCCTCGGTGGTGCGCACCACGATCGGGATGACGATCACCGCGAGCGCCAGGCACCCGGCGATGCCAGAGAAGCCGCCGAACGGCTGGACCGCTAGCTGGTAGATGAACAGCCCGATGAGGATCGACGGTGCCGACAGCAGGACATCCGAGACGAATTGTACTGCGTTCGCCATCGCCGAATGGCGGCCATATTCGGCGAGGTAGGTGCCGACCATCAGGCCGATCGGTGTGCCGATCAGCGTGCCGATGCCGGTCTGGATCAGCGTTCCCACAATCGCGTTGAGCAAACCGCCATTGGAGCCCGGCGGCCTGGTTGTGTTGGTGAAGACTGCGATCGACAGACCAGCGGCCCCGCGCCAAATCAACGTGGCGAGGATCGAGGCGAGGAGTACCAAGCCGATCAAGGTCGCCGCAATGCCGAGAGCCTGGACGATGCGGTTCACGCGTTGACGGCGGCGGCCGAGTGCCTTCGCCACTCTCTCGTTGCGAGCGGGACCAGGGACAGAACCTGCGGTTGTCACGCTCATCGCTACACCTTCAGCCGCGGGCGAAGCAGCAGCCGCGAGATCGCGAGCACGATGAACGAGATGACGAACAGGATGAAGCCGAGAGCCAGCAGCGCCGACAGTTTCAGGCTGCCGGCCGGGCTCTCCGGAAACTCCAGGGCGACGATCGAGGCGATGGTATTGCCGGGACCGAACAGGCTGGTTGTGATGCGGTCGGTATTGCCGATCACGAAGGTCACAGCCATCGTCTCCCCAAGTGCACGGCCGAGCCCCAGCATGATGCCGCCGACCACCGATACCCGCGTGTAGGGCAGCACGATCGAGCGCATCACTTCCCAGGTGGTGCAGCCGACGCCGTAGGCTGATTCCTTGTAGACCGCAGGCACCGTCTCGAATACGTCGCGCATGGTCGCGGCGATGAACGGGATGACCATCACGGCAAGGATCAGTGCGGCGGTGAAGATGCCGGTGCCGAACGGCGGGCCGGCGAACAGGTCCTCGAGCACCGGGATGCCGTCCAGCGAGTCGATGACAAACGGCTGCACGTATTCCGACATCAGCGGGACGATGACGAAGAAGCCCCACATGCCATAGATGATCGAGGGCACGGCAGCGAGCAACTCGACCGCGGTGCCGACCGGGCGGCGGAGCCACGTCGGTGCCAGCTCGGTCAGGTAGAACGCGATGCCGAACGCGAGCGGCACCGCAAGGATCAGCGACACGACCGAGGTGAGCAGGGTGCCGTATATCGATACGGCGGCGCCGAACACCTGCTGCACCGGATCCCAGTCGGTGGAGACGATGAACCCGAGGCCGAACTGGCGAAACGCCGGAAGTCCGCCGATCAGCAGCGACAGTATCAGGCTGCCCAGCAGAATGAGCACGAAGGCGCCGGAGGAGCGGGCCAAGGATGCGAAGACCGCATCCCCGACCTGGTAGCTCCGGCGTGTTGATCCTGGCTCGGCCAGGGTGGCGACGGCTTGCTGCATGGGCAGGTTACATCGTCCCCGGGACTTCCGCTTTCCACACGGCCCGGACTGCGTCCTTCACGCTTGCCGGCAGAGGGATGTACAGAAGCTGCGCGGCGATGTCGTCGCCATGGGCGAAGCCCCAGTCAAAGAATTTCTTCGTCGCTGCACTCTGGTTGGGGTCTTTCGGATCAGTGGGCAGCAGCACGAAGGTGGCTGATTCGATCGGCCAGCTCTTCTCGCCCGGCTGGTCATTCAGGTCGATGGCGAAGTTCTGGACCTTCGACCAGTCGGCGCTGGCGGCGGCCGCCTTGTAGCTTTCCATGGTCGGCGTGACGAACTGGCCCGCCTTGTTGCGCAACTGCGTCGTGGTCAGATGATTCATCTCCGCGTAGGCGCTCTCCACGTAGCCGATGCCGCCCCTGATGTTGTGCACCGTGCCGGAGACGCCATCACTGCCCTTGGCGCCGCTGCCAGCTAGCCACTTCACGCTGGTCGATGACCCCACCTTGGACTTCCAGTCGGGGCTCTGCATCGACAGGTAATCGGTGAAAACGAACGTCGTGCCGGAGCCGTCGGCGCGATAAACCGGCGCGATGGTCAGGCTGGGCAGCTTTACGCCTTGGTTCAGGGCGGCGATCTTCGGATCGTTCCACTTGGTGATCTTGCCGAGATAGATGTCAGCGATCAGCTCGCCGGTCAGCTTCAGCTCGTTCACCTTCACGTCGGGCAGGTTCACGATAATGTCCACGCCACCGATCACGGTGGGGAATTGCATCAGCTTGTGTTCCTTGAGCTGATCCGCCGGGACAGGCATGTCGGAGGCGCCGAAGTCCACGGTGCGGTTGTTGATCTGATTGATTCCGGCACCCGAGCCGATGGCTTGGTAGTTCAGCTTGACGCTGGTCGTCGGGGCGGACGCCTCACCCCATTTGGCATAGATCGGTGCGGCGAAGGTCGAGCCCGCGCCCGTGATCTGGGATTCCGCGTGTGCCATGCCGAGGCCGGTCAAGCCAATGGCCAGGGCCGTTATAGCAGTTTTCATGCACTCCTCTCCGCGTTTTCTTCGGGACTTGCGGCGACCCTACGAGGAGGTGGCGACTCCCATATTGCAGTTCCGTGAAGCTTCGATGACAGTCGCGCCTTGGGGACCGGTTGGTCCCATTCGAAATCGGGCTCCGCTTGCCCATGCCAGACCGCCATTTTATTCTCCCCGGCGGCTTATTGGTCTGGTTGATGATGAAATCTGGCGCAGAAAAGGAAATGCCTTGCTAAGTCTCCAAGGTAGGACAGTGGGCATGAAGCGCGCCGGGGCGATGTGTCTGGCGGCTCTGTTGCTCGCGGGGGCGGCCGAGGGGGCCACGCTGCGCATCGGCCTGAATGAGGACCCTGATGCGCTCGACCCCGCGCGGGGCGGCAGTTTCGTTGGCCGCGTCGTGTTCGCGGCAGTGTGCGACAAGCTGATCGATACGGACGCCAAGAACAACTTCGTGCCGCAGCTTGCGACCACGTGGGCCTGGTCGGCGGACAATCTCATATTGACCGTCTCGCTGCGCGATGGGGTGAAGTTCCACGACGATCAGGTGATGGACGCTGAGGCGGTGAAGGCCAATTTGGAGCGTTACCGAAGCGCGCCTGAGAGTCTGCGCAAGGGTGAACTGAAGCCGGTGTCGTCGGTGGAGGTTGTCGATCCGCACACGGTGCGGCTGCATCTGTCCCAACCGTACGCGCCGCTGGTCGCCGTGCTGGCGGATCGAGCCGGGATGATGATCTCGCCCAAGGCACTTGGCCGTGACGTCACGTCGGACCTGCCGTGTGCAGGTCCGTTCAAGTTGACCGAGCGCGTCGCGCAGGACCGCATCGTGGTGGATCGCTTCGACGGATACTGGAATGCGGATGCGATCAAACTGGATCGCATCGTCTATCAGCCGCAACCGGACACCACGGTGCGTCTGGTGAATCTGCAGGCGGGTCAGCTCGACATGGTGGAGCGGCTAGGGCCGACTGACGTCGCGACGGTGAAGAAGAACCCCAAGCTAAAGCTGATCAGCCAGGCGGCGCTTGCCTATTACTCGATGAGCATCAACCTGGCCGCGCCGGACAGCCCGCTGAAGGACCCGCGCGTGCGCGCCGCGCTGGAATCTTCCATCGACCGCAATGTGCTGAACCAGGTGGTGTTCGATGGACAGTTCATTCCATCGAACCAATTCGAGGCGCCGGGCAGCCGCTATTGGGACCCTGACCATCCTGTTCCGCCACGCGACCTGGAGAAAGCCAAGGCCCTGCTGAAGGAGGCGGGGCAGGAGCACCCACGCTTCACGCTGCTGATCGGCAACAGTCCTGTGGAGCAGCAGGTCGGCCAGGTTGCGCAGTCGTTGGCGGCCGAGGCGGGCTTCGACATCAAGCTGCAGGCCGCGGAGGCAAATGCGCTGGTCGCGGCCGGACGCTCCGGCAACTATCAGGCGACGATCGTGATCTGGAGCGGCCGACCGGATCCCGACGGCAATGTGGCGATCTGGCTCGCGTGCGACGGGTTCCTGAATTGGGGCAAATACTGCAATCCGAAATTCGACGACCTGTTGTCGGGCGCGCGCGGCGTGACGGACGTGGCGCAACGGCAAGCGCTGTACAAGCAGTTGGTCGGTGTCTATCTCACCGACCGCCCCCATATCATTCTCTATCATGCGAAATGGCTGTGGGCGCTGTCGGACAAGGTTTCCGGCTTCACGCCGACACCGGACGGATTGATCCGACCGCAGGGAATGACGCTCGCGCCATGACGACACGCATCGATGGTGAGCGGCTGTTGGGCGATCTGTATGCGCTGCGCAAGATCGGTGAATACAAGACCGGCGTGCATCGACCGACCTATTCGCCGGAAGACGTGCAGTCGCGACATTGGCTCGCCGCGCGGATAACCGAGGCCGGGCTCGCGCCGGAGATCGACGGTATTGGTAACGTCATCGGCCGTTCGCGCGGCGGCGGTGCGAAGCTGCTGCTCGGCAGCCACGTCGAGACACAGCCGCACGCCGGCTGGCTGGATGGTGCACTCGGCGTGATCTACGGCCTGGAAGTTGCGCGCACGCTGGGCAGCGGCATCGACGTCGCAGCATGGGCGGACGAGGAGGGGCATTTCGGCTCGTTCATCGGCAGCCGTTCGTTCTGTGGGCTGCTATCGGAGGCCGAGATCGATAAGTGCCATAATCGCGGCGGCACGACGCTGCGCAATGCGCTGACGCAGGCTGGGTTCGCGGGGCGACCGCGCGCCGCGGTCGATCCGGCGCGTTACCGAGGCTACCTTGAGGCGCATATCGAGCAGGGCGCCGAACTTGAGGATACCGGCAAGCGCATCGGCATCGTCACCGCCATCGTCGGCAGCCATCGGTTCCGCATCGTGTTCGAGGGCGTGCAGAACCATGCGGGGACCACGCGCATGGCGATCCGCAAGGATGCGGGCGTTGCGCTGGTCAAGCTTGCGTCCGCCATCGGCGAGCGATTTCCCAAGGTGGCGGGGCCGCGGACGGTGTGGACGACCGGGCGGATCACGTTGGATCCCGGCGCGCCAAGCATCGTCCCAGGCCGGGCCGAGATGCTCTTCCAGTTCCGCGACACCGATCCAGCGCTCCTGGCGAAGCTGGAGAGCGAACTGGAGGCGTTGGTGGCCGAAGCGACGCGTGGGCCATGCACGGTGACGATCGCTGAACGTGGCCGATCGGTTCCCCAAGTGATGGACGCAGGATTTCAGGACGCGCTGGAGCGGGCCGCTGAGCGTCACGCGCCTAGTCTGCATGTTCGCATGCCGAGTGGAGCGGGACATGATGCACAGGTCCTGGCGGAACGCATGAAGTCGGCGATGCTGTTCGTGCCCTCGATCGACGGCATCAGCCACCACTATGCGGAGAACACCAAGGACGAGGATATCGTACTTGGTTGTCAGGTATTGTGCGACGCGGCGAGGGAGATATTGGCGGGTTAGAGCCGTACCGGCGGCACCCGCACGTGTCATGTGCTTCTACGACGCAGTGCGTCCAGCCGATAGGCCTGCTCATGGTGGTGCGCCTCCATCGATAGAAAGTGCATCACGTGGCTGATGAAGATGTCCGCTGCCTCGTCGCCCGTGCAGGGATCGCCCGAATGGCCGCGCCAGTTCACCAGAAGCACGATGCCATCCGGCACGAGTGTGTCGGCGACACGATCCGCCACACTGGTGACGTCTTCCGGAGACAGGAAGTAAAGCACCTCGGACAGAACGATCAGATCGAACGTCGCGGTCGGCCATTGCCTAGGGATCTGCATCTGCGCGAAGCGAACCCACGGCTGATCGGCGCACACGCTGCGCGCTGCCCTCAACGGTGACTTGATGATGTCCACCGCCAGCAGCGCATCGCAGCGGGTGGCGAGCATGCGGGTCAGCACTCCGATCGAGCAGCCGATCTCAAAGCCGGAGCGAAAGCGGCGACTGCCCAGACTGGCGATCGTTCTGCTGTACTTCGCCTGTTCATATTCGCTCGAGCCAAACCGCCACGGGTCAGGATCGACGTCATAGAGGCGCTGGAAATGGTCGGCGCTGTGCGACGCTCGCCGCGCGTTCATGGCAGAAGGAACGTCTCCCATGGCTCAGCGAATGCGCGCAGGAACGAGTCGGGAAGCACGAACCCAGCAGGATCGTCAGTGATGAGCTGGCCATATTGTGAGGCATGCGCGGCGATGGCACGGCGCTTGTCCGGTAAATGCGGCGTCACATCAAGGCGCCAGCCTCGCGCGGTGGTTTCGTCGATCTGCGTGTCAGCAGGCATCGTCCAGCCCCAGATGGGATATTCGAGGTTTCGTATTCCAGTGATCCGGGCTGTCTCCGCAGCGATGTAGGCCGCGGCTTGGTGATCGCAATGAGGATCGTGTCGCCAGGTTGTAAGAATGGTCGAGCATCCGAAACTCCGCACGCTATGGGCAAGTCGATGCACCAGGCGTCGGAAGGCTGGACCGTCATGTGGCGCCCTCGTGTCCGGTTCGCGTAGAAACTTCAGCCGATGTATCGGCAGTCCAAGCATACTCCCCGCCTCGGTCGCCTCCGCCTCGCGCAGCGCAATCAACTCGGCGGGCGGATAGTTGGGATGAGAGCCGCTGCCGTCGGTCAAGATGATCACCAGAGGAGGGCGGGACACGGCGCAACATGCGGCGATGAGGCCACCGCAGCCCAGGCTCTCATCGTCGGGATGCGGCGCCAGGATCAGGCAGGTCCCGTCGCCGATCACATCGTCAAGTGATCCGAAAGGCAGAGCGCGCCAGCACTCGTGCAGCCGGCCGGCGGTGATCACGCACCGGCCCATGCGGGGTGCCGCGAGAAATGCCCTGCCGCCCCGGTCAGCACATCGTCGGGAGCAGGTTGTCGAAGATACGTACCGAGATCACGGCAGATCCGTTCCACCGGATTGCCACGCCTGAATGCAGACAGACCCAGCGAACGCTGCACGAGTTGCATGGCGTCGAGGCACGCCGTCTCCACCGCTATGCGGGCAAGCCCGGTATACGCGACCGCCTTGGCCGGATTGACACTCTGATCTTCAGCGATCCGTGCCGTTTGGCGAACCCACAGACGGCTGGTCTCGCAGGCGATCATCGCGGCTCCCAGCCGCTGCAGCTGGTGCGCATTGTCAATCCGATTGGCCGCCTGCAACTGGTTCTTCATCTGTTCGACAAGGCTTTGCAGACCGCCTGCCGCGACAGCCGAGCCTCGCCAGGCGCCGGCGGAAAAATCGGGCTCTCGCAGGTAGTCGCTAGGCTGGCCCAGACAGGCGTCGGCGTCCGCGATGCAGTGAGTGAAATCGACTGCGCCGGTTACCGCGGCGCGCATGCCTTGCAGCGGCGCTTCCAGCGTTCGCACGCTCTCGCCGGTGCCAAGGGCAAGCACGAGCATGTATGAGTCGCCGGCATCATCTGTCGCGGTCACCAATACCCGTGTCGCATGACCGGCTGCGGAACAAAACACCTTGCCGCCGTCGAGCTGGATACCGGAGCGCGTGCGTGTCATGCGCAGACCATTCCTGGGCGGATCGGTGACCCAGAGTGCGAAGAGGTGCCCCGCCTGGCTGTCGTCCGCAGCCCGCGCAATCTGCCTGGGAGAGCCGTAACGGGCAATCAGATGCCGGGCATTGATGTGCGCCTCGACAACACGTCCGACCGCGAGGTTGCCAGCGCCGAGCTGCATCAGGACAGTGGCCAGGCGATCGGCATGAGCGTCGCTATTGTCGCTGCGCACGCCATGCTCGATCGGCAGAACCATCGACAGTGCACCTGTCCTCTGCAATGCGACGATCTCTTCGCTCGGAAAGGTCGCGGCTTCGTCGAGTTGCGCGGCGCGCTCCTGCATCCAGGTCACCAGCGCGGTCACTCGATCGACGATCGTCATGGGCAGAGGACGTCGGGAACGGGGTATTGTTCGCACAGCTCTCGCGCATAGGCGATCTGTCTCGGCAGCTCCGTGAACCTTACACGCCTCCGGGTGAGGAACGGACTTCGCTGCTCGATACCGGCCCAGGCCGTGCCGAAGAACCGGTTCTTCAGCAAGTCGCGCAGTTGGGTCTCTGAGATGCCGAGGTCAGCCGCCAGTCCCTCCTCCGGGCTCCCAGTGTGCCAAGCGAGCCGGACTCTGCGGCGGAAATCGATTCGACGATAGGCATCGACCGACGGTTCGAGCCCAGGGTCGGTGAACTCATCCTGCTGCTGCATCCGCCTGCGTATCGTGTCGGCCATCCCACCGGAGGCGCGGCCTTGAATTCGACCAGAGACCGTGACCTTGACCGTCGGATCGTGTCGTATATGCGCGTCCATTTGCGCGAGTGCCTGGACAAAAGCACGGTCTTCGCCAGTCGTCAGCGCCGGGATCCCGCCAACCTGATTGAATGCAGCGACGGTGACTGCGAGGCTTGCACCGGCCGACTCGGTGTGCCGCGGCCACGGGTCTGCCGGGTCCGGATCGAGGGTTGCGGCAATTGAATCCAGCAGTTCCGTCAGCTCGCATTCCAGAGCGTCGTCAACGTGGAGATGCAGCGGGATGTTCGTCGCGTCGACGGGGTCAAGTGACACCTGCCCACACACCAGATCCGCGCCCGACGCCAGGCTCAGGAGGTTTCGCTCGATCCAATCGCTCGCGGCGACGGCGTCCGCGTCCGTTGTCAGCAGTATGCCGTCGGGGCCCGCGATCTGGGCAGCGAGTTGCATTGCCAGCCGGCGTGCATTGCCGGCGCTGATGGTCGGTAGTGGGAATGTGTGACACCGGATGTGCAACCGATACGGTAGCCGACCCGATAGAACGTTGGCGATGACCGCGGTTCTGTCAGTGCAATTGTTGAGCAGCAATACGACAGCGTCGGGCTTCCTGGTCTGCCGACGGAGAGCGCGGAGACAGCGACCGATCCATTCGGCTTCATTCCTGGCAGGGATGGCAACAACAATCCGGGCTTTTCGGATATCACGAGAGGTTCGAAATACAGGGGGCATTCGACAACACGGGTGCTTTGGGACGCCCCATCAACGTCCCGCGGAGAACCTCGTCCCCGTGTGGTCTAGCATTGTCGCTGGCTTTTGATCGGCACCCACTCGTCGCCGCGTTTGCGGTACTGCCGCTTCACCGCTGCCCACGCCACGCGGAACGCGCGCTCCTCGTCGCCGTCGTATCCATGCCAGGCGTGATTGAACGCCTCTCGAAAGATGTCCTGCGCATGTGGGGGCAAATGATTGCGCACCGCCGGAGGCAGTTCTAGGTTGGACGAATAGGGCATCCGCCACAATCCTCGTGCGATCCACGCGGCCGGTCATGTTGGACTGATCACGTGCGGCGTCAATGCGTCCAAGGAGGACCGAAGAATGAAGGACTTCGCCGACAGGATCGCGGTGGTCACAGGCGGCGGCACAGGGATGGGCCGCGAGCTGGTGCGGCAACTGGTCGCCGAAGGCTGCAATGTCGCCATGTGCGACCTCTCTGCCCAGACGATGGCCGAGACCAAGCGGCTTTGCGAGGTGGAGCGGCTACCGCAGGGTCTGCGCATCACCACGCACGTTGCCGACGTGTCCGACGACAGCCAGGTGCAGCGTTTTCGTGATGACGTTGCCGAGCAGCAGGCCACCGACAAGATCCACCTGTTGTTCAATAATGCCGGCATAGGCGGCGGTGGCAGCATGTTCTCCAACAGCCGCGAGGAATGGGAACGGACCTTCAACATCTGCTGGGGCGGCGTTTACAACTGCACGCGTGCTTTCCTTCCGATGCTGCAAAGGGCTGACCATGGCCACATCGTCAACACCAGCAGCGTCAACGGCTTCTGGGCATCTGTCGGGCCGCGTATTTCGCACACATCCTATTGTGCGGCGAAGTTCGCGGTGAAGGGGTTCACCGAAGCGCTGATCACCGATCTGCAGGTGCATGCGCCGCACATCAAATGCTCGGTTGTCATGCCGGGCCATATCGGTACCTCGATTGTCACCAATTCCCGCAAGATCCAAAGCGGCAACGATTTGGACACGCTGACCGCGCAGGAGCTGGCCGTCGCGCGCCAGCGAATAGCGGCGGCCGGATTTGACGCCGCCCGGATGTCGGATGCGCAGGTCGAGAAGCTGGTACTCGAGCGCGCGCGGCAATTCCTGGAGGAGGCGCCGACAACCGCCGCCGCCGCGGCGAAGATCATTCTGGACGGGGTCAAGGCCGATCGCTGGCGCATCCTCGTCGGCCATGACGCGGAGCGCATCGACGAGCTAGTGCGCCAGTCTCCCGAACAGGCGTACGACGTGGACTTCTTCGAGAGCTTCGCAGCAGAAGTGGGCTGGCGCCTCGGCACGCCCACGCCGAGAAAGCCGCCGGAGGGTCTGCAATGACCGCCCGGCGGCAATAATCTCAGTCGATCGCCGCATGCACCAGATTGGCGACGCGGTCGAGCCGTGCCGAATGCCAGGGATCCGGCACGACATAGTTGGTGAGGTAGGTGAAGGAAACGCCGCTCTCCGGGTCTGCCCAGGAGTATGACGATCCGACGCCGCCATGTCCGAACGTCGCCGGTGCGCCGATCGTGCCGAGACCGCGGATGCGGTCGCTTTCGCCGCGAACATGCGGGCCGAGGCCGCGGTGCATCGGGATGCCGTTCATCTGCTCGTCGCCTCGCTCGCCGGTATGGTTGCGCGACACGTAGGCGATGAGCCGCGGTGAGAAGACCCGTACATTGCCGAGCCGTCCCTTGCCCAACAGCATCTGATAGAACGCCGCCATGCCGCGTGCGGTCGCGAACCCGCCGCCGCTCGGCAGACCGGCGGCGCGGAACTCGGGCGAGTTGTCGCGTGGCTCCGGTGCGTATGTATCGGCGCAGCGCGACTGCAACTGCGTCGGCACACCGACGAAAATATCGCTGTCCAGTCCAAGCGGCGCTATCACCTTGTCGCGGATCACGTCGCGATAGTCCTGGGCGGTGACCGCCTCGATCACCATGGCCTGCACCAGGTGCGCCGCCTGGCCGTGATATTGCAGCTTTGATCCTGGCGTCCAGTCGAGCGCAAAGTCGCAGACCTCGGCGCGCATCCGTGCATGGTCGGTCCACGTGGCCTTGGTCACGTTATTGGACGGAAAGCCGCCCTGGTGCGTCATCACCTGATGCAGCGTGATGTCGGCCTTGCCGCGGCACGCGAACTGCGGCAGGTGATCGGCGATCTTGTCCATGAAGGACAGCCTGCCTTCCTCGACCAGTGTCCATACCGCTGAACTGGTCAGCACCTTGGTCTGGCTGAACAGCAGGAACAGGTTGTCGTTGGTCGCCGGGACCTTGGCGGGTTCGACCTTGGCGTTGCCATAGGTTCGGAACAGTGCGAGTTGGCCATGTCGCGCCAGCGCGATCTGCGCGCCGGGATAGCGCCCTTCCTCGATATGCTGCTTGATCAGCCGATCGAGATGATCGAGCGGCTTCGTGGCGAAACCGAGACTGGCGGGATCGCTGGATGGCAGCGGATAGTCGCCTGGCATTGTTGATTCTCCTCATTTTTGGACCGGCAACGATGCTACGCTGGTCGGTGCTTGCGGCCAACCACCGGATGCGGTTCGATACGCCGTAACGACGAGGTGCTGTGCGATGGCGACGATCGGCTTCATCGGTCTCGGAAACATGGGCGCGCCGATGGCGAGCAACCTGGTGAAGGCCGGCCATCGCGTCATCGGTTATGACGTCAATGCCAGTGCCCTGCAGGCGATGGCGTCCGCCGGCGTGCAGTCGGTGCGCAGCGCTGCAGAGGCGGCGCGTGGTGCGGACGTGGTGATCACCATGCTGCCTGCCGGTGAACACGTGCGCGAGGTGTGGCTGCACCAGGGTGGCCTCATCGAGGCGGTCAAAGGCGCTACGCCGCTGCTGATCGACTGCTCCACGATCGATGTCGAAAGCGCCCGCACAGTGACGGAGGCGGCCCGTGTGGCGGGATTGGAGATGCTGGATGCGCCGGTTTCCGGCGGCGTCGGTGGTGCCGTGGCGGCGACGCTTACCTTCATGGTTGGCGGCAGCGAAGCGGCGTTTGCGCGCGGATTGCCGGTGCTGCAGGCGATGGGGAAGAACATCGTGCATGCCGGCGGTCCTGGCGCGGGGCAGGCAGCGAAGATCTGCAATAACATGATGCTCGCCATCAACATGGTGGGCGTGTCGGAAGGGTTCCTGCTGGCACGCAAACTCGGGCTCGACTGGGACAAGCTGTTCCAGATCGCTTCGACGTCGTCCGGGCAATCCTGGGCGCTTTCCAGCTATTGTCCCGCGCCCGGGCCGGTGCCGGCCGCGCCATCCAATCGCGATTACGCTGCGGGATTCATGGCGGCGCTGATGCTGAAGGATGTGAAGCTTTCGCAGGCGGCGGCGGATGCCGTCGGATCGCCGACGCCACTCGCCGCGCATGCGCTGTCGTTCTATCAGGCGGTTGTCGATGCCGGCGACGGCGCGAAGGATTTCTCCGTGGTCTTCCGCTGGTTGGCGGCGCAGCCACGGCAATAGGAGGCAACGATGGGGGCGGAGGCGTTCAAGGCGGCACGCGACTTCCTGTTTGCACACCGCACCGACTATCGAGGCGCGCATGCGGGTTTCCGCTGGCCGCAACTGGATCATTTCAACTATGCGCTCGACTGGTTCGATGCCGAGCTTGCACGTGGAGACAATGGCAGACGGCTGGCATTGAAGATCGTCGGCGACGGCGCTGCCACCGCTACCTTCTCTGAACTTTCCGAACGTTCCAATCGCGTCGCCAACGGTCTGCGCGCCCTCGGCGTCAAGCGTGGCGAGCGCATCCTGCTGATGCTCGGCAACGTCGTGCCGCTATGGGAGGTGATGCTCGCGGCAATGAAACTCGGCGCCGTCGTGATCCCGGCCAGCACTTTGCTGACGCCAAACGATCTGAAGGACCGCTTCGAGCGCGGCAGAGTTCGCCATCTGATTGCCAATGCGGCCGATGCACCGAAGTTCGTCGGCCTCGATCCGACGGTGACCCGCATCGCACTTGGTGACGCACCCGCCGGATGGCAGGGCTACGCCGACCTGCTGCGCGGTGCCGCAAGCTTCACGCAGGATGGCGAGACGCGTGCGACCGATCCGATGCTGCTGTATTTCACCTCGGGCACCACGTCACGGCCGAAGCTGGTGGAACACAGCCACCAGAGCTATCCGGTCGGCCATCTGATCACCATGTACTGGATCGGCCTGCAGCCTGGCGACATGCACCTGAACATCTCCTCGCCAGGCTGGGCGAAGCACGCCTACAGCTGTCTCTTTGCGCCGTGGAATGCGGGCGCCACCGTGTTCATCGTCAACCAGCCTCGCTTCAATGCGCGCGGCATGCTGGATGCCATCGCGCAGAACAAGGTCACTACGATCTGTGCGCCGCCGACGGTGTGGCGCATGTTCGTGCAGGAGGCAATGGCGTCGTGGAAGACATCGTTGCGCGAAGTCTGCTCCGCCGGCGAGCCGTTGAATCCCGAGATCATCGAGCACGTGCAGAAGGTCTGGAACCTCACCGTGCGCGAAGGCTACGGCCAGACAGAGACGACTCTGCAGATCGGCTGCTTCCCGGGCGAGCGCGTGGAACCCGGATCGATGGGTCAGGAAGCGCCCGGCTACCGCATCCGCCTGCTCGACGCCGATGACAAGGAGGTGGAGGAGGGAGAGGTCTGCATCGACCTCAGCCCCCCGCCGGTCGGTCTCATGCGCGGATACCAGAATGATGATGGCTCGTTCGCCGCGCTAGGCACCACGGCCTATCGCACCGGCGACGTCGCGGCGCGCAGCACGGATGGCTACTACACCTATATCGGCCGTGCAGATGACGTGTTCAAAGCGTCCGACTACCGCATCAGTCCGTTCGAACTGGAGAGCGCACTGATCGAGCACCCCGCCGTCGCGGAAGCGGCCGTGGTGCCGGCACCTGATGCCATCCGGCTTGCCGTGCCGAAGGCCTACGTCACGCTGACGATGGACAGCACGCCGGATCGCTCGACCGCGCTGTCGATCTTCCTGCACCTTCGCGAGACGCTCGCGCCGTTCAAGCGCGTGCGGCGCCTTGAGTTCACCGAGCTGCCGAAGACGATCTCTGGCAAGATCCGCCGTGTGGAGCTGCGCCAGCAGGAAGACGTGCGGGCGCAGCAGGGTCAGCGACCTGCCGGCGAATTCCGCGAGGAGGATTTTCCGGAGCTGAATGTTCGCTGATTCAGTCAATCGCCTTCCCCTCGTCTTGCCTGGAAATAGATGACGATCTCTCAGCATCAGGTACTCGTCATCGGTGCCGGCGTCGTCGGTCTCTCCACCGCGCTCTATCTCCGACGCACCGGCCTCGACGTGACAGTACTCGATCCACTCGGCCCGGCCGGTGGTGCATCGTTCGGCAATGCCGGCATGCTCAGCCCCGACACCGCAACGCCGATCGCGCTGCCCGGCATGCTGCGCAAGGTGCCGGGCTGGCTGCGCGATCCGCTTGGGACCGCTCGCGGTGCGTCCATCGTATTTCCCACGCGCGCTCCCGTGGCTGCTGCAATGGGTGAAGGCGGGCCGGCTGCAGCGCGTCCTCGCGGTGTCCGATGCGATGCGCGCGCTGCATCGCGATACCCTGACCTGCTGGCGTGAGCTGCTCGGCGATGCGCTGTATCACGACCTGATCCGTCCCTCCGGGCAGGTACACGTCTGGGAAGGTGAGGACACCAGCCCGACCGAGGCGATCGAACAGCAGATCCGCGACCGCCACGGCATCGCCTCGCAGGAGCTGAGCGCTGACGATCTGCGCCAGATGTTCCCGGGGATCGCGCGCGACATCACACGCGGCCTGTTCGTGCCGGGGAACGGCTACACCGTCAGCCCGCAGCGCATCGTCCATTCGCTCGCCGAGCTGTTCCGTGCAGCAGGTGGCACGATCATCGCCGAGCGCGCGATGAAGCTGATCCCGCGCGAGGCCGGGGGCTGGCTAACGATGACCAACCTCGCCAACCGCAATGCCGATCGCGTGGTGGTCGCCGCCGGCGCCTGGTCCGCGCAACTGCTCTCGCCCCTCGGCATCCGCGTTCCGCTGGAGACCGAACGCGGCTATCATGCCATGCTGTTCTCGCCCAGCGTCACGCCGCCAATTCCGATCAGCAGCAAGACGCGCGCCTTCTTCCTGACGCCGATGGAAGATGGGCTCCGCATTGCCGGCACGGTGGAGATCGCGGGCCTCGACGCACCACCCGACGAGCGGCGCGCGAGGATTCTGGTCGAACATGCGCAGCGGCTGTTTCCGGAATTGCAGGCCGACGACGTACGCTACTGGATGGGGTTCCGTCCGTCCACGCCTGACAGCCTGCCGATTCTGGGGCCGGCGGCCGGACACCACGGTTTGTATCTCGCCTTCGGCCATGGTCATTTCGGTATGAGCGGAGGACCGCCCAGTGGTCGCCTGCTGGCCCGCCTGATCACCGGTGAGTCACCGGGCATCGATCCGGCACCGTACGACATGCGGCGCTTCGCGCATTGAGAGGCGTCGTCTAAAGGGATTGTTAACCCCTTCCGCCTACGCGTGCATGCGATGGGCACTCAAGCAGATCTCGCCGCATGGCTGAAAAGGCAAGCACGTCGAGCGGTCCTGCTGGTCTGGTGGACCATCACACTGCAGCTGAGAAAGCGTTACTTGCTCTGGCGACGTGCCAAGCGCATCCGCCGTCTCGCCCCTATAACACCGAACATGCAGCCGCTCCTGATCCGCGAATCCGATCCGCGACAAATCAGGGTACCGCGCAGTGCTACTCCGACTGTGTCGGTCATCATTCCAACTTACGGCAAAGTGGAGTACACGCTGTGCTGTCTGGCGTCGATCGCAGCCTATCCGCCCGAAGCATCCATTGAAGTGATCGTTGTGGACGACGCGACCCAGGATGGCTCGACCAGCTGCCTTGCTGCCGTGCAGGGCATCCGTCTGATCGTCAATCCGAGCAACCTCGGCTACCTGCGCTCCTGCAACACCGCGGCACGCGTTGCCAACGGTGAGTTCCTGCTGCTGCTGAACAACGACACGCAGGTCATGCCGGGCTGGCTCGATGCGCTGCTGACGCCCTTCCGTTGCCGGGCCGCTGTCGGCGCGGTTGGCTCCAAGCTGCTTTATCCCGACGGCAGGCTGCAGGAGGCAGGCTGCATCGTCTGGGATGACGGCTCCGGCTGGAATTTCGGCCGTCTCGATTGCCCGGACCGGCCCGTCTACAACTACCTGCGCGAGGTGGATTACTGTTCCGCCGCCTCGCTGCTGGTGCCGCGTGCCCTGTTCAGCGAGATGGGCGGCTTCGACGAACGCTACGCGCCGGCTTACTGCGAGGACAGCGACTTTGCCTTCCGGCTGCGCGAGCGCGGCTACAAGGTGTTCTATCAGCCGCGCTCGCAGGTCGTGCATTTCGAGGGTGTCAGTCACGGCCGCGCGCTGAGCGGCTGCCCGAAGTCATGTCGTGTTCGCAACCAGAGGACCTTTCAGGAGCGTTGGCTTTCCGTTCTGTCGGAGCAGCACCTGCCGAACGGCGAGCATGTCCTGCGTGCGCGCGATCGTGCTCGGAAGCGCGATGTCATCCTGGTGATCGATCATTATGTGCCAGAGCCCGACCGCGACGCCGGCTCGCGCACGACCCTGTGCATTATCCGGGCACTGCTGCAGGCGGGGCTCGTGGTTAAGTTCTGGCCGCACAATCTGTGCTACAGCCCAGGATACACCGACACGTTGCAGGATCTCGGCGTTGAGGTCGCCTATGGCGGCGGCGGCGACATATTCCACCAATGGCTGGCCGACAATGGGGACGACCTTGACCATGTGTTGCTGTGCCGCCCGCAGGTAGCCGCCGCATTCCTTCCAGAACTGAAGCGGCACATCGGGATCAGCCTCTTGTACTACGGTGCCGATCTGCACTTCAGCCGGATGCGTCTGGAGGCCAGGGAACTCGGTCTCCGCTGCATCGGGCGGCAGACCGACGCCGATGCCATGGAGGCGCTGGAACGAACCGTGTGGCGTGAGGTCGACGTCGTGATGTACCCGTCGAACGAGGAAACGGCGATCGTCACGAACACCGAGCCTGGCGTCGTCGCGCGCACTCTGGTGCCGTACAGCTTCGCCGATTTTGCCTCGCCACGGCCACCGATCGTCGAACCCATAATTCTGTTTGTCGGCGGCTTTGCTCATCTGCCGAACTGTCACGGCGCGATTTGGTTCGTTGAGCAGGTGCTGCCGTTGATCCGCGCGCGCGTACCGGCCGCACGGCTCACCATCGCCGGTTCGAACCCCTCTCCGGACGTGGAGGCGTTGGTCGGCGAAGCGGTTACCCTGCGTGCCAACGTTAGCGATGGCGAATTGCGGAAGTTGTATCGCACCGCACGCGTCGCCGCTGTGCCGCTGCGCTATGGGGCCGGCGTGAAGCTGAAGGTCGTGGAGGCATTGCGCGAGGGCCTGCCGCTGGTCACTACCTCGATCGGAGCGCAGGGCATACCGGGATTGCCCGCAGTCGCCGCCATTCACGATGAGCCGGCGGCGTTTGCCGATGCCGTCTGTCGGCTGCTCACTGACGGGATCGCGTGGGCCGAACAATCGACGGCGCAGGTGGAGTATGCCGCGGCGCACTACTCCGAGGCGGTGTTCCGCGAAAGCCTGATGAATGCGCTGGCTCAGTCCGCCAGTCGCTGTGCGGCGCGGCTGACCTCGTAGTCCGCTCGCGCGGCGTTCACCTGCGGTCGCGACGACACTTCGGGAACACCGACATCCCACCAGTGGCCACCAGCCGCGGTCGCTACATGCGGATCGGTACGGACGACGACGACGCTTGTGCGGTCGGCCGCCAGGGCGCGTCGCAGCGCAGCCTCCAAGGCAGCAACGCCATCAGCATGTTCCGCGAGCGCGCCCAGGCTCGCGGCGTGCGCGGCAAAATCCACTGCGGGCGGTGTGCCGCAGTCTGCCAGCAGGTTGTTGAACGCTTCGCCGCCGGTGGAGCGCTGCAGTCGATCGATGCACCCAAAGCCACCGTTGTCCAGCAGCACGATGGTCACCTTCACGCCAAGCATCACCGAGGTGGCGATCTCGGAGTTGAGCATGAGGTAGCTGCCGTCACCGACCAACACGATCACCTCGCGTTCGGGCCGGGCCAGCTTCACACCGAGACCACCAGCAATCTCGTAGCCCATGCATGAGTAGCCGTATTCCAGGTGGTAGGTGCCGACCTGCCGCGCCTGCCAGAGCTTGTGCAGTTCGCCTGGCAGGCCGCCGGCGGCGCAGACCACGATCGCGTCCTCCGGTGCTGCGCGCTGAACGGCCCCGATCACCTGCGCGTCCGACGGCCGTTCGGCATTGGATGGCGCGGTAACCGCGGCAGCCTGCTGTCGCCAGGTGCCGACGGCGCTGGTCAGGCGTTGCAGCCAGGCATCGGGGGCGCGGTGGCCGGCGAGCGCGGTGCTCAGTTCCGTCAACCCCACGCATGCATCGGCGAGCAGCGGTTGCATGTGATGCTTGGCGGCGTCGAACAACTGTACGTTGAGGCCGATGAGCCGGCGATCGGGATTTTGGAACAGTGCCCATGATCCCGTGGTGAAGTCCTGCAGTCTTGTGCCCACCGCGAGGATCACATCGGCTGCTTCAGCGGCCTCGTTCGCAGCCGAGGTGCCGGTAACACCGATCGCACCCAGATTGCATGGGTGATCATGCGGCAGCGCGCTCTTGCCTGCCTGAGTCTCCGCTACCGGGATGCCATGCGCGGAAGCGAAGTGGTCGAGCGCCGCGGTCGCCTCGGAATAGTGCACGCCGCCGCCCGCGATGATCAACGGTGCCTTGGCGCCGCGCAGCAGTTCCGCCGTCGCCGCCAATTCGACCGTATCAGGCCGTATGCGGCGCACGTGCCAGACACGCGGTGCGAAGAACCGTTCAGGATAGTCGAATGCCTCCGCCTGAACGTCCTGGCACAGCGCCAGCGTCACCGGCCCACACTCCGCCGGATCGGTCAGCACGGACAGCGCACGTGGCAGCGCGCCGAGGATCTGTTCCGGCCGCGTGATGCGATCGAAGTAACGAGATACGGGGCGAAAGCAATCGTTCGCCGATATTGTGCCGTCGCCAAAGCACTCCACCTGCTGCAGCACAGGATCGGGGCGGCGCGAGGCGAACACGTCGCCCGGCAGCAGCAGCACCGGAAGTCGATCGACATGCGCGACGGCGGCGGCGGTGATCATGTTGGTGGCGCCTGGCCCGATTGACGTGGTGCACGCCATCATGCGCCTCCGGTGCATAGCCTTGGCGTAGCCGATCGCCGCCAGCGCCATCGCCTGCTCATTGTGCGCGCGGTAGGTCGGAAGTTCCGCCCGATGTGCCGCCAATGCCTCGCCGATGCCGGCGACATTGCCGTGACCGAAGATCGCCCACATGCCGCCGAACAACGCCACGGTCTGGCCGTCGTGTTCCGTGCGCTGGGCCGCCAGGTAGCGCACCAGCGCCTGCGCCATGGTCAGTCGGATCGTGGCCATATCTCCCTCCTGCCAGCCGGCGTGTCTGTTGCTATTGTTCCACGCTGCGGAGGCGAAGGGGAGTGTGTTGCAATGCTGAGCATCGCTGTGATCGGGGCCGGGCGCATCGGCAACATTCATGCGCGCAACATCGCCGCTCACCAAGGCGTTCGTCTCGCCGGAGTGGCCGATGTCGACGCCCCGGCGGCGACAAGACTGGCGGAGGCATGTGGCGGGCGCGCGATATCGTTGGACGAAGCGTTTGCTGCCGACGCGGTGCTGATCGGCTCGCCCACACCGACCCACGCCGACTACATCGAACGCGCTGCCGCGGCCGGACGCGCGATCTTCTGCGAGAAACCGATCGACCTCGCCGTGGACCGTGTGCGGGCGTGCCTGGCGGCGGTGCGGCGTGCCGGTGTCGTGCTGATGGTCGGCTTCAACCGCCGCTTCGATCCGCACTTTGGCGCGTTGCAGCGGCGGATCGACGCGGGTGAGATCGGCGCACTGGAGCTGCTGACCATCATCAGCCGCGACCCTGCGCCACCACCGCCTGCCTATGTCGCGACCTCCGGCGGACTGTTCCGCGACATGATGATCCATGATCTCGACATGGCGCGCTTCCTGCTGGGCGAGGAGCCGGTCGAGGTGCATGCCGCCGCCTCGTGCCTGGTGGATGCTTCGATCGGCGCCGCGGGGGATGTGGATACTGCTGTGGTGACGCTGCGGACCCAGAGCGGCAAGCTGTGTCAGATCTCGAACTCACGTCGTGCGAGTTACGGTTACGACCAGCGGATCGAGGCGCACGGCTCCAAGGGTCTGCTGCGTGCCGGCAACGTCACCCCGACAACGGTTGAGCTGGCGACCGATGCCGGCTTCACCACCGATCCGGTGCTGCCCTTCTTCCTCGAGAGATATGCCGCGGCGTATCGCGCCGAGCTGGACACGTTCATTGCGGCCGTGGAGTCTGGTCAGGCGCCGAGGCCGGACGGGGATGACGGACTGAAGGCGCTGCTGCTCGCCGACGCGGCGACGCAATCGGCGAAGACCGGGCAGGTGGTGAGGCTCTGATCAGGGAGGCCGAAGATGCGCATTGGCATGGTGACCGACAGTCTCTCGCATCTTTCGCTCGACGCGTTGCTGCGCACTGCGGCGGATCTCGGCATCGAGATGCTGGAATTCCCATGCGGCAACTGGTCGAGCGCACCGCACATCAAGTTGGACCTGATGCTGGACAGCGCGGCGGCGCGGGGCGAGTTCATGGCGAAGCTGCGCGACCACGGTCTGGCGTTGAGCGCGCTGAACTGCTCGGGTAATCCGCTGCATCCCGGCGAACTGGGGCGGCAGCATCAAGCGGTGACGTCGAAGACGATCCGGCTGGCGGGAATGCTTGGTGTGGAGCGCGTGGTGATGATGTCGGGCTGCCCCGGTGGGCCGGGCGACGCCAATGCGAATTGGGTCACCACCGCCTGGCCACCAGAGGCGGCGCGAGTGCTCGCGTGGCAGTGGGAAGAGGTGATGATCCCATACTGGAAGGGATTGGTCGCAGAGGCGACGACGGCCGGCGTGAGCAAGCTGTGCCTGGAACTGCACGGGCAGCAGAATGTCTACAACGTGGAAACGCTGTTCCGGCTACGCGATGCGGTGGGACCGGTGGTGGGAGCCAACTTCGATCCGAGCCATCTGTTCTGGATGGGTGCTGACCCGCTCGCCGCGACGCGTGTGCTGGCGCCGGCGATCTATCATGTGCACGCCAAGGACACGCGGATCGATCCGGCAACGTCGTCGGTCAACAGTCTGATCGACACGAAGGCAACCGAGCGTTTGCTCGAGCGGTCGTGGAGCTATGTCACGCTGGGCTACGGCCATGATCTGCTGTGGTGGCGGCAATTCTGTTCGCTGCTGCGGCTCGTGGGCTACGACGACGTGTTGTCGATCGAGCACGAGGACCTGATGCTGCCGCCGCTCGATGGCGTTCGGAAGTCGGTGGAACTGCTGCGCGCCGCGATTTGAGGACAACGCAATTCCGGTCATTGTGCGTCTTACACGACCCGTTTCTGGATGAAACCGGTGTTGCACTGCCGCGCACCAGCTTCATTCGTCATTCCCGCGCAAGCGGGAATCCAGGGCAATGGCACAGACCTCACGAAGCTGGATTCCCGCTTGCGCGGGAATGACGAAGGGGGGGCGGCAGTGCAGTCAGATCTGCGAATACCCAGACCCCGGGCTGTCCACGCCGCGTCCTGTGCCGCGCTCGATCCAGCCGAACTCCTTGAGGATCTGCTGGCTATAGGTAACGCGACCGTTGACCTTTGCCGCTGGCTCGCTCGCCAGCAGCAATGCGGCGCGCGCCATCATGATCGGTGGCTCACCCTTCGGATCATCCATGCCACTGACCAGCTTGTGGTACACGGTGCCCGGCGTCGGCACGACGCGCGACGGCGACACAGCGGCGACCGTGATGCCGTCGTATTGTGCAACCTCCTGTGCGAGTCCTTGGGTGAACCGCTCCAGCGCAGCCTTCACCGCGCCGTACATCGTGCCGCCGCGCACCGTCTTGTCGGCATATGGTCCGCGTCCCGGGCCGATCGCCGCGCCGGAGCTGATATTGATGATCGCGCCGCTGCGCCGAGGAATCATGTCCTTCAGCACCTCTTTTGCCAGCATGAACGGTCCGTGCACGTCGACCGCAAAGGCGCGGAACCAACGGTTCGTCTGCATCTCGGTGATCGGCTGGTAGTAGGTGAGCGCCGCGTTGTTCACCAGGATATCGACCGGGCCGTAATCACGCGCCGCCTGCACCAGCGCGATGCAGTCGTCTTCGGTGGAGACGTTGGCCGCGACCGCCTTCGCCTCGCCGCCCTTGGCGCGGATCAGTTCGACCGTGCGCTTCAAGGTGCCTTCCAGAAATGGATGGTCGCCCTCGCTCAAGGTGCGAGCGGCGCAAACAACCTTCGCCCCCTCCTCGGCAAACAGCTCGGAAATCGCCTGGCCAATACCGCGGCTCGCGCCAGTAACGATGGCAACCTTGCCGTCGAGAATGCCCATGTCCTACCTCCGATCCTGCAGCAGCCGGCGTGCAATCACCATGCGGTGCACCTCGGACGGCCCTTCGTAGACACGCATGGTGCGCACCCTCTGCGCCATGAGCTGCAACGGCAGCTCCTTCGCCACACCCATTGCTCCAAAAGTCTGCATCGCGTGGTCGATCGTCTCGGTCGCCATCTCGGTGCCATACAGCTTCACCATCGATGCCTCGGTCCGTACATCCTTGCCGGCGTCGGACTTCGCCGCGGCGTCGTACACCATCAGCCGGCAGGCATGGATCTTCATCGCAGCGTCGGCGATCCACCACTGAATCGCCTGCCGGTCGGCGAGGCGCTGACCGAAGGTGACCCGCTGTTTGGCATGCTCCATCATCATGTCGAGGGCGCGACGCGTCATGCCGACGCACCAGGCACCTATCTGCAGGCGTCGCACCGTCAGGCGCAACTGCATCGGCGCGAACCCTTTACCGACCTGACCGAGCAACTGGCCCTCCGGAACGCGACAATCGTCGAAGGTGAGTTCATAGGTGCGCTGTCCACCCAGCATCGGGATTTCGCGCTCGATGTTGAAGCCTTTGGCGCCGCGTTCGACGATGAAGGCGGTGACGCCCTCGTGGCGCTTGCCCTCGCCGGTGCGCGCCATGACGATCGTGAAATCGGCCTGTGGCACGCGGCTGACCCAGATCTTGCGTCCGTTGATCACCCAGTCATTGCCGTCCTTCACCGCGCGGGTGAGCATGCCGGCGGGATCGCCACCGGCGCCGGGCTCCGAGATTGCGATGGCTGACTGCGCGTCTCCGCGCGCGTAAGGTTCCAGGTATTTCCTGCGCTGCTCCGGATTGCAGACCGCCATCAGCATGTGCAGGTTGGGGCTGTCGGGTGGGAAGGTGAAGGGGACGCAGGTGCGGCCCTGTTCTTCGTACACGCCGATCAGCGCGATGGTGGGCAGGTTGGCGCCGCCAAACTCTTCCGGCACGTCGAGGCCCCACAGGCCGAGCTCGCGGCATTTGCTGAGTAGGGCATTTTCCTCGTCGGTGGTCAGGGCCGACTTCTGGCCGGACATCTCGCGTGCGAGGACCGCCTTCTCAAACGGCATGACATCGCGATCGATGAACTTCGCGACCAGGTCCTGCAGCATGCGGTGTTCTTCGGAGAGTTCGAACATGCAGCATCATTCCTTCATGAGGATCAGCGCATCGGCGATCGTCAGGCCCGAGCCATCCTCGTGCAGGATCACCGGATTGAGTTCCATCTCCGCGATGCGCCCCCGATAGGCCAGCGCCGCCCGCGACAGGTGGGCGATCAGCTCGGCAGCCGGGGTGATGTCGATCGGAGGCGCTCCCCGAAAGCCGTCGAGAAGTCTGGCGGACTTGAGGCCACGCAGCATTTCCGTTGCCTCTGCGACGTTGACGGGCGCCGGTCGGTGCGTGACGTCACCCGTCAGCTCCACCATTGTACCACCGAAACCCACCATCATGATCGGTCCGAACGTCGGATCATTCACCATTCCGATCACCAGCTCATGACCGCGTGGCGCCATTCTCTGCACCAGCACGCCTTCGATGTGAGCATCAGGTTTGTGCTGCCGCGCCGAGACGATGATCTGGTCATATGCTGCTGTTACGGAATGCTGGTCTCGCAATCCAAGGATCACGCCACCCACCTCGGTCTTATGCGGCAGATCGGGAGAGGCGATCTTGAGCGCCACAGGATAACCGAGTGCGTTCGCCGCATCCGCCGCGTCGGAAGCCGACGTCGTCAGTCGCTCTTGCGACTGCGGCAAACCGTAAGGCGCCAGCAAGGCCTTTGCGTGGTGCTCGGTCAGCACCGACGGCAGATCGCCGGGCAGGGATGCAGCGGGTACGGTGTCAGCCGAGGCGGGGAGGGGACGCGCGAGCGTTTCGGCATAGCCGGCAAGCCGGCTCATCGAGACGCCGACGTTGCGCAGATCGCTATGCACGAACAGGCCGCATCCGGCCGCGCTGCGCCGGCCGAACTCAGACGGCAGGGTATAGGTCCATACGGTCATCGGCTTGCCGCAGCGCGCCGCCGTCGCGCGTACGCGGTCAGCGTCGAGCGATACGCGAGTCTCGCTGGTGAGCGAGGTGATCAGCACCAGCATGTCGATCTCATCCGACTGTCGCCAGCGTCTCCATCGCTGTCATCACCGCCGCACCGGTGCTGGATCCCTGAGCGGTGACATCGACCGGATTCCCAGGCGCGCCGTAGGACGGCATCACCGACCGCAACGAAGCCTGTGTCGCGGCGGACAGCGGCGGCACGATCAGACCGTGCAGCGACAGTGTATCGGCCATCCACGCGCCACCACCGCCCGAAGGGGTGATAATGCCGGTACGGCGTCCTTTCGGCAGCGGGCAGGTCAGCAGCACGCCGGCGATCGCCACCGCCTCGTCGGGATCTTCCGCCTCGATCACGCCGTAGCGCTCGAAGATCGCGCGATACGCTGTGTACGACCCGGAGAGCGACGCCGTGTGCGATGCCGATGCGCGCGAGCCGGCATCGGAACGGCCGATCTTGATGGCGATGATCGGCTTGCCGAGCTGCCGAGCCTTCGCGAGCGCTGCGATGAACGCCGGCCCGTCGCGCACGGTTTCGCAGAACAGCATGACGGCATGCGTGTTCGGGTCCTCGACCATGTAGTCGAGGAAGTCGGCCATGTTCAGATCGGCCTCGTTGCCGGTGGAGATCACGTAGGAGAAGCCGATCCCCGCTGCCTTGCCGCGATTGAACAGCGCGAAGCCGATGCCACCCGATTGCGCGATGACCCCGATACGGCGGTCGGAGACAAGCGTGCGGGCTTCATCCTCCTTCACCTCGACAGTCGGGCTGAAGGTTGTGGCGACCTTGCCGAGGGCATTGAAATAGCCCTCGCAGTTCGGGCCGCAGGCGCGGATGCCGGTGCGGTTCGTCACGTCCACGAGCGCCACTTGCATGTCCCGTGCGGCGCCGCCTTCCTCGGCAAATCCGGAACTGACGATCAGCGCGTTCTTCACCCCGGCGCGCGCGCATTCCTCCAGCGCGGGCGCGACGCCCACCGCGGGGATTGCCACCAGTGCGAGATCCACCGGCTCGCCGACTGCTCCAATCGAGGCGTAGCAGCGCAGGCCGCCGATCTCCTGGTAGCTCGGATTGATCGGCAGGATGCGTCCGGGAAATCCATTCTCGCGCAACTGATGCAGCAGGCGCCCACGGATGCGGTGCGTATCAGGTGATGCGCCCAGCACCGCGATCGATTGCGGCCAGAAGAAGCTCTGTAGCGCGTGTTCGCTCATCCACGACTTCCCGTCGGTATCTCACGGAACGGCACATCCTTGTCCACGCGCACGTCCTGCGGCAGGCCGAGTACACGCTCGGCGATGATGTTGCGCATGATCTCGTCGGTTCCGCCCGCGATGCGCAGCGCCGGCGAATAAAGCAGCGCCTCCTCGAAGATGCCGGTCACCGGCATGTCCTCGCCCATCGTTGGGCCGGCCATGCCGATCAGGTCGAGGCCGTAGGACAGGATGTCCTGCAGCTTGTTCGCCGCGACCACCTTGATGATCGACGACTCGGGTCCCGGTGTGCCGCCGCGAGACAGCGCCGTCATGCCGCGATACTTGGTGTATTTCAGACCCTGCGAACGGACGTAGAATTCGGCCAGCTTCTCCTGCACCGCGGCATTGTCGATCGCGAGGCCGTCCTCCAGTTCAAGCTGATTCGCCAGGCGGAACAGCTCCTGAAAGTCGGGACCGGGCGAATCGCGCATGCCGTGCCGCTCGTTCATCAGCGTGGTCAGCGCGACGCGCCAGCCGCCGCCGACCGGACCGACACGCATCGTGTCGGGAATACGCACGTTGGTGAAGAATACTTCGTTGAAGTGTGCCGAACCGGAGAGCTGGCGGATCGGTCGCACCTCCACGCCCGGTGTCTTCATGTCGAGAATGAAGTAGGTCAGGCCGGCGTGCTTCGGCACATTCGGGTCGCTGCGCGCGACCAGGATGCCGAAGTCGCTATAGTGCGCGCCGGAGTTCCAGATCTTCTGGCCGTTGATCACCCACTCGTCGCCGTCGCGTTCGGCGCGCGTGCGCAGCGAGGCGAGATCCGAACCGCCGGACGGCTCCGAGAACAACTGGCACCATACGATGTCTGCGCACATCGTCGGCTTGATGAAGCGTTCGCGCTGCTCGGGCGTGCCACACACGCAGATGGTCGGCGCGGCAAGGTTGATGCCAATGCCGAAGATGCCGCTCAGCACGTCGAACTGTGCTTCCTCCTGGTTGTAGATGACATTTTCGATCTGTGTGCCGCCGCGGCCACCCCACTCCTTCGGCCAATGGATGCCGACGAAGCCTGCGTCGGCCTTCTTGCGCTGGAACGTCTTGGCGCGATCCATGGCACCTGGCACATCCTGTCCGCGGCGATAGCCTTCCACGGCGCCGGGCTTGCGACGCTCTGCGTTGGCTTCCAGGAACGCGCGGGCCTCGGCGCGGAACGCTGCTTCCTCGGGCGTGTCTTCGAAGTCCATAACGTCGTCTCCCTCAATCCGTCGGCAGCGCGATCGTGTTGCTCTTGCGCAACTCGGCGATCAGCCGCCGCTTCCATTCGCGCGTGCCGCCCAGCGCCAGCGCGTGCAGCTTGGCGCGGCGATAGTAGAACTGGCAGTCCATTTGCCAGGTGAACCCCATGCCGCCATGCGTCTGGATGTTCTCCTTCGACGCCAGCCATCCCGCATCGCAGGCGGAGATGCGCGCGACCGACGCGGCGATCGGCAATTCCGCCGCATCGGTGTGCAGAGCCCATGCACCGTAATACGCGTTGGATCGCGCGAGCTCGACCGCGATGTAGATGTCCGCGAGCTTGTGCTTGATCGCTTGAAAGGAGCCGATCGGGCGGCCGAATGCGTAGCGCTCGCGCGCATAGTCGCGGGCCATCTCCAGTGCCGCCTGGGCGCATCCGACCTGCTCGAACGCCAGCATCACCGCCGCACGGTCGAGCAGGTGTCGCACCGCGTCGGCGCCGTCGCTGCCGGGCAGCGGATCGGCTGGCGCGCCGTCAAACAGCAGCAGCCCGTGCGAACGCGTAGGGTCGATCGTGGTGACCGTCTGGCGGGTCACGCCCGGACCGGCGAGATCGATGATGGCGAGGCACGGTCCCCTCTCCGCATGCACGGCCACGACGGCGAAGTCCGCGACATCGCCATCCGGCACCGCGACCTTGCTGCCGGAAAGCTTTCCGTCGGCAAGATGCGTCGTCAGTCTCGCCGCATCGACCGGCCCAGGTCGTTCCGCAATCGCCAGGGTGCCGATCAGTTCGCCGGCCGCAAGCTTCGGCAGATATTGCCGCTTCTGCGCGTCGCTGGCGTACAGTTGGATGGCTTCCGTTGCCAGATACACCGAGGATGCGAACGGCACCGGCGCCACCGCACGGCCGAGTTCCTCCGCCAGCACGCACACCGCGAGATGGCCGAGGCCCGCACCGCCAAACTCCTCGGGAATGGCTGCGCCGGTCCAACCCATCTCGGCCATCGCGATCCAGAGTGAACGGTCATAGGGCTCGGGCCCTTCCAGGATGCGCCGCGGCACACTGGTGGGGCAGCGTTCAGTCAGGAACCGCCGCGCCTCGTCGCGCAACTGCTTGAGCTCGTCCGGGAAGTCGAAGTTCATCCCGGCAGCCCTGCGAGGAATGCCTCCACCGCGCGGTTGAAGGCGGCGGGCTGGTGCAAGTTCGCGGCATGACCCGCGCCATCGATCACCACCTTCGACGCACCCGGTATCTTGCGCGCCATGTAGTCGGTTGCAGCGAGGAAGTTGGTGTCGTTGCTGCCAACCAGCACCAAACTCGGCACCGCGATGGTGTCGAGGGACCGGATCACCGAGTCATCACGCTGCGTCAGCATGCCGCGCGCAGCGCCTGCCAGGCCTGATGCATTGCGGTGCTGGCTCATGCGCACTTCATCGCTGGTTCCCAGCGCCGCCAGGCCACGTGCGTCCAGATCGTCCGCCCGCTGCCGCGAGCGCTGGTTCCATGCCTCGCGCGCCTCCGCATTGCGAAAGCCGGGGCCGGTGTCGAAGATCATCAGAGCGCGCGTCATCGCCGGGTGGAGGCGATGGAAGGCAAGCGACATGTAGCCGCCCAGCGAAAGCCCGCCGATCACGGCGCGCTGGATACTGCAGGCGCGAAGGATGGCGGCCATGTCCTCGACGGTGGCGGCCTCGGAATACGCGGCGGGATCGCTCGGATAGTCGCTCTGCCCGTGGCCTCGCATGTCCCAGACGATGACCTGATAACGGTCGCGCAATGCTTCTATCTGGCCGTCCCACATGCGGCAGGTCGCGCTGTAGCCGTGCGACAGCAGGATGGCGGGGCCTTGCCCATGCACCTCGTAGTGGATCGCCACCCCGTCGCGATCGAGCCTGGCCATGCCCGTTTCCTCCGTCCCTACCGGCGGGTAAGGTCGCACGCAGCATAATTGAGCGGAAGAGCAGGGCAGGGAACCATGGCAAGCTACGAACATATCGGCGTCACGCAGTCCGGCATGGTCGGCACGATCGAGATCCGGCGCGCGCCGAACAACTTCGTCGATACCGATATGGTGGCGGAGATCGCCGATGTGCTGGAGGGCTACGACCGCACGCCGGAGGTGCGCGCCATCGTGCTGTGTGCCGAGGGCAAGCATTTCTGTGCCGGGGCGGACTTCGGCAGCCGTGGGCCGGACGGTGTGAACCGGGGCACCAAGCGGGGTCGACATCTATATAAGGAAGCGCAACGCCTGTGGCGTACCGGCAAGCCGATCGTCGCCGCGGTGCACGGGGCGGCGGTGGGCGCCGGGGTCGGGCTCGCGGTGATGGCGGATTTCCGCGTCACCTGCCCGGAGGCGCGGTTCTCGGTGAACTTCACCCGGCTGGGGTTCCATCCGGGGTTCGGGCTGACTGCCTCATTGCCGCGGCTGATCGGGGCGCAGCAGGCGTCGCTGCTGATGTACACCGGGCGACGGATCACCGGCGAGCAGGCACTGGCGATCGGACTGGCCGATTACTGCGTGCCGCTGGACCAGGTGCGGCAGCGGGCAACGGAATTGGCGACCGAGATCGCCCAGTCGGCGCCGCTGGCGATCGTGGCGACGCGCGAGACGCTGCGGCGCGGGCTGGCCGAGGCGGTGGCGTCGGCGACCGAGCGCGAATACGAGGAGCAGGACTGGCTGCGCAACACCGAGGACTTCCGGGAAGGGGTCAAGGCGATGGCCGAGCGGCGGCTGCCGGATTTCAAGGCGAGGTAGGGCCCTCGCCGCAGCGGGGGAACTCCGGCAGCGCCTCGCCGATCGGCTGCGTCCGATTGCCGGCCATCGGTTCCAGCATGGGGCGGAATGTCGCCGGTCTGGCCATGGTTGCCTCCGTGATGTGCCGGCAGGCTGCTGGTTCGGCACACGAAACCAGACCGGTCCCAAATTGTTCCCGTTTGACTCGGTCCGCTCGCGGTTCCGCCAGGGGCTTTGGCCGATCCGCCCGGAAGCGGAACTTTTCTCCGGCTCCGCGAGAGTTGAAAGGTACTGATCGGCCGCCCGGTGCCTCGGCGCATTGTCTCCGCCGCTATTTGTCGGCTGACACGCCAGGAGGTTTGGTTAAGTAATCAGCCTCATTAAAATAATGTTATTACCATGGTATAGAAGCGATATAACCAAATTAGGCAAAAGTTATTCACCCGTTCATCGGCGCGATGCGAGGGAGTGCGTGCGACAAATTGTGCATTGGGAGCCTGAGTATTTGGCTCTTGTTAGTAATTGGTGGGGGTCATTTGAATCTGGAGCGGATTTATGGCGCCTTGGCGATGAAAATGTTTTGCGATTTGGATCGACCGAAGCTATTAAACCCGCACGGGCTTCGACAGGGTCCGGAGTCGAGTAAGAACGATTTCAACACGCCAGAAATGAGTTGCAAAAACCAGTCAGCCTTCCGTGACTCGTCCGGTCCGATGGACGAGCCGCGTGGACAGGCCGACGTGCGCACACGGAGAACGCAATGGCTTCGGTAACAGTTCCATCAGGCACCGCTACTCCAATCGGGCAGATCTTTGGCAACGCCAGTAATTCTCTTCTCGCGAACCAGATCGCTACTGCAATCGCGAATGCGGCCAAGGCCCACACCTTGGGGCTCACGAACATCACGGTGCCAGGGGCTATTCCGTCACCTCCGGCTAACCCTGCCCCCGGCGCAGTCAACGAGCTGATCATCTCGGCGGGCGGTGACTACACGATCCCGCCCAGCTTAGACCCCGCTAATCCGGACTACGTGGTCGTCCTCAACAGCAAGGATCCAGTCACGATCCACGGTGCGCCCAACTCCAGCATATGGGGTGGCATTGGACAGGTAACGATCGTCGATCCGGCCGCGGTGACGCTGTCCGAGGGTGCCAGTAATCCGGTGGTGAACCTCACCGGGGATGGTGACCTGTTGGCGGCGAACGATAGCGCGGAGACGGTCACGGCATCCGGCGCGAACGATACAATCTTGGCCGGCGGCGGCAAGGCCAATATTACTTTGTCCGGCAGCGGCGCGCTGGTGAGCGGCTCGACGGTGATCGGAGAGGCCGGTGGCCTCAATGTCACGGACAGCGGCTTTCTCGACACGATCTCCGCGGGCTCTGCGTCAGCGGCCGTTACCTTGGCCGGTAGCGGAGCACTCGTCTCTGGCGGGACGGGTGCCTTGTCCGTCGTGGACAATGGCAGCGACGACACGATCAATGCGGGCTCAGGCTTCACCGCCGTCAACGCATCCGGC
>CAWBST010000021.1:0-297500 GCA_963791495.1 uncultured Alphaproteobacteria bacterium
AATTTTGGTCAAAAGAGGACCTCCTTCTGGGTGCGCATTCAACATGAGCACGGTGCGCCGCTGCTCATCTCCCATGATCGCAAGTTCGCGCAAGAGGCCAACGCACGTTCTGCGCGGCAGTTGGGGCTGGTGGACACTCGCGAAAGGCGACCGTCATGTTCATTCATCGACCTGACCCGATCCACCAGGTGCGCGTTGACACGCCCGATCCGGTGTTCGCTGAGAAGCTGCTCGAGCAGTTCGGCGGTGCAACCGGGGAGCTTTCGGCAGCACTCACCTACTTCACCCAGTCCTTTCACACCGAGGATCAGGGCATCCGCGACATGCTGCAGAACATCGCGACCGAAGAGTTCGGCCATCTGGAAATGGTGGCGCTGATGATCGAGCAGCACACCAAGCGCGCTAAAAATGGCGCAGGAGAAGGCCTTCAACAGCACGCTGTTCGCCATGCGAGGCTACGGTCTTCATCTGGTGGATTTGCGCGGCTCGACCTGGGATTCTCGCGCTATGTGAACGAGGGCAGCAGCGTGGTGCGCGACCTTCGCGCCGACATCGCGGCAGAGGCCGGTGCGCTGGCTACATACGAGGCGCTGATCCATCAGGCGCCGGATGACGGCTCGCGCGAGGCGCTGCGCCACCTCGCGACACGCGAGGTCGCCCATGCGCGCATGTTCATGAAGGTGCGGGCGGCGATGAACAAGCTGGACGATCCGATGTTCGGCGATCTGAAGCCGGACGATACGGTGGATGTGTATTTCAATCTGACAGAGGCAACCGGAGGCCGAGCGCCGCGGTCCGTGGAGGAGGGAAGCCGAGTTCCGCATCCGCGATCTCGTGTCGCAGGCGCGGCAGGGCGGCGGTGCAGGGGCGGAGCAGCGAGTTCGACATTCGCCACCCACGAAGTGATGCCAGAGCCGAAATGAATAACGCCTCCGCAACCGTCAGCGCCCGCCGTAGCGGACGATGCCGCGGTCGGATCATATGCGATGGGCGAAGTCTTTCGTGCTCGCTGCCCTGGCGGTTGCCTTGACGGTTCCGCTGGGGCAGCTGAACCATGAGCGATACCGATACCGGCCTGCCCACCCCTCGCTCGACGCTGCGCTCCCGCTATGCCTGCGTGCTGGTCTGGTGCAAGGCGTGTCGACATCAGGCGGAGGCGGGCCTGCAAGCCTGGTGGATGCTGGCCGGGGCGACGGCCGCTGATCAGGCTGCGCTTCCGGTGCTCGAACTGCGGCAGCAGGCTGACCGACTGGGTGGTGACGGCGAAAAATACGGGACCGCAGCTTTAGGTCGGCCGCCCCGCCCGCTGCTCGAGCAGGGTCGCCAGCCTGACATAGCCGTCCGCGAGCTCAATGCAGACCGCCCGCTCCGGATCATCGTCGGGCAGCACCGTGGCCATTCCCGCCATGCCTTCGCCCGCTCGCGATAGCAGGCAGGGTCCCAGCTCTCAGGCACTTTGCCTCCTCCCTAGCCTTAGTCTAGCCGCAGTGATCAAATTGCCCGGCTTGTTCAAATTATGGCCGGCGGGGGCCGTTTGGCCTCATGGACGTCGCCGCCGACCTGCTCATCCGTGCCAACCGTTATCGGGGCATCGCCGCCCGGGTCACCGATGAACAAATCCGTCTGGCGCTGCTCGAACTGGCGGCAAAGTACGAGGCGCTCGCCAGGGAAATGCAGGCAAACGACCGCCGAAAGGCACCATAGGCCCGAAATCGTTTCGGACCAACTGTCCAACTCGGCAATGTTGGGGGGCGGACAAACCGGGGGACGCGTCCGTGTCCGGACACATCTGGCTGCCATGCAGGCCGAGCTGGATCTGGTGCAAGGCGTGACGCCATCAAGCGGATGCGGACCTGCAAGTCTTCGCCCAGGTAAGGCGGGCGGAAACGGCCCCGGCAGTCTTCCAGCGTTCCACCGGGGCCGCCCCAACAAGAGCGATTGAAAAAAAAGACGCGCGGGCAAAACCTGTGGGGCTCAACCCCGCGCGCCGCCGCTGAAACGCGATGTGGCCGGTCAGGTTCCTGAGCGCCTAAATGCGCGCTATCCACAGCTCGGCGCTGGGGCTATCCAAATGGCGTGAGCGCCGCGCACCGCGGGCACCCTTTCCGCGTTCCTGGTTCGCAATTGATGCGAACAGGAGCGATATAATGAAATCTTTGCGGCTTCTCAGTCTTGCAGCCCTGCTGACAACCGGGTTGGCAGCCGGGAGCATGGCGGCCGGCCGAGACTCGGCCGCTGGCCCAGAGGCGTCCGGTAGCAAGCAGCAGAACACACCTGCCACGGGCAGCGCTGCACCGACCAATCAGCGGATGAGCAACGGTGGGGTTGCTGGCTTGAGCGCTCAGACGCCAGGAAACGGCAAAGCATATCCTGGGGTCGTCGGCCCGACCGGTTCGACGCAGTCGGATGCAACCAATCCGAACCGCACAGCGCCCAACAGCGGCGGCGGCAGTCGCAACTGAGCCCATTAGGCCGAACTTTGGCCCGGTGTCCCGCGCCCACGGCAGCAAGACTGAAGTGTGTCACGCAGGCGGCGGGGAGTGACCCCGCCGCTTCCGTGGCGCCGTACCCTTGCATCACGTTTCAATGGGGCCGCGATCGTCAGCGGCGGCCACAGGTCATTTGCCAATCCGAGCGGCGCCCTCGGCGCCTTCCAGAACGATCCCGTCCTCGGCCACGGAGACCCGAATCCGCGAACGTCGACGGCCATCCTCAGGATTGAGGATGTAAATCGGCGTATCGTCTGGGGCATCTGCGATCACGGCGATCAGTTCTGCTTTGGTCATTTGGTGCACCCTCGCTCGCTCATGGGCCATGTAAGGTAAGTGAGGCTCCTGCTGAACCACGACGCGGCATCAATCAGCGCCCAGCACGATCCTCCGCACCGCCGGCTGGCTCAGCCTTCCTGCCCTGCCGCCGCAGGTGTCTCCGAAAGCACGCGATCCCTGCCGCACCGCAGAGTGATCCGCATGAACCACGATGAAAAGGCGATGAATGGCTTAGGCGCAATCTCGGTAACTCGCCGCCGACTTGACATAACGCCCCGAGGGCGACCTGAAGTGCCCTGTGGTCGAGCGTGGGTTTCAGGCTGGAGAGAGTACATGGGCAAGCTATTGCTGTGCGCGACTGTGTCGGGCGGGTCGCACCATGCGCGCGAAGAACGTATCGCTCTGCGCGCTGGCATCGGGATCAACCCCGTTCGGCGCGCATCGCGGGCCGCGTCGCAGGACAGCACAGTCCCTACACGGGTTGTCCAGCCTCAGGGCGGAACGCAGCGACCGCACCCGGTTGGCGTAGCATCTTGTCGACTTCGCCCGCATGCAGTTCCTCGGCCTGGACCATTTGCCGGGCATACTCCTCGAGCATCACCGACTTGCCCTCCACGGTGGTCAGGAGATTCTCGTAGAGCGCGAGGGCGCGCCCCTCGGACTCGAGAGATTCCCCCAAGATGGTGCCGATGTCTGTCTGGTGCGTGTCGAGCAGCGGCCCGATAGCGAGGGAAGGATAGTCGCCAAGATGAGTGATCATCTCTCCGGCCTGCTGCGCATGGGTAAGCGACTGAGCGGCCTGCTCGCGCAACCAGGCGACGATAGGGATGCGGTTGAAGCCGAAGACCAACAGCGAATAGTGCGTGTATCGAACCACGCCGGCCAGTTCGGCCTCCAGAATACGGTTTAGCAGCTCGACTGCCTTGGACTTGTCCAGCTCGGCCATCGTTCCCTCCTCAAATCCAGCAAGGTGAACGCGCCACAGGGCGGTTGGGCTTCAATCGCGTCGCGTCAGATCAGGATCCGTTGTCTCGCGGCGATCCTGTCACTCCGCTCGCAGCACGATCTTTCGGCCCCGGCCGGCTGCTGGCGCCGTCGATCACCGGCGAAAAGGCGCCCGGCGGCAGCGGGTGATGTGTTAGAGACTGTCCGCCGGGCCCTTCAGGGGCGGGACCGCGGGGGTCGAACCCGCCCTGGACCAAAGACGGTCGCGGACAGGATCCAGTCCTCCACTCGGTGTCAACTTAATGGGATGCGGCAACAGGCGGACCGCAGTCGGCCCGCAACACGCATGGTGGCGCCCGCTGATCGACGCCGGCCAATTTGCCTGCGCCGATGCCAGGGCCGGAGCGGCTGCTGATCAACGCCAAGCGCTGATCCGACGCATTGTCCTGTCACTCCGCGCGCAGCACGAGATCTTCCGCACCTGACGGCTGCTGGCGCTGTCATGCCGTCAGTAGTAGTTTCCCCTGCTGCGGTAGCAGTCGTAGCTGGATGCCTTCGGCATCGGGGCGGGACACAAATCAAAAGACGGCGGGTGCGAAGGCGTTGTTGGCTGGTAGCGCGACATTCGCGCAGTGGGCAGTTTGACATAACGTCCGGACTGGCGCCCGACCTCTAGCGCGGCCGCAGAGCGAGGCAGGGCTCGCGGAGGATGTTGTCGCGAACTTTGGGATGGACGGATCCATGTGATCCCAAGGTTGCGCGCTGGCGGTGAAGATGTCCCTGGCTGGCCGATAAACGGAAGTATCGTCGAGACATCCCGCCTGCAGTATCAAAACGTCCGGATTATGCTCCGCCAGGAGCAATACTTTGCTGCCGCAGTTCGGGCAGAAGCCGCGTTCGATCCCGAGCCTAAATCAGCGGTGAGCCGGTGATAGCGTGGCTCGCCGTTGTTCTGAATCGCTGTCTTCGGCACGAGAACGACAGGCGCGTAGGCGCTACCGCTGGCCCGCTGACAGGCACGGCAGTGATCGCGGGGACGATCTCCGGCCAAGTGCAAGGCACCCGTATTGAAGGCCGGATAGACGGGTCGGCATGTCTCTACGCCTTTGCTGGCAATCGGATGTAGGGGGACGGACTCCTGAGCGCCACCGACTGCCGCTCCTCCGATGCGGGCAGATGAGCGCGGTCACTTACTACGTGCTGTAATCATGGTCGGCTTGCCGCAGCGGTCGCACTCGACGCGGAGGAACCACGACGGGAAGGCGCTGAACGGCTCGTTGAGGGCCTCTGACGCGGACGGTAGTGGATCGTCGCCGTAGCTGCGCCAGTGCCGGCGCGGGACCGACCCGGCGGTCCGCCCAGCTTCTCGGCGATCTGGCGCTTGAGCCCGCGGAACAGCGTATCGGCGGCATCGCCCCGCCGCTTGTGCTCCTCCGGTGTCATGTCGGGCACGTCGCCGAACCTGCCATGACGCGGGTTCTTCGCGGTGACGATGACGGAGCGCGTCTCGGCCCACCTGCTCGGTGCAGCCCCGTGACGGCGGCCAGACCGCGAATATGCTTCTAGTCGTGGTCCAGATTGAGACCTGCCCGCCGGAACAGCGGATCCGTCCGGCGTTGCAGCGTGCGGATCACCGGCCCAATGCGGCGGCGTTCCAAAGTGAGCCCGTCTCCCATTGGCCGCCGGCATCGCACATGAGGGCGTCAAACCCGCGCGGACTGCGCACGGCCGATCTGACGGCGCTGGCCGAACTCGCAGGAGTTGACGTGCGGCGGGGATCACAGCGTGGTTCTGGCGGTCGGGAGATCGCAGCGGTAGGCGGCCCCGTCCCTGCCCTACCCTGGCAGCGACATGAAGTCGGACAAGGCGCTTGGCTGCCACGATCCATCGGCCGTCCTAGATTGTGTGACGGTGCGCGCGCTCAGATCAACGTAGCTTGTCGTGGTTGGCCCGAGGATGACGTAGGCTCCGGCGGCCCAAGCAGCCGGATGACACATCGTCATCTGGTTCCATTGAACCAGCGCAGCGTCCTGGTCCGCGTCATTCTCAAAAGGCACGATTTCGCCATCCTGGCGGCGGGTCCGGCCGATCGGGATGTGAAAGACTGGAACTTCTGTCATCGCGAAATCTCCCAAAATCGTGGGATGCGGCCTTAGCCGGCGGTCGCTAGACGGCCTCCTACTCGCGGTCCAGATCGAGACCTGCGTGCCTGAACAGCGAATTTGTCCGATAGGTGGTTATCCGTCGTCGCGTCAACGTGACGCCGGACGCGCCCCGCTTCCCCGCAAGCAAGTAGCGGAAAGGGCGGCAACTGCGGGCCGCACTCGCGCCATGATGCGTCGAGGCGTGCGCTCTGGCCGAGCTGCGGGCAAATCACCGGCCGAGTTGGGCTTAACAGCCCCACAGACCGCAGAGCGCTCCGGAATTCAGGTGAACATCAGCACCCGCGGCGCAAGCTCACGCAGCAGTTCTGCGGCCTCGTTGCTTTCGGTCGCGAGAACTCATCCGCGCATTTCCTTACGCATTTCCTGCTCCAACTTGTCCATCTCGATGGCATGAATATGCGTCAGGATGGTGCGCCAACTGGCGCCCTGATTGCGCATGCTGATGACCACCATGTGCATTTCAGGATCCGCAGTCCGCAATAATACCGCGGTCTGATAGGCGGCTTCACTCTCGGCAAAGCGATCGCGCTTTAGCGCCAACGCGCGACGAATGAGCAGTCTGTAAACATTGGATTGTGGGGATTGAGCCATGGTGAACCCCGTGTATCGGGCGCGAGACGCACACCTTCAGCGCATCGCCGTCGAGACCCCCCGCCATCCCTCGCGCCTGGGTGCCTGTCGCTCATCGTGGCCGCCATCATAGCGTGGCGGAGGATGTCCGATGATCTGCCGACACCGCGCTCTACGGTGCTCCCGCTATGCCCGCGTGCATTCGGTGTCTGCGGGAGCGGCGCGCGGAGTAGCGGAGCACTACCCGCCGATCAGTAGATGTCGTCGCGCTTGTGGCTCGGCTGTTGATCCCTCGCCTCCTGGAAGGCCATTTCACGGCACTGGTCGGCCAGCTTCCGCCATCCGTCTGCACCTTCGGGCGATGGCTCAAGTTCGGCGCGGAGTCCTTACACCACCTCGGACGGTCAGGTGATTACAGAATTGGATCTTAATGCTGGCGACACGGCCACGGCTACGACCATAGACGACGGTGGCATCGAGAATGTCTTCGCCGGTGCGACGACGAATGGCACCACGGTCAACAGTGGCGGCACCGAGAGCCTGAACGGCGGCCAAGCTGTCGCCACGACCGTGAACTCTGGCGGCGCCGTCTTCGAAAACTCCGACGCAAGCACTGCGAGCAGCACCACGGTTAACAGCGGAGGAACTCTCTATGTGGAGGGAACGGCAACAGGAACAGTCCTGAATGGCGGTGCAGAGGTGGTGTTCTTTGCCGGCGTGACCTCGGGCACCACCGTCAACAGCGGGGGCATCGAGAACGTATCCGACGGCGGACCGCGAACGGATTGCAGCTCAACGGCGAAACGCTGGTGTTGGGTAGCGGTGCAAATGTCAACGACCTGAGCATCATCGGGGCCGGATATGAAGAGTTCACCGATGGCTTTTCTTCGTCAGGCGTCACTCGGGCTCCGCGTCCAATGAACTGCAGGGCCTCACCCTGTTCTACGGAAGCGCAAGCGGGACTGTGGTCAACAGCGGCGGCACCGAATCGGTGTTTGATGGTGGCACTGCCATCGACACCACGGTGAATGCCGGGGGCACCGAAAACCTGGCGTTAAATGGAACGTCGAGCGGCACAACAGTAAACGGTGGCGGCACCGAGACAGTGTACGGCTTGGCCCAGTCCTCGGTCATCAACAATGGCGGAATGCAATTCGTGTACGCCGGCGGAAACGTGAGCGAGGGGCATGTGTCAAGTGGCGGCAGCCTGACGATCTCCGGCGGCACTGCGGCCATTTCAGCAGAGGCAGGCGCGACTGTGACATTCGCAGGGCCTGGTGAGTTGATAACCAACCAGCCTGACTTCGCGGCTGTTATCAGCGGTTTCGGCGCGAGCGACCTGATCGACCTCGCCAACTTTCAATATTCCCCCGGCACCCAGGTGTCCTTCAAGAACGGCGCTCTGACGCTGACGCACGGCAAGGCGCAACCGCAACTCACGCTCGCTGGCAGCTACGCGGCGAGGAATTTTGAGCTCAGCAGCGACGGCTCTGGCGGGACACTGATCGCGTTCCGGCAGCCGCCTGGCCAGGTATAACACCCAGGGGCCTGTCATCCCGACGCGGCGTCAGCCGGCGGTTGGCCCGCACAAAGGAAACAAATCGGGCCTGCGGCGCGCGAAGCTCGAGAAAAGCAGCCCTTCGGATGGGCGTGGGCTCTATCAGCCGATGCGCATAAAGGCGCTGATGAATGCCGCGACGTCAGCCTGCACGAAGGCGTCGCATGACCCTTGGCCATCTCTGGTAGCGTGGCGACTTACTGCCCAAGCCGATCCAACCCTCCGAAACCTGGCACCCACCTCCGAAAGCCAATTTCGGCTCTTCGTGGAACCACTGTTGTGAAGCGACCAATCGGCGGCAATTGTGCGCATAACGATCTCCTGAGCCTCAACGGCTATGCTGCTTTGCAACGTAGATGGGGCAGAGACCCTGACCTGATTACCTTATGAATTTGCAAAGGTTCTATGCACGCATCGATGAAATTGCGTCTGCGCCTCAGCGGCTAGGTGTCTGCTCAAAGGGGAACTGCCAATCGCTGCAGCTGCCATTGAAGGGACATCCATGCCGCCCGACGCCTCCTACAACCTCAACGGCGGGTTCAAGCCGACCACGAAGCGGTCGGCCGATCTGGACGGCCCGGATTTCTACCCCACCCCGCCTTGGGCTACATATGCGCTCATCGACAATGAGCGGTTCGCGGGCGACATCTGGGAATGATGGGCCCTTGCGGCCTCCAGTAAAAAAAGCCACCTGGAGGCAACATGAACCGGCAGCAACGCGAGCGGCTCCGCGAGTTGGAGCAGGGCGCCAGGGCTATGCAGCAGGAGGGCCAGGGCGTCCTGGCAGCTCCAGCTAAAAAGCCGGCCCTTGCGGCCTCCACACCGCGCAGGGGATGACCGGGCCGTTACAACCGGTCGGCCAAACCGGGGACCGACGACGCCATGCCGGACGACCTTGCTACCCAGCCCAGCGTGCAGACCGCCCGCCGCCCACACGACCACCGAACACCGCCGTCGATGACGCTTTGGATAGAACTCCCGCCGGCCTTCGTGCCGCTGCTGATCGACCAGGCCCGGGCCCGCGCCATGCAGCACGACGAATACGCCTTGCAGTTGCTCATCTCGGTCCTCACCACCGGCGGGACGTGACCGAGTTCCACTGGCCTACGCGCGGACGGTGATCTGGTTCTGCCGGGCGGCCCACCGGCCTTCTGGCTGTGTCGACCTGCCGAGACGACACCACCTGGACGCCATCGCATCAGAACGGCGGGCGGCATCAGATCAGAACAGGTGGACGCCTCAAGTTCGGTATACCCGGACGGCATCGTTGGAATCCGCACGGATTGTCCGCGAGAAGGAGGAGGCATGACGCTAGAGGAGTTTGTTGTTCACGGCCCTCTGTTTCGAGGACGAGTTGCTGGAGGGGGAGCACCACCGGGAAAGTTAGCTCGATCGGTGCCCTACGGTGTGCGCCGACGCGGCTACTTGAAAGCACCGCTTCGAGGGAAGCCAGCCGCTCAAGCGTCGGCGCTGCCTGGTGCCCGGCTTATCGCCGTTTCTATCACGTGATTCAGTTCCCCAGGCGAACAGCCTTGGAGGCGGTCGTCGCGGCAGGCCGGAGACGGCAGACATGAGCCGGTCTTGCAGTGTGTGCCTGCATCCGCGGCGGGCTGAGGCCGAGACCCTGTTGCAACAGGGACTGAGCGTTCGCCGCAGCGCCACCGAGATAGGTGTCGGGGCAGCGGCTCTGCATCGGCATTGGAGGCGGCACGCGGCCAATCGACACGGCACACCGGTCGCTGGTCCCGTGACGCTGGGAAACGAGACAACAGATACAGCGCAACTTGCATTGCCGGAGAAGGCGCCACAGGCAGTGCCGTCAACTTATCTCTCTATTGGAACACATCCTGCTGGTGGGCGACCCTTCTGCTGGTGCGCGAGATGCTACGGGCGCCGTAGCCATTACCTGGCTTGCTTGTGAGATAGTGCCGATGCCGAGCGCTCGCGGGATCGCAGAAATGGGGACCGGCCTCCTGCTTAGATAGCCGGCCTGCGCCTAGGTCCAACCGCCAACCTGGTGGAATGAGGTGTCGGGGCGACTGTGAAGCCCCATTGAAGCCCCAGTCCGAAGTTCGATCAGAGATATCGCAAATATTACATCGTAACCGACTGAAAGTATTGGTGAGCCCGGTGGGACTCGAACCCACGACCCCAAGATTAAAAGTCTCGTGCTCTACCACCTGAGCTACGGGCTCGCCGGGCGCCTTAGAGCGCCAAGCCGTCGCAGCGGTCAACCTTTCACGTCGGCCGCCACCCGCAGGTGCACGATCCGATCCGGGGCCGACACAGTGCCGCCGGAGCCGCTGCCGCGCTTGATCTGGTCGATAAGCTCCATGCCCTGCGTCACCTGGCCCCAGATCGTGTATTGCCCGTCCAGGTGCGGCGCCGGCGCGAACATGATGAAGAACTGGCTGTTCGCGCTGTTCGGGTCAGAGGTGCGCGCCATGCCGCAGGTGCCGCGCAGGAAATGCCGCTTGGTGCTGAATTCCGCGGGCAGGTCCGGCAGCTTCGAGCCACCCGTGCCAGTACCGGTCGGGTCGCCGCCCTGCGCCATGAAGCCTTCGATCACCCGATGGAACGGCGTGTTGTCGTAGAATCCTTCGCGCGCCAGAGTCTTGATCCGCTCGACCGACTTCGGCGCGATGTCGGGGAACATCTGGATCACCACGCGACCCTGCTTCAGGTCCAGATACAGCGTGTTCTCCGGGTCGGTCTTCGTCTGGGCATCTGCGGTGTCGCTCATGATGGTTCCCCCTGTCAGGGTTGCGATCGTGGCGCCCGCGATCAGGCTGCGTCGGTACATTGGCGCCCTCCCTCAAACGTCGTGGCAGTCGGACGGTTCAGCCGCGGATACGCTGCAGCACACGCTCCAGCGTCAACGCCGGGACAAAGGACGAGATGTCGCCGCCCAGCATCGCCACCTCCTTGACCAGCCGTGAGGCGATGAACTGGTGGCGCTCGCTCGCCATCAGGAACACCGTCTCGATGTCCGGTGCCATGCGGTAGTTCATGCCGGCCATCTGGAACTCATAGTCGAAGTCCGACACCGCGCGCAGGCCGCGCACGATCATCGAGGCGCCGACCTTGCGGGCGAAGTCGATCAGCAACGTGTCGAACGGCAGCACGTCGATCACCATGCCGTTCTGCGTGGCAATCCGGGCGATCTCCGCCTCCACCAGTTCGACGCGCTCGTCGAGTGTGAACAGTGGTCCCTTGCCCGTGTTGATCGCCACGCCTACCACCAGCTTGTCGAGCAGGCGAGCGGCGCGAGCGATCACATCGAGATGGCCGTTGGTGACCGGATCGAACGTGCCGGGATACAGACCGACGCGCAGTTTCTTCACAGGCTCAGTCATCTGACTTCTCGTCCTCCGGCGCGCCGTTCTCGTCACCGTCATCCTCGATCACCGCGAACACGCTGGTGACGTGCTCATCGGCGGCGACGCGGAACAGCATCACTCCCATCGCCTGCCGCCCGGTGCGACGAACCTGATTGACCGGCACTCGGATCAGCCGTCCCGCATCAGTCACCAGCATGACGTCATCGGCGTCCTCCACCGGGAACGACGTCACAACCGCGGTACCGCTGCGCTGCGCCAGTGTGATGTTCGTAATCCCCTGTCCCCCGCGGCCAGTCACCCGATACTCATAGGCCGAGGTCCGTTTGCCGAAGCCGGCATTCGTCACGGTGAGCAGGAATTCTTCCGACCGCTCCAGTTGCTCGATGCGGCCTTCATCGAGTTGCACCTCGGTCACCGGCTCTTCAGCGTCCGTCGCCACGTCGGCGTCCTCGTCACCGTTGCCCCGGCGCTTCGCATTTGCGTACTTCAGGTATGCCACGCGTTCGTCGTTCGTCGCCTCAACGTGCTTCAGCACTGACAGGCTGATGACCTCGTCGCCCCCCACCAGTCGAATGCCACGAACACCCGAACTGTCACGCCCAGCGAACACCCGAACAGTGTCATCGGAAAGCTCGAAACGAATGCAGCGACCCTTGCGTGTCGCGAGGAAAGCATCCTGTCCCTCGCGGCATGTCGCGACGCCGATCAGACGATCGCCGTCATCGAGCTTCATGGCGATCAGGCCGGTGGCACGCACGTTGCGGAAATCCGACAGCCGGTTTCGCCGCACGTTACCCGACGCCGTCGCGAACAGCAGATGCAGGCTGTCCCACAGCGACTCGTCCTGCGGCAGCGGCAGCACCGTCGTGATCGTATCCGAGCCAAGTTCCGGCAGCAGATTGACCAGGGCCCTGCCCTTCGCTGTTGGTCCTGTCTCTGGCAGCCGCCAGACCTTCTCGCGAAACGCCTTGCCGCCAGATGAGAAAAAAAGCACCCACTGATGGGTATGCGCGTGGAAGCTGCGGGTGACGATATCGTCGCCGCGGATCGATGCCCCGGCGCGGCCACGCCCGCCGCGGTTCTGCGCGCGGAAGGTTTCCAGCGTGGTGCGCTTGATGAAGCCGTCGCGCGTGATGGTCACCACCATCTGGCCGGGTTCGATCAGGCTCTCATCGTCTTGATCCGAGTCCGCCTCGATGATGTCAGTCATGCGCGGCGAGACGATCGCGCCGCGCGCCTTCAGAAGCTCATCGCGCATCAGCTCCATGCGGCGCGGACGCGAGGCAAGGATCTCCAGCAGCTCGCGGATCTTCGCTGCCACCTCGCCCATTTCCTCCTGGATCTTCTCGCGCTCCAGCCCGGTCAGCCGCTGCAGCCGCAGATCCAGGATGCCACGCGCCTGCTCATCGGTGAGATGCACGGTGCCTTCCGGCGTGATCACGTTCCCCGGTTCGTCGATCAGCGCCAGGAGAGCCCCGACGTCACCGGCCGGCCAGTCGCGCTCCATCAACGCCTGTCGGGCCGTCGCGACATCGGCGCTGGCGCGGATCAGCCTGATCACCTCGTCGATGTTCGCCACCGCGATCGCCAGACCGACCAACAGATGCGCCCGCTCGCGCGCCTTGCCCAGCTCGAAGCGGGCACGGCGCAGGATCACCTCTTCGCGGAACGCAATGAAGCAGGACAATGCGTCCTTCAGCCCCATCTGCCGCGGGCGGCCGGCGTCCAGCGCCAGCATGTTCACGCCGAAACTGGTCTGGAGCTGGGTGAAACGAAACAACTGGTTCAGCACCACCTCAGGCGTCGAGTCGCGCTTCAGTTCGATCACGATGCGCATGCCTGAGCGATCGCTCTCGTCGCGCATCTCGCCGATGCCTTCGATCTGCTTGGCACGCACCAGTTCGCCGATGCGCTCCAGCAGCGTGGCCTTGTTCACCTGATACGGGATCTCGGTGATGACAATCGCCTCGCGATCGCGGCGAATCTCCTCGAATTCGGCGCGGGCACGGATCGTTATCGAACCGCGTCCCGTCTCGAACGCGGCGCGTATGCCAGAGCGGCCGATGATGATGCCCCCGGTCGGAAAGTCCGGGCCCGGTACGATCCGCATCAGTTCTTCCAGCGGCGTGTCCGGATCGGCGATCAGCGCCAGCGTCGCGTCGATGATCTCGCCGGGATTGTGCGGCGGGATGTTGGTCGCCATGCCGACAGCGATGCCGTTGCCGCCGTTGACCAGCAGGTTAGGAAAACGCGCCGGAAGGACGATAGGCTCCTTCTCGGTCTCGTCGTAGTTTGGCTGGAAATCGACCGTGTCCTGGTCGATGTCGTCCAGCAGCAGCGAGGCCGCACGCGCCAAGCGGACTTCGGTGTACCGCATCGCCGCGGGATTATCGCCGTCGACCGAGCCGAAATTGCCCTGCCCGTCGATCAGCGGCACCCGCATCGAGAACGGCTGTGCCATGCGCACCATGGCGTCGTAGATCGCCGCGTCACCGTGCGGGTGGTACTTGCCCATCACGTCGCCGACAACGCGCGCCGACTTGCGATACGGCCGGTCCGACGTGTAGCCGGCGTCCTGCATGCCAAACAGGATGCGCCGGTGCACCGGCTTCAGCCCATCGCGCGCGTCCGGCAGCGCCCGCGCCACGATGACGCTCATCGCGTAGTCGAGGTAGGAGCGGCGCATCTCCTCCTCGAGAGTCACAGGCTGGGTATCCGGGGGCGGACCCGGGGGGACGTCGTCAGGGGTATCGCTCAAGAAAGTCTCGGTTCAGTGGTTCGGCAGCGCGCACCCGCAGGCCCGGCGCTGCACCGCATCATGCGAACCTAGATAGTCCGATTCAGCCCGAATAGCGAGGGGCAGCCCCCGACGTGGCTACGGCGTCGCCTGCAACCTTGCCAGCAATGGTGGTGAGGGCATGCCGTCCACCGGCAGTCCCGAAACGCTCTCGGTACTGGCTGATCGCCGAAGCGGTCTGCGGTCCGGCGACGCCATCCGCCGCCCCATGCATATAGCCCAGTCGGATCAGTTGCTGCTGTACCGCGGCGGTCAGACCGACGTCGGGGCCGGGTGGCGGTGGCGGCGGAGCATTCACCATCATCGGGCCGTACCCGGGCACCATGTTGCCCTTCGAATACATGCACTGAGCATACGCGTTATCGTATTGCTGCTGGATGCCGTACTGTTGGCCCGAACTGCTCCCCATCCCGAGACCGGTGCCTGCGACGGCACCGCCGCCGGCACCGATGGCGGCACCGTGGCCTCCGCCTATCGCCGCGCCCAGGCCGGCTCCGAGCACGGTGCCGATGGCCGCCGCACCGATCGCCCGGTTGTTGGCGTTCTGTGCCTGACCCGCGACCGACGCTTCGGAGAACTGCTTGCAGCCGGCCTGATCGTATGTGAACGCCTCGAAGGACTTCCCCGGGCCTGGCATGACCTGCACGGTCGGCCCCAGCGGGGTCTGCGCACAGCCTGACAGTAGGAGCCCAAGCACAGCCACGCCGGACACCCCGGCAGTCGTCCAACCTCGATGCTTCACAGTGCGTTTTCCTTCGGTCGAGCAGCCAAATTCGGTAAGCAATCGTAAGAGCTTATCGGCTGACATCGCAAGCAGTTCATCATTGCGCGGGACGCAGAATTGCCCACGAAAAGCGGACTGGCGGATGTCCAAGCGGTGGTACATACGGCAGTTCGATCGGCTCCTGCGGCTGTGCCGTGGGGAACCCCGCGAGCCAATGAGGCTCGTGTTCCGTTGCCGGCCAGATCAGCACCGCTCCCTGCCGCGCCAGCTCTGCAGACGTGATCCAGGGGCTCTTGGCCGGATCGGCGTCGATGAACACGGACGGCCGCTCCGCCCCATAGAATGCGATGTTGCCGGCGATCCAGACATCGCCCGCCACGACCCCCAGCGGGACGTTCCCGGCAACCGCGCGCCAGCGTTGCTCAACCACGTGCGCAAGCTCTGGGCCTGGGAACTGCGCACGCATCGCCTTGCGCAGGAAGCGCCCGCCGATCGTCTGCTGCAGAGTGAACACAATCGGCACGGTGACCAGGATGACCAGCCAGACGACGCAGAACCGCTGCAGCCCCCCCTCCGTGATGGGGCCAACCACCTCGGCCATCAGGAACAGGCCGATGAAGCACCACATCGGGTAGCCCCACATGTCCTTCAGGTGCAGACCGAGAACGACAGAGGCGGCAACCGCGAGACTTGCCGGCGCCCAGGTGATCGTCGCGAGATAGGCGCGCTGCTCAGCCGGCAGTTGGTGCGGCTGTGGCATCACCTGCTGTTCGCCGGGTCGCCGCCAGGCCATCAACACCAGTGCCAGCAGGGCCGCAGCGATATCGCCGAACTGTGCAACGGCGAACAGCAGCGGGTTGACGATGTGATCGTACCAATGGCTCGGCCCCGGCGCACGCTCGAAGGGGAACAGCAGCGGCGCAAACTCGATCCGCCACAATCCCAGCAGGTGCGGCGTCAGCAGCAGCAGGGCAACGGCCATCGCCACCCAGGGACCCGGGCTGACCAAGACACGGCGCAGCCGTGGGTGCACCACAAGCAGCAACAGCAATGACAGGAGCAGCAGTGCCGTGGTGTACTTGCCCAGCATCCCGAGGGCCGCGAGTAACCCGAACCAGGCCCAGCGGCCGCACAGGGCACGCCAGCTGCCGGGGACGAAGCAGGCGCGATATCCGGCCAGGCCGAGTGCCGCCCACAGCGGCAGCAGCACCACGTTGTGGTTGAATTCCGGCGTGAAGATCGTGAAGTAGACGACGCCTTCCTGTGCCAGCACCGCCAACAGCGCACGCTGTTCCCCGATCATCGCGCGGCCAAGCCGCCATACCGCGAACAGCGACAGTGCCGATGCCAACGGCCCCACGAGATATAATGCGGGCGGCCAGCGACCGGATACCGTGGCGACGACTTCCACGATCCACGCCGGCAGTGGCGGATGCTTGAAGTAGACGATCTGCCATTCGCGTCCCCAGGCGAGCTGCTCGATCACGTCGAGCGGCAGGTTGTGCTGCAGCAATGCCGGCAGCAGCCACCAGATCAGGACGTGGATCGTCAGAAATACCCAGATGACCCGCGCCGGCGCCCAATACCGGCTATGAGGCCACGCGATCAGAACGGAATTTCGTCGTCCAGATCACCGCCCTTGGGAGCGTCCCATGACGGACCGCCGCCGCGCGAAGCTGGGGCGGCCGCCGCGCGCTGCGCCGGTGCACGCTCGCGATAGCCGCCGCCCTCACCGGTGCCGGCCTCACCGCCGGCCGAGCTGTCCAGCAGCGTCAGCTCGCCGCGGAAATTCCGCAGCACGACCTCGGTGGTATATTTTTCCTGGCCTGACTGGTCGGTGTATTTGCGGGTCTCCAGCGAACCCTCGAGATAAACCTTTCGGCCCTTGCGCAGGAAGCGCTCCGCGATATCGGCCAGGCGATCGTTGAAGATAACCACCCGATGCCATTCGGTGCGTTCCTTCCGTTCGCCGCTTTGCCGATCATTCCACGTCTCGCTGGTCGCGACAGACAGGTTGGCGACTTTCGTGCCCGACTGCAGGGTCCGGATTTCCGGATCCTTGCCGAGGTTGCCGACCAGTATCACTTTGTTGACGCTGCCCGCCATCGCTTCAATCCTTCACCAAAGGAGGCACTCTAGCCCCCGCTCACATAGGCTACTATCACGCCGTGGCATCCTGGACGACGTCGATTAACAGACCTTTCCAAGACCCCGGAAAATTGCCATATAGACTGAGAACATCCCGAGAACAAGTGTAGGATCACGCGGCATGGCCGGCACCATCCACGTTCGCGGTGCGCGCGAGCACAATCTGAAGAACGTGGATGTGGTGATCCCGCGCGACCGGCTGACCGTGATCACCGGCCTGTCCGGCTCCGGCAAGTCCTCGCTGGCGTTCGACACGATCTACGCCGAGGGCCAGCGGCGCTATGTCGAGTCGCTGTCGGCCTATGCGCGCCAGTTCCTCGAGCTGATGGGCAAGCCCGACGTCGATTCGATCGATGGCCTCTCGCCGGCGATCTCGATCGAGCAGAAGACCACCAGCCGCAACCCGCGCTCCACCGTCGGCACGGTGACCGAGATCCATGACTACATGCGCCTGCTGTGGGCGCGCACCGGCGTGCCGTATTCGCCGGCCACCGGGCTGCCGATCGAGGCGCAGACGGTCTCGCAGATGGTCGATCGCGTGCTGGCGATGCCGGAGGGAACGCGCCTGCTGCTGCTCGCTCCGGTGGTGCGCGACCGCAAGGGCGAGTACCGCAAGGAACTGGCGGAGCTGCAGCGTCGCGGCTTCACCCGCGTGAAGGTGGACGGCACGCTGTACGAGATCGGCGAGGTGCCGTCGCTCAACCGCAAGATCAAGCACGAGATCGAGGCCGTGGTGGATCGCATCGTGGTACGCGACGGCATTGCACCGCGACTCGCCGACAGCTTCGAGACCGCGCTTGGGCTGTCGGATGGCGTCGTCTATGCCGAGAACGCCGATGCCAAGGGTCCCGATGGGAGTGAGCGCACAGTCTTTTCGTCGCGCTTCGCCTGCCCGGTGTCGGGCTTCTCGATCGAGGAGATCGAGCCGCGGCTGTTCAGCTTCAACTCGCCGCACGGCGCGTGCCCGGCATGCGACGGTCTGGGTCTAGAGAGCTTCTTCGATCCGGAGCTGGTTGTACCGGATGAGCGGTTGTCGCTGGCGAGCGGCGCGGTCATGCCGTGGACCGGCGCTCAGAGTCCCTACTACGACCAGACGCTGCAAAGCATGGCGCGCCACTTCAAGGTGAGGACGAGTGACGCATGGCAGGACCTGCCGGCCAAGGTGCGCGATGCGATCCTGAACGGCACCGGCGAGGAACCCGTGGCGTTCACCTACAAGGACGGCGTACGCGCCTACACGGTGACAAAGCCATTCGAGGGCGTGCTGCGCAATCTCCAGCGTCGCTGGCAGGAGACCGACAGCGTCTGGGTGCGCGAGGAACTGTCGCGCTACCAGGCCGAGAAGCCCTGTGCCGTCTGCAACGGCGCGCGCTTGAAGCCGCAAGCGCTGGCGGTGCGCGTCGGCGGCAAGAACATCGCGGAGGCGTCAGAACTTTCCATCCGCGCCGCGTCGGGATGGTTCGCCACTGTCATCGACCTGCTGACGCCGCAGCGGCAGGAGATTGCCCGCCGCATCCTGCGCGAGATCTGCGAGCGGTTGCAGTTCCTGGTCGATGTCGGACTCGATTACCTGACCCTGTCACGAAGTTCCGCCACGCTGTCCGGCGGCGAGAGTCAGCGCATTCGCCTCGCCAGCCAGATCGGCTCGGGTCTCACCGGCGTTCTGTATGTGCTGGACGAACCGTCCATTGGCCTGCACCAGCGCGACAACGAGCGCCTTCTCGGCACGCTGCGCCGGCTGCGTGACCTGGGCAACACCGTATTGGTCGTGGAGCACGACGAAGAGGCGATCCGCGCGGCAGATCATCTGATCGACATGGGTCCCGCCGCCGGCATCGATGGCGGCCGCGTCGTCGCGGAAGGCACGCCGCCGGAGGTGTCGGCAAATCCCAAGTCGCTGACTGGCGATTATCTCGCCGCGCGCAGGCGGATCGACGTGCCGATGATGCGCCGCCCGATGCAGAAGGATCGCATCCTCCGGGTGGTGAATGCGCGTGGCAACAACCTGAAATCGATCAGCGCCGGCTTCCCGCTTGGCACGTTCACCTGCGTCACCGGCGTGTCAGGCGGCGGCAAGTCCACGCTGGTGGTGGATACGCTGTACAAGGCGACGGCGCGGCGGCTGATGGGTGCGGGCGAGGTGCCGGCGCCGCACGATCACATCGAAGGCCTGGAACTGCTCGACAAGATCATCGACATCGACCAGTCGCCGATCGGCCGCACGCCACGTTCCAATCCCGCAACCTACACCGATCTGTTCGCACCGATCCGCGACTGGTTCGCCGAGCTGCCGGAATCGCGCGCACGCGGCTACAAGCCGGGACGGTTCAGCTTCAACGTCAAGGGCGGGCGCTGCGAGGCCTGCCAGGGCGACGGCGTGCTGAAGATCGAGATGCATTTTTTGCCGGATGTCTATGTCCGTTGCGATGTGTGCAAAGGCCAGCGCTACAATCGCGAGACACTGGAAATCAAGTTCCGCGACAAGTCGATCGCCGAGGTGCTGGCGATGACGGTGGATGAGGCCGTGCCGTATTTCAGCGCGCAGATGCGCATCCATGACAGGCTGCGCATTCTGCAGCAGGTAGGGCTTGGCTACATTGCGCTCGGCCAGCAGGCCACGACGCTGTCGGGCGGCGAGGCGCAGCGGATCAAGCTGTCCAAGGAACTGGCGCGACGCGCCACGGGACGCACGCTCTATATCCTAGACGAACCGACCACCGGTCTGCATTTCGAGGACGTGCGCAAGCTGCTGGAGGTACTGCACGCACTGGTCGACCAGGGCAACACGGTGGTGGTGATCGAGCACAATCTGGAAGTGATCAAGACCGCCGACTGGATTCTCGATCTCGGTCCCGAGGGTGGTGACGGCGGTGGCCGCATCGTCGCGGAGGGCACGCCGGAGGATATAGCCGCACATCCGGACAGCCACACCGGCCGCTTCCTGTCGCCTCTGCTGATGCGAGCCACAACGCGCCAAAAGGCGCGCCGCCGCGCCTGAACGCGACTGCCATTGAGGCCGCAACGATCCTCTGATAGCATGTTTGTATAGATTAACAGGGGAAACAGTTATGCAGGACTTCGCTTGCATGCGCCGCGGCCTGTTCAGTGCGCTGCTGTCAATGTCTGTTCTCGCAGGCACTGTGGTCGTGCTCGGTGGATGCAATACGACTGCCGGCCTCGGTCAGGACGTCAGTGCGACGGGGAAGGCTGTGACGAACAGCGCCGAGAAGGTCAAGCAAGGACTGTAGCGTTCCAGCGTCCGCAACTTGTACCGGTCAGACGCGGGCGGCCATAGCGGCGAGCATGACCGCCAGTCTATCGCCGAGGCCCCGTTGTCGCGGAATTGCCGGAGCGCGCCGGAGATCGCGCCTCGCCAGGACAGCGGGCAGCACGGCTGCAATGGCTCGACGCGGCGGGCGAACTCGTCGCAGCAACATCAATCCTTCGTGGGCAAGACGCCGCTGCACCGGCCACGCGGTGGAAGGCTCGGCGACGACGCCCAGGGGCGTCAGACCATACTCGGCCAGCACGTCCACCGGCAGCAGACAACGGCCCTGGCGACTGTGCACGGGAATGCTGCGGAGCAGACCGGCGATGCCGTAGGCGGCGCCAAGTGGCCGTAGCGTCTCCGGATCGGGCGCGCCGAGCAGGCGGCCCGCCGCTACCGCGACGCCGCCGGCACCTCGGAACACATAGCCGCGCCAGTCAGCTAAAGTCTCGAAACTTGGCTCCACCTCTGCCTCGCGCGCATCGATCAGCGGCAGCAGATCGGCCCGATGGAGCGCACCAGCATCAATCGCTGCGCGCAGCGGTTCGGTAACCTCATGGCGGCGGTGCGCGCCCTCGACCACTTCTCGCCACCATTGCAGCCGGATCAGCGCAAGCGGCGGCTCCGACACCGCCTCGCGCGCCCGTGCCAGCTCGTGGTTGAACGCATAGAGCGTCAGCAACGCATCGCGCCTGTCGGGCGGGGCGAACAGCGCGGTCAGGAACCGGTCGGGATCATGACGGCGGACCAGCGTGGCGATCGCCTCGTTCATGCACCCGAGGTGGCGTCCAGCGACAACCCGTGCCAGCTTGACGCGTTCCAGCACGGGTCATAGCTAAAGGCCACTCCCGTCGCACGGCATCGCTTCACTGCAACCAGCGGAGGACGCTCCATGGCATTCGAACTTCCCACCCTCCCCTATTCCAAGTCTGCCCTCGGGGCAAAAGGGATGTGTGAGGAAACCCTCGACCTGCATCACGGCAGGCATCATCAGGCTTATGTCACAGCGCTGAACGGCTTCGTCGAGAAGGACTCATCGCTGCAAGGCAAGTCGCTCGAGCAGATCGTGACGATGACACAGGGCAGCGCGGACAAGGCGGCGGTATTCAACAATGCCGGCCAGCACTGGAACCACATCGTCTTCTGGCAGTGCATGAACCCGAACGGTGGTCGCATTCCCAGCGCTCTGGAGAAAAAGATCAACGAGGATTGCGGTGGCGTCACGCAGTTCAAGGATGCCTTCAAGGCGGCCGGCGTCAGCCAATTCGGTTCCGGATGGGCGTGGCTGGTGTTAGGCAAGGACGGCAAGCTGAAGGTCACCAAGACACCGAACGGCTCCAATCCGCTGGCGACCGGCGAAGGCAAGGTGCTGCTCGGCTGCGATGTGTGGGAGCACAGCTACTATCTGGACTTCCGCAACAGGCGTCCCGACTATCTGCAGAACTGGCTCGATAACCTGGCGAACTACGAATACGCCGAGGCGCAGTTGAAGTCAGCCTGAGGTCAGCGGCGGCAGGGGGCCTTGGGGCCCCCTCCGTTCAGGACGCCTTTTCCTTCGTCGGTCTGGCATCGTTTGCGGCGGTTGGCCGCGCTACGCTCGAGATCGTATCACGCAGCACCGTGACGCGGATGTTGGGGGCGATCTCCACCTCGATCTCGCTGGATGCGACCTGCTTGCCGTCCTTGTCGGAGACCATGGGCACGCGCTGCACCGTGCCGATGATGCCGCCTCCGGTCACCACGCGGTCGCCGCGCTTCAGCGCCGATATCATCTGGCGCGTCTCTTTCTGCTTCTGCTGCTGCGGACGGATCAGCAGGAAGTAGAACACCACGAAGATCAGTACCAGCGGCAGGAACTGCGTCGCGCTGCCGAACATGCCGGCCGCGTCCTGCGCGAAGGCGGGGGAGATGAGCATCTGTGCCGGTTCCCGGGTTACCTGGAGTGGGCCGGGACCATACTTGCCGCCACGGGGGGGTCAAGCGAGAGCGTCACATAATCGCCGGCCGTGCCATAAGCAGCTGATTTCAGGCCCTTTTCGACGGGACCCCATATATGCCGGCCGGTCCTCCGTGGCGTTCCTTTGACCTGACCCACCCGCCCTCGGTTATGGACGCAGATAGGTCCAGCCGGCCTCCTCGAGTTCGGTGATCCGTGCGACACCTGTGGGTACTTCCCGCGCTTCGGCCAGCAGAGTGATGGGCTTCTCTTCTGCCTTCGACTGGTTGGCCATCGTGTTGCCGCAACCGGAGAACTTGATGCCCTGCTTGCTGAGCGCCGCGAGCCTTTCCCGGACCGGCGACACGTCGCTGCGCATCATCGCCAGCCCGGGGCCAAAGGCCACAAACTCGATCTCGATCTTGTCGCCCTTGCCCTCATAGTACTTCTTCATGTTCTCGGCATTGTTGAGCGCCAGGTTCATCGACTTCGCGATCATCCTGATCCACCTGGATAACCACGCGGTGTGTCTTGATCCACTTCGTTTGCGGTGTGCTGTGCGGCTGGGCGACGGCAGGTTGTTGCGAGACCGCTGCCAGGATTGCTACCAGGGTAAGCTTGATGAGTAGGCGCATTTGCATCCTCTGTATTAGTGGGTTTTCTGCCACTCCTGGAAATCCTGGAATAGCTTCACGTAAGCCTGCGTTTTAGGTTGACCGGCCTTCCATTGAAGGAACTGCTGGAAGAGTTTTGCGTCAGCCGGTTCCGCTGTGGGCGAACCGGACGCGACTTTCCCAGGCGAGGTCCTGTCCAGCCACTCCTGCGCAGCAGGGAAACGTTTCAGTCCAGGAACCTGAGCATTGAGAACGACATCCTTCCATTTCGGATGGAAGCCGGGACCTTGCAGTGTATTGAGCCGGTCAAACAGGTAATCGGTCAGCCGCGCGACCCGGGCATAGCGATTCGATGCCTTCTGCCAATTGAAGGCAGCCAGGATTGTCGGAATTGCGAGGGTCTGCACGTCCTGGCCCTGGGGAATGAAATTCGGGTAGTCAGTCGAAGTCAGCGTCGCCGGCAGATAGAAGCTGAAGTCCTGAAACGGAACCGGCAAGAACTTGAAGCCGGGCGGCCACTTGCCCTTTGAGAAGGCGTCGACCGGCTTCGACGTGATGAACACGACGGCTTCCATATCGTCGGTGCCGGAACGCATCTGTTCCAACGCCACCTGATGCGGAATGAAGGTCCTCTGTACATCAAGCTTGAGCTTGTCGAAGATCAGCGGGCCGGAATAGGCAGCGGCCGTGCCCTGCGTGTTGAAGTTGACTTTCTTGCCGCGCAGATCGTCCAGCGATTTGATGTCGGGCCGGACGAAGATATGCAACTCGGAGGGAAATAGACTGAGGATGTAAGTGATCCGCTGCTGAATGTCGGGGATCTTCGCCTGGAATTGCTCCAACGAATCGCTGTTGATGATCGCGACATCTACCCCCCTCAGGTACAGCAGCGCTTCAACGTTCTCGGTCGGACCACGCGTTACGATCGGCAGCACGTGGAGATTGTCGCCATCGTCCACCACGCGTGAAATGTCGGTAGCGAACCGGAGCGGCGCACCTTCGAGTTGCCCCGCAGCCAGCCCGACCGTCCATGAATTGATCTTGGCGATCTCCGCTGAGTCGAATTCCTTGGTCTTGTTCGGGCGAAGCGCGGCAACAGGAGGGGGAGTTCGCGCTGGCTGAGACTGATCGTCGGTTGTCGCCGGCTGACGCGGCGACTGGTCCTGGGCAAATGCGCCTCCCGCTATCGCCAATAACACGATACCCAGCAACCAAACGAGCAAACTCCTGGATTGCATGCGCAGACATTCCCCTATTGTGTTGCCAGTGAGCCTGCCAGCCTGTGTCCCTGCTGGCCCCCGAGACGTTTTGTGGCCTCCACGTCGCCCAGTTCCGCGGCTCTTCGATACCATGCTTCGGCTGCGACGGGATCGGGCTTGACTCCGCGCAACTCGCGCGCGGCGAGGAAGACGGGATCGTACGTCTCCGCCAATTTGAGTGCGGCGACACCAACACCTGCATCGGCCGCACGCTGGTACAGCATCCTGGCAGCCGACACGTTCCCCAAGGTGAGCATCGTATCCCCCCGGCTCAGCAGGGTGCGCTGCACTAAGGGCGCCAGCCTCGGCGGATCCGACGGGTCGGGCTGTACGGGTGCTGTGACTTTGCTCTCCTGCTTCACAGGAGTAGGCGCCTCCGGGGCCGGCGCCTGGTCGGATGCGTACAACGTCAGGGTCTCGATGTAGCCTGCGGCAGCGTTCGCAAACACCGCGAGATACTTCTTCTCCCGTGGATCGCGGGCCTCGTCGGCGCTCTGTTTCAATCGCGCGGGGAAGCCCTTCAATAGGCGGAGTCCCTCCGGGGACGCGTTGGGCAGCAAGCCTCCTGCAGAGATCAACATTTGTGTAGCCTCGGACGGGATCGTCTCGCTTTGTGCCAGCGCGTCTTCGATCCTACCCAGCAACGATGCAATCTGCCTGTCGGCTCCGAATGCCGAGTACCGGCTTGCCTTGCTCGTCAGCCAAAACAGTTCCGGATGTGATCAGATAACAGGCCGCTCCGAGCAGCACAGACATCGTTAAGGCATGCAGGGCATTGCCACTGCCGTAGCCTTTCATCACACCCCCCGATCTTCACTTTACCGTAGAGCATGTGACGCTACGGTGCAATCACATCCTGACTGCGAAAGAGTCTCCTCGGACCGATCTCGCGGATTGGGGGCAGCAGATGCTCCACACGCAGGAAGTCGCCGACGATCACAGCCGCCGTCAGCGGTTTCCTGCGATTGCTAAACAAGCAAAAGCCTCAGGCGGTGAAGTCTATTTCTGGGATGAATCCGGGTTTCGTGCCGACACGGTGCACGGCAAGACCTGGTGCAACGCTACGCGGTGGGGCGAGATCACCGACCTCGCCCGCTGCGGCGTGGTGGCGCTGGCAGGTGCATCTGGGCGCCACCCCCGCGAAAGCGGGGGCCCAGTCGCTGGATCCCCGCTTTCGCGGGCATGACGAGAAGAGCAACGGCGTCCACTATTCAGTTTGCCTGCTGCACGTGGTCAAAGAACCCGGTAATCGCCTGCAGACGGTTGTCCGGCGTGACAATGCCGAAGTCCGTGCCCTTCACCACGGGATCGCCGGCTTCGGGCGCGAGATCCCACGTGAAGCGCACCCGGTCGTGGTGGCTTTCGACATCGCCGGTCCGGCGAAAGTGGTGCCCGGGAAAGCGCTCCTGCACACCGACGATCATCGTATCGATGCCGTCCCTGCCGTCGCCTTGCAGCAGCGGATCGAGATAGCTCGCGCTGTCGGTCCAGGTCTGCGCGATGAGATCGCGGCGACGCCCGCCATCGGTCTCGTTCCACGTCGCGATGTAGCGGTCGATCAGATCGGTCAACGTGTTCATGTCTGGCTCCTTGATTGCCGCACCCGATGCGGTGCGACGGCACCATTCGCCGACATCGCAGCGCCGGTCGATTACATCGCAGGTAATTGGAAGCATTCGCACGCACGCGTTATCGTCGTGTCATGTCAGTCACCGTCAGACCGGTCGGCGATCTGCTGCGCGAATGGCGCCAGCGGCGGCGCCTGAGCCAGCTCGAACTGTCGCTGGATGCGGAAATCTCCACGCGCCATCTCAGCTTTCTCGAGACAGGACGCTCGCAGCCGAGCCGCGAGATGGTGCTGCGTCTTGCCGAACGGCTGGATGTGCCGCTGCGCGAACGCAATCTGCTGCTGCACGCGGCGGGTTATGCGTCGGTGTTTCCCGAGCGCCCGCTCGACGATCCCGCACTGCGGATCGCGCGCGAGGCGATGGATCAGGTGCTTGCCGGACACGAGCCTTATCCGGCGCTTGCGGTCGATCGCCATTGGACGCTGGTTGCGTCGAATGCCGCGACACAGCGCGTGATCGGCGAGGTCGATCCCGGACTGCTGAAGCCGCCGGTCAATGTGCTGCGTCTTGCTCTGCACCCGAGCGGCATGGCACCGCGTACAGCGAACCTCGGCGAGTGGCGCGCGCATCTGCTGGCCCGGCTCGGGACACCAGATCCAGGTCAGCGGCGATCCGGTGCTGATCCGGCTGCTGCGCGAGCTGCGCGACTATCCCGTTCCCGGTGACGCGACGCACGATGTGGACGCCGCCGCCTTCGTCGTTCCCTTCAAGCTGGTCACGGAAGACGGCATCCTTTCCTTCTTCAGCACAACGACCGTGTTCGGCACCCCGATCGATATCACGCTGGCTGAACTGGCGGTGGAGGCATTCTATCCGGCCGATGCGATCACCGCGGACGCGCTGCGTCGATCCGCCGCCTGACCGCTGGTCTTGCCGCGTCGGCACAAAGACGCGCAGCATCAAGCCAAGAAACGTGCAGGAGGAAAACGATGCCGAGGTGGACCCGGACTATACTCCTGACCGCCGCCGCAGTGCTCGGTCTGCTGTACGCGGCGCGGGGAATCCAGTCGCCGGCAGTTGCCGCGGAACCGACCGTTCGTACCACGGAGGGTCCGGTTCAAGGCGCCGTCAAGAACGGCATAAGCGAATTCCTCGGTATCCCCTACGCTGCTCCACCTGTCGGCGATCTGCGCTGGCGGCCGCCGAAGCCCCACGCGGCCTGGTCGCAAACGCTGAACGCGACGAAGTTCGGCCATACCTGTCCGCAGATCACAGAGCTTGGCGTGTTCGCTGGCCCGGTCAGCCTGACTGAGGACTGTCTCTACCTGAACGTCTTCACCACCCACGCCAACCCGCCACCGAACGCCAAAAGGCTTCCTGTCCTGCTGTGGATCCATGGCGGTGGGCTGTTCGACGGCGAAAGCAACGACTACGACGCCAGCGCTCTCGTCAAGGGCGGACCCGCCGGCCCAACCGTCGTCGTCACCATCAACTACCGTCTCGGGCTACTGGGCTACTTTGGCCACCCCGCACTCGACGCCGAGGGCCACAACTTCGGCAACTATCGGACTGATGGACCAGCAGGAGGCGCTTCGCTGGGTGCAGCGAAATATTGCTGCGTTCGGCGGCGACCCTGGCAACGTCACGGTCGGCGGACAGTCGGCCGGCTCGACCAGCACCGCCGCGCTGGTGATATCACCCGCGAGCGCTGGTCTCTTGCACCGCGCGATCTTCGAGAGCGGGCCGTTGCTCACCGTGGCGCCGTTGTCGCTGGCCGAGAAGCGCGGCTCCGATTTCGCCAAGGCCGCAGGCTGCGACATCGAGACGAACGAGGCCGTCGCCGCATGCCTGCGAGCACTGAGCGTGTCGAAGATTCTGTCGTTGCAAGGCACGGCCGCCGCGAATGGTCCCTACGTGAACGGGTTGCTGGTCGACGGCACCGTCCTGCCTATCCCCGCGGATACCGCATGGAGCACCGGAAAATTCAACCACATGCCTATCATGAACGGATCCGTGGCGGACGAGGGCGCTTTCACCGCAAGTATCGACGAACTGTTCTTCGGGCCCATGACCGAAGAGCGCTACATCACCCTCGTCAAGTCGACCTACGGCGGCCCCGCCGGCCCGGGAGTGGGCCCGCCGAACTACGCCGCGGGCACGCCTGACGCAGTTCTCGCCAAGTACCCGCTCAGCGCCTATCCGACGCCCGGTGCAGCCTGGACTGCGGTCGGCACCGACGCGAATGTTTGCCGGCATCCTTATTTGAACAACCACGTGTCCCAGTATGTGTCCCTGTACGCCTATGAGTTCGCCGACCGTGACGCGCCCTGGTATTTTCCGCCATTGACCTTCGCCCACCGTGCAGCCCACACGATCGACATCCAGTTCCTGTTCCCTGATTGGCACGGCGGTCCCTTGGGGATTTTGCACAAGCTCAGCGCGCAGGAGCATCTGCTCTCGGGCCAACTGGTCGCCGCATGGACAAACTTCATGTATGCCGGCAATCCGAACCTGAAGGGCGACCGGCCCTGGCCGCGCTATACGCCGAATGCGCAGATCTACCTGTCGCAGAATGTCCCAAAGTCATCGACGATCACCGCAGCGCAGTTCACTGCGGCGCATAAGTGCGCGTTCTGGGACACCGTGCTGATCTATTGAGCCGCCCCGCCGATCAGGCGCGTAACATTTCTGTTGCGGAGGCGCCGGGTTCCGGGCTCCAATCCCGCTGTCTGGCGCGCACCGCATGGCCGCGCCTGAGGGGGAACGCATGATCATCCCACACCGCATAGCCTGCCATCTTTACGGTCTGGCCTCCGCCTTCGTGCTCACCGTGGCTGCGATCGGCCACGCACACGCACAGCGCCAGCTCGTGATGTACTGTGGCGTCGATGAGAAATGGTGCCGCGCTGTCGCGACCACATACCAGAAGGAGACCGGCGTCCAGGTCGACATGACCCGCATGAGCGCCGGCGAGGTCTATGCCCGTGTGCGCGCCGAGAAGGACAACCCGCACGGCGACGTTTGGTTCGGCGGCACAGGCGATCCGCACCTGCAGGCCGCTGACGAGGGCGTCACCGCCGCCTACGAATCGCCGATGCTGCCGAAGCTGCGCGACTGGGCGCAGCGCCAGGCGCAGCGCGCGCACAACCGCACAGTCGGGCTTTATCTCGGGGCGCTCGGCTTCGGCTACAACACCGAGGATCTCAAGAAGCGCAAGATGGCAGCCGCCCGCCTGCTGGGCCGACCTGATCAAGCCCGAATACAAGGGCGAGGTGCAGATGGCGGATCCCAATTCGTCGGGCACCGCGTGGACGATGCTCGCCACGATGGTGCAGCTCATGGGCGAGGACAAAGGCTTCGAGTACCTCAAGGCGCTGCACAAGAACATCAACGAGTACACCAAGGCCGGCGCCGCCCCGGCACTCGCCACGGGACAGGGCGAAACTCTCGTCGGCATCGCATTCCAGCACGACGTCATCGACGTGGCCGAGCACAACAAGCCGGTGGCTGTGGTGTCGCCCTGCGAGGGCACCGGCTACGAAATCGGCTCGCTCAGCCTGGTGGCCGGCGCAAAGCACATGGATGAGGCGAAGAAGTTCTACGACTGGGCACTGACATCCGAAGCGCAGAAGATCGCTGCCACCACGGGCAGTTTCCAGATCCCATCAAATCCCGATACCCCGGTACCGCCGGAAGCGCCCGACCTGAGCAAGATCAAGCTGATCGAGTACGACTTCGCCAAGTACGGTTCGTCCGCCACACGCAAGCGCCTGCTCGACAAGTGGACAACCGAGGTGAAGAACGCGCCGAAGTAGCGGGTGCGGGTGCCGCGCGTTCTCCTGGTCTGGCTGGCAGCCGGTTGGGCCGGTCTGCTGGTCATCCCATGGTACGGATTGGACAGCGGCACGTCGCCCCCAGCGCTGTTCGCCGGGCACGCGTGGCTGCTGCCGCTGGCGCTGCCATTGCTGCTTGCCACCTGGGCCGGGCTCGCACGCAAGTCGCCGCGATTTCTTGTCGCCGCCGGCGCCGCAGGACTCGCATGGCTGGCCGGCGAGGGCCTGCTCATCATCCACCGCGGCTGGACTTACGCCTGGCTCACCGGATTGTTCGGCGATGGGCCCAGTCAGCCGGCCATGGGCTGGGGCGCCGCGGTCTATGCGCTCGCCTGCCTCATGCTCCTTGCCTACGGCCTCGCCCGACTCGGTGCCTGCAAGGGCGACGTGTTCGTCACCGGCTCGCTGCTGCTTGTCGTCGGCCTGATCACATTGTTCGTGTTCTACCCGGTGCTGTGCATTCTCTCCTCCGCGGTGCGCGACAACGATGGCGCCTTTGCACCCGGCGAGTTCCTGACGAAACTGCTGAGCCCATCGATCTGGAGTCTCGGCTGCCTCACGGGCGCACACGGTTGCGGCGTGGCCTGGAACACGGTTGCGGAGGCTGCTCTGGTCGGCCTGCTCACCACGCTGCTCGGCCTCGCCTTCGCACTGGTGGCGCTGCGCACGCGCATGCCGATGAAGCCGCTGCTGCGCGCGCTCTCCATCCTGCCGATCATCACGCCACCCTTCGTCATCGGTCTCGCCCTGATCCTGCTGTTCGGTCGCGCCGGCGTCGTCACGGTGTTGATCGGCAACCTGTTCGATATTCCGCGCAGTCGCTGGATCTACGGCATGCCGGGCATCACCATCGCCCAGGTGCTGGCGTTCACGCCGATCTCCATGCTGGTGCTGCTCGGTGTGCTGCAGGGCGTCGCGCCAAGCCTGGAGGAAGCGTCGCAGACGCTGCGGGCCGGTCCTTGGTATACATTCCGCACGATCACGTGGCCGTTGATCCGTCCCGGCCTCGCCAACGCCTTCCTGATCGGCTTCATCGAGAGCATGGCCGACTTCGCCAATCCACTGGTGATCGGCGGCAACTTCACCGTGCTGTCCACCGACATCTTCTTCGCCGTGGTCGGAGCCTCGCACGACCAGGGCCGCGCAGCGGTGTTGGCCATTGTACTGCTGGCATTCACGCTCACCGCATTCCAGGCGCAGCGCTTCTGGCTCGGCCGACGCAGCTACGCGACCGTCGCTGGCAAGGGCCACGGCGGCATCCCCGCTTCGCTTCCAGTCGGCGTTCGCGCTTCATGCTACGCGGCGATCGTGCCCTGGCTGCTGCTGACGATCGCAGTCTACGGCATGATCCTGATCGGCGGCTTCGTCGTCTCGGTCGGTCGCGACAATACGCCAACGCTGGAATACTTCTGGACGGCGTTCTCCGTCGAGAAGGGTGTCGGCGGCTGGTTCCTTTCCGGCTCCGCCTGGAACTCCTTCATCGTCACGATCGAGATCGCGCTGATCGCCATGCCGTTCACCGCGGCCCTTGGCATCCTCACTGCCTGGCTGCTGGATCGCCAGCAGTTTCCCGGTCGCCGCAGCTTCGAATTCCTGGCGATGATGAGCTTCGCGATCCCCGGCACGGTGATCGGCGTATCCTACATCCTGGCATTCAACGTGCCGCCTGTTTCGCTCACCGGAACCGGAACAATCATCGCCATCGCCTTCGCCTTTCGCAACATGCCGGTGGGCATCCGCGCCGGCATCGCCAACCTCAGCCAGATCGACCGAAGTCTGGATGAGGCATCGCTGACGCTGGGCTCGCATTCGTTCGGCACGTTGATCCGCGTCATCCTGCCCATGCTGCGGCCGGCCATCGTCACTGCCATGGTCTACAGTTTCGTGCGCGCGGTCACCGCGGTGAGCGCGGTCATCTTCCTCGTCACCGGCCACTACAACCTTGCGACCGTGTATATCGTGGGCCGCGCCGATGTCGGCGAATACGGCGTGGCGATCGTCTATTCGGCGATGCTGGTGATCTTCATGACGCTGGTGCTGATCCTGATTCAGCTCCTGGTGGGCGAGCGCCGCATCGGGCGTCGCGCCGCGGCACCGCCAGTCGAAGCGCCTGGAATCGCGCTGGTGCCGACTTGAGCACGAGTGCCGTCGAATTCCGCTCGGTCATCAAGCGTTACGGCGCGGTGACGGCGCTCGATGCCATCAGCCTGTCGATCGAACGAGGCACGCTGGTGACGCTGCTGGGCCCATCCGGTTGCGGCAAGACAACCATCCTGCGGCTGATTGCAGGGCTGGAACAGGCGTCGAGCGGGCAGATCCTGATCGACGGCGACGATGTCACGCTGCTGTCGGCGGCCGAGCGCGACGTGTCCATGGTGTTCCAGTCCTACGCGCTGTTCCCACACATGACCGTGCTGGAAAATGTTTGCTACGGCCTGCGCGCGTCAGGGATGCGAAAGGCCAAGGCCGTGGAACTGGCGCAGGCGAAGCTCGCGCTGGTGGGGCTTGCGGGCTACGGCGGACGGTTGCCCAGTGAACTGTCCGGTGGCCAGCAGCAGCGCGTCGCGGTGGCGCGCGCCATAGTTTTGGAACCGAAGGTGCTGCTGTTCGACGAACCGCTGTCCAATCTCGACGCCAAACTGCGTCGCCGCGTGCGCGAGGAGATCCACGAGCTTCAGCAGAGCCTGTCGCTCACCGCGGTCTATGTCACGCACGACCAGCAGGAGGCGCTGGCGATCTCCGACCGTATCATGGTGATGAGCATGGCGCGGATCGCCCAGGACGGCACGCCGCGCGGTCTGTATGAGCAGCCGAACAGCCACTTCGTCGCCGACTTCATCGGCGATGCCAACATCGTGCCGGTGAACATCGAGAGCCGCCAAGGCGAAATGGCCTCCGTGCGGCTCGGCCCTCTGCTGCTGAACTTGCCTCACCATGGCGCCGTCGCGGGTGCCGCTGAACTGTCGATCCGTCCGCAGGCCGTGCTTCTGGCGTCCGGCGCAGATGGCTTGCGAGGGCACGTTACAAAGGCGGCCTATCTGGGCAGCCACATGGAGTACTGGGTCATGGTCCCCGGGCTGGACAACGAACTCTTCGTCATCTCTCGAAATGTCGAGACGACGTTCGCGATTGGCGACGAAGTCGGCGCCACTCTCGCGCATACCGGTGTAGCGCTCGTCCCACAGCAATGACGAGAAATTGGACTGACCAGAGACTACTGGCGCGGCCCTTCCAACCAGGCCAATCATCGTGTCCATGCGGTTCACCGAGTTCCTTTCTGGAGGACCGCATGAGCGATGCTTACCCGGTGACAAGCCGCAACCGCCTCCGCCGCCGGCACGAGCGCGGCCACTACGATCGCGAGACGGTTCACGCCATCCTCGACGCCGCGATGATCTGCCACATCGCCTATGTCATCGACGGCCAGCCGTTCTGCACGCCCACTTCATTCTGGCGCGAGGGCGATCGGCTCTACTGGCACGGCTCGTCCGCCAGCCGCATGGTGCGTGCGCAGGCGAAGGGTCTGCCGGTCTGCCTGACCGTCACCCACCACGACGCGCTGGTGCTGGCGCGCTCCGGTTTTCATCACTCCGTGAACTACCGCTGCGTGATGGCCTACGGACGCGCCCGTGCAGTGACCGATCCGCAGGCCAAGCTCCGCGCGATGGACGCATTCATCGACCGATTCTACCCCGGACGTACAGCCGTGCTGCGGCCACCCAACGCACAGGAGATCAAGGCCATCAGCATCCTGGAGATGGAGATCGAGGATGCCGCGGCGAAGATCCGTTCCACCGGCGTTGCCGATGAGGAGGCGGACTATAACGTTCCGGTTTGGTGCGCGGTGTTGCCCTTGCGGACGGTTCTCGGCCAGCCGGAGGAATGCGCTCGCCAGTTGCCCGGGGTCACGCCGGACAGCGGGGGCGCAGAGGACTATGTGGCGGGTCGCCGATTCGATGAGGTAATGCTGGCGAGCTACCGCAAGGCGTATCCAGAGCCGATCAATCCCGCGGCAGCAGCGCGTTGACCAGCCGCATACGATTTACCAGCGCATCGAATCGCGCTTCTTCTTGCAGAAGCTCGCCAACCGCTCAGGTCGTGTTGCCCCAGACACTGCATCCATAGGTTGCTCCCGGACAGCGCGGTTGCCGCCGACGTTGCCGCCTCGCTCGGTACTCCGGGTTTCCGCTGGCATTCCGAGCCGCGAAGGCCCATATCCCGACGGCATCGTCAAGAGGGCCCGGTCCGCCCGCTGACGGCGGGAAAGGTGTGATTGTGTCGCGTCATAGATTCAAGGTTGGTCAGACCGTGCACCTGGTGCCCAATCGGCTGGAGCGCCACGTGCCAGGAGGAGCCTACACGATCCAGCGTCAATTGCCGGACGAAGGGCGCGATCTGCAGTACCGGGTCAAGAATGCACAGGATGGTCACGAGCGCGTGGTCAGCGAGGCGCAGTTGCGGCCCGCAGAGGCGCTCACCCCGCAGCACTGAACGCCTTCACCGACCAGCATGAAGATCACGGCTGTCCGCGTTCTGCGCCTGACCGGCACCTTGGAAACTGACGGTCCGCTCTGGGAGGACCGCCTCGTTCGTCCAATAGATATCTATCCGGAATATCGCCTCCGCAACGACTTCGAGGGCGGCAGTCAGATCGATGCCGGTCACTTCCGCCTGGAACAGCACTTCATCCGGGTCGAGACCGACGAGGGGCCCTTCGGCATTGCCGGCCCGCTGCCTGACATGGTGGCGGCCTTCGTGGCAAAGCGCCTGCGTCCGATCGTAGTTGGCCAGGATCCGATCGCGCACGAAAAGCTGTGGGACCAGATGCATCGCATCATGGTGCACGGTCGCCAGGGCGACGCGATGCTGGCGATAAGCGCGATCGACTGCGCGCTATGGGACCTCAAAGGTCGCTGGCTCAACCAGCCGGTGTTTCGTCTGCTTGGTGGACCAACTCGCGACAGTGTTCCGGCCTATGCGTCGATGCTTGGTTTCGCGGTGCTCGACCTTGGTCGTGTCCGCGAAAGAGCAGCGCAATACAAGGCACTTGGCTATCCGGCGCAGAAGTGGTTCTTCCGTCACGGCCCCATGAGCGGCGCCGAGGGAATGCGGATGAACGTCGACCTGGTGCGCACGCTGCGCGAGACCCTCGGCGACGACTACGACATCATGCTCGACTGCTGGCAGTCGTTCGACCCGATCTATGCCGTTGAGCTGGCCGACCGCATCGCCGAATTTCATCCGCGCTGGCTCGAGGAATGCGTGATGCCGGACCGCGTCGACAGCTATCGCCGCGTGAAGGAGCGCACGCAGATCCCGCTCTCCGGCGCGGAGCATGAGTACACGCGTTGGGGATTCAAGCGCTTCATCGATGCCGATGCGCTCGATGTGCTGCAGCCCGACATCTATTGGGCCGGCGGTCTGTCCGAAACCCTCAAGATTGCCGCCTATGCGTCGGTGCACGACCTCACTGTGATCCCGCACGGTCATTCGACACCTGCCGGGCTGCATTTCTCGCTGGCCCAGTCGCCGCTACTGACGCCGATCCAGGAGTACCTGGTGAAGTGGAATGCAATCAATCAGCACTTCCTCGCGCATCCGGTCACGCCACGGCACGGTGAGTTCGCGCCGCCGACCTTGCCGGGGCTGGGCATGGATCTGGACCCAGCGAAGATCGAGGCGCAGGTGGAGGTGTACGCCGAATAGCGGCGCACCCATTCTCTTAAGCCGATATTAGTCGGACCCGTGGCACACTGCCTCGAATGCCCGCGCTCGAGCGGGCGCGGAGTGGCATCAGGTGCTGGCCCAGACTGGCATGGCGGCAGCCAGGAGTCGTGCTTTCGGATCAAGCCGGCACCTGTGGGCAATCGGCGTAATCCTCATCGTCATGACCTTGCTGGGTTGCGGCCTGGCAGTCTGGGATCTGCATCGTCAGACCATCGAACAGCAGCGGATCTCCGTGCGAAATCTCGGCGTGGTTCTCGCCGAGCAGACCTCGCGCTACGTGCAGATCGTCGATCTCGCTCTGGAGGAGGTGCAGTCGCGTGCTGCTGCACTCGATGTCCGCACGCCAGACGATCTGGTGCGCGAATTTGGCGGCGAGCCAACACGCACCTTCCTGCGGGAAAGGCTGAAGAATCTGCCGCAGGCAAATGCCTTCTTTCTGCTTCGGATAGATGGCCACTCGTTCGTCACCACACGGTCGCCACCTGCGGTCGATATCGACTTCGCCGATCGCGACTACTATCGCCACTTCGCTGAACATGATGATCCGGGCCCGTTCATCAGCGAACCAATGCGCAGCCGCGTTGCTGGTACGCCAACAATATACCTCTCGCGTCAAATCAACGGGCCTGACCACACCTTCCTCGGCGTTGCTGTCGGCGCCATCGACCTGGAGTATCTCACCACTTTTTATAGCGCGATCGATTTGCCATCCGGCGAGGTTGTGACATTGCTGCGTCGCGATGGCCTGGTGCTTGCGCGCTATCCCGATCCAACGCACGAGGTCGGCAACCGGATGGCGGCGATCTCGCCTTGGCACCGCCTTGCTGCAGCACAAGGTGGAACTTACCGATCGCCTGGCTTTCTCGGCGCGGTACGCGCCGTCGTATCGGTCCATCCACTGCACAACTGGCCACTCGTCATCGACGTCTCGATGCAGGAGCCGGCGGCGCTGGCGAAATGGCGTGATCAGACCACAATGATTGCCATTGGTGGTCTCTGCACTGCGACTGGCTTCGCCGTGCTGTTCGGTGTCATAGGCCGACAGTTCCGCCGTAAGGCCGAGGACAACGCCCGGCTCCGCGAGACTGCGGATGCGCTGAGTGCCAGCGAAGCACGGATCAGAGATTTCGCCGAAATGTCGTCGGACTGGTTCTGGGAACTCGACCCTGAATTGCGTTTCACCTGGGTATCCGACAGCCCAATAATTCATGCGATGCGCATTCCGAGCCGCATGGGAATGACGCCCTGGCAAGCACTGGACGGGAGTCTGGCGGATGCGCATTGGGGCCAGCTTCGAGGCGATATGCTGGCGCGGCGGGCGTTTCGCGATTTCCATGACCAGGAGATCGACCAGGATGGTCAACTCCATCATGTCAGCATCGACGGCGACCCGGTGTTTGATGCGGCCGGAACCTTCATCGGTTATCGCGGCACCGGTCGCGATATCACGGCCGATGTCGAAGCCGCGCACGAGCTGGAGCTGGCCAAGGAACGCGCCGAGGCGGCGAGCCGCACCAAGTCCGAGTTCCTCGCCAACATGAGCCACGAGCTGCGGACGCCCCTGAATGCCGTGATCGGATTTTCCGAGCTGATACGTGACCAGCCATCCGGTCGTACCAGCGCGAGCTATGTCGAATATGCGACTGAAATCAACACGGCCGGCCGCCTTCTGCTCGACATGATCAATGACGTGCTCGATCTCTCAAAGATCGAGGCCGGGCATTACCTGCTTGCGGATGAAATGGTGGAGATCGGCAGTGTGGTGCGATCCTGCATCAGCATGCTGAGGCTGCGGGCGAACGAGGGTGGCGTGCGGATCGTCAACGAGGTGAACGGGATGCGTGTCGCCGTACGTGGAGATGCGCGCGCTCTGAAGCAAATCGTGGTCAATCTGCTGTCCAATGCCGTGAAGTTCACCCCAAATGGAGGAGTTGTCTCGCTGCACATCCAAGATGCTGGAGAAGCAGTCGCTTTGGTCGTGACGGATACCGGCATAGGCATCGATCCTGTCGCCCTGGCTTCGCTGGGTCAGCCATTCCAGCAGGCGGACGCCTCGATCGGGCGCAGGTTCGGCGGCAGCGGTCTCGGACTGGCCATCAGCCGGAAACTGCTCGCCCTGCATGGCGGAACGCTGACGATCGAGAGCACACCGGGCAGGGGCACCACGGTGCGGGTCATATTCCCACGCGAGCGGATTCTCGAAGCTACTGCAACGACAAGGACATCTACGCTGGAGCCCGCGTTATCTGCCTGACGTGCCCGACAAGCGCGCGTCGCGCCACCGCAGCATCGGCCGCGAGTGCGAGAACCACGGGCAGTTGTCCCGGCCGGGCGGCAAGCGAGCTCACCACACGCCAGATGCCGATGCAGCCGCGCGAGTTCAGTGCGACCAGTGCAGCGGGAGGCAAGGCGCGGTCAGCCGGATCGCATACAACACGCAAGGCGGCAAATGGCAAGCCGTGCGCAACTGCGACACGCGCCACGGCGCCGCTCTCTAGATCAATCGCCACCGCAGACGTTTGGTCGTGCAGGTAGCGTTTTTGTTTGACGGTCGCCGCGACCGCTTCGGCACCAAGCACGACGTCCACCGTCGTACCGCCCAACATTTGCGATAGTGCGGGATCAGTCGGATGAAGCACCCCATCGACAATCACTGCTGAGGGTACGATAAGCGCGCCGGGGCGCAACGCCGGGTCCAGTGCACCAGCCAGACCGAAGCTTACCAGCGCATCGCTGCCCTCATCGATCAGCCGCCGCGCTGCCGCTTCCGCGCCCGCCGCGGTCCCGCCCCCGATCGCCACCTTCCATCCCAGGCGCCGCGCAATTCGCGCTTCCGCCGCCAAACCGACGACGATCCCCACACTCCACCTCCCCTTGCGGGAGGGGGTAAGGGGGAGGGGGCGGTCGGTTTCGGCAGCTCTCCCTTCAGAACCCAAACGCCACCCTTCGCGCATTGCCGCGACGCAGATTGCGGTACCGCGCCAGCGCCATCAGCGGAAAATACCAGCGATAGCCGTGGTAGCGGAGGTAGAACACACGCGGGAATCCGACGGCGTTATATGGCAGTTCGCGCCAACCTCCATCCTCGCATTGCGTCGCGGTCAAATAGTCGATGCCGCGCACCACCGCCGGCTGATCGGCCTCACCCGCCGCCATCAGCCCGAGCAGCGCCCACGCCGTTTGGCTCGGCGTGCTCTCCTTGTAGCGGCCGTGCGGTGCATCTCGATATGTCTCCTCGTCCTCGCCCCAGCCACCATCCTCGCGTTGCACGGCAAGCAGCCATGCCACCGCACGTCGCACCGCTGGATCGTCCGAAGCGACACCGGCCGCGTTGAGCGCGCATAGCACCGACCATGTACCGTAAACATAGTTGGTGCCCCAACGACCGAACCAGCTTCCCTCCGCCTCCTGCTCGCGGCGCAGGAACACCAATGCGCGCGCCAGCACCGGGTCGTCCGTCGGCATGCCGATCTGTGCCAGAAACGATACACACCGCGCGGTCACATCGGCGGTTGGTGGATCCAGCAGCGCGCCGTGATCGGCGAACGGTATGTTGTTCAGATAGAGATGCGTGTTCTCCGGCTCGAACGCACCCCAGCCGCCATCGGATGACTGCATTCCGATGATCCACTCGCGTGCCCGTGCAATCGCCTCGGCATGCGCAGGATCGCCGTTGCGATGCAGCAGCATGCCGACGACCGCCGTGTCATCGACGTCCGGGAAGTGTGGATTGGCGTATTGGAATGCCCATCCACCAGGACGCAGCCCTGGCCGGCGCACTGACCAATCGCCCACCACGTCGAGGATTTGGCGCTCGCGCAGCCAGTCGCATGCCGTGCTCGTGTCGACGCCGACTTCTGCCATCGCGTGGGCCGCCAGCCCGGTGTCCCAGACTGGTGACAGGCACGGTTGGCAGTAGGCGCGATCAGCCTCCACTACCAACAGCTTGCGCACCGCGCGCCATGCGATCGCCGCATCAGGATGTTCCGGGGGGTACCCGAGCGTGTCGAACATCATCACGCTGTTGGCGATTGCCGGGTAGATGCCGCCCAGACCATCGTCACCGTTCAACCGCTCGGTGACGAAGCGCACGGCCTTGTCGATCGCGCTCCGCCGACTGCGCCGTGGAAACGCCGGCTGCACTGCGCGCAGCACGGAATCGACCACCTTGAAGAACGGACCCCACCACGCCGAACGGTATGGTCCGCGGATCCAGTCGCGGACCTGCGCGGGCGGCATGCGGAACAGCTCCGGGATCGCAATCTTGCGCGGATTGCGCGCCACCGGCCGCAGCGCCATCAGCACCAGCAGAGGCACGATCACCGTGCGCGACCAGTACGACACCTTCGAGAGATGGAACGGGAACCACAGCGGCAGGTGCATAATCTCCAGCGGCATCACCGGCACGGCGCGCCACGGCACCTGACCGAACAGCGCGAGTTGAGCGCGGGTGAACACGTTGGTGCGCTCCGCCCCGCCCGCCGCCAGGATCGCCTGTCGCGCCCGCGCCATGTGCGGCGCACCGTGGTCGTCACCGATCGCCTTCAGCGCGAAATACGCCTTCACGCTGGCCGACAGGTCGAACGCTCCGTCATGGAACAATGGCCAGCCACCGTGCGCGCCCTGGATCGACCGCAGATAGACCCCGAATTTCGCTTCCAGCACCGGATCGATGCGGTCGAGGAAATGTTCCAGCAGCACGTATTCCGCCGGTATCGTCGCATCAGCCTCGAGCTCGAACAGCCAATGCCCGTCCGCGTGCTGTTGCCGCGTCAGCGCAGCGCCAGCACGCGCGATCGCGGCGCCCAGCGGTGCGTCCGGCGCGGTCTCGTTCGGCAGCAGCGTCTCACCCGGCATCGCGCATCCTCAGGCGGCGAGAAGCGCCTCGGCCGCGGTTCGGCCGGACCTGATGGCACCTTCGATCGTGCCGGGCAACCCGGTTGCGGTCCAGTCGCCGGCAAGCACCAGATTGCCCAGACCCGTTCGGGCGCCAGGCCGCAGCCTCTCCTGTTCCGCCGTCGCCGCGACGGTAGCGCGGCGCTCCTTCACCACGCGCCAGGCTGGCATCTGCCCATCCAGGTCCAGCGCCGCCGTCACGTCCGGCCAGACGGCGCGAGCGATCGCCTCTGCATCCTGGTCCACCATCCGATTGGCCGCGCTGATGGTCACCGACACATGGCCGCGTTTGACGAACACCCACTCCGCGACCCCGCCCACCAGTCCGATGAACCCGGCCGGTCCAGGATCCGCCTCGACGCGAAAGTGGACGTTGAGGATTGCCTGGAACTCGGTTGGACAGGTCTGCCCAGGCAGCAGGTCGGCGACCACCCAGGGCGGCGCCGCTAGGACCATCGCCTCAACCCGAACAGGACCCTCCGCGGTTACGAGTTCGCTCATCCGGCCGGCCTCGATCCGCAGCCCCGAGACGCGCCGGCCTGTCACCACCTCGCAGCCGCGCGCCTGTAGCCAGGCGACCGCGGGATCGATCAGGCTCTCCGACAACCCCTCCCGGGGCACTGCCGGGATGCAGGCGTCGCCTCCCCGGAACAGCGTCTCGCGCATTACGGTGCCTAAGAGGCGCGCCAGCGCAACGTCGGGTGGAGTGTTCAGCGCCGCGATGGCGATCGGTTCGACCAGCCGCCGGTACAGCGTATCGTTGCGCAGCGAAGTGGCGACCGCGGCATCGGTCCTGATGCGGCGCAGCCGAAGCAGGGCCAGATAGTCGGTCACGCGCGTGCCAGGCACGCGCCGCGTCCGCGACAGTACCCACCACGGCACCCGACCGAGATTCGGCCGCAGCACCCAGCGCAGCCCGTAGCTGAGATCCATGAACGGGAACATCGGTTCCACCGGCATCGCCAGCGTCGATCGAGCGCCGACCGTGTCGAGATAGGCGAATGCCGACCGGTTGCCCGACAAGAGCAGGTGGTTGCCGTTATCGATGCGCAGTCCGAGTTCGCGGTCGAAATATGACCGGCATCGGCCGCCTGCGGCCGGCCCCGCCTCGAGAACCGTGACGGTGTGGCCCGCCTCGCACAAAGCAACAGCGGCAGACAGGCCGGCCAGCCCGGCCCCGATGACATGGACGTGCATTCAGCGCAGCGCCAGTCCGTAGCGCAACGCGAGCCAAAGCTTCTGCCACGCCGGCAGGCTCACGCGCTCATGCGGTGGCGACCAGCCGCGACGCTCCAGTCGAGAGAGAATGGCCGCGTAGGTGGCGCCCATCAGCCGGGCCGGCTTCATCGCCTTGGCGTCGCAGTGCCGCATGGCTTCCGCGGCCGCCCGGAAGTGCTGATGCGCCAACGTGGCGACGCGAGCGCAGACCTCGCGCAGACCAGGCGCATGCAGCGCGGCCGACGGATCGTGCGGCACCGCGGCCGCGTCGAGCCATTCTCCTGGCAGGTAGAGCCGGCCCCGCTCGGCGTCCTCCTGCAGATCGCGCAGGATGTTGGTGAGCTGGAGCGCGCGGCCGAGTGAGTAAGCCACATGGTCGGCTGCCGGCGACGAGTTGCCGAAGGCACGCACCGACAGGCGCCCCACGGCGGCGGCGACACGGTCACAGTAGAGGTCGAGCGTTGCCAGGTCGGGTGCGACGATGGCGGTCTCGGCGTCCATCTGCATGCCATCGATGACGGCGAGGAAGTCGTCCTGACGCAAGGCGAAGCGCTGCACGGCGGCCACCAGGACACGGGTAACCGGACCGTCCGACTGACCGCGGTAGAGTCCGGCCACGCGTTCTCGCCACGCGGTCAGTTCAGGCAGCTTGGCGGCAAAGGCGCTGTCCTCGTCCGCTATGTCATCCACCATGCGGCAGAACGCATAGATCGCGTACATGGCGTGACGCCGGTCGGGCGGCAGCACGCGCATACCGCGATAGAACGAGGTACCGGCGGAGCGCACGATCGCCTCGACCGCGTCCAGGTCTGCCTGAGCGGCGTTCAGAGGAGTCATCGGAGCCCCCTCCCCCCAACCCCCTCCCGCAAGGGGAGGGGGAGAATGGAGCTTACTCCCCCTCCCCTTGCGGGAGGGGGTTGGGGGGAGGGGAAGTCGCTCACAGCAACCACCGCAGCGCACCGACCACGCTTGCCGCCGCGTCGGCCTTCGTGAGACGCACACGCAGTGCGATAGGGTCACCATGTCGCAGCCGCTTCGCCAACCGATGCGCCAACCCTACGATCACCGCTGTCTCAAGCCGCAGCCGTCGGTCGCGTGTCAGTCGCGGCAGATCTACCGCCGAGCGGTTCAGCGTATCGACGTGATCGAGCAAACCGTCGAACACACGCCGCAGTCCCTCGGAGGCCGCAGCGGCACGCAACTCTTCGACCGACACGCCGGGCAGATAGCAGCGATCGAGCGTCGCCAGATCCTTCGCACAATCCTGCAAGTGGTTCAGCACCTGCAGCGACGTACACAGTGCGTCCGACGGCACATATGTCGCGCGGTCCTCGCCGTGCAGATCGAGCACGTGGCGACCGACAGGCATCGCGGAGTACCGGCAGTAATCGTAAAGCTCGCCCCAGTCCGCATACCGCAGCTTGGTCGCATCGCGACGGAACGCGATCAGCAGGTCGAGCGAATGACGCGATGTCACGCCCGTATCGGCCAGACTGTGTCGCAGACGAAGCGCACTCGGCGAACCGCCGTCACCGCGGCCGAGCAGCACGTCCTCCATTACGTCGAGTTGCGCGATCTTTTCGTCGGCCGGCAGCGTCCCGGAATCAGCGATGTCATCGGCGTTGCGCGCGAAGGCATAGAATGCATGGACATGCACGCGCAGATCATGGCGGATGAGCAGCGAGCCGACCGGGAAATTCTCGTCGCCGCGATCCTTGCCCGACCACGCCTCGACTGTCGCGGCGCCGCTCATGTGCTGGCGCTCTGATACGCACGTCCCTTCCATGCGACGCCGTGGCCGAAATGATGGTTCAACGCGGAGCCTATCGTCGCAGCGAGGTAGAACGCCGCCACAGCAGGAAGTAATGGCGCCCACAGCACCGAGCGACGATACCGGTGCAGCGTAGGTTGATATGATGCCGCCATCGCGCCCCAGGCCAGCCAGCCGCACCATCGCGCCAACCCGTGGGCGAACAGCGCGGCGAGGGGCGGCACCAGGAAGGTCAGCGTCATCGCCAGTGCCGTTCCGAGCAGCAGCAAGGGCGAGAAGCGCAACTGCACGTAGGCCGTGCGCGACACCATGCGCCAGATGTCCCCTGCTGTTGGATAGGCACGCACCGAACGCGCCAGGGTGGAATGGCCCAGCCAGATGCGACCGCCCCGCTTCACCGCGGACGCCAACGCCACATCGTCGATCAGCGCCCCGCGCACCGCCGCGATGCCACCGATCCGCTGCAGGGCGCGCCGGCGCATCAGGATGGTGCCGCCAGCCGCGGCGGCGGTGGCACGTAGTGGATCGTTCGTCCATGCAAACGGGTAGAGCAACTGGAAGAAATACACGAAAGCCGGAACCAGTGCGTGCTCGGCGCGCGAGTTGCACGCCAGCGTCACCATTTCCGACACCAGGTCTAGGTCGTTGCTCTCCGCCTGCGCTACCAGCGTCGCAATGTGGCGTGAGTCGTGGACGATGTCGGCGTCAGTCAGCAGAACGAGGTCCGTCGCCTGGGCTTCATCGAGCCCTTGCGCCACTGCCCACAGTTTGCCGCTCCAGCCGGGCGGGCGGGGCTTTCCATTGAGGACAGTGAGTTGCCGCATTAACACCTCTCCTGCCTGCGGGAGAGGTCGGCGCAAAGCGCCGGGTGAGGGCGCCGATGCAGCCGCTAGACCCTCACCCGCCTCGCTTCGCTTGGCGACCTCTCCCGCAGGCGGGAGAGGTGTATCGATCCGTTGCGTCAGCGAGCGTGCAATCTCGCCCGTCCCATCACTGCTGCCATCGTCCACCAGAACGATGGTCAACGGCCCGGCATAGTCCTGCGCCAACAGCGACCGCAGCGTCCGCCCGATCACCGATGCCTCATCGCGTGCCGGCACAACCACGGTGACAGGTGGCGCCACGACTGGACACGCCGGCGTCAACTCGGGACCGGACTGCCAGAACCAGCCATGCGCCAGCAGGAGGTACGCCCAGACCAGGAGCGACAGCACAGCAAGCGTCGTCATGTCCGCAGCATGCCGTTGGCGCGGAACCAGGCCACCGCCTCCTCGACCGCCGCGCGCAGAGGACGCGGCGCGTAGCCAAGCTCGCGAATTGCCTTGGCCGAGGAATAGAACATCTTGTGGTGCGCCATCCTGATGTGGTCGCGCGTCATCATCGGCGGGATGCCCGTGAGCCTCGCCAAACCCTCCATGAACCAGGCGGCGGGCCAGACCACGGCCTCGGGAAGCTCGATCCTGGGTGGGCGGCGCCCGACGACGTCAGCCACCAGCGCCAGGATGTCCTTCAGCAGCAGGTTCTCGCCGGCCAGCACGTAGCGCTCACCGATGCGTCCCCTTTCCAGTGCCAGCGCGTGCCCCTCCGCCACGTCATCCACGTGCACCATGTTGAGACCAGTATCGATGTACGCAGGCACCCGGCCGGCGGCGGCGTCGCGGATCATCTTGCCGGTCGGCGTCGGCTTGATGTCGCGCGGGCCCACTGGCGCGGAGGGATTGACGACGACCGCGGGCAGTCCCTCTTCGCGCACCAGATCCATCACCACCCTCTCGGCGAGGAATTTCGAGCGCTTGTAGGTGCCTATGAAGTCCGCCTCGTTGGTCGGCGTGGTCTCGTCGGCAGGCGTGTCGTCGCGGGTCATCCCCAGTGCCGCGACGGAACTGCAGTGCACGATGCGCTCGACCCCTGCTGCCTGTGCCGCACGCATCACAGCGAGCGTGCCGTCCACATTGGCGCGCAGCATCGCCCCGGGATCGGGAACCCAGAACCGGTAATCGGCTGCGACGTGGAACACGTAGCGGCAGCCATCGACGGCCCGTGCGAGTGAAGCGGCATCGGTCAGATCACCCAACACAAGATGTGCATCAATGCCGGACAGGTTGCGCCGGTCGCTGGTGGGACGGACCAGAAGGCGCAGCCGGTGCCCCCGAACCGCCAGTGCCCGCGCGACCGCGGACCCGACGAAGCCGGTCGCGCCGGTCAGCAATGTCGGGCCGTCCGCTGCCATGCCAGCATTTCTCCCTGCAAAGGGCGCCATATAGCCCGGTGCGCCTGAATTGGTGTAGAGCCGCCTGCCCTCCTCACCGGAAAGTCCCAGCCTTGAAGAAGCTCTCGATTGCGCTGGCCCTGGCTGGCCTGCTCCTCGGCACCCTGCTGATCGGCTGGTTCGGGTTCGGTCGCGTCATCACAGGTGTGCGCCGAGTTGGCTGGGAGGATTTCGCACTGATCGTTGGCTGGCAGCTCCTGCTGTTCGCTGTGCTCGGGCTGGCGTGGGACGCGATCGTCCCGGCGCGCGAGGCGCTCCGCCCCTGGGTCTTCGTCTGGGGTCGCATGGTACGCGATGCCTCGGCCAACTGCCTGCCGTTCTCCCAGGTCGGCGGGTTCGTGTTCGGCGCGCGAGCGGTGACACTGCACGGCGTGTCGTGGTCGCTGGCAACAGCCTCCACCGTGGTCGATGTCACCGCCGAATTCCTCGCCCAGCTTGCCTTCACCGCGATCGGCCTCGCCATCCTGCTGGCGCGCGCGCCAGACTCGTCGCTGGCGGTGCCACTGGAGGTCGGGCTCGGGCTGGCGGTGATGGCTGGCGTGGCGCTGATCTGGCTGCAGCATGGCGCCGCACCGCTGTTCGCCAGAATGGGTCGACGCATCGCCGGGCGATGGTTCGACGACGCGCGAGACCGCGTCGATGTGCTGCAGGCGGAGTTGTCGCTGATCTACGGCCATACCGTACGACTGGCGATTGGCTGCTTCGTGCATCTGCTCGGCTGGCTGGGAACTGGCGCCGCAGGCTGGATCACCTACCGAGCACTCGGCGTGCCCATCGACTTCGACGATGCGCTGGCAATCGAGGCACTCCTGAGCGCGATGGCAGCGATCGCCTTCCTGGTGCCGGTCAACGCCGGTGTGCAGGAGGCCGGCTATGCCGGACTGGGCGCGATCTTCGGGGTTCCGCCTGAGCTGTCACTCGGAGTTCTCGCTGGTACGCCGGGCACGTGACCTGGCGGTGGGCGTGCCTATCCTGTTGGTCTGGCAATTGCTCGAGATGCGCCGATTGCGTGCGGTCCAGCGTGTTCCATACGGCGGTCGGAACTGATTGCGCCAGCTCAGGCCGCCAGAACGCCGATATCGTCGACCTTGCGCGGCGCCGATGCTCCAATGGAGAACATGAATGCCTCGGTCGTTGCGGCCTCTTCGACCAACAGGTTGCGGAACATGGCAATCCTTGGCCTCTCGACTGCCTCCGGCAGACCGAGCAGGTAATAGGTGTAGGCGGTCGGTGCCACGAGCTTCAGAGGGCAGACCAATGCGCCGCTCGCCATCTGGTCTGCAACAAGGCTCGCACGGGCCAATGCGACACCGAGCCCGAGCACAGCCGCATTGATCAGCATGCTGGCCTCGCTGAAGTGCTGGCCGGCGCGGCAGTCGATATCGGGCCTGCCGTGATAATCGAGCCAGGCCCGCCAATCGCTGTCGCTACCGTCACGGTCCGTCGCGGAATCGTGCAACAACGGCAGCGCAAGCAGCGAATCGATGCTGTCGATCTTCCTGTTTTGCTTGAGCAGACCGGGCGCGCAGACCGGGAAGACGCGATCGCCCATCAGCCGTGTCGCCGCGTATCCGGAATGGGGAACGCGGCAGAAACGAATAGCAAGGTCGATCCCTTCGGCGCGTAGATCGAGCAGCCGCGGATCGGCGATCACCTGCACGTCGATATTCGGGTGCCGGTCACGAATGCGTGGCAGGCGCGGGATCAGCCAATGCGATGCGACAGAAGGCAGCATCGTCACCTTCAGCGGTCCCGAATCGTCGGAGCCGGCAAGTTCAACGACGCTGCGGTCGATCTCGCCGATCGCGAGATCGACCTTCCGCGCCAACGCCCGGCCGAGCGGGGTCAGTTCAAGCCGCCGTGTAAGACGCTTGAACAGGGCGACGCCGAGCTCTTCCTCCAGCCCACGGATGCGGTGACTGACCGCGCTCTGCGTGAGGTTCAGCTCGCTCGCAGCCTCCGTGAAGCTGAGATGCCGCGCGGCCACGACGAATATCCGCAGCGCATCAAGAGATGGAGTACGGGGCATGTGCTGAATGGGGGAAGGTGGCGGCTCGATATGGACGCTGAACCGACCCGGTCAATACATGAAGTCTGCTCTCGCGCATGATAAAAATCGTCCTTCACCCGCTCTACTTGCGCTGCGGACAAGCCGCATTCCTCCACGCGCCGACTGTTCACGGAGGGCCTTATGGGCGGTAGGTAGACCCTCCAAGACCGATTGCCTGTGAAGCAGATCACAGGCTGGCCGTGCGAGGGTTTGCGCCAGCGTCTACATCGCGTTCTGCTTCGCCACGTCGAAATTACGCCAGATCGGCGAGCAGCGCTGGCGCGGCAGAGCGCAGCAGCGTCTTGCGTGCCTGCCATTCAGTTGCGGCATCGAGCGTTGCGAGAAACTGCACCTCGCCGCCCGTCAACCATGCCACCGGCAGTCCGTCGCGGAACAGCAGCCGGTTGCCGGTGAGAGCCGCGAGTTTCGCACCCGGCGTCAGGATGCCCGCGAGGTTCAGTGGATCGGCCCCGGACAGCGAAACGAGCTCCCCGGAATGTGGCCGACGCCGTACCTCGCGCAGCATACCGACCGCGTCCGGTAAGGCGTATTGCTCACCGGAGAAGCCGGCGACGAAGCGGCCGCCACGAATTTCGCCACGCGCCTCCAGCCGGCGGTAGACGCGCAGCAGATCGCGCCACGGCGGCAGCCACTCGGCCTCGCGGGCCAGCAGACGCCAGAACACCACGCCGTAGCGGCGCAACAGCGCCCGCGCCACGTGTTCGGTCGCTGCAATCTTGGCCTGCGGCTCCGCGATGTCGCGGACTGGCCGGCGCATCAATCCCCAGCGGCCGGCGTCCTCCATGCCGAAGCTCATGATGCGCCGCCGCCGCGTGCCGCCCGCGAACGGCTTGCGCCGATCGGATGGCACCAGCAGTGCGCGCAAGCCGCCGAAACTGTCCGACGTCACCATGCCCAGCGATACGAGTTCGCCGAGTGCCTCCTCGACCTGAGGGCGCAGCAGACCGCTCGCCTCGGCCAGCTCCTCGAAGAACAGAGCGCCCTGCGCGCGCAGGCAATCAAGCACCGCCTGCGCCCGCCCGCTCGGCTGCGCACAGCTCGCTGAGCCAGTCAGCGCAGTCCAGAACGCGACGTGTCGACGTGCCAGCAGCGTGATCGGCGTCGTGCGTACCGGCGAGCCAACCTTGGCACCGGACGTCAACCGCGCCCAGGCAATACGCCCGGCCAGGCACAAGTCGTCGAGCCATGTCGGCTCGTAGCCGGTGATGCGCGCGGGCAGGATTTCCGTTTCCCATGCGCTGGCAGGCGCTTCAAAGCCCTCAAGCAAGGCGACAGCGGCGGGGATCGCGTCCGGCCCTTCCAGACGCGCCTCGTCGGTCACGCGCTGCCAGTCGAACAGGAAGCGCAGGAAGTCGCGCGCGGCAACCGGTTCGATCTCGGCACGCAGGCGGCGGACCGTGTAGTGATGGATGCGCGCGAGCAGCCGCCGGTCGCACCATTCCTCGGCGTTGCTGCCCTGGCGTGAAGCGGCCACGCAGTGCAAAGCCCTCGACCTCCAGTGCTGCCAGTGCGGCGCCGATGTCGTCCGGTTCCAATCCCAGCGGCGCTGCCAATGCGGCCTGCGTCACCGGGCCCAGCCCCTCCAGCCGACCGCGCAGGACGTCGGCCAGCGCTTCGCTGTCGGCCGACAACGCCTGAAACTGCTGCGCCCGTTCGGCGGCGACCCACAATGTCGCGTGCGGCGCGGACAGCCGGGTCACGCGGTTCTCGCGCGCCAGCGCGGTCAGCCAGCCGCTCCATTCCGGCACGGTGCACGCTTCATCCTCGTTCAGGCAGCCGAGCCAGAGCAGCGAATCGTGCAGCTCCTCGGCGTTGACCGGATCGGGCCATGCCTCGGTGCGCACCCGTGCGATCGCCTCGGGATCGAGCCTGCCAAGATCCCCGGCGCTCTCCGGCGCCAGCCAACGCCGGCCCATCACCGCCTGCGTCCGCCGTTCCTCCAGCGGTGCATCGTCGAGATACGCATAGGGCCGCGCCGACAGCACCTCCATCGCCAGCGGCGAGGGCTGCGTCAGGTCACGGGCAACTACGCGGACATCGCCCGCTTCGATGCGTGTCAGCAGCCGCTCCAGCCCCTCGATGTCCATGGCCTCGTGCAGACAGTCGCTTATCGTCTGGTTGGTCAGCGGATGATCGGGAATTTCGCGATCGCCGGCCAAGTTCTCGGCGCAGGCCATCTGGTCGGGGAACACACTGGCGACCAGGTCCTCCGCCTCCATGCGCGCAAGCTGAGGCGCCAGCTTCCTGCCGCCACGGAAGCGCGGCAGCGCAAGCGCGACGCCCGCCACCCAGCGCCATCGCGTGGTGAACATCGGCGCGTCGAGCAGCGCCTGGATCAGCAACGATCGCACGCTTTCGGCGCGCAGGTACTGCGCCACGTCCGCCAGTTCGAAACTGTGCGCGGTGGTCAGCGACAGCACGATGTTGTCCTCGGTCGCCGCTGCCTGCAGTTCGAAGTTGAACCTCCGGCAGAAGCGCTTGCGCAGCGCGAGCCCCCAGGCGCGGTTGATGCGGCTGCCGAACGGCGAGTGGATGACAAGCTGCATGCCGCCGGCTTCGTCGAAGAAGCGCTCCAGCACGATGGTGTCGAGCGTCGGCAGGCATTCCAGTGCCGCGAATGCCGCCATCAGATACTCGAGCAACTGTTCGGCTCCCGCCTCGGCAATTCCGATCTCGCCGGTCAGCCAGCGCCGTGCGCTGCCACCGGACGCATCGCGCCGCAGCCGCGTCGCAATGTCGCTGCGCAGGCGCGACACGGATGCGGACAGTTCATCGCTGCGGCCGGGCGCCTCGCCGAGCCAGAACGGGATCGTCGGCGGCTGGCCGTGCGCATCCTCCACCCGCACGACGCCGCGTTCGACGCGCATGATCCGATAGGCGCTGTTGCCGAGCTGGAAGATGTCACCGGCGAGGCTCTCGACGGCGAAGTCCTCGTTGACGGTGCCGATCGTCTGGTTCTCCGGTTCCAGCAGAACCTGGTAGTCGGCGTTGTCAGGGATCGTCCCGCCGGAGGTCAGCGCGGTCAGCCGCGCGCCGCGCCGGCCGCGCAGCATGTGGTTGATCGCATCGTGATGGACCAGTGTGCCGCGCCGGCCGCGGCTGGTGGCGAAGCCCTCGGCCAGCATGCGAACGACAGCAGTGAAATCATCGCGCGCCAGGTCGCGATACGGCCACGCCCGTCGCAGCCGATCGTACAGCGCCTCCTCGGGCCAGTCCTGCGCCGCGACCTCGGCGACGATCTGTTGCGCCAGCACATCCAGCGGCTGATGCGGAAGGCTCAGCCGATCGAGTTCGCCGCGTCGCACGCTGTCGAGCAACGCAACGCATTCCACCAGATCGTCGCGCGAGAGCGGAAACAGCCGCCCCTTCGGAGTGCCGCCGACCGCGTGGCCGGACCGTCCGACCCGTTGCAGGAAGCTCGCGATCGAGCGCGGCGAGCCCAGCTGGCACACGAGATCCACGTCGCCGATATCGATACCGAGTTCCAGCGACGCGGTCGCCACCAGCGCCTTCAGTCCGCCGTGCTTCAGCCGCTGCTCCGCCGCCAGCCGGTGTTCCTTCGCCATGCTGCCGTGATGCGCGGTGACCGCCTGCTCGCCCAGCCGCTCGGACAACTGGCGCGCCACCCGTTCGGCCAAGCGCCGCGTGTTGACGAACACCAGCGTTGTGCGATGCGCCTCGACCAGTGACGCCAGGCGATCGTAGACCTGTTGCCAGACCTCCGCCGACATCACCGCTTCAAGCGGCGAGTTGGGCACCTCCAACACCAGTTCGCGCGGACGCTGATGGCCGGTATCGACGATCGTCACGTCGCGAGCGGTTGTGCCGCCCAACAGGTGTGCAATCGCCTCGATCGGATTCTGCGTCGCCGACAGCCCGATGCGCACGAGGTTGTCGCCACACAGCGCGGCCAGGCGCTCCAGCGACAGCGCCAGATGCGCGCCTCGCTTGTTCCCCGCCATGGCGTGGATTTCGTCGACGATCGACGGTGCGGGTGCCCGCCAGCATGGTGCGACCGGAGGCGGAACCGAGCAGGATGTAGAGCGACTCCGGCGTGGTCACGAGGATATGCGGCGGACGGCGACGCATTCGCTCGCGCTCGCCGGAGGGCGTGTCGCCGGTCCGCACCCAGGTGCGGATCTCGACATCCGGCAGCCCGCGTTCTTGCAGCGCGGCACGGATCCCGGCGAGCGGCGCCTCGAGATTGCGCTGGATGTCGTTGGACAGCGCCTTCAGCGGCGAAACGTAGACCACCTGGGTGGCGTCATCGAGGCAGCCATCCAGCCCCTGGCGAACCAATCCATCGATCGCGGCCAGAAAGGCGGCGAGCGTCTTGCCGGAACCCGTGGGCGCCGCGATCAGAGTATGGCGGTGCGCCTGTATTGCCGGCCAGGCCTGCACCTGCGCCGGCGTGGGTGCCGCGAACTGTCCGGCAAACCACGCAGCCACGGCGGGATGGAACAAACTCGTTGGATTCATCGGACCCGCAGAATAAGGTGAGCGGGACGCATTCGCGCAATCCTCCTTTCCCTTCGACCTCGAAGGCCGGCTGCGCGTTGATCGAGATAGCGGCGGGCAGCCAAGAGACATGGCGCAGGGGTGGCTGTTCGGCCTCACATACCCACCGAACTATCCACCGGCGATTTTTACCGTTTTAGGCACGTTATTAAGGACTATGTTATTGATACCGCAGGATATTGCAGCCCGTGCTTCGTAAGGCGGAACATGTGCGATTTTGCATTGAATCCCAGGCCGCATGGCCCGCGAGGCCCATCCTGGAATCACCCCACCCGCCTGTGCTTTATCCCGCACGTCACCCGCGTAAGGACCTGCATACATGCGTATTGCAATGATTGGCGGCGGCTATGTCGGCCTGGTATCCGGCGCCTGCTTCGCCGAGTTCGGCACCGACGTCACGGTGGCGGAAACCGATGCCGCCAAGCTGGCCGCCCTGCATGAAGGCCGCATGCCGATCTACGAACCCGGTCTCGACAAGCTGGTGGCCGAGAACGTCGCCGCGGGCCGCCTTGCCTTTACGGGGGACCTCACTGCCGCAGCGCGTGACGCCGAGGCGGTATTCATCGCGGTAGGCACCCCGACCCGGCGCGGTGACGGCCACGCCGACCTCTCCTACGTCTACGCCGCCGCCGAGCAGGTGGCGCGGGCGCTCACCGGCTATGCCGTGATCGTCACCAAGTCCACCGTCCCGGTCGGCACCAGCCGCCGCATCGCGGAAATCGTCCGCACCACGCGCCCGGACCTCGACTTCGACGTGGCGTCGAATCCGGAATTCCTGCGCGAGGGCAACGCGATCGGCGACTTCATGCGTCCGGACCGCGTGGTGATCGGCACCGAAAGCGACCGCGCCCGGGACGTGCTGCGCCAGATCTACCGCCCGCTCTATCTGATCGAGGCGCCGATTGTTTTCACCGGCATCGAGACGGCGGAATTGACCAAGTACGCGGCCAACGCGTTCCTGGCGATGAAGGTCACCTTCATCAACGAGATGGCCGACCTATGCGAGAAGGTCGGCGCCGATGTGCACGACGTGGCGCGTGGGATCGGCCTCGATGGCCGCATCGGGCGGAAATTCCTGCATGCCGGCCCCGGCTACGGCGGCTCCTGCTTCCCCAAGGACACGCTCGCGCTGATGCGCACCGCGCAGGACTACGGCGCGCCGGCGCGCCTGGTGGAGACCACGGTCGCGGTGAACGACGCCCGCAAGTCGGCGATGGCGATGCGGGTGATAGCGGCGTGCGGCGGATCCGTCCGCGGCAAGACGATCGCGGTGCTCGGCCTGACGTTCAAGCCCGAGACCGACGACATGCGCGACGCCCCGTCGCTGTCGATCGTCGCACGGCTTGCCGGCGACGGCGCCCAGATCCGCGCCTTCGATCCGGAGGGAATGCAACAGGCCAAACCGATGCTGCCCAACAGTGTGACCTATTGCCGCGATGCGTTCGATGCCGCGCAGGGGGCGGACGCCCTGGTGGTCATTACAGAATGGAACGAGTTCCGCGCGCTCAGCCCGATCAGGCTGCGCGAGGCGATGCGCGGACGCGTGCTGGTCGATCTGCGCAATGTCTACGACCCGATCGCGGTGCGACAGGCCGGCTTCGACTACCACTGCGTTGGACGCGCCGCCATTGCCTGAAGTGGCTCTTGCGCGACCGGTTTGCCGGTAATCTTTCCTCAATGCCCCCGTGCCTACCTTTGGATGCATGATTGTCACCTGTACGCACGGCCGCCTGAACCATCTGAGCAATTGTCTGCATCGCCGCGATTAGCCGGCATGCGGCTCTATCATTGGCGCGGCACGGCACCGAATTTCGGCGATGAGCTGAACACCCTGCTCTGGCCGGACTTGCTGCCAGGATTCTTCGACGACGATCCGGCAGAGTTGTTTCTCGGCATTGGCTCGGTGCTGGAGGCGCCGCACGATACCACGGCGGTGAAGCTGGTGGCCGGTGCAGGGTATGGCGGCTACAATGCTGTGCCGGCGCTCGATGCGAACTGGATCATCCACTGGGTCCGCGGCCCCCGCACGGCTCGCCAACTCGGTCTGCCCGAGACATTGGGGCTGGGCGATCCCGCCATGCTGCTCCCTAGCCCCGGCAGCGGCGGTGGATTGATCGGCTTCATGCCGCACTTCGAGAGCCTGCAACGAGGTGCATGGGCCGAGGCCGCCGACGCGGCGGGCGTCACTTTGATCGATCCGCGCAGCGATCCGGCCGCCATTCTTGCCGCAATCGGCGCCTGCCGGCTATTGCTCAGCGAAGCGATGCACGGCGCCATCGTGGCCGACGCGATGCGCGTTCCATGGATCGCGCTGCGGCCGCTCGCATCGGTGCATCACGCGAAGTGGCATGACTGGGCAGATACCCTGGGCCTTCAGATGCGCTTTCAACCGCTGGCCGCTTCGTCGCTGTCGGAGTGGCTGCAAGCGTCGCCGTTGGCGGCGTCACGCCCCGGCCGCCACCTGCTCGACATCGCGCGCCCAGCCCTGCAGCGCGCGGCGCGGCGCCGATTCGTCGAGCGGGCGGCGCAGTCCCTGGTCGCTGCCTCCACGATCGCGCCGCAACTCTCCGCCCCGGCCGCGCTGGATCGCTGCCGCACCCGTATGCTGGAGCGGCTGGACGCCCTACGACACGATCCGTGGCAGTCAACCGCTTCCGCCTTGCATCGCCGCGGCAATTCCGCGTAGCACGGCTGATCGCCGCGCCAGGCGGCCTCCGCCGCAAGCGCTGTCAGGGAGCATCCGCTGCCCATGCCCGCGTATCCCGATCATGCTAACAACGACCTGCTGGAGCGCATCCCGCTCAGCGCTGGCGTCGTGCTGGACGTCGGATGTAGCACCGGCGCTCTCGGCGCGGCCTACAAGCGCCTCAATCCTCGCGCGCGACTTCTCGGCATCGACAAGAATCCAGTCCCTGCCGCACTGGCGGCGCGTCGGCTCGACCAGGTGGCGGTTGTGGACGTCGAACACGACCCTCTGCCGTTCACGTTGGATCGCCCCATCGACTGCATCGTGTATGGCGACGTGCTGGAGCACCTGAGCGATCCATGGCCGGTGCTGCGTCGCCACGCCGAGGCGCTGAGCGATGATGGCTCGATGCTGATCTGCGTGCCGAACATGCAGCACTGGAGCTTTGCGGACCGTCTGTTGCGCGGCACCTGGAAATACGAGCCGGACGGCCTGTTGGATGAGACGCACCTCCGCTGGTACAGCCTCGAGACGATGCGTGAAGGACTTGAGGCAATCGGCCTCGTGCCGCACGAAGTCTCGCCGCGGGTGTTCGATGCCGCCAGTGCACAGGAATTCGCCGGCATGATCGCGCCGGCACTGACCAGGCTGGGCGTCGATCCGGCAGCCTACGCGCGGCGAGCCACGCCGCTGCAATATGTCTGGCGAGTGCTGAAACAGCCGCGGCAATTGATCACGGTGGCGGCGAACATGCTGGAGCCGGTGGGGGGCGTGTCGCATGTGCGCGTCGTGTACCCGCTGCAGGCAATGCGCAGCGATCCAACAGTGCAGACCAGGTTCGTTTCCAGCGGCGACATCAACGTGCCGGCCGGCGACATGCCGCGCATCTTCGTGCTGCACCGGCCGACGCTCGCCGGCGATCGGGGTGCCGCGGTGATTCGCAAGCTGCTGGCCGACGGCTGGGTGGTGGTGACGGAGTTCGACGACCACCCCGATCACTTCGGGATGCTCAATGCCGACGACGAGTTGGCGTTCCGCGGCGTGCACGCGGTGCAGACCAGCACGCCGGCGCTCGCCGCGATCCTGCGCACACGCAACCCCGAGGTCATGGTGTTTCCGAACATGATCCGCGTGCTGCCGGAGGTGCGCAATTTCCTCGATCCCCAGGTAATGACCCTGTTCTTCGGCGCGCTGAACCGCGAGCGCGACTGGGCGCCGCTGATTCCGGTGCTGAACGAGGTGGCGGACAAGGCGGGGGGGCGGCTGCGCTTCCGCGTGCTGCACGACCAGGGTTTCTTCGACGCGCTGCGCACGCCGCACAAGCAGTTCACGCCGACCTGCGATTACGACACGTACCTGGCGTTGCTCGGTCAGTGCGAGATCTCTCTGATGCCGCTGGAGGACACGCCGTTCAATCGCGCCAAATCGGATCTCAAGTTCATCGAGGCCGGTGCCTGCCGGGTGGCGTCGCTGGCGAGCAACATTGTGTATGGCGACAGCATCGAGGAAGGCCGTACCGGACTGCTGTTCCGCAGCCCGAGCGAACTCCGCGACCGGCTTCTGCGCCTGGTGGCGATGCCGGAACTGGCGCGCGGGCTGGGTGATGCGGCGCGGCACTACGTCGCCGGTGAGCGCATGCTGGCGTACCAGGTGGCGCCGCGCATTGCGTGGTATCACTCGCTCTGGGCGCGGCGAGCGGAACTGAACAGCGCGCTACATGCGCGGCTTATGGAGATGCCACTCTTGCCCGACGCCGCATCGGCGGCGGTGGTGGGAGCAGTGCCATGACATTCGACCCTGCAACGCTCGAGCTTCTCCGCGCCACCAAGGAGGTTCGCGTCCGCGCCAAGAGCAAGAGGCGCCCGGTCACGATCTGGGTCGTGGTCGTCGACGATGTGGCGTTCGTGCGCTCGGTACGCGGTCCAACGGCGCAGTGGTTCATCGCAGCGGCAGCAGACGCGCAAGCGGTGCTGGACGCCGGTGACCGCCAATTCTCCGTCCGCGTCATCCCGGTCACGGACGACGCCACGATCGAGGCCATCAGCCACGCTTACCTGGCAAAATATACGACCAGCCCCTACGCAAAGGCGATGGTTGCCCCCGCCACACTTTCCACAACGCTGCGTCTTGATCCGCTGTGAAGACCCGCGGCCCGGCGTAGATTGCGTTTGTCTTACCTCACAGTCCGGACGATGGCCGACGCCGCAAAGCTCACCAACATGCTGTCAACCAAAGGCCAGGCCATCCCGCCAGCGGCCACCCGTCGGCGGCACAACTGGCGGCCTGGTACCCGCCTGGCCGTAGAGGACACCGCCGACGGTGTGCTGTTTATCGGAGCACACGACATCTTCCTCGGCCGCTTCGGCTTCTTCGAGCTGTACGAACCGAACGGTTATGATCCGACGAAACGGTTGCCCTCAGCACGCCATCCTCGATGCTGCCATCGGTGCACGAGATCAGCTTGGACTTGGAACCGCAGTCGATCTCGCTGGATTGCGGACGTGCAGGTGCCGCCTCCGCCGCGACTGTTGCCGAGCAATTCAATGGCGGCGTGCACAAGCGCCGGCCTACGCAGATTGTAGAGGCTCAGTTCGCACTGCGTATCTCATCACCACCGCCCTGGTCCACGGTCGCGTCGGCATCACCGAAGTTGCCGATATCGATAACGCCCAAGTCCTGACCATCGCCGCCCAAATGGAGGGGATCGGCGCCGGACAGGAGACGGACGGTATCATGATCCGTCTGCTTGACGGTCGTACGGCGACTGTCAGGATGGGATCGCCTCTCGGGTCACCAGAGAATCGTCTCAGCATCGGGCAACTCGAAATGAAGTTTGTGGACTGCGCGCGCAACGCGGTGCGGCCTCTGCCAGATGATGCAGTGCGCGCGGCAGCTGACAACATACTTCACCTGGAAGACGTGCAAGATGTCGGCGAACTGCTGCAGCCCTTCGTTTGATGCCCGGCAGCGCTGAAGAGGAGATCCGGTGATGCCGGCACGCAAGAGGCGACTGGGCATGTCGACGCCCACCGAGATCGCCGACGTCATGCAGGAATGGTTCGAGGGGGCGGCATGCGACGGTTTCAATGTGACGCCGGCGACCCTGCCAGGCGGAGGCGAAGACTTCGTCGACATGGTTGTGCCTGAATTGCAGCGCCGCGGCCTGTTCCGCACCGAGTACCAGGGCAGAACGCTGCGCGAAAATCTTGGCCTGAGGCCAGTGACCGACCGCTACAGCCGGCAACGCCCGGCCGCCGAATGACACCTGTGCCTGGCGCCTGTTATGCTGTCGCGCAACCCGACATCTCGCCGGGTGACGAGGAAACACCAACAGCGAGGACATCATGGCAGACATCCTGGCGCTTGGAATATCGCACTACCCACCGCTGAGCGGTCACGATGAGCGCATGGCGGCAATCCTGCAGCGCATGCTGCAGAACCCGGACCTGCCGCCGCATCTGCGAACGCCGGAGGGATGGCCGGAGGGCATGCGGAGGGAATGGGGCGAGGATCGGGGCACCACTTCGGCCGCGGCGCATCGTGCCGCCCTGGTCGGCTGGATGGAGCGGACGCGGGCCGCCCTGGATGCGTTCCAACCGGATTTCGTTCTGCTCTGGGGCGACGATCAGTACGAGAACTTCCGCGAGGACATCATCCCGCCGTACTGCATCGCCGCCCATGAGAAGTTCACCTTCTCACCACGTCCTGACAATGTCTGGGGCGAGACTGACAAGACGTTTGAACTGCCAGGCAATCGCAATGCGGCGAAGATGCTGGCGACTCGTCTGATCGAGCAGGGCTTCGATACAGCTTACGCGTACAAGCCGCTCCACCATCCGCTCGGACACGCCTTCACCAACGCGATCTTCTACCTCGATTACAATCGGAAGGGCTTTCATTATCCTATCGTGCCGTTCGCAGTGAACTGTTATGGACGCAAGGTGGTCTCTCAGCATGGTGGGGTGCCGGTTTTCGACAAGCCGCAGACAGACATCGATTTTGACCCGCCGGCCCCCGCGCCTTGGCGCCTGTTCGATCTCGGCGCCGCGACGGCCCGCATCCTGGCCGAGTCGCCGTATCGCGTTGCGCTGTTGGCTTCGTCAGGTTGGTCTCACGCATTCCTGACCGCCAAGAATAACTACCTCTATCCCGATACGCCGGCCGATCGGCAGATGTACGAGCACTTGCGAGACGCCGACTATGAGGCGTGGCGGAAATATCCGGCGCAGTCTGTCGAGGACAGCGGTCAACAGGAAATCCTGAACTGGATGTGCCTGGTCGGCGCTCTGAGCGCGCTTGGGCGGAAGCCACAGGTGACCGGCTTCGTCGACACATGGATCTTCAACTCATCGAAGGCCTTCCTGATCGCACCGCCCGGCTGAGCATCTCGGCAAACGATGGATACCGAGACCGCAACCTATGACGTGATCGTCGCGGGCGCAGGTCCGGTCGGCCTGACGCTCTCCATCGATCTCGGCCGACGCGGCGTGCGGTGCCTGATCATCGAGCGCAGTCCGACGACGTTGCCATATCCGAAGATGGACCGCTCCAACGCGCGGACCATGGAGTTCTATCGCCGCATCGGTATCGCCGACCGGGTGCGCGCGTTGGGCTACCCGCCCGACAACCCGATGGACGTGTTTCTGACGACAAGGCTGAGCGATCCACCCATCGCAGTGCTGAAATATCCGTCGGTGGCGGAGCGCCGGAAGCAGATCGCCGAATCGCCCAACGGCGATTGGCTGCTCGAGCCGTATCAACTCGTGTCGCAGAACCAGCTCGAGCCGCTGTTGAAGGAAGTGGCGGAAGCGACACCGAACGTCACGGTCAGATACGGTTGCGAGCTGGTCGATTTCCGCCAGGACGAGAACCGCGTAACCGTCACGACGCGGTCGGTCGATGGCGATGAGCAGACGCTGCGCTGCGGCTATTTGGCTGGTTGTGATGGTGGCACCAGCACAGTGCGAAGAAAGCTTGGAATCAAGTTGGAGGGACGTGGCAGTATTCGCCAACTGGTTCAAGTGATCTTCCGGTCAGAGGACCTCTACGAGCAAATCGTGACCGGCAAGGGACGCCATTATCAATTCGCGGATGCCGCGGGATCGAGCATGGTGGCGCAGGGAACGCGCAAGGAGTTCACGCTGCACTCCTCGCTGCCGCCCGATACGGACTTCCGACCGGTCATCCAGAATCTGATCGGCTTTCCCTGCGACTTCGAAATCCGCCATGTCGTTCCATGGCGACACCATCTTCTGGTGGCGGAGCGCTACCGTGATGGCCGCGTCTTCCTGGCCGGCGACGCGGTGCATCTGGTTATTCCGTCCGGCGGCCTCGGCATGAACACCGGCGTCGGCGACGCCTTCGACCTGTCATGGAAGCTGGCGGGCACCATCAAGGGCTGGGGTGGTTCCGGCCTGCTCGACGGATATGAGCTGGAGCGTCGGCCGATCGGAATCCGCAACGTCGCCGCCGCTGGGTGGGCCTCCGAGGGCGTGCCGATCTGGCGCGCACTGGTGACGCCGGCGGTGTACGAAGATACGCCCGAAGGCGAGGCCAAGCGGCGGGAACTGGCGGCGTCGTTCGACGTCAATCACCGTCGGATGCATGGGATGGTCGGAATCGAGGCCGGCTATTCGTATGCCGGCTCGCCGCTGATAGCCGACGAACCGGGCAACGTCGCGGAATGGGAAACCAGCAGATACGTGCCGCACGCACGCCCGGGCGTCCGCATCCCGCACATGTGGCTGAAGGACGGACGCGCCCTCCAGGACGTGCTTGGGGATGACTACACGCTGCTCGACCTGCGCGGAGACTGCGATGCGGCTGCGCTGATGAACGAATTCCGCGCCTTACACGCGCCGCTCCACGTTCTGCGTCTGGACGAGGAGCGGGTGCGTTCAGTTTACGGCGCTTCCGTGTTCCTTCTGCGTCCGGACCTCCACATTGCATGGCGCGGCGATGGTCCGCCGCCTGACCCCGCGGGCCTGGCGGCACTGGCAACGGGGCAAAGAGCGATGCGCGATCAGTAGCTCGGCTTCGTCGAAAATGGCGTGAGCTGAATCTCGTGTGTCCAGCATGACCGGTCCTGGGTGTGCAGGTAGTAGAACGCTTCGGCGATCTTAACCGGATTGATCACGAGATCGGGTCGGTTCTGAACCCGCGGCATTGCACGGGTTCCGGGTGAGTCGATGGTACCGTCGATCACCACGTTGGCCACATGCACGCCGTGCTCGGAGTACTCCTCGGTGAGCACCTGTGCCAGCGTGCGCATCATGACTCTGGGGTAGTAAAGCGACTGTCCGGTCATTCGCTTCCTCCCGCGCAGCGAACTTGAGTTATTGGAAAAGAAGAACGACCCTTCGCCTTTCTTCCGCATGGCCGGCAGCACTTCCTTGGCGACGAGAAACGGCCCTCGGCTGGCGATGTGCTGCGCGGTATCGAACATCTCCACTGGGATGTATTCGAGCAGTTCCTTCTCCGGCGGAAGATCACGACCTTCCAAATAGCCCGCGTTGTAGATCAGGACGTCCGGATCGCCTGCGTCGCGGCGGATCGTGGCGAACGCCGTCGAGATGGAGTCCTGTGACGAGAGATCCAGTTCGACGATCATGCATTCGCCGCCCTGATCGCGGATGGCCCGCGCCATTGGTGACGCATTGGCCTCGGTGCGGGTTGTCAGCACAACGAAGAAACCTTCAAGGCCGAACTTCTGCGCAATGGCGCCCCCGACACCCCAGCGAACGCCGACTGGCAGGTCACTGTCGTCCAGCGGCTTGCCGTGTATCAGCAAGGTATTGCGGCCATCCGACTGCCACTTGGAGGTGGCACCCACCACCACCGCAACCTGCTTGCCGGCCTTGTTCGTTGTGCGGGTCTGGCTCATTTGAAAGCGCTTCCTTCCTTGTCAACGTCGCGACGCATGTCAGGGTGTCCGGTCCCAACCCCACCAGGCGCAAAGTGCCTCGCCCATGATGAGTCTCCTGTCCTGGTCGCTCAGCCACGACAATTCCTCGGTGAACATCGTCACGCACTGGCCCCAGGAGCACGGCATCTTCGTTATATCCGTCCCCCAGAACATGCGGTGGGGCCCGAATGCATCGTAGATCTGTCGCAGATAGGTGTGCATCTTCGGGAACGGATACGCCTCGCTCGAATAACCCGGCGCGCCGGTTGCCTTGACCGCCACATTGGGAAACTTCGCCAACGCCAGAAGGGCCGGTATGTGGGTCATGGCCGCGGCATCTTTCAGCGTGGTCAGGCCGCCTCTGCCACCCAGGTGATCGATCGTCAGTCGAAGTCCCGGGTGGCGCTCGGCAATGCGGCCGAGTTCAGTCAGAGAATCCGTCGCCAGGACCGCGATGGGAACGCCGTATTTTTCAGCCTCCGACCAAAGCCAGTCGAGGGTACCTTCGGCCAGCCACTGGCGCGCAGGATCGCTCAGGAACCCATACCGCAGACCGAGCATACCCGGTTGCTTTCTCCAGCTCGCGATGCGTGCACGAGAGTCCGGTTGATCGAGCGGCACCGCACCCATGATCGCGAACCGGCCTGGATAATTCCGCACCGCCGCAAGAGCCATGTCGGTCGAGCCTGGATCCCAACCTGGCGGATGAATGACGGCGGCATCGACGCCGCCTTCGTCCATCAGGACAATGGCCTCCTCCGGGGTGAAGTGCGTGACCTGCCGATGCGACAGGTTGCTTGGCAGGCCGGTTCCCCACAGGTGAATCTGGGCGTCTACTATCTGCATCGCAAATCCCCTATTTTCGCCTGCAGACGCTGTCGCGGCAGTCACGGCGCGATGGGTTGACGGTATCTACTCGGCTGCTGCCGCAAGCCGTACCCGGTTCGGCTGCAGCGACCTGACCCGCTCCTGCGTATAGAGATCAGTCCAGTTGCTCCAGCTTCGATCGGTCACCTGGCGCGGGTCGTACGAGCGCGCCGGGATCTGCATGCGCTTGCCGGCGATATGCACGTGGCGGATGCGCTGCTTGTCCTGGAGGATGGCGATGTTCTCGATCGGCGAACCTTCGATCGCGATGAAATCAGCGAACCGACCAGGCTGCAGGACGCCGAACTTGCCGCCGTTGGCCATGAATCGGCTGGTAACCGATGTCGCGCAGCAAAGGGCCTCCGAGGGTGAAAAACCAAGGTCCCGCACAAAGATCTCCAGCTCGGTCGCGTGCCACTCGCCGTACGGCGTGACTGCGAAGCCCGAGTCGGTTCCGGTCATCATCGGCACACCGGCCCGCTTCGCCTTCTGCAAATTGACGCAGGCAATCTCATACTCCCGCTGCGTGTCGCTGATCCGGCCCTTGATGGCAGCAGGCTCGTGGGGCTGGGTGAAGTCGATGATGTTGCGCGGGAACGTCATCGTGGGACCGATGGCGGTAGCGGATTTCACCATTGCCTCGAGGCATTCATCATCGAGATAGGTCGCGTGAAAGATCAGATCGACGCCGGCGCGGGCGGAATAGAGGATAGCCTCACGACCGCGCGCATGCACGACGACGCGTTTGCCGAGCCGGTGCGCTTCGGTGACCATCGAACTTGTCTCGTCCTGATTGAATGCGGCGATCAGTTCGCCGGTCTCGCGTGTCTGAGTACCGTCCATGGCGATCTTGATGCAGTCCACGCCATTCTTGACCTGCACGCGGATTTCTTCGATCGCCTCGTCCTTGCTCGTGACAAGGCGGCCGATCGACGTGTCCGGCACGCCGATCCAGGTCGGATACCAATCGGTCAATCCCTGGCGCGTGGTCAGGTAGCGGCCGGCGGCGGTGACGCGCGGTCCGTCGAACAAGCCGAAGTTGATCGCGTTGCGTACCGATAGGCTGATCTGTCCGGCGTCGCCGGGCGAGCATATCGACGTATAGCCCGCCGCAAGCACCCTCTGCGCGAAGAACAGGCCGCGCAGTGAGCGGAACTCCATCGGCTGGTACAGGTCGATATCTTCCTCGGACTTGGCATTGCCGTAGGCGAGATGTGTGTGCACGTCCTGGAGGCCCGGCATGACAAAGAGGTTGCCGTAGTCGAGCACGGACTCGCGCGCGGCGACCGGCGGAGCGTCGTTCGTCGGCCCGACATGGACAATCTCCCCCTGATCATCGAAGCAGAGCGTATGGTCCTTCCGGGCATCCGCCTCATTACCCGTGAACAGCATACCGCAGCGCACATGCGTCATCATCGGATCACCTCGGCTGCTTGTCGTCGCGTCGCAGGATACGTGAGCCGCGGCGTCGGCGGCAACCGATCAGGCTTTGGTCGGCGACCAACCATAGATGCGCCGCAAAGTCTCACCGAGCAGAGCGGCCCGCTCACTGTCGGTCAGACGGTCCGTGACCCGAAACGCCTCGATGCCCTGCCCGTACGTCAACAGTGAGACCGCCCGCGTCCAGTCGGTACCCCACATGCAGCGATTGATGCCGAAGGCGTCGAAGATGCGACGGAGCGGGTCCCAGATGTCGTTGTAGGGAAAGGGTTCGTGCGACAGCGTGCAGGCCCCGGTGACCTTCACCGCGACGTTGTCATGCACCGCCAATGCCAGAAGCTTTGGGAGATCGGCGAACGGCTGCGCCGGCGCCGGTGGCTCGTGCGGCTGCTGCAACCCGAGATGGTCGATCACCAGCATGGTGTCGGGATTTCGCGCCGCCAGCAATCCGGCTTGTTCCAGGCGCCCGGTACTCATGAGATTGACCGGCAGTGAATGTTGCCGCGCGGCCGTGAGAACCCGGTTAACGCCGGGATCGGCGGCATCGGTGGAAACGCCCTCACGATTCAGCATAAGCCTGACACCGACCGTGCCATCGGTGACCGCCCAGTCGGCTATCGTGTCACCCACCCCGGGATCAGCAGGGTCGACCGGCTTGATTAACCCGAACCGGCCGGGATGAGCGGCGTGAACCTCGATGGCGTAGCTGGCGTCGTAGCGGTACATGCTGAATGGTGACACCAACAGCGCGCCGTCGACGCCGACCGCGTCCATTGCGGCAACCATGTCGTCACCGGTGACCTTCGCTGGTCCATGGAGAACGCCGGCCCAGGGTCTGCCCGGGTGATTGTGTTCATAGGCATGCACCTGGGCATCGATTGTCAGCATGATTTCCAACCCTCCTGCGCGGGATGCGGGATATGTCGCTAAGTAACCGCGGCAGCACTGGCGTGCACGCCTGCACCAATGGTTCCGAGCGCGTCCCTCTGTTGCAGTTGTGGCGATACATTGGTCGAAATCACGGCCTGGCACAAACGCGCTGGAACGGGGAGCGCGTCTTGCTGTCTGGACCACTCGACAAAAGCATGTATGAACGATCCACCGAAGTTTGGCTGTCGACTTTCAGAGGTGGAATGGCAGGGAGGCCAGGATGAGCGAACAGCGCATCGGCGTCATAATCAACGGCGCCACTGGCCGTATGGGTACGACCCAGCACATGGCCAATCTGATTGCGATCGCCGCCGAGGGTGGGCTGGCGTTGCGCAATGGCGATCGACTGATTCCGGATCTGCTGCTGGTGGGGCGCGATCCTGGGCGGTTGAAGGCACTCGCGGCTGCGCACGGCAACCAGCGCTGGACCACGAGCCTCGGCGAGGCGTTGTCTGGCCCGGATGCGATCTTCATGGATTGTGCCGCGACCGGGGACCGGCCGGCGCGCGTGCGCCAGGCAATCGCGGCGGGCAAGCACATCCATATCGAAAAGCCGAGCGCGCCCACGGTGGAAGAAGCAATGTCATTGGCCCGCGCGGCGCACGCAGCTGGCTTGAAGCACGGCGTTATACAGGACAAGTTGTTCCTCCCCGGCTTCGCGAAGCTGCTGTACGTGAAGAACTCGGGATTTTTTGGACGCATCCTGTCGATCCGCATCGATGCGGGATCCTGGATCTTCGACGGCAAGGCCCAGGAATGCCAACGGCCGAGTTGGAACTACAAGCGCGCGGAGGGTGGCGGACTCGCGCTCGATATGATGGCGCATTGGCGTTACATGATCGATCGGCTTGCAGCGCCCGTGACGGGAGTGTGTGCGCTGATGGCGACGGCGATCCCCGAGCGCGTGGACGAGCAGGGGCGCACCTACACCGTCGATGTCGAGGACACGTCGCACGCGCTGCTGCAGCTCGCTGGAGGAGCCGTGGGTGTCATCACCAATAGCTGGGCGACGAGGATCCGACGCGACGACACGATGGTGGTGCAGATCGACGGCACGCTGGGTTCGGCGGTGGCTGGGCGCTTCCGCTGCTACACTCAGGCGGCGGTGAACACGCCCGAAGCGTTCTTCGGTGCGACGCGGTCGGGCGGGATGGATTTCCCGGCGCAGTGGCAGGAGGTGCCGGACACGCTGCCGACCAGCAATCCCTTCCGGCAGTGTTGGGAGGCATTCCTGCTTCACGTCGCCGAGGATGCGCCTTGTCGCGCCAATCTAGTGGATGGGGCGAAGGCAGTGCAGCTTGCCGATCTCGCCTACCGCAGTGTCGCTGAGGGCCGGTGGATGACGGTGCCGGATCTGACACTATGAACAGATGTGCTTGGCGGGTGATGGGATCTACTCGATCAGATGTGAGACGGGAGCCTGCGAGGTTGACAATATTCCGAACCGTCCGACGATCTGTCCGGCGGTTGCGCGTGCGCAGGGCGTAATCACACGCTCGACAAACCGACCCGGGAGGACGACGGCTGTGGAATTCGAACTCAAATACACCGAGGCGCAGAATGAATTCCGCAATGAGGTCCGGACTTGGCTCGACAAGAACGTGCCCGATGGGATCACTGTCCGTCCACGAAGTTTCGAGGAGTCGCGCGGCATTTATCTGAAGCGCCGCGAGCTCGGCCGGAAGCTCGGCGCGAAAGGCTGGCTGTATCCGTCAGGAGAAAAGAAGTACGGCGGCGGCGGTCTCGAACTGGATCAGATCATCGTGCTCGAGGAGGAAACCGCGCGGCTTGGCCTCGGCCTGCCGCCCTACTACGACAGTGGTGGAAAGATGGGGAGCGCCAGCATCCGCGTCTGGGGCACCGAGGAACAGAAGCAGCGCTTCCTTCCACCCATCTACAAGGGCGAGGTCCGAAGCTGGCAGCTTTTGACGGAACCCTCAGCCGGGTCCGATCTGGCCGGCGTCAGGACCACGGCGATACGCGATAGCGACGTGTACGTGGTGAATGGTCAGAAGATCTATATCGGCTCGCACCACGGCGCCGACCGCTACTGGACCATCACCGTCACGGATCCCAAGGGCAAGCGGCACCAGAACGTATCCTGGTTCATGATCGATGCATCGTTGCCGGGCATCACGGTGCAGCCGCTGCACATGCTCAGCGCGCAGAGCGAGGGCGAAACCGACGAATTCGGCCACAAGAACATCATCTTCTTCGACAATGTCCGCGTCCCGGCGGACTGCCTCGTGGGAGGCGAGAACAACGGCTGGAAAGTTGCTTCCACCCATCTTGAAGTCGAGCACAGTGGCCAGGGGAACATTCGCACCAATCCGGTGTGGATCGCGCTGCTGGCCTATTGCCGGAGACAGCATCGCGACGGCCGGCCGCTGATCGAGGATCCGGACACCAGGACGAAGCTCGCCGAGATCTTCAGCCGACTTGAAGCCGTCCGCCTGTTGTCGACGCGCAATTTCTGGATGGTCTATGCCGGCGAGAAACGGTCGTACGAGGGCTCGCAGGTATCGTATCTCAGAAAGACAACGAACCTTTGGCTGACCAAGGCCATTCTCGATCTCCTTGGACCGGAAGCGCTGACCAATGATCCGGTCCTGGGCGCGGTCGATGGGATCGCAGAAGCGCAGCAGCGGCGAGGGATCGTCGAGCAGCATCCAGGCGGCACGACCGATATCCAGCGCGTCGTCATCGCTCGTCGCCTCGGCGTCGGGAACCGCGATCCGCAACAGGCGGGGCGGCTGGGTGAAGAGGGCCTGGCCCGCAAGAGCCGCGTGGAGGCCTGACCGTGGATCTCTCGCTGACGTCGTCACAGATATTGATCCGCGACAGCGCGCGATCCTTCGTCCGCCGGCACGTCCCGCGGGCCGAACTGGTGCGTCAGGCCAAGCAGGGCCAGACCTGGGATCCTGGCTGGTTCGCCCATTTCCGTGACGCCGGCTGGACCGGAGCGCTGGTGCCGACGGCGTTCGGCGGCCTGGACCTGGATCCGCTCAGCATTGCGCTGATCTTCGAGGAACTGGGACGCGGCGCGGTGCCGAGCCCGCTGCTCGCTTCGAGTGCGATCGCCGCCTGCCTGCTGCTGGCGTGCCAGCAATCCGAGCGGCGCGACGCGGCACTGACGACGATCGCGGACGGCGGCATGATCTTGATCCCGGCGCTGCGAAAACCCGAGACCTCATGGAACGGCGTCGCCGCGACCTGCACCACGCTGACGCAGAGCAACCGAAACTGGGTTCTGACGGGGTCAAAGGTCTTCGTGCCGTTCGCGGACGCGGCGACACACTTCCTGGTAAGCGTTGTCACTTCGAGTGACGTGACACCAGCGCTGGCGATCGTTCCAGCCGGCACCACCGGGATCGAGACCAGGTTGTTGCCAGGCTTCCTCCAGGCAAACCACGCGGTCAGTTTCGACAAGGTTGCCGTCGCGGAGGCGGACATCATTCGCGCCGACGATCGGTCATTCGACGACGCATTGGCAACAGCACGCGTGGTGACCGCTGCCTATCAAGTGGGCGGGATGCTCGAAATGCTCGACATGTCCGTGGCCCATAGCAATACGCGCGTGCAATTCGGCACACCGATCGGCCGATTTCAACGGGTGCAGGACCACATTATCCGATTGCTGAACGCGATGGATGCGGCCCGATGGGCGACCTATGAGGCCGCCTGGGCTATCGATTCGGGCCGCGATGGAGTCGCCCGTAGCTATCTGGCCGGATCGACCGCCAGCGACAGCTACATCGAAGCAGCCAACGCGGCGCATGAGGTGCATGCTGCCATCGGCAGCGATCCTCAATTCGGTCTGACGCTCTACACCCGGATTTCCAGGGCAATGTACGAGCTGTTGGGCCCGCCGGGCTGGCAGCGGCGGCAGATGGCGGATGCGCTGGGCTGGTAGAATGGCGTGCCGGACAGCGGAACGCGAATTCCCTGCTTTTCCGCAAATCAGCGGTCGCGTTCCGTCATCCTGCTTCGCGGGATCAACGATCTCCGCGGCGAGTTACAAAGGCTCCTGTTGGCGCACGGCTGCCGTAGAAACCAGCACAACTGCTCAAATGGCAGCAAACGGGCGGGACAGAATCAGGGTATGCGCGCCATCGAAATTGTTGTCGCCTTGCTATGATCGTGCATGAACCCATGCTGGCCGGTTGGCGTCCGTGGGGTAAGCGTGTTGGTATCTGAGCATGAGAATTCAGGCCGCCATCCTCGACTGGGCCGGCACCGTGGTGGACCACGGCAGCCGCGCGCCGATGGGCGCATTCGTGCGTGCGTTCGCGCAGTTCGGCGTGGTGATCAGCATCGGGGATGCGCGCGGTCCAATGGGAATGGCGAAGTGGGACCATATACGCGCGGTCGGCCAAATTCCGTCGGTTGCGGCCGCATGGCGCGCCAGGCATGGGCGTGACTTCGCGGAGGGCGATGTCGATGCGATCTTCCAGGTGTTCGAGCCGATGAACATCGCCGCGGTGCGCGACCATGCCGACATCATCCCCGGTGCCATCGCCGCGATTGACGCCTTGCGGGCGCGGGGCGTCCGAATTGCGGGCACCACAGGTTACACGCGGCCGATCATGGACGTGCTGGAGCCCCTCGCTGCCGCCAGCGGCTATGTGCCAGAACTTACCGTGTGTGCCGGCGATCTTCCCGCCGGACGGCCGACGCCACTGATGATGTGGTACGCGATGGCGAAGCTCGGCGTTTGGCCGGCGGCCGGCGTAGTGAAGGTCGACGACACCGCACCTGGGATCGGCGAAGGCAGGGCTGCCGGAACGTGGACTATCGGTATCGCGCTGACCGGCAATGCTGTCGGATTGTCAGCCGAGGAGTTGGCGACGCTGCCGCAAGCAGAACGCGCCCGCTTGCGTAATCACGCCACGGTCGAACTTCGCGATGCTGACATGGTGATCGACAGCATAGCGGATCTGCCGCAAGCCGTGGCAGCAATCGATGCCCGGCTTGCGGCAGGACAGCGGCCTGGAGACGTGTAGCAAGAAGGGCGAGCAAATCTCCGCTGCTTTGCGTGCCAATCCAGCTTGGCTCGGCGGCTCATTAACGTTCTATTGATACGGTTCTGGCTTCATCCTCGCTGGTGTGGCAGAGGGCACCGGTATGTCCGTACGTGCGAAGATATTGATCTGCTTGGGCGTTCTACTATTGGTAGGCGTGGCGTTGGTGTTGGGCGCCATCCGCCTTGCAAACCAGCAGGCGGAGAGCGCGGCACAAGTGAGTCGCGTTCTGACCGAGCGCGTGGCTCCAGCCCGGGAACTTGCCGGTCTCGCCAAGGACATCCGCTACCATGTCGTGCAAGTGCAGCAGTATCTTACCGATGCTTCGGCCACGCACGAGCTAACAGATGACGAAAAGGCCGCTGCGGAGCATGCGGCGGCGTTTGGCACTGATACGGCGCAGGCAACGCAGGTCGCGCGAGCAATGGGGAATGACACCGCATTGGGCTTCCTCGCGCAGGTAGGCAAGGCATTTCCGGATTACTACGCTATGGGTGGCCGCATGGCGCACGCCTACCTGGAGGGTGGCCTCGAAGCTGGCAACGCGGTGATGAAAGAGTTCGATCCAGCAACTGACGCCATATCCGATATAACTACAAAGTTGGATGAACTGGCGTCGCGCGTCGCCAACGAGAACGCCGCTGTCGTCGAGGCTGAAGCAAAGGCGCAGGTGAGTTTAGCCAACGAGGTTCGCAACGCCTCCATGGTCGCTGGTGTCTTGTTCGGGCTCATTTGCATTGCTGGGGCAATAACGTTGCTGCGGGGGGTTGTCCGCCCGCTCTCATCGCTCGCCGACGCGACGCGCCGGATTGGAGCGGGTGAAGACGTGGGCAACATCCCAGGTGCACGCCGGCACGACGAAGTCGGCATCATGGCCGGGGCATTGGGCCGATGGCAACAAGCAACCGCTGAAGCTGCCGCCGAGAAAGCGCGTGGGGAAGCAGCTCAGGAGCAAGCCGAGGTGCAAAAGCACGCCGCACTGGTGGATATGGCGGAGAAGGTCGAGAGCGAGTCCGGAATTGCAATGGAACAGGTTAGCGCTCGCTCAGAGGCGATGGCGGCAACCGCTGACGAAATGCATGCCTCTGCAAGCCGCACTGGCGTTTCCGCCCAGAGCGCTGCCTCCGCGGCATCGCAGGCCCTGGCCAACGCCCAGACCGTGGCAAGTGCCGCCGAAGAGCTCTCCAGTTCGATCCGCGAGATCGGTGGCCAGGTCAATCAATCCTCAACGACAGTGACGCGCGCTGTCCAAGCCGGAGCGGAAACGCGCAGGAAGATCGAGACGCTTAATCATCAGGTCGGCCAGATCGGAGCAGTCGCCGATATCATCGGCGAGATAGCGGCCAAGACAAATTTGCTGGCGCTGAACGCCACGATCGAGGCGGCTCGCGCCGGTGACGCCGGCAAGGGCTTCGCTGTCGTAGCCTCCGAAGTAAAGCAGCTCGCGACGCAGACAGCGCGCTCGACCGACGAGATCAGTCGACATATTGCCGAAGTGCGGGTGGCGACCGACGCATCGGTGCAAGCGGTCGGACAGATCGAGCAGACTATTGGCGAGGTCAACGCAATCGCCAGTTCGATTGCCGCGGCGGTCGAGGAGCAGAGCGCGGCAACCGCCGAGATATCCCGAAACGTGACCCAGACAGCCACTGCAGCCAATGAAATGACAGCGCGAATAACCGAGGTCTCGGCGGAGGCAGAGCAGACCGGCCGGCATGCTGCCGAGGTCCACGAGACCATCAATGCCATGCATAAAGCGGTGGATGAGCTTCGGCACTCGGTGATCCGGGTGGTGCGGACGTCCACCACCGAGGTCGATCGGCGGCAGGTGGCGCGCGCCGCAGTGGATCTGCCGTGCACACTGAATATCACGGGCCAAGGGAGCCAGACCGCGCGCATCCAGGACATATCTGCCAGCGGTGCTAGCATCTACTCGACCGCACCGCTCAGCGCTGGGACACACGGTGTATTGAGCTCGAGTGGTCTGACTGCGGCGCTGCCTTTCACCGTCAAGGCAGCGGAAGGGGACGTGATTCACGTGGTGTTTGCGCTAGCCTGAAGTTTTCACGTGTCGGGACTTGAAGGCTGAATCCTGTCAGTGTGTTGTTTGAAGATTGGTGTGGATTTTGTGTCCATGTAGGGATTCCCAAAACGGCCGGAGTGTGATTCGATTCGGCCATGTTCATCGAGACGGTTCCTAATCGGTCGTCTCCGCCGGCGGTGCTGTTGCGGGAGAGTTATCGCGACGAGGAAGGCCGTGCGCAGAAGCGCACGCTGGCCAACCTGAGCAAGCTGCCGGGTGATGTCATCAATGGGCTGAAGGCGCTGCTGAAGGGCGGCACGGTGATCGGCACCGGCCCGAACGAGATGCAGATCGAGCGGTCACTGCCGCATGGCCATGTCGCAGCGGCGCTCGGCATGCTGCGCGGGATCGCGCTGGACCGGCTGATCCTGAGCACAGCGAAGGACGCGGCGTCGCGGCGACATTGCGGTCTGGTGGTGGCGATGATCGTGGACCGGCTGATCACGCCGCGCTCCAAGCTCGGGTTTGTCCGCGCGGTGGACGAGGAGACTGCGACAACGAGCCTGGGCGCGGTGCTGCGTCTGGGCGAGGTCAAGGAGCGCGAGGCGTACGAGGCCCTGGACTGGCTGCTGGACCGTCAGCGGCGGATTGAGAGCGGCCTGGCAAGGCGGCATCTGCAAGACGGCGTTCTGGTGCTCTACGACGTGAGTTCGTCGTATTTCGAGGGTCGCTGCTGTCCGTTGGCGCAGCACGGCTACAGCCGCGATCACCGTGGCGACCGGCCGCAGATCGTCTACGGACTGCTGTGCACACGCGAGGGGCTGCCGGTCGCAGTCGAGGTGTTCGACGGCAACACGGCCGACCCGGCGACGCTGAGCGCGCAGGTCGAGAAGCTCAAGGATCGCTTCGGCATCAGCCGCGTGGTGCTGGTTGGCGACCGCGGCATGATCACCTCGGCGCGGATCGGCACAGACCTCAGGCCGGCCGGCGTAGACTGGATCACCTGCCTGCGGGCACCGGCCATTCAGGCGCTGGCGGCGGAGAACGGGCCGTTGCAGCTGTCGCTGTTCGACGAGCGCGACCTGGCCGAGATCAGCGCGCCCGAGATGTTCCCCGGCGAGCGGCTCATTGTCTGCCGTAACCGCGAACTCGCCGCCGAACGCGCGCGCAAGCGCGAGGAACTGCTGGCCGCCACCGAACGCGAGCTTGCCCGCATCCAGGCGCAGGTCCGCCGCAGGCACTCGCCGTTGCGAAGCGCCGCCGAGATCGGCCTGGCAGTGGGCGGTGTGGTGAACAGTCGGAAGATGGCCAAGCATCTCGCCATCGAGATCCGCGATGGCCACTTCGCATTCCAGCGCCGGATCGAACAGATTGAGGCAGAAGCTCGCCTCGACGGCGTCTACGTGATCCGCACATCCGTGCCGGTCGAGCATCTCGATGCGAACGAAGCCGTGCAGGCCTACAAGGATTTGTCACGGGTCGAACGTGCCTTCCGCAGCATGAAGACCGTTGATCTCGATATCCGCCCGATCCGCCACTGGACCGCACCGCGCGTGCGCGCCCACGTCTTCCTGTGCATGCTCGCCTATCACGTCGAGTGGCATCTGCGCGACGCCTTGGCCCCGCTGCTGTTCCACGACACTGAACGCGCTGCTGCAAGGGCAGAACGCTCCTCCCCAGTCGCCAGTACGGAACCGTCGGAGGCAGCCAAAGCCAAGAAGGCCACCAAGCGTACCGCCAACGGTCAGCGTGTCATGGGCTTCGCCGGCCTCATGACACATCTCGGGACGCTGACCCGCAACACAATGCGTGTGCCGATGCGAACCGCCCATCGGTTCACGCTTTACGCCAAGACAACTCCACTGCAGGAGGCCGCTTTCAGCCTGCTCAACCTCGAACCCATGCGTGTCCAGTAGCCACTAAAACTGATTGCCAATTCCGATAACCAGATCAACCACTTGCGCAGTTCACAAATGCAAACTTCGGGCTGGATGCGGCTGCCGCAACTCAGCTTGATTCAGTGCTGCGGCACGTAGCTCACGCGCGGGCAGCATAGGCAGCAGTAGAATAGGCGTCGACCGAGCGGCCTATCCTGACCGCGACGGGCTTACCTCGGCGATATAGATCACGTCACCCGTCGCAGCATCCGGGCTGCCAGGTGGCGCCATTGCGACGACATGGCCATTGCCCTGCATCGCGATCCAGCTCGGCTCGGTCCTCGCCGCCTGCTTCGCTTCCTCGATCACGTCGGCGGGAACGTTTGACCACAGCGATTCTTCCAGCACCCGGACCCGATCCATTGCCTCTCTCCTTATGCACCGGTTGCTCAACGCCACATCAGCCAGAGCGTTCCCACGAGGAGAGTAAGCACGGTCAATGGCGCGCCGATGCGAAAGTAGTCCCAGAAGCCGATCATCACGCCACGCCGCGCCGCCTTCTCCACTACGATCAGATTGGCGATCGAGCCCAGCACGGTAAAATTGCCGGCAAGCGTGGAGGCCATGGCAATGACAAGCCATGCACGTTCGTGGTCCGGCAGCGCAGCGACGAACGGCTTCAACAGCAATACTGCGGGTACGTTGCTGACCACATTCGAGAGCATCGCTGTGACAATACTGAGCACCGGTATGGTGGCGAGGTGCAGTCGTCCTATCGCATCGACGACTTGAGGTGTCAGCAGCTCCCGTTCGGCTCCCGCTACGATGATGAACAATCCGGTGAACATCAACAGCAGCGACCAGTCGACCTCGGCATAGATCCGCGCGCTCTTTATCCGCCGCGTGAGCAGCAGCAGCGCGCCAATGATGATCGCTGCCTTTGCCGGTGGCTGGCCTGCGAAGAACAGCGCCACCACGAGTGCGGTCGCCAACAAGGCGCGAACCATCAACACGTGGTTGATCCGAACCCGCGGCGTGCGCGCTGTCACCGAGCCCCCGCGAAGGTCTGCGCGATGCAAGAGTGCCAGCAGCACGAAGGTCAGCAGAAGCCCGAGCAGCGCCACCGGTGCCAAATCGGCGGTGAACTGCGGGTAAGGGATTTGCGAGAAGCTGCCGATCATCATGTTCTGCGGATTGCCGGTGATCGTCGCGGTCGAGCCTACGTTGGACGCCATCGCCACAGCCAGCAGATACGGCACTGGATTGCGCTTAAGGCCGAGAGTCAGTTCCAACACCAGCGGCGCCATCACCAGGCAGATCGCGTCGTTCACCAGGAAGGCAGAGAACACACCGGACACTGCGACGATGGCTCCCAGAAGCAGCAATGGCCGGTGTACGCGGTGGGCGACCCAGGCGTTGACCAGGGCGAAGAAGCCCGAGATGCGCAGATTGGCAACGATGATCATCATGCCGAGCAGCAGCGTGATGGTGCCAAGGTCGACGGCCTGGTACGCCTCCTGAAGCGAAACGGCGCCGGAAGCCACCATCAGGCAGGCGCCTACCAGTGCGACGCCGGCGCGGTCGATCGACAGTCCAGGCACCTTGCCGATCGCCAGCGCGATATAGCTGGTGACGAAGATGGCGACAGTGGCGATGTGACGCGCCGTTCCGTCCTGCTCGGGCATGATCCATGGCAGCGCAGCGGTGCCCAGCGCCAGCGCCAGCAGCAGTCCGACGGTGATGAGGCTTGCCAGCGGCCACCACCGTACGCTCATTCAGTGGTTGGGCCACAACCCAGGAGTTGCGACCTCCAGCGAATTGCCGTCGGGATCGCGGAAATACAGGCTGGTGCCTCCGCGCGCCCAGTGGATCCGGCTTTCGACCGCAATGTTGTTGCGCCGCAGGTGTTCCTCCCACGCGGCCAACTCGCCGAGTGGGATGGCGAAGCATAGGTGCAGTTCGCCGCTGCCGTGATGCGGTGGGATCACGCCGCCCGGGACGGGGGCCGGTTCATTGGTGCTTCCGTGACGGAACAGCAGCAGCACCTGGCTGCCCGGCACTCCCAGCGCGCACATGCGGCCGTCATGCACGAAGCGCTCGAAGCCGAACACGCGCTGGTAAAAGTCACACGCGCGGTCCAGATCGGCAACGTAGAGCGACGTCTCGAGCACGGCGCTCACCCTGGGGACTGACGCAGCCATCGGCTCCTCCCGGTTCACGGCCTCTTGTATAGCTGGTCCTGGTGGTATGCTGCGGCAAGCTGAGGGAATCGAGACATGACCGCCCATTTCGATCTGTTGATCCGTAACGGCACCTGCGTCCTGCCCTGGGGCCTCGAGGCCACCGATGTCGGCGTGCGTCAGGGACGCATCGCAGCTCTCGGCGTTGCCGCGGATGCGACGGCGGACGAAACGATCGACGCCAGGGGGTTGCATGTCCTCCCGGGCCTGATCGATCCGCACGTGCATCTGCGCGATCCCGGCGACAAGACGGTCGAGTTGATTCCCACCGGCACCCGCGCCGCGGTGCTGGGGGGGCTCGCGGCCGTATTCGACATGCCGAACACCGCACCGTCGATCGTCGATGCGGAGAGGCTGGCGTGGAAGCAGCAATACGTCGAGCGCGAGTCGTGGTGCGATATCGGGCTTTATGTCGGCGGCACCAAGCAGAACATCCCCGAGCTCGCGACATTGGAACTTGGCCGCGGCGTGTGCGGCATCAAGATCTTCGCGGGGAGTTCGACCGGCGACCTACTTGTGGAGGACGATGAACACCTCGAGCGCGTGATGCGCTCAGGGCGCCGGCGGATTGCGTATCACTCCGAGGACGAATATCGGCTGCAGGAACGCAGGCCCATGTTCAAATCGGGCGATCCTTACCGTCGGCACATGGAATGGCGCGACGAGGAGACCGCGTTTCTCGGCACGCGGCGGCTGATGGCACTGGCACGCGTCACCTCGCGGCCGGCGCATATACTGCACGTCTCCACCGCGGAGGAACTCGATTACCTGAAGGACTTCCGTGATCTCGCGACCTGCGAGGTATTGGTGAACCATCTGACACAGGTGGCGCCTGACTGCTACGAGACGCTGAAAGGATTCGGCGTGATGAACCCGCCGATCCGTGGCCCCCGTCATCTCGAGGCGGCCTGGCGCGCGATCAATGACGGAACAGTGGACACGGTCGGTTCAGATCACGCGCCACATGCCCGCGACAAGAAGATGTTGCCATGGCCCGACTGTCCCGCCGGACTGACCGGCGTGCAGACGATCGTTCCCGTGATGCTGAACCACGTGAATGCCGGACGGCTGCAACTGGCGCGTATGGTCGATCTGATGTGCGCGGGGCCCGCGCGGGTCTATGGCGTGGTCGGCAAGGGCAGACTCGCGGCGGGCTACGACGCGGATTTCACGCTCGTGGACATGCAGCGCCGCCGGCGCATCGAAGAGTCCTGGATCGTCTCGCCCTGTGGCTGGACCCCGTTTGCCGGCATGGACATCACCGGCTGGCCAGTCGAGGTGATCGTGCGCGGTCGGACGGTGATGCGGGAGGACGAGGTACTTGGGTCACCGACCGGGAAGCTGGTGCGGTTCGGCTGACACCTACGCTGCCGCGCGTTCTGGCTGGGCCGCGGCCTTGACCATGTCGGCGCCCTTCTCCGCGATCATGATCACCGCCGCATTGGTGTTGCCGGACACCAGCGTCGGCATGATCGACGCATCGATCACCCGCAGACCCACAATGCCGTGCACGCGCAGTTCGTCGTCCACCACCGCCATAGGGTCGTGGCCCATCTTGCACGTGCCGGTGACGTGATAGGTGGTCTGGCCATTGATCCGTGCAAAATCCAGCCATTCATCGTCGGTCTGCACCCCATCACCCGGGTTCATTTCGAACGCGCGGTACTTGTCCAGCGCCGGGTTATTGATGATCCGGCGGCCGATCTTCATGCCCTCGACGATGGTGCGGCGATCGAGCTCTTCCGACAGGAAATTCGGGCGGATCGCCGGCGCCGCCAACGGATCGGCGGACTTCGCATGAATCGACCCCTTCGATGCCGGCGAACACTGATACGCGGTCAACGTCATGCCCGGTTGACGATCCAGGACGCGCGTCTGAGCCGTGGCGTAGCTCGCATGGGTGAAGTGATACTGCACGTCCGGCTCTTCCAGTTCCGGTCGCGTCTTGACAAAGCCATAGACGATGCCGGCGGTGAACGTCAGCACGCCACGCTGTTGCGTATAGTACTTGATGATCTCCTTCACGAAATTGACGCCTCGTGTCTGCTCGTTCAGCGTGATCGGCAGCTTCACGCGCCAGTTCATCCGCGGGGCGAAGTGGTCGCGATAGTTCTCACCGACCCCGCGCAGTTCGTGCTTCACCTCGATGCCGAGTGATTGCAGGAGTTCCGGCTGGCCGATGCCCGACAGCTCCAGCACGTGCGGTGACTTCACCGCTCCCGCTGCGAGGATCACCTCGCCGGCGCAGCGTGCCTGTTGCGTCTGTCCGTGATGGCGGTATTCCACGCCGACGGCGCGCTTCCCCTCCAGGAGGATGCGCGTCGTGCAGGCTTCGGTCTCGACGCGCAGATTCGGGCGGCCGCGCGCGGGGTCGAGGAAGGCACGTGCGGTGGACCAGCGCCGGCCCTGCTTCTGCGTGACCTGGTAGTAGCCGAACCCCTCCTGCTTGCCGTTGTTGTAATCGGGATTGCGCGGCCAGCCTTCCGCTGCGGCGGCATCGATAAAGGCGTCCAGCAGTTCCGCGCGCTCGATCATGTTGGCGACATTCAGCAATCCGCCGCGACCGCGTGTCTCGTCGCCACCCGGCTCGAAATGCTCGGACTTGCGGAAATACGGCAGCACCGCGTCGTATGACCAGCCGCGATTGCCGAATTGCGCCCAGGTATTGTAGTCGAGCGGATTGCCGCGCACGTACAGCATGCCGTTGATCGAGCTCGACCCGCCAAGGGTCTTGCCGCGTGGGATCGGGATCGAGCGGCCCTTGACGTTGTCCTCCGGCTCGGTCGCGAAGTTCCAGTTGTAGCGGGGGCTGTTCAACAGCTTGGTGAAGCCGACCGGGATGCTGATCCACATTGAGTCATCCTTGGGTCCGGCTTCCAGCAGCAGAACCCTGGTGCGCGGATTTTCGCTGAGCCGATGAGCCAGCACGCAGCCAGCAGATCCGGCACCGATAATGATGTAGTCGTAGTCGGCCATCGTCGTTCCCCTTTTGCTGCCAATGCTACCGGGTGAGGCCGCTTGCCTCAACACGATACACGGGAGAGGATGTGGAGGGGGACAGAAACGTTGCGTTTCTCTATCTACAGCCTGATGCGTCATGCCGTGGGTGGTGTTGCCTGGCCGGAGCAGTGGCGCTCGCCGGAGCCGCGCGCGGCCTATGACGTGGTCATCATCGGCGCCGGCGGTCATGGCCTCGCCACCGCTTATTATCTCGCGCGCGACTACGGCGTTCGAAACGTTGCAGTATTGGAGCGCGGATGGCTTGGCGGCGGCAACACCGGGCGCAACACGACGGTCATCCGTTCCAACTACCTGTGCGACGAGAGTGCGGCGCTCTATGAACATGCGCTGAAGCTCTGGGAAGGCTTGGCGCAGGATCTGAACTACAACGTCATGTACTCTGCGCGCGGCGTGATGATGCTGGCGCACTCGGTGCACGACGTGCAGGTGTTCAAGCGTCACGTGCACGCCAACCGGTTGAACGACATCGACAACGAATGGCTGACGCCCGAAGGGGCCAGGGCATTCTGCCCGCCACTGAACATCTCGTCAGATCTGCGTTATCCGATTCTCGGTGCCGCATTGCAGCGCCGTGGTGGCGTGGCGCGGCACGACGCAGTGGCCTGGGGCTATGCGCGTGGTGCAAGTACTCTCGGCGTCGATATCATCCAGAACTGTGAGGTTACCGGCATCAGCCGCGTGCCATCGGGAGCGGTGAATGCCGTGGAGACGACGCGTGGGCGGATTGCGGCGCGAAAAGTCGCCGTGGTGGCAGCGGGCCACACCAGCGTGGTGATGTCGATGGCCGGCGTGCGCATGCCACTGGAGAGTTATCCGTTGCAGGCATTGGTGTCAGAGCCGGTCAAGCCGGTGCTGCCCTGCGTGGTGATGTCCAACAGCATCCACGCCTACATCTCCCAGTCGGACAAAGGCGAATTGGTGATCGGCGCCGGCACCGACGCTTACGTGTCGTACAGCCAGACTGGCGGGCTTCACGTCACGGAACGCACGCTGGAGGCTATCTGCGAACTCTTCCCGACATTCCGCCGCCTGCGCATGCTGCGCAACTGGGGCGGCATCGTCGATGTCACACCGGACCGCTCGCCGATCATCGGATTGACGCCGGTGTCCGGGCTCTATGTGAACTGCGGCTGGGGCACTGGCGGTTTCAAGGCCACGCCCGGTTCCGGCCATGTGTTCGCAGCGACGATTGCGCGTGACGAACCCCATCCGATCGCCGCGCCGTTCTCGCTCGATCGGTTCCGAACGGGCCGGCTGATCGATGAGGCCGCCGCCGCTGCGGTCGCGCACTGATGCTGCTTATCGCCTGCCCATGGTGCGGCACGCGGCCGGAGAACGAGTTCCACTATGGTGGCGAGGCGCATATCGCGCGCCCACCTGATCCTGCATCGTTGGATGACGCGGCCTGGGCGGATTTCCTTTACATGCGCCGGAACCCGAAGGGCGCGCATGCGGAGCGCTGGCGACACATTCATGGCTGTGGCCGGTTCTTCAATTGCATACGTGACACTGTGAGCGACCGCATCCGTGCCACCTACAAACCTGGTGAGTCTCCGCCGCAATGACAGGTGCGTTCCGCACGCCCGACGGTGGCAGGGTGGATCGCGCACGCCCGCTCGCTTTCAGCTTCGACGGCGGACGATACACCGGCTGTCTCGGCGACACGTTCGCATCGGCACTGCTGGCGAACGGCGTGCACCTGGTCGGCCGCTCGTTCAAGTATCATCGGCCTCGCGGGATTCTGTCCGCTGGATCGGAAGAACCCAATGCACTGGTGACGATCGATCGAGGTGCCGGTCGCATCACGCCGAATCTCCGCGCAACCCAGGTTGAATTGCATGAGGGCATGCGGGCACGCAGTCAGAACCGCTTCCCCTCGCTGACCTTCGACATCGGCGCGATCAATAACGCGATTGCGCCACTGGTTCCCGCAGGCTTTTACTACAAGACCTTCATGTGGCCGCGCGCATTTTGGCGACATGTCTACGAGCCCGCTCTTCGTGCTGCTGCGGGTCTGGGGCGGGCACCGATCACGCCCGATCCTGATCGCTATCTGCATCACTATGCGCATTGCGACGTGCTGGTGATAGGTGCCGGGCCAGCCGGTCTTGCGGCGGCTCTCGCAGCATCCGCGGGCGGCGGCCGCGTCGTGCTGTGCGACGAACAGGCAGAGCCTGGTGGATCGTTGCTGGCCGAGACGAATGCGCGCATCGAAGGCCAGGCCGCGTCGGTCTGGCTGCGCGAAACCCTGGACACGCTTGGGCGACACGCCAATGTTACGCTGTTGCCCCGCACCACGGCATTCGGTTGGTTCGCCGACAACCTCATAGGCCTCGTGCAGCGTGTCACCGATCATCTGGCCAATCCCGACCCACGTCTGCCGCGCGAGCGGCTGTGGCACGTGCGGGCAGACAGGGTGGTGATCGCTGCAGGCGCGCTGGAGCGGCCTTTGGTTTTCGCCGGCAACGACCGACCAGGTGTCATGCTGGCCGATGCTGCGCGCGTTTATCTGGGACGCTACGGCGTGAAAGTGGGGACGCGCGCGGTGCTCGCGACTGCGGATGACAGTGCCTACACGGCCGGCCTTGCCTTGCGGGATGCCGGGATCGTCATCAGCGCCGTTGCCGACCTGCGCTCCGAGGTCAGCGACGCGGCGCGTGCGTCCAGCCTGCCGATACTGGCCGGTACGAGCGTGATTGCCACAAGCGGATATCGGCGTGTCGGCCGCGCGGTCCTGTCCAATGGCGAAGCCATCGCCTGCGACGTGGTGCTGATGTGCGGCGGTTGGACTCCGTCGGTGCACCTCTATTCCCAGTCGCGCGCCAGGCTGCGCTTTGACGAGCGTTTGCAGGCGTTCTTGCCAGGCGAGTGGCCCGCTCAGGTCCGCTCGGTAGGTGCTTGCAACGGAACGTTCGGTCTGGCGGCATGCCTGGAGGAAGGCTACGCTGCGGGTGACAGGCAGCGGCAATTTATAGTGGCCGATGCGCGTGCCTTCCTGCCATCACCAGCCGTTGCGCAGCCTCCCGCCGTCAGCGGCAAGGCATTCGTCGATTTCCAGAATGACGTCACGGCCAAGGACCTCGTGATCGCCGCCCAGGAAGGCTTCCGGTCAATCGAACATGTGAAGCGCTATACAACGACAGGCATGGCGACCGACCAGGGCAAGACGGCAAACATGAATGCCCTGGCAGTGGTCGCCGGCCTCACTGATCGAACAGTGCCGCAGATGGGTCATACCACCTTCCGCATGCCCTACACGCCGGTGACGTTTGGTGCGCTGGCGGGTACGGCTCGCGGCGACCTGTTTGAGCCGGTGCGCCGGACGCCGATCCACGATTGGGCCGTGGCGCACGGCGCGATATTCGAGAATGTGGGTACCTGGCAGCGCGCCCGCTGGTTCCCGCGCGACGGCGAGGATATGCGCGCGGCCGTTGCGCGCGAATGCCGCGCCGTGCGGAATGCGGTCGGCATGTTCGATGCCACCACGCTGGGCAAGATCGAAGTGGTCGGACCAGATGCGGCAGAATTCCTCGACCGTCTCTACACCGGCAACTTCTCCCGGCTCGCGCCAGGTCGGTGCCGTTACGGCGTGCTGCTGAACGAGGCAGGCTTCGTGATGGACGACGGCGTGGTGGCGCGGCTGGCGTCAGATCGTTTCCATGTCACGACGACGACGAGCGGCGCTGCCAGCGTGCTGCACCACATGGAAGACTATCGGCAGACCGAGTTTCCCGAGCTTCGCGTGTGGCTCACTTCGATGACCGAGCAATGGGCGGTGATCGCCGTGCAGGGACCGTCGGCGCGGCGGGTGATTGGGCCACTGATCGCGGATATCGACATCGCACCCGAGGCGATGTCGCATATGAGCGTTCGCGAAGGCCGCGTCTGCGGTGTTCCCGCACGGTTGTTCCGGATCAGCTTCACAGGCGAACTTGGTTACGAAATCAACGTGCCAGCGGACTACGGGAGTGCTGTGTGGCAAGCAGTGCACGCCGCCGGCGAACCGCACGGAATCACACCCTACGGCACCGAGACGATGCATGTGCTGCGTGCGGAGAAGGGCTACATCGTCGTTGGCCAGGAAACCGACGGCACGGTGATACCCGCCGATCTCGACTTGGAATGGGCAATTGGCAAGGCGAAGCGGAATTTTGTCGGCAAGCGTTCGCTGATGCGACCCGACATGCTCCGTGCGGACCGCAGGCAGTTGGTGGGTCTTTTTTCATCAGAGGTGCTGGAGGAAGGCGCTCAACTTGTCGCCGACGCCAACAGCCCTTCGCTTGGGCACGTCACTTCAGCCTACTGGAGCGAGGCACTGCACCGTCCAATCGCCTTGGCGCTGCTGGCTGGCGGAAGGAGACGGATCAGGCAGGCGCTGTACGTGGCTGGCCATACGGGTGTTGTCGCGGCGCGCGTGACGGCGCCGATGTTCTACGACCCACAGGGCGCGCGGTTGCATGGTTGAGCGCGCTCATCCATTGCTCGCACTGTCGGCGAATTCTGCGCGGTGTCCTGAAGTGACTCTGTCCGCGGTCCCGTGGCCCACGCGCATAGTCGTTCGCGCCGAGCTGGGTTCGGTCAAGGCGTTCGGCGACCTGGTCGGTGTCGAACTGCCAATAGAAGTGTGTCGCAGCAGTCGATCTGACGATCGTGCTGCCTTGTGGCTTGGGGCGGACGAATGGCTGGTGCTGGCAGGCCAGGGGGCCGAGGTCCCGGCGGCGCATCCTTCAGGAAGCATCGTCGACGTATCTCACGCTATGACCGGCATCGCTGTGGCGGGTTCCCGCGCCGCCTGGGCGATTAATGCGTTCTGCGCGCTCGATCTGCATCCGGTTGCATTTCCTGTCGACATGTGCACGCGAACCGTGTTCGGCAAGGCGGAGATCGTGCTCTGGCGAGCCGCTGCCGAGACGTTCCGCATCGAGGTTGCGCGGTCGTTCGCGCCCTATGTCTGGGCGTGTCTGGAGGAGGCGCGGCGCGAGTTCCTCGCGTGACGCAGCCCGTGCTAGGGTCCGTCGCAACGCTCGTTCGGAGGGACGCCATGGACTTCAAGGGCAAGGTCGCGCTGATCACCGGCGCCGGTAACGGCATCGGCCGCGCCAGCGCTCTCGGTTTCGCGCGCGATGGCGCCAAGGTGGTCGTGGTGGACCGTGATACCGCCGGTGGCGAAGGCACCGCCGGTATCATTCGTCAGCAAGGCGGCGATGCGCTGTTCGTTACTGCCGATGTGACAAAATCCGCTGATGTGCAGGCGTACGTGAAGGCCGCGCTCGACGCCTATGGCACCATCGACTGCTTTCACAACAACGCCGGCATCGAGGGCAGCGTCGCGCCGACCGCCGAGTACGACGAGGCGATGTTCGATGCGGTGATGAGCGTCAACGTGAAGGGCGTCTTTCTCGGTATGCGCCACGTGCTGCCGGTGATGTTGAAGCAGCGGCGCGGCGCGATTGTGAACACCGCATCGGTCGCCGGTCTTGTCGCATCGCCGGGAATGCCGGCCTACGTCGCCTCGAAGCACGCGGTGATCGGGTTGACCAAGACCGCGGCTGGAGAGGTGGCGCGTTCGGGCGTTCGGGTCAACGCCGTGTGTCCCGGTCCGATCGACACGCGCATGATCCATTCGCTTGAGTCGATGCTGAATCCGACCGACCCTGGCAGCATCGGCGACCGCTACCAATCCAACATTCCGATCGGTCGCTATGGCACGGCGGAGGAGGTTGCCAATCTTGTAATGTTCCTCTGCTCCGATCTGGCGAGCAACATCACTGGCGCCCAGTACGTGGTTGATGGCGGGCGTACGGCGACAGGCGGCGCGGTGACGAACAACCTCGTTCGTTAGCTTCGACGCGCGGGAGCATCAGGCAATGATGAAGTTTGATCACCTGAGCATTCCGGTCAACGATGTGGGCCGCTCACGCGAATGGTACACCGCGACGCTCGGCCTGCGGGTGGAATTCGAAGTTCCCGACCGGCGCTCCGTCGCGCTGCAGGACAGCGAGGACTTCGCGATTTTCCTGCAGGAAGTTCCGTCCGAGGTCGATCCCAATGGGTGCGCTTTGTGGTTCCAGGTTGCCGATGTCGATGCCACGTTTGCCGACTGGTCGGCACGTGGCGTCGTGTTCGCGCTTGGCCCACAGAAGTCCTACTGGGGATACGGGGTAGAACTCGTCGATCCGGACGGTTACCGCATTCGACTCTGGGACGAGCGGACCATGCGAGAGAAATGACGGGAGACATGAGATGATCACTGCCATCGTCCTCTATAATCTGCCGCCGCACATCGACCGTGAAGCATGCCGACAGCACTTTCTGAAGATTGCCCCGGACTTCCTCGACGTTCCGGGATTTGTCAGGAAGCAGTTCATCCACGACGTGAACGGCGGCGTGGCCGGCGGATCGTATATCTGGAAGGACCTTGCATCGGCGAAGGCATTTTACAACGGACCGTGGCTGGAAGGCATCAGGCGTCGTTACGACTGTGAGCCACGGATCAACTACTTCGAGACGTTTGCCATCGCGGATCAGGACACCCGGCTCGCTGGCGCGCCGATGGAGTGACGCGGATGATCAAGACCGTACGCACGCCGAAGCTGGAGATTGCCTATCAGGAAACCGGACCGGCGGATGGCTCGCCGGTAATCCTGCTGCATGGGTGGCCTTCCGATCCGCATGACTGGGACGGCGTCGCGCCGTCGCTTGCAGCGGCCGGATGTCGTGTCCTGGTCCCCTGGCTCCGCGGCTTTGGCGCGACACGCTTCCTCGAACCAACAACGCCGCGATCGGGTCAGCAGGCAGCGATCGGGTCGGATGTGCGAGACCTGATGGATGCGCTTGGAATCGAGCGCGCGCTACTCGCCGGATACGACTGGGGCGGTCGCGGCGCTTGCGTGGCAGCTGCGTTGTGGCCGAAGCGCGTGCGTGCCCTGGTATCGATCAACGGCTACAACATTCAGCACATTCCTACGGCCGATCGGCCGGGACCCGCCGCGCAGGAACAGCGGCACTGGTACCAGTGGTATTTCCATACGGAGCGCGGCCGGGCCGGATTGCAGGAGAACCGTCGCGATATTGTCCGACTGCTGTGGCAACTCTGGTCGCCCAACTGGCAGTTCGACGATGCCACGTTGGACGCTACCGTGGGAAGCTTCGACAACTCGGATTTCGTCGATGTGACCATTCAGTCGTACCGGCATCGCCATGGCAACGCGCCGGGCGATTCAGCGCTGGATGGGCTCGAACTGCGCCTTGCCGAGCGGCCGTCGATCACAGTGCCGACGATCGTGCTGCATGGCGCCTGCGACGGGGTAGGGCCAGCCGAGCAGTCTGAAGCGCACGCCAGACATTTCACGGCGCGCTACGAGCGTCGGGTGATTCCGGTGGCCGGCCATTTCCTGTCGCGTGAGACGCCGAACGCAGTGGTGCAGGCAGTGCGCGACCTGCTTGCTCACGAGTAGCACGCAGCGTGGGAGAAACCACATGACCGGCAACAGCGCCTATCTGACTGGGCTCGACCGGAACAAGGCAAACTACACGCCGCTCACGCCGCTGACGTTTCTCGAGCGTGCCTCTTATGTGTATCCGGAGCGCACATCGGTCATCCACGGCACGCAGCGCTTCACCTGGCGCGAGACCTATGCGCGCTGCCGCCGTCTGGCTTCGGCGCTGGCGCGGCGCGGGATCGGCAAGAACGACACGGTCGCGGTGATGGCACCGAACATTCCCGCGATGTACGAGGCACATTTCGGCGTGCCGATGTGCGGTGCGGTGCTGAACACGCTGAACACGCGGTTGGACGGGGAGACGATAGCCTTCATGCTGCGTCATGGTGGCGCCCGTGCGCTGATCACCGACCGCGAATTCTCGGCCACGATCGAACAGGCGCTGGCGCAACTGGACGAGCGGCCGCTGGTCATCGACATCGACGATCCGAGCTACCAAGACGGGAAGACGCTTGGCGAGATCGGATACGAGGCGTTTCTTGCCGAAGGTGATCCGGACTACGCATGGCAGGGGCCGGCAGATGAGTGGGACGCGATCTCGCTTAACTATACATCCGGCACAACGGGCGATCCCAAGGGCGTCGTCTATCATCATCGCGGCGCGTATCTGAACGCGGTCAGCAATGTGCTGGATTGGGACATGCCGTCGCACGTGGTGTATCTATGGACGCTGCCGATGTTCCATTGCAACGGCTGGTGTTTCCCGTGGTCGGTTGCGGAGCGCGCCGGCACCAGCGTGTGCCTGCGCCGCGTCGAGGCCAAGGCGGCGCTGGAGGCAATCCACGACAGTCACGTGACGCACATGTGCGGTGCACCGATTGTGTATTCGATGTTGATCAATGCACCGGAGGAACTGCGCCGCGGCATCAGTCACAAGATCGCCGGACAGATCGCCGGCGCCGCACCACCTGCCGCCATCATCGAGGGTGCGGAGAAGATCGGCATAGAGCTGACGCATGTCTATGGCCTAACCGAGACGTACGGGCCGGCGTCGGTCTGCGCCAAGCATGCGGCGTGGAGCGTGATGCCGATCGATCGGCGCGCCGAGCGCAACGGACGCCAGGGCGTCCGGGTTCCGATGCAGGAGGCACTCACCGTCCTGAATCCCGAGACCATGCAGCCGGTTCCGTGGGACGGGGAGACGATGGGTGAAATCATGTTCCGCGGCAACATCACGATGAAGGGGTACCTGAAGAACGCGAAGGCGACCGACGCGGCATTCGCAGGCGACTGGTTCCACACCGGCGACCTGGCGGTGATGCAGCCGGACGGTTACGTAAAGATTCGGGATCGCTCGAAGGACATCATCATCTCTGGCGGCGAGAACATATCATCGATCGAGGTGGAAGAGGCGCTGTATCGTCATCCTGCTGTGCTAAGCGCCGCGGTGGTGGCGCAGCCGGACGAGAAGTGGGGCGAGACGCCATGTGCCTTCATCGAACTCAAGCCCGATGCGAGCGTGACGGCGGATGAGCTGCGCGCGTTCTGTCGCGAGCACATGGCGCGCTTCAAGGTGCCGAAGAGCTTCGTGTTTCGCGAGCTGCCTAAGACCTCGACCGGGAAGATCCAGAAGTTCGTGCTGCGAGACCTGGCGAAATCCGTGAGTGCGATTGAGTAGTGCCAAGAAGACGATCCACCCGCTCGCTCAGCGCCTTGGCGTCGACCGGTGCCCGCACCTTCCGGTCATTGTCGAAGTAGACGAACACGTCGCGCCTGCGCTTGCGGCCATTGCCATCGATGCGCTCCGCGTCCGCGGGCTCGCCACCCTTCGCCCACGTCGCGACCCGAACCGCCCAGCCATCCAGCGCCTCGTCGTCATAGCCGCTGGCATACAGCTCCTCCGATCCGTGGAGGCGGCAGTAGACGAAGTCTGAGGTCAGGTCCATCAGTCGCGGCCACTCCACCGTATCGGCGCAAACCAGCGCCACGTCATTCTTGCGCAGCAGGTCGACGAATGCCCGGTCGCGAAAGGTCTCGTTACGAATTTCGAACGCGTGCCGCAACTTGCGATCCGCATCCACCTTCAGCCATGCGGGCGCCTTCAGACGATCGTCATGCTGCCGGCCCAACTGCGCGGCCACGCCAGTATCGTGCGGCAGCAGCTTCAGAAATGTCTCGATCCTCTCGGCGTCGAAGCGGAAGTTCGGCGGGAACTGCCAGAGGATCGGTCCCAGCTTCGGGCCAAGCCGCAGCAGTCCCGACGCGATGAAGTTCGCCAGAGGTGTCGCAACGTCGTGCAGCCGTCGCATGTGGGTGATGAATCGTGGTGCCTTCACGGCGAACACGAAATTGTCCGGCACCTGATCCGCCCAATTGGCAAACGCATCCGGCCGCTGCATGCCGTAGAACGTTCCGTTGATCTCCAACGTGCTGAACTGGCTTGCGGCGTATTCCAACTCCCGCTTCTGCGGCAGGCCTTTCGGGTAGAACACGCCTCGCCAAGGTGCGTAGGTCCAGCCGGAAATCCCAATGCGAACGGTTCCGGCCCGCGCCATCCATTGCCTCCCTCGGCACTATCCTCCGGGAAGGGTTACGCGCTCCCAACCCGAGAGCTTCTCCACAGCGCGGCCTACGCGGAACACCATCGGTTCGTCGAATGCTCTTCCGACGATCTGCACGCCGATCGGCAGCCCGTTGGCGCCCAGGCCGGTCGGCACGCTCATCGCCGGATGGCCGGTCACGTTGAATGGAATGGTCTGGATCGGCGAGGCCGAGGACAATGCATCGGTCGGTTGTTCGAATCGTGGGGCCGTGCTTAGCGCCGACAACGTCAGCAGCGCGTCGTAGCGCGACAGAGCGGCGTTGACCGCGTCGGTCAGCTCGCGCCTTGCGCGCAGCGCATGGACGAGATCCGCCGCGGTGATCGCTGCGCCGAGGATGAAGCGGCCGGCGGTGATCTCGCCATAGTCGAGCAGGCGAGTCTGCATGTCAGCTTCGTGGATCGCGAAGGCTTCGGCCATCATGATCACTCGACCCGCCGCCGCGAACAGCGCGTAGTCGGGCAGTTCGGCGTCCTCCACAACCGCACCCGCCGTGCGCAGCTGCGCCGCGATACGGTCGAGGCCCGCGACCACCTCCGCCGTCGTCGCTGACGCCGTGGCGAAGAAGGCGCGCGGGATGCCGATGCGCAACCCGGACACACCTTTCTCGAGATCGGCGCGATAATCTGGCACGGGAACATCGGCGCTGGCGGGATCCTGCCGATCGTGCCCGGCCAGCACCTGTAGCGTGATCGCAGCATCCTCCACGCTGCGGGTCAGCGGTCCGATATGATCCAGCGTCCACGACAGCGGAAAGACGCCGCGGCGCGAGACACGGCCGTAGGTCGCCTTGATGCCGACAGTGCCGCACCACGCCGCAGGACCACGGATTGAGCCGCCAGTGTCGGAGCCCATCGCCATGCGCACCATCCGCGCACCGATCGCGGTACCGGAGCCGGATGAGGAACCTCCCGTGACATGTTCCGGATTCCACGGGTTGCGCGCCGGCGGAAACGGCAGGTCGAAGCTCGGACCGCCGATGGCGAATTCGTGCGTTGCAAGCTTACCCAGCAGGACGCCGCCAGCCTCCCGCAGCCTTACGGCCGCGACGCTGTCCTCTTTCGGCACGACGTTCAGGCGTAGCTTGGAGTGGCAGGTCGTGCGGATGCCGGCCGTATCGTAAATGTCCTTCAGCGCATAGGGGATGCCGTGGAACGGTCCACGATCCCGTCCCGCCTTCAGCTCATCATCCGCGCGGCGTGCGTCTTCCAGGGCGCGGTTTTCAGTCACCAGCACAAAGGCATGCAGGGCACCATCGCGCGCGGCAACGCGAGCCAGCGCATCGCGCGCGAGCGTCTCGGCGGCGATGGCGCCCGACCGCAGCATTCGCCCCATCTCCGCAATGGAGAGATCTTGCGTGTCCATCACTTGTCACCCAGGCGGAAGACGTTGGAAGGTTCCATCTCTGGCCCGTAGCGGCCGTGGAGCAGTGCGATCTGGTCGCGCAGATCGGCATAGGCGACGAGTGCCGCGGCACGGCGTTGTGGCGGAACGGTGATGCCGGCGCGCGCCATCAGGCAGTCGAATTCTGCTGTCAGCGCCTCCGGGGTGGGTGCTTCGGCCATGTGTCGCTATCCCTCCACCACACGCTGCGTCTGTACGCCCAATCCTTCGACGGACAGGCGCATCGTGTCGCCCACCTTCAGGAACACAGGGTTCGGCTTCACGCCCTGACCGACACCGGGCGGCGTGCCGGTCGCGATCACGTCACCCGGGTGCAGCGTGATGAAGTGACTGACATAGCTTACCAGCTTCACCACACCGAAGATCATCGTCTTGGTCGTGCCGTTCTGCATCCGCTTGCCATTCACTTCGGTCCACAGCGGCAGCGCCTGGGGGTCAGGGATTTCGTCCTTCGTCACCACCCACGGGCCGGTCGGGCCGAAGGTGTCGCACCCCTTGCCCTTGTCCCACGTGCCTGCGCGCTCAATCTGGAACTCGCGTTCCGAAACATCGTTGCACACGCAGTAGCCAGCGACGTAGTCCATCGCCTCGTTCTCCGGAACGTAGCGGGCGGTCCTGCCGATGACGATGCCGAGCTCGACCTCCCAGTCGAGCTTCTTCGATCCACGCGGCAGTTTCACATCGTCGTTCGGACCGCATAGCGCGCCGAGCGATTTCAGGAAGATGATCGGCTCCTTCGGCACCGGCATCCCTGCCTCGGCCGCATGGTCCGCATAGTTCAACCCGATGCACACATAGTTCACCGGTCGTGCCACGCACGAGCCAAGCCGCACATTCGCATCCACCTTCGGCAAGCTCGCCGGATCGATGCCGGCAATCATCTTCAGCGCAGGATCGGACAAGGCGAACCCGTCGATGTCGCGCACGACGGACGACAGGCAGCGGATTGTGCCATCCTTCGCCATCAGGGCGGGCTTTTCGGCGCCAAACGGCCCATATCGCAGCAGCTTCATAGTGTGTCCCTCCCTTACAAGGTGAGCCCACCGTCGATCACGACGGCCTGGCCGGTAATGAACTGCGCAGCGTCCGATGCTAGGTACACCGCAAGTTCTGCTATTTCTTCCGGCGAGCCGAGCCGTCCCATCGGCTGACGGTCGACAAACGCCTGACGCGCCGCCTGCACCGATCCGGCCTGCGTCGCGTTCGCCGCGATGCGTTCCTCCAGGCTCGGCGTCAGCACCGTGCCAGGGCAGAGACAGTTGCAGCGAATGCCGTGACGAATGTAGTCAGTTGCCACCGACCTCGTCATACCGATCACGGCCGCCTTCGTGGCACTGTAAATGAAGCGGTTCGGCACGCCCTTCAGGCTGCTCGCGACCGATGCCATGTTCAGGATCACACCGTTCCCGCGCGCGACCATACCTGGCAGGAACGCCCGCATGGTCCAGAACATCGATCGCGCGTTCAAATCGAACGCAAACGTCCACTCGTCCTCCGTCGCATCCAGCAACGGCCCCTGATGCACGAAGCCGGCGCAGTTGAACAGGACATCGATCGCGCCGGTATCGCGCGCGACCTGCGCGATGTCATCGGCACGCAGCACATCAAGCCTGGCGATACGAACATTGTCGGAGGCGATCGACTGCAGCTTAGAGGCATCGATGTCGGTCGCGATCACGCGGGCGCCCGCGGTGGCAAAGGCTAGCGCGGTGGCACGACCTATGCCTTGGCCGGCGGCAGTCACGAAGGCAGTCTTGTTGGCAAGCTGTCCGGGCATGGCGTGGCCTCCGATACGAGATTTCCAGCGTCAGCGGAAGGCCCTGCGAATACGTCCCCAATCCTCGACCGCATGTTCCTGCCCGGGCGGGATCGAAAACACCACTTGCGTGAAGCCGGCGTTGGCCAGAGCCACGATACGCTGCGTCAGGTCCGCGGCCGTGCCGATAAACGATGTCTGCCGGATCATCTCGGCCGTGATGAATGGCCGCTCGTCCGGGCGGACGAACATCAGATGGCCGCGATGGTTGGATAGGTAGTACGCCTCGGTGGGTGCACGGCTTCGAGCATGCGCGACGTACGCCTCAACCGACGCGGCAAACTCGGGCCGCATCGCTACGGGCGTAGGATGGCCGGCGAGCGCTGCGTCGGCAGCACGGTGCAGCAGCATGGCAGCACGTGGTGCGGCGAGCGCCATGCCGCGTGGGCCATCAACAGGTTCGCCTTTCTCCAGCACCGCGCCGCCGAGCCAGGCGACCGCCTGCAACTCCTCCGATGAGTGGCCGGCCTCCTGCCAGGTGCCCCGCATCTGCTCCAGAGTTGCAGTTCCGCGCTCGACATCGGCGACGTTGTCGATCCATGCGGCGCCGAGTTTCGCGGTGAGTTTGCGTGCACGTGGACCGGAGGCGGCGATGTACAGCGGGATCGGATCCTGCACGTTGATCAGGCCAAGTTCGGGATTGAGCATGCAGATCGGTCGGCGTTTGCCCTCCAGCTCCATCTCGACGGTCTCGCCACGCCACAGCGCCTGAACGATCCGTATGTACTCCTCCATGTCGGACAACTTCACCGCGCCCAGACCCATGGTACGGCGGCCGGTAAAACCTGTGCTGATGCCAAATGCGATACGCCCGGGTGCGAGCTTGTTCAGTGAGGCAAGCGCGTTGGCAGCCACCGGCGCAATGCGGTTGGAAGGGATCAGCACGCCGGTCCCCAGGGTGATGCGCGTAGTCTTCAAGGCTGCTGCGGCCATGGCGACGAATGGATCTGCACTTAGCATCTGCGTGTCGAAAAACCATGCGTGAGAAAAGCCCAGTTCCTCCGCTCGGCGCACCAGGCGCCAGGAGTCAGCGGCGGTCGGTATGGCGATGCCGAATTGCATATGGGTACTCAGTGGTTGTTACGCGATTCGCCGCGCGTCTCGATCACATTGAGATACAGCGTGGCTGGTTCCAGACAAGCGCCAGTACCGAGCTGACCCACCATCGACCGATAGATCTCCTCCCACGGTGTCATGTGAACCAGTTTCGGCGGCTTCCACGCGGCGCGGCGCGCCTGCAGCTCTCCCGGTGCCAGAAGCACATCGACCTTCCGATTGTTGAGATCTATGCGGATGCGGTCACCCGTCTTCAGCAATGCGAGCCCGCCGCCCACCGCAGCCTCGGGCGATACGTTCAGAATCGACGGCGAGCCGGACGTGCCGGACTGCCGCCCATCGCCCATCGTCGGCAGTGCCGTTATTCCGCGTTTCAACAGCGACGCGGGTGGCTGCATGTTCACCACCTCGGCGCTGCCCGGATAGCCGACCGGACCGCAGTTGCGGATGATCAGCACCGACTGGTCCTCCACCCCGAGGTCAGGATCCTCAATGCGATGATGGTAGTCCTCCGGGCCGTCGAACACGATCGCCTTGCCCTCGAATACATTCGGTCGATCGGGATGCGACAGGAAGCGCTTGCGGAAGTCCTGATCGATGACGCTGATCTTCATCACCGCGCTATCGAACAGGTTGCCCGACATCACGACGTAGCCCGCAGCCTCCTTCATCGGATTGCCGTAAGAGCGGATCACTTCGCGGTCGCCGTCCGGCGCATCGTGCAGGTTCTCGGCGAGCGTCTTGCCCGTGACGGTCATCGCGTCGCCATGTAGCCTGCCCGCGGCGAGAAGTTCCTTCAGCACCGCAGGCACGCCGCCGGCGCGGTGGAATTTCTCGCCGAGGAATCGGCCGGCCGGCTGCAGATCCACCAAAAGCGGAATATCCGGCCCGAGGCGCTGCCAGTCGTCCAGCGAATGCTCCACACCCATGTGGCGAGCAATCGCCACCATGTGGATCGGGCAGTTTGACGAAGCGCCCAACGCGGCTGCAGCCGCCACCGCGTTCTCAAACGCTTGCTTCGTCATGATGTCGGACGGACGCAGATTCTCCTTCACCATGCCGACGATGCGCTTGCCGGTCTCATACGCCATCCAACCACGCTCCCGGTACGGCGCGGGGATCGCGGCGCAGCCGGGCAGCGACATACCCAATGCCTCGGCCAGCGAGTTCATCGATGTCGCCGTGCCCATCGTATTGCAGTGGCCCACCGAAGGCGCCGACGACGACACCATCTGCATGAACTCGTCGTAGTCGATCTTGCCCTCGGCGAAGAGCTTGCGCCCTTCCCAGACGATCGTACCGGAACCGGACAGGCGTCCTTGCCACCAGCCGTCCAGCATCGGTCCGCCGGACAATACGATCGCCGGGATGTTCACCGTTGCCGCACCCATCAGACACGCAGGCGTCGTCTTGTCGCAACCAGTGGTGAGCACCACGCCATCGATCGGATAGCCGTGTAGCACCTCGACCAGTGACAGGTACGCCAGGTTGCGATCTAACGCGGCGGTCGGCCGCTTGCCCGTCTCCTGGATCGGATGGATCGGGAATTCGAGCGGCACACCGCCAGCCGCACGGATGCCGTCGCGCACGCGGCTCGCCAGTTCGATGTGATGCCTGTTGCACGGCGACAGGTCCGAGCCTGTCTGCGCGATACCGATGATCGGATACCCGCCGCGCAATTCGTCCGGTGTGATGCCGTAGTTCATGTAGCGCTCGAGATAGAGCGCGGTCATAGCCGGATCGGCGGGTTCGTCGAACCAGCGGCGAGAGCGCAGCCGCCTCCCGTTGCCGTCATCTGCGGGCATGGCTCGGTCTCCTGCTGCGTGCGCCGCGGAGACTGTGCGGCGGGTCGGCGCGAGTCAACGCCGCGATGCCGGGGAAGTGGCCTCCCCCGACATCACGTCAGGAGCGTCAGGAACCCGCGCCCTGGATCACGTTGCCGAACAGCACCCAGCTCTTGCCATCCCACTTCTCGAGTTGCATTGCCGTGATGGGGTGGTAGTTGGTCGGGCTCGTGTTGAGCTTGATGCCGGGCAGCAAGACGGGGTTTTCCACGTCATGCAGATCGGTCACCTGCTTCATGATGTTGGCGCGCGAGAAGTCGCCATTCGCCTGCTGCAGCACCTGAAGCATCGTCTTGCAAAGGCCATACGCTGCGATATAGCCGCCGTCTGTCTGGTCCGCACCCGGCATGTACTTGTTCATGAAGGCGCGCCATTCATTCATGCCGGCGTCGTCCTTCCAGCTGGGATCGGACGAGTCCTTCAGGTAGGCGGCGCTGAGAATACCGATGCCGTTCTCCGGTCCCGCTGGGTTCATCACCGCGCCCACCGAGATCGCGACATTCGACATGAAGAACATCGGTTTCCAGTTCAGGTCGTGCACTTTGCGGATTGCCTGTGCGGCAAACTTGGGAATCGCTGCCACCAGCAGAACATCCGCGCCGGATGCCTGCAGCGCCGTGATCTGGCTGTCGATCGTCGGATCGGTCGTCTCGTAGCTCGCCGTCACGGCGACCTTGTCGAACTTGTCGCCCAGCACATCCCTGACACCGTTCGGGTAGTCCTTCCCGAAGTCGTCATTCTGATACAGGATCGCAAGCTTCGCGTTCGGCCTCTGCTGCAGCATGTATTTCGTATAGATCTGCGCTTCGGTCCGGTAGCTTGGCTGCCAGCCTATGGTCCATGGTGTCTTCTTGTAATCGCCCCACTTGTCCGCGCCAGTGGAGACGAAAAGCTGCGGCACCTTCTTTTGGTTCATGTAGTGCACTATTGCGCTGTTGGTCGGCGTGCCCAGGGTCGCGAAGGTGAATGCGACCTTTTCCTCCTCGACGAGGCGGCGGATCTGCTCGACCGTCTTTGGTGGACTGTAGTTATCGTCCAGCGAGATGAAGTTGATTTTGTGGCCGGCCACGCCGCCCTGCTCGTTCATCATACCGAAGAACGCGCTCTCTAGCTTGCCAAGTACGCTGTACGACGACGCAGGGCCACTGTACGGCACGGTATTGCCGATCTTGATCTCGGTCGCTGTGACACCTGGCGTGTCCGCTGCTGTCACACCTGTCGTGACAGCAGCAGCAAGTGCGGCCGCAGCCAGAAATGCTTTTCTTCGAGTCATCGAGTTTCCAGTCCTTCTCACGGGATAGCCACATGCCCAATTCGCGGCACTTCGTCCGCGCGGCGGCCAAGTGTGGTCATGTCACGTGGATTGATGCAACATCGGTCATTCCGGTGGCGTCGGGAAATCGCCCTCGGCAAAGCCGACCAGAAGCTGGCCTTCGACAACACTGTCGCCGGCGCGGCAGGAAACCGTCTCAACTACGCCGTCGGACGGTGCGGCAAGGCGAAATACCGTCTTCATCGCCTCCAACACGACCATGACCTGGCCGCGCGCGACCACCATGCCTGGCTCCGCAAGAACCTGCGTCACCTGGCCCGGAATCGGTGCAACAAGTCTGTCGCCGGTCTCGTCTTCCGCCGCCCCCGCCGCAATCGGATCGGGCAGTTGCAATCGCCACATCTCGCCGTCGAGGCGAACAGTTATGTTGTCGGCAACACGCACGACCGATACGATCTCACGTGTATCGCCCAGCACCATTTCCATCCGACCATCTGGCGCGCGTGTCGCCTTGGCTGTGATGCGGTGATCGCCCATCGTCAGTTGCCAGGCGACACCGCCGCCGCTCACTCTCACCGGCATCGCCAATCCGCCCGCGATGAACGGCAACTCACGTTCGAAGGAGGCATTCAGCCACCAGTGGTCACGCACGTGCCAGGGCGAGTAGGGATCCATGCCCGACGCCGCGACGCTGGCGGTCGCTTCGGCTTCATCGGTCAGCACACAGAGCGCCGCGGCTGCCAGCACCTCGGTCGGTGGCTGGTGCTGCGGCGCGAGCAACGTATCGCTGTGGTGTGCGATGAACCCGGTGTCCACGCCGCCGGCGCTGAAGTCCGGATGCGCCGCGATGCGACCGAGAAGATCGAGATTGCTGGCGACGCCGACCACGGCGATTTCGGCGAGTGCGCGGCTCAGCGTACGTAGTGCTTCGTTGCGCGTGGCTCCGTGACAGATCAGCTTGGCGATCATGGCATCATAGTGGGCGGAAACAATGTCGCCGGTAGCAAAACCGGAATCGATGCGGATGTTTGCCGACGGCTCCGGCGTGCGGAACAACGCCAGTCGTCCAGTGGACGGCGCGAACTCGCGCTCCGGGTCCTCTGCGTATATACGCGCCTCGATCGCATGGCCAAGGATGCGGATCGCATCCTGTCCGGCCGGCAGAGGTTCGCCCGCCGCGACGCGCAATTGCCATTCGACGAGGTCGAAGCCGGTGATCATTTCAGTAACGGGATGCTCAACCTGCAGACGGGTGTTCATTTCGAGGAAAAAGAACCCGTCCGCGTTCGCCACAAATTCCACTGTACCGGCGCCTTCGTAGCCAACGGCCCGGGCCGCGGACACGGCAGCGAGCCCCATTGAGGCGCGGCGATTGTCGTCGAGGTCGGGCGCGGGTGCTTCCTCGATCACCTTCTGATGTCGCCTTTGGATCGAGCAGTCACGCTCGAACAGGTGGATGACGTTGCCGTGCCGATCGGCGAACACCTGCACCTCTATGTGTCGCGGGTGGGTGAGGTAGCGTTCTAGCAGCACGTGGTGATCGCCGAAGGCCGACGCGGCTTCCTGTCGTGCCTGATCCAGTGCAGCGGTGAACTCATCGGCGTGCGACACCACCCGCATGCCGCGTCCGCCGCCGCCCGACACCGCCTTGATCATCAGCGGGAAGCCAATTCGGTTCGCCTGATCGGTGAGAAACGCCGTATCCTGACGGTCGCCATGATATCCGGGCAATAACGGCACCCCGGATTTCTCCATCAGCGTCTTAGCGGCCGACTTCGATCCCATGGCGCGCATCGCTGACGATGGTGGCCCGACGAAGGCAATGCCCGCCTTCGCACAGGCGTCCGCGAAATCCGGATTTTCCGAGAGGAAGCCATAGCCCGGATGTATGGCATCGGCTCCCGTGCGCCGTGCCGCTTCGATGATGCCGCCGATGTTGAGGTAGCTTTCGCGCGCCGGCGCCGCGCCGATCAGCACTGCCCGATCCGCTGCCTTCACATGCAGAGCATCGGCATCAGCCGCTGAATAGACGGCGACCGTTGCGATGCCCATGCGCCGTGCGGTACGCACAATGCGACACGCGATCTCGCCGCGGTTGGCGATCAGGAGCGTATGCAACACCATCACATCCGGAACACGCCGAAGCGCGTCGGCGGGATAGGCGCATTCAGTGCAGCCGAGAGCGCAAGTCCCAGCACGCGCCTTGTATCAACCGGATCGATGATGCCGTCATCCCACAGTCGCGCGGTCGCATAGTAAGGATGCCCCTGCCGTTCATACTGCGCGCGGATGGGTGCCTTGAACGCCTCCTCCTCGCCGGCGCCCCAGTCCTGATTGCGGCGCACCTGCGCGAGTACCATAGCAGCCTGCTCCCCGCCCATCACCGAGATGCGTGCGTTCGGCCACATGAACAGGAAGCGCGGTTCGTAAGCGCGACCGCACATTCCGTAGTTGCCCGCGCCATAGCTGCCCCCCACGATTATGGTGAGCTTGGGCACCGACGTGGTGGAGACCGCCGTGACCAGCTTGGCACCATCCTTCGCGATGCCTCCAGCCTCGTATTTCCGTCCGACCATGAATCCGGCGATGTTCTGCAGGAACACCAGCGGAATGCTGCGCTGACTGCACAGCTCGACGAAATGCGCGCCCTTGAGCGCGGACTCGGAGAACAGGATACCGTTGTTGGCAAGGATTCCGACCGGATATCCATGGATGTGGGCGAAGCCGCAGATCAACGTGGTGCCATACAGGTGCTTGAATTCGTCGAACTCGCTGGCGTCTACTATACGAGCGATTACCTCACGTGCATCGTATGGCGCCCGCAGATCGGCCGGCACCACGCCATGCAGTTCGGCCGGATCGTAGCGGGGAGGCGTAGGTTCGCGCAGCGCGACCTGCGGCTGCTTGACATGGTTCAGTCCTGCCACGATGCGCCGGCAAAGCGCCAGCGCATGCCGATCGTCGTGCGCATAGTGATCGACCACGCCCGAGGTGCGTGCGTGCACATCGGCGCCACCCAGGTCCTCGGCGCTGACAATCTCGCCGGTTGCGGCCTGCACCAGCGGCGGACCGCCGAGAAAGATGGTGCCCTGCTTGCGCACAATGATGGTCTCATCGCTCATCGCCGGCACATAGGCGCCGCCGGCCGTGCATGAGCCCATCACCGCGGCAATCTGCGGAATGCCCTGCGCGGACAGATTGGCCTGGTTGAAGAAGATGCGGCCGAAGTGCTCGCGGTCCGGGAAGATCTCGTCCTGCATTGGCAGGAAGGCGCCGCCGGAGTCGACCAGGTAGATGCAGGGCAGCCGGTTCTGCAGCGCGATCTCCTGCGCGCGCAGATGCTTCTTCACAGTCACCGGAAAGTAGGTGCCCCCCTTCACCGTTGCGTCGTTGGCAACGATGATGCATTCACGTCCGGCGACACGACCAATGCCGGTAACGATGCCGGCCGAGGGAACCTCATTGTCGTAAAGGCCATAGGCGGCAAGCTCTGAAAGTTCGAGAAACGGCGAACCGGGATCGATCAGTCCGGCAACACGGTCGCGCGGCAGCAGCTTGTTGCGCGCTAGATGCCTTTGGCGCGCCGCTTCGCCCCCGCCCAGCCCGACCTCGGCAACGCGCGTGCGCAGATCGTCAACCAGCCCGCGCATCGCTTCGGCATTGGCAGCGAATTCCGCGGATCGGGTGTCGATATCGGAACGCAGTACGGTCATGCCGTCTCACGGAACAGCTCGCGGCCGATCAGCATCCGGCGGATCTCGCTGGTGCCGGCGCCGATCTCGTACAGCTTGGCATCGCGTAGCAGCCGCCCGGTCGGGTAGTCGTTGATGTAGCCGTTGCCGCCAAGACACTGGATCGCCTCGAGAGCCATCCACGTTGCCTTCTCAGCCGCATAAAGTATCGCACCGGCGGCATCCTTGCGTGTCGTCTCACCGCGGTCGCATGACTTCGCTACCGTATACACATACGCCTTGGCGGCGTTCATCGTCGTGTACATGTCCGCGAGCTTGCCCTGCATGAGCTGGAATTCGCCGATCGCCTGTCCGAACTGCTTTCGCTCATGCACGTACGGGATGACGGCGTCCATGCAGGCTTGCATGATGCCAAGCGGCCCTGCCGCCAGCACAGCGCGCTCATAGTCAAGCCCGCTCATCAGCACGCGCACGCCGTCGTTCAGACGGCCAAGCAGATTGTCCTCCGGCACCTCACAGTCGGTGAACACCAATTCGCATGTGTTCGACCCGCGCATGCCCAGCTTGTCCAGCTTCTGCGCGGTCGAGAATCCCGCAAAACCTCTCTCGATGACGAACGCGGTGATCCCCTGCGGTCCCGCTTGCGGATCGGTCTTAGCATAGACCACCAGCACATCGGCGTCCGGGCCGTTGGTGATCCACATCTTTGACCCGTTCAGCACATAGCGATCGCCTCGCTTCTCCGCACGCGTGCGCATCCCCACGACATCGGAGCCAGCGCCGGGTTCGCTCATCGCCAGCGCGCCGACATGTTCGCCGCTGATCAGCTTCGGCAGGAAACGCCGCTTCTGTGCCTCGCTGCCGTTGCGGCGGACTTGGTTCACGCAGAGATTGGAATGCGCGCCGTACGACAAACCCACCGAAGCAGACGCGCGCGAGATCTCCTCCATCGCAACGACATGTTCTAGATACCCCATCCCTGCGCCGCCGTACTCCTCCTCCACGGTGATGCCCAGCACGCCGAGATTGCCGAACTTGCGCCACAGGTCCATCGGGAACGCGTTGTCTCGATCGATGGCCGCGGCGAGCGGCGCGATCTCGTCGGCGGCAAAACTCTCCACCGTGCTGCGCAGCATGTCCGCAGCCTCGCCGAGGTCGAAGTTCAGGCCTGAAAGCCGGTTTGACAAGGACGCCATGCTGGAACAATGACCGAGTGAGGGCAGGTCGCCAAGTGAAACCTGCTCGAAGGAGGAGATCGCCATGACAGTCGAGCGCATGCTGACCGAGGAACAGCCGGCTGGCGATCTGGTCGGGCGTGTGTTGCAGGAGGCCGGCATCGAATACGTGTTCGGCATCTCAGGCGGCCACACCGGACGCATCATCCAGGGCTTTCGTAAGTATCAGAATTCGCTCCGCATGGTGCTGGTGCGCGAGGAATCCCTCGCCGGCGTGATGGCCGAGGTCTATGGGCGGCTGACACGGCGGCCCGGCGTGATGATCGGCCAGGGCCCATGGGTCCTCGGCAACGGGCTGATCGGCACGATGGAGGCGTTCCTGTCCAGCTCGCCGATGCTGCTGCTGACCGATTTCTCCGATTCCACGCCCTTCCACCTGCACGCGCCCTACCAGCAGGCAACCGGCGACTACGGCAGTTGGGATGCGCGACGCGCGTTCAGTGGCGTCACCAAGCACGTGGTGCAGGCGCTGACGCCGGTCGCCGCGGTGCAGGGCACGCAGCTTGCCATCAAACACGCGCTGTCGGGGCAATGCGGACCGGTCGCGGTGTTGTTTGCGATGGACTCGCTCGCGGGCACCGTGAAGCCGGACTCGCAGCCGGTGCTGTATCCGACACAGCACTATCTGCCGGCGCCTCCGTCGCCCGCCGATGCAGCGCGTGTGGCAGCAGCCGCGCACGCGTTGCTTGCTGCAGAACGCCCAGTGGTGATCGCCGGCAACGGCGTCCGCATCGCGCAGGGCTACGATCAGCTGGTCTCACTGGCGGAGGCGGCGGGACTGCCGGTCGCGACGACCGCCGCGGGTAAGGGCTGCTTCGCGGAAACCCATGGTCTGGCGCTGGGAGTGTTCGGCACGTTCGGCACGGAGGCCGCGAACGCCTGTATCGCCGAGGCCGATCTGATCCTTGCAATCGGCACAAAGCTTGGCCCGAGCGATACTGCGTGGGAGAATCGCGACCTGCTGGATCCGACGCGCCAGACCTTCATCCAGATCGACATAGAGCCGCGCAACGCATCGTGGACCTATCCAGCCGAGCACGTGCTGTTGGGCGATGCCGCACAGGTGATGCGGCAGCTGCACGTTGCGGTTCAATCCCATGCGTCCGGCCGACGCGCTTCCGGCGAAGCCCGTGTGGCCAGATGGCGCGAGCAGAAGGGCTATTTCAACGGCTCGGCCTACTTCGCCGACGATACGCCGATCCTCCCACAGCGGGCGATCGGCGAGCTGATGCGCAATCTGCCCGACAACGCCATCGTCACCTGCGACGCCGGCGAGAACCGCATCATGATGACCCATTTCTACCAGACGAAGCGGGCGGGGGGCTTCCTGCAGGCGGCCGGTTCCGGGCCGATGGGATTCGCCATTCCCGCCGCACTCGCGGCGAAGCTCGTGCATCCGGATCGGCCGGTCGTGGCGGTGTGCGGCGACGGCGGCTTCGCGATGACGATGAACGGGCTGATGACCGGGATCGAGCAGGACATCCCGATCATCACGGTCGTGTTCAACAACAACGCGCTCGGATGGGTGCTGCATGGCGGCGGTCCGTTCGCGGCAGAGTTTGCCGACTTCGATCACGCTGCGATTGCTCGCGCCATGGGCTGTCACGGCGTGCGCGTGACCGAGCCGGCCGCGCTGGGTCCGGCATTGCATGAGGCGATGAACGCGCGGCTGCCAACGGTAATCGACGTGCGCACGTCGCTGGCACAGTCGTTCGCCGATATCACCTCGCCGCTCGCCGTCGCCGCGTCACCGCGGAGGCGCTAGTGCTCAGTCTCTGAACCGGGCCGAGATGCGGTCTGCGCGGTCAGTTCGCCGCCGCGGGTCTCGTCAAGCACTTCAAGCACCCGCTCCAAGCCCTGATGCCGCGGCGATTTCGAAAGAAAATTGCTGCGCAGCCCGTCTCCCTAGTCGATGACTCTCCAGGCCAGGAAGCGATAAGGGTCGGTCGTCGGCAGTCTCCCGCCTGAAATGCGCGCGTAGGGCCGAACGAAGCTCCGGTTCACGGCCGCGTGGACCGGCAGGAGGATCCACTCGGCGTCTATGTGCGCGGTGACGTCTCTTTCAAGGAACCCGGCCCCTCACACGACGGCCCCTGCCAGGGGAGCGGTTCACCGATGGCCAGGGCGGTACGACAGCGTCGACCGAGGTTGGACGGGCATCCTCCGGCTCGTTCCTGATTCGGCCGGCGGCGACTATGCCGCGTGCGTTAACACCCTGCCTTCGCGCCTCGCCGTTGCAGAACCATTCGAGGCAGCCACCGCAGGCCTATGTGGTGGAGATATCGAACGTGTCCGACAGGTCCCGGCTGTTCAGCGAGAACGGATACATGAAGCGTGTGACAGTAACGTCTTTCTCGGCCGCCTCGCGACCAAGCGCGACATGGCGTCCACACGCCCGGTGTCGACAGCGCGCCGCACCCGCTGGCGTTCGCGATCACGCGCAGGCGGAAGCGTCTACACCGGCCCCAGCGTCACGCCAGCCGCTTGCCTAGCATATCTGCGATCCCGTTCCCAGCGTTCCAAGCCATCTTGATTCGCTAATATCTCGGCGATCGCTTGGCTGCGTCGAGCCCGAGTAATGCCCTGTGCCGGTCATGGCGTCGCTTGTCCTCGTAGCGAGGCCATTCGTTCGCGGCACGCGCAATGACGGTTGCGGCGCTCCCATCCGGTGGACGTCGCTCGTCGGTAAACATTCCAGGGTGGGTGCCAGCGCCCGACCGACCCGGGCGGCGCTGCCCTGTATAGAGCAGTCCGCTCGCGATGAGGTACGGTCTCACTGCTGCACGTCAATGGGTTGTCCCATGTCCTTCATCGTTAAGAGCACGTGATGAAATGGCATGGATGTTGCTCTTGATGTCGAGCCGGATGGTTGGCTTCTCAGAGGCATCCGGTTGCTGCCGTCCACACCTAGGAGAAACGACTATGGCTCGTGTCATGAAGTCCACCGACTCGTCCAGCCTTGCCGAGGTGGTCGACCGGATCCTCGACAAGGGAATCGTGATCGACGCGTGGGTGAAGGTCTCACTGGTCGGGATCGAGTTGATAACCATCGAAGCTCGTGTGGTTGTCGCTTCGGTGGAGACGTACTTGAAGTACGCCGAAGCCGTTGGCCTCACAGCATCGGCGGCAGCCCCAGCATAGTTTGGGCGTTCCGCTTTTCCCACATCTGTCGGGAGTGAGCTGCGGCTGGCTCCCGACAGGACTGCGGAATGAATGGAGGAGATCATGCCTAGTATGACAGATGCCATGGACAGGCTTGCACAGTCTATTGCACGGTCCCGGCGGGCTCGTGCCGAGGCTGCGGCGCCGCGCTCCAAGCATGTCCATGCCCTTCTTGCACTCCATCGCCATGACCGGCTGGCACTCCATCGGCATCAGCGTCGCCAGTTGACCGCCTTTATGAACGACCTGACAGCCAAAATTGGCACTTTGCGGGCTGGGTTTCGCGCCGGGCTCGAGGACCTGCGCAGCACACAGCCCCTCGAGCTTGCCGCGTTTGTAACCAATCTTTCCGCGTCAGTCGGCACTCTGCGGGCTGGGTTTCGTTCCGACCTGGCGGGCCAGCGCGCGGCGTGGCGAAAGGCGGCCCACAGCGTCCACCAACAACTGGATGAAGTTCGCCGCGACCGCCATACGGCCGGCGACGCCTGGCGCGGTCACAAGGTAGCCCACCGGGAAGGAGCACACACCCGGACCGAGGGCGGAAGGCCGTCATGAACGATATGACCGTACTGAAGGAGGTCCTCGCCACCGGGCCCGGTGGTGAGGCTGAGGGCGATACGCTCGCATTGGAGCCGAGCGAAGAGTTTGTTGTGTCGCCCTCTATCGAGGCGGTCACGGAACGTGCTCTGGCCTATCTCCACACGGGGTACGCGGTGCACCTCAGCGGGCCGGCCGGAACGGGGAAGACGACGCTCGCTTTCCATATTGCTGCGCAATTGGGTCGGCCCGCGGTCCTTCTACACGGCGACCACGAGTTCGGCAGCTCGGACCTGATCGGACGGGAAAGCGGCTATCGCAAGTCGCGCGTGTTCGACAATTACATATCGTCCGTCTTCAAGTTGGAAGAGGAAAGCCGCGCCCTCTGGATCGACAATCGGATAACCACAGCCTGCCGGTTGGGTCAGACGATCATCTACGACGAGTTCAACCGCAGTCGCGCCGAAGCGAATAATCCATTTCTCAGCATCCTATCGGAAGGCGTGCTCAACGTGCCGCGTCTGCATGGGCGAGGGGAGGGTTATGTCAGCGTACACCGGAACTTCAGGGCGATCTTCACCTCGAACCCGATGGAGTATGCCGGGGTTCATCGAGCCCAGGACGCACTCCTCGACCGAGTGATCACAATTGAGCTTGGACACTATGATCGCGACACTGAGATCGCCATCACCGCGCGCCGGTCTGGCATCAGCAAGCGCGCCGCGTCCCGAATAGTCGACCTGGTACGGCTGTGCCGGAACGAAGGCCGCGAACCGTACTACCCTACCATCCGCGCTTGTGTCGCTATTGCCCGTGTTCTGGCGCATCGCCGTGCCGATGCCGTAGCGACGGATCCGGTCTTCTGTTGGGCGTGTCGCGATATCCTCAGTTCGGCGCTTCGCCGGGATGCGGTAACTGAAACGGTGCTGACCGATCAGGTTACAAAGCTCATCAGCCGCGTGTGCGATGATGATCGGTCCATTGCCGACAGTCCGGTCCGTGCGACAGGCCGATCCCGCTCGAGGCGGTCATCGAGAAGTGCTCGAACATGATCGCGCGGATGGTTCCTTCGCGCGGCCTCGCCAGCCTGCACACCTTGACCGGCCGGTCCGACAAGCGCGTGCCGGCCTACAAGGCCTATCTCCGGGTCAGCTTCCTGGAGTTGGAGCGCGTCCGGCACGGCCAAGAAATTCGCACCACGCGCGCGCGTCTCGAACGGATGCTTGATCGGTGCCAGCAAATCGAGTCGGAGAAGGCTGCAATTCTCGCCGCAGCGGGCCAGCCGAGTACTCCAACGATTGCGACACCAGCAGCCGTGCGAACCTTGCGCAATGGCCGTTGCCGGTTCGCCGTCAGCTATTGAGGCCAGCACCATTCCTCCAACGCTTGCCGCCTGGTCGAGGCGGCCTTTCAAGGAGCGCAATCATGGAAGCCAGCAAGACAGAGACGATCGAAGCCCCGGAGCCAAGGGTGCCGGTTTCGCGCAGGCATCCCACCAGCCACGCCACCACCAGGCTGGCCGCTGTCAGCGATGCCGTGCGGTCGTTCCTTATAAGCGAGCTTCAGGCGCGTGAGGTCCGCGTCACCAGGATCGCAGCGTCGGCCGAAAGTGGCGGAGGTTGGGAGACCGAGGCGGAAATCCTCGTACCGGATCTGGCGATCATGACCCTTGGTTTGACACTCACGCAGGAGGTGCTCGAACAACGGAGATACGTTGTTCAGTTGGATCAGTCACACACGGTCATAGGCTATGAACCGCTCGATCACGACGGATGAACCGCTGCCTCCGCAACGTGGGCTAACGTGGACCTCTACAGCGGGTGAGACATGAGCCTGTATATCTACGCCATTGCGCAAGCTGACGGTCTGGGCATCGACATACCTAAAGGCATCGCCGAACAGCCGGTGTATTGGATCGCATCTGGTTCCCTCGGTGCATTCGTCAGCGACTACCAGGCGACAACGATCCGTGCGGAGCGCCGACATATTGCCGCCAGCCAGCGTGTGCTCCGTGCTCTGCAAGCAGAGATCGATCTGTTGCCAATGACCTTCGGAACCCTGACAGCCACGACAGAAGCGGTAGTCGATCTGCTGTCCCGCCACCGAGAGGAGCTTCTTACCCAGCTCAGTCGCCTCAGCGGCGCGGTCGAGATGGGGCTTCGCCTCAACCTGGAGGTGCCCGATCCGATCGGCTATCTGGTCGAGCATTTGGCCGAACTGCGACAGGCGCGGGACCGCACCTTCAGACATCGAAGATCGCCTTCGCTCGAGGAACGAGTCCGACTGGGTCAGCTCTGCGAGAGCGCGCTGCGCCACTACCAGGAGACCCAGACTGCACAGCTCGTCGCACTCCTGTCACCATCGTGCACCGCAATATCGGCTCTGCCGATTCGCGGCGATCAGCAGGTTGCAAACCTTGCCGTGCTGGTGCCGCGGGCGAAAGTGCAAGCATTCGAGGCGGCGGTCCACGCCGCAGCGGAAAGCTTCGACGATGACCTGGCGTTCAGCCTGAACGGGCCGTGGCCGCCGCACAATTTCGTCGAACTCACGCTGGATATCTGATGACTACAGCTGGCAAGAACCCTCCATGCCGGGGGATGCGATGCTGTTGATTGATGATCTGCTGATGGCGCCAGTCCGCGGTCTGCTATTCGTCGTGCGCGAAATTGCCAAGGCGGCGGAGGAAGAGAGTGCGGCTGACGAACGGACTGTGATGGCCGAACTCGCTGCCCTGCATCGGGCGCTCGATAGCGGTCAGTTGACCGAGGATGCCTTTGACACGCGGGAGGCCGAACTGCTGGAGCAGCTGGATCGACTCCATGGGAAGGATCCCGGTGATAATGCCGGTTCGCATGGCTCCTGATCGCGCACGACTGGAAGACACCAAGGAACGGCAAGGGATATCTGCTCGGTCGATGAGCGGTGCGCAACCGCGTGCCGACGGGGTTGGCTCGTTGGCCGAAGCGCTGGACCGCCTGCTTACCATTGGCGTGTCGATCGACGGCGCCGCAACCATCGGAGTGGCCGGTGTGGATTTGGTCCTGCTCGATCTGCGGCTGGTACTCGGCGCCATCGACACCGTGTGCCCCGGAGGCTCATTCTTTTGCGGGCCACCCAGCGTTGATGCCCCACCACGACCGCCGGCGCCGCCGCCGCGTGGAATGGCGGGCTCAGGTCAGCTATCCGCAGCGCTATCGTCAGCAACGCATGCGAGCCCCGGCGAAGGCGCCTTCGGTTGGAGCCGCATATCGCAGCCGCCCGCAGCCACGGTGCCGGACGATGAGCCGGCCGGCCATCAACGCCCGCAACATGGTTTGATGAAGCTCGCGCTGACGCTCGTTAACCTGCTGCATGAAGTCTTGGAACGACAGGCGGTCCGACGCATGGGCAGCGGGACGCTTACGCCAGTGCAGATCGAGGATGTTGGAATGGCGCTATATATGCAAGCCATGGAGATTGCGCGACTGCGCAAGCAATTCGGACTTTCGGAGACGGACCTGCAGCTACGGTTTTCGACAGGCGGTTGATTGCGCCAAGGGGATCCATATGCCGACCGAACACGCGATGATGCATGCCGTCGAAACCACAAACCTTGCCGATCTGCTCGAGCGCATTCTCGACAAGGGCGTCGTGGTCGCAGGCGATATCCATGTGAAGTTGGTCGAAGTCGAGCTGCTGACGATTCAGTTGCGCTTGGTGATCTGCTCCGTCGATAAGGCACGCGAGTTGGGCCTCGATTGGTGGAGCCGCGACACTCGGTTAGGTCGGGCCGCAACAGAGCAGGGATCGGCAATCGCGGCATTCGGCGAGCGGCTGTCTCGGGTTGAGCAGGCGTTGGGCAATCCAGCCGAACCGGCCTTAGCCGAGAGGACATCGATTGTATGAGCAAGGATGGCAATGAACTGGGAGGCTTTTCGAGGATCGCCGGGGGGCTTTCCGATCTGATCAATCTGCTGGTGGACCTTGACAAGGGCGGCGATCTGCCGCGCCAAGGCCGGCGAGAAAAGGATGGGCTGGTGGTGGAGTACTCGATCGGCAAAAGGGCATTGGGCGGTTCGCGCACCGACCCACCCGCGCCGGCAACGCAGCAGGCACGAGCAAAGCCCGCGCAGCGCGCCACGCCGCGTGCCGCGAAACGCACCGGCACCGAGGTAGTCGAGCCAGTCACCGACGTGTTCGACGAAGCCACAGAGACCGTGTTGCTGTTTGAACTTCCAGGAGTGAGCCGCTCGGCCGTCCGCTGCCTGCTGGATGGCGACATTCTATTGCTTGAGGCCAAGACCGAAAGCCGGCTCTACCGCAAGGAAGTGCATATCGAGGAGCAGCTGGCCGGGAAACCACCGCAACTAAAGCTCCACAACGGTATCCTGGAGGTCCGCCTGAAAAAACACGGTTGAGGCTTGTCAGCCCTCCGTGGCTGAGCTGAAGGTGATTACGACGCAACGTGAAACCACACACAGCATGGCTCATTTGCTCTATGTTCCAGTCGTACACGGCAGCGCCGAGATGGGCTCCGCTGCATCCGGCTACCAGGCCGCTTTCATCGCCCGTTTCGGCGAACAGAAATGGCGGGAGCGGTGCGACGAATACAACGCGATCTGGCGGGCGATCCAGGACGGAATCGATCAGAGGATCCAGCAGCGTGGCGTAACGTTGCAGCGCGTGAAGTTGTACCAGGACAGCTTGCCTGTGTGCGGCCACGAAGCCGCACTGGTGACCCAACTGGCCGAACAAGGCAGTGAGAACCACAAGTTGCTTGGCGTGCTCATGCAGCGCGGCGCAGTGTTGGTCGGCAGCGAGTCGCCCGAGTTGTTGCTTGAGGAATATCGGCTTTTGCAGGCACCGGGCCACACCGAGGCACAGGCGTCGGCGCTGCTGGAACAGCGCGATCGGTTTATCGCCCAGCGTATAGCCGAGACGCTCGGGGAGCGTGAGCTGGGGATCCTGTTCATTGGAGCCCTTCACCGGGTTCACCTCTATCTGCCGCGGCAGATCGCCGTCGAATACCTGCCGATAGAGCGCGGCTGAAGGTCCGTTGGAGGTGGGCATGCCAAGCAAGACTCCTGAACCGGACACGGACGACGGATTGCTGCGGCTCACGGTCATCGAGGCACGGAGGGAAGATATCGGCCGCGGAATCGTCCGTGTGGATCCCGCTTCCCTGAAACAAGTCCATGCAGTCGCTGGTGATATTCTCACAGTGCAAGGGCGCACGCGGACCACGGTCGCCAGGGCGATGCCGACCTTCAAGGAGCAGCGTGGACAGGCGAGCATCCAGATTGACGGTGTCGGCAGGGTCAACGCCGGCGTCGTACTCGGTCAGCAGGTCTGCGTCAGCAAGGCGAAACATCAACTCGCGCGGCGCGTGGTGCTGGTACCAATCGGTCCCAGCCAGATCCACGACGACGAACTCGACTATATGGCCCGCCGCCTCGATGGTCTGGCGGTCCATGTCGGCGATCGGGTGCGCGCCGCGTTGTTTGGTGCGACCCACCGCGAATTCCATGTCCAGGGCACCGAACCGAACGGACCGGTGCTGATCGAGCCCAACACATTGCTGGTCGTTGAGCGTACCCGGATGGATGCGCCGCAGACCGACGACATGATCACCTACGACGATCTTGGTGGCATGGAGCAAGAGCTCCGTAAGATCCGCGAAATGATCGAGCTGCCGCTGACCCATCCCGAGATATTCGAACGCCTGGGAATGAAACCGCCGAAAGGGGTCTTGCTGCATGGCCCACCCGGCTGCGGCAAGACGCTCCTGGCGCGGGCGATCGCGCATGAGACGGACTCTACTTTCATCTATGTCAGCGGACCGGAGATCATTCAAAAATTCTACGGTGAGAGTGAAGCGCGGCTGCGCAAGATCTTCGATGATGCGTCGCAGCGGGCGCCGGCCATCATCTTCTTTGACGAAATCGATTCCCTGGCGCCGAAACGCGACCGTGTCGAGGGAGAGGTGGAGAAGCGAGTTGTCGCTCAGCTTCTGTCGCTGATGGACGGCCTGAAGGGCCGCGGGGATGTCATAGTCATGGCCGCGACCAATCGCCCGGACAGCATCGACCCGGCGCTGCGCCGCCCTGGCCGTTTCGATCGGGAGATCGCGATCGGCGTGCCGAACGCCAAGGCTCGCGATGAGATCCTCGAGATTTACTCTCGCTGCATGCCAGTTTCGGAGGATGTCGATCGTGGAGCGCTTGCCGCCGTCACTCACGGCTTCACTGGAGCGGACCTTGCCGCGCTCTGTCGCGAAGCGGCGATGGCCTCACTCCACCGCCACCTCCCGCTGCTCGCACCAGGCGCAGACCCAGGACCCGTACGACACCCTGATGGCGATGGAGGTGACGATGGCCGATTTCACCGTAGCGCTGGGAGAGGTGGAGCCATCTGGGTTGCGCGAGCTCTCAGTAGAAGTGCCAAATGTCCGCTGGGAGGACGTCGGGGGTCTTGGAGGGATCAAGACGGCGCTGCAGGAGGCCATCGCCTGGCCGCTATCGCAACCCGCCGTGTTTGAGCGTGCCGGCGTGAGGCCGCCGCGCGGTATCCTGTTGTACGGCCCACCTGGCAATGGCAAGACCCTGATCGTCAAGGCGCTCGCATCTCAAAGCAACATCAATTTCATCAGTGTCAAAGGACCGGAGCTGCTGTCGAAATATGTCGGCGAATCGGAACGGTCGGTGCGGGAGTTGTTCGTCCGAGCGCGGCAGGTGGCGCCCTGTATCGTGTTTCTTGACGAGGTGGACGCCCTGGTGCCGAAGCGCGGTTTGCAGGACCGCTCGCCGGTTACCGATCGGGTTGTGAGCCAATTATTGACGGAATTGGACGGTATCGAGGTTATGAGGGATGTCTGGGTGATTGCAGCCACCAATCGACCCGATATCGTCGACGACGCCCTGTTGCGGCCTGGCCGTCTTGACTATCAGCTGGAGGTGCCGAAACCTGACTTGTCAGCGCGGGCGGCTATCCTCGCGGTGCACTTGCGCTCGAAGCCGGTGGATGAAGCCGTCGACGTTGCTAGGCTGGCGGAGCAGACGGAGGGGCTATCTGCTGCGGAGGTTCGGTTTGTCTGTGACCGGGCGGCCATGAATGCAATCCGCCGTGTCTTCCCGATGGCTGGCGAGACTGTGACTGCGGTCGCCGATTTGCGAATCCGGCAGGAGGATTTCGACTCCACTGTGATTTCTCCAGCGGGGTAGGTTCTGCGTGCGGGCAACGACGCGGGTGCCATGCGCAGCTGTTGTCACGCGACACGTCCGCAAGCGGTGGTTTCCAGGACGCTCTCAATCGCCTCCAGCTGAAATGGCTTGGCTAGAAAACCGTGCACCCGCATCGCCTGTATGGCATCGACGATAGATAGATCCTCCTCAGAATAGTAACCAGAAATGAGAATGATCTTGGTCATAGTGTGTTGTTGCGCCATCTTCGACGCAAGTTGGAGACCGTCCATGTCTGGCAGTCGGGCATCGATGAATGCCAGAGGAAAGTCGTACAGTCGGACCGCTCCGAGCGCTTGGTGCCCGCTCGGAGCAGTTATCACCGAATGACCAAGCAATTCTATGGTGACCTTCAAGACCCAGCACATATCCGGGTCATCATCGACGACCAAAACAGATTGACGTTTAGCCAATCTCAGGGAGGCCAACGCGAGAAGGGCTTGGCCGGCCCCCATGACGATATCCCGCCTCGGGCAAACCTGCGGATCCGCTCTTGGCTCGTGGGAGTCGCACGGAGAACGTTGTTCCTCCAGATGGCGACGTCCGAACCGTGATTGTTCCACCGTGCTGCTGCACAATCGAGTGCGAGACGAACAGACCGAGCCCGGACCGGCGACTGTCGTTTCGTAGCGTGAAGAAAGGGTCGAAAACCTTGGTCAGTTGCGCCTCAGGGATTTCCGGGCCGGTGTTGTGGATCTCGATGAGAATGTCCTTGCTCACCCCGACGCTAACGGTCAGTTCACCGCCATCCGACATAGCCTGAAAAGCGTTGGTAATCAGATTTATCATGACGAGCTGGAGCAGGTTCTGCACACCTTCGGCATGGGCAGCTGTTTGGATCTGACTGGTATCCCATTGCACCTTCGTCCCCGGGGCCGCTTCGCTCGACACCAGTAGTAATGCACTCTGCAGCACTTCCACGACATCAACTCGGGTCGTCTCTTGGATGCGACCGGGGCGGACGAAACGCAGCAGACTGTCAACAATGAGTGACGCTCGATTGATCCCACCGATGACTTTCTCGACACACCCTTGCAGCAATTTAGGCTCGCCAACTCCTCGCCTTAGCAATTGTGCCGCGGCGGAGCTGACTCCAAGCGGGCTACGTATCTCGTGTGCAATCCCGCCAATGACCAAGCCCAATGCAGCAAGCTTTTCCGCCTGCTGCATCTGTGCCTCCATCTCTCGTTGCTCGACCAGGTTTCGGCCGACGATTACAACCCCCGTTGTTCCGCCGTCGATCCCCCTCATCGGCGACAGATGCCAGGAAATAGGAATGACGTTTCCATCCGCGCACGTCACGGGCCATTCGGCAGTCAAACGCTGGTCGATCCGATCAATCTCCAGATAGCAAGACTTGACCCCTGCCTGCTGTGGCTCTGCGATCAGCTCGGCAAGAGGTCGACCAAGAGTACTTTGGGACGCATACCCTGTAGCCTCCTCGGCCGCGGCATTCCATGACAGGATCGTGCCGCCGGCATCGGTTGAGATGATCAGATCGCCGGCGCTCTCGACGATGCTCGCGAGGTGTAACTGGGTTCGCCTGACCTCCTCACTCAAGCTGAGCAGATCGGTTATGTCGTCCATTACCAGGAGCGCCGCACGAGCCGCGTGTGCATCGAGTTGCAGGCGGCGGACACTGTATGAGTAGATCCGTAGAGAAATGCCCGGCGCCCGATAGGTCATTTTCTGACGCTGAACCGACTTGCCGGTGCGGATAGCCTCGCGTATCTGCTGATCAAGCGCGATATCCCGGAACGCGTCGGGCAGCACTTCCTGCAGGTTCATCCCCTGTACGGCATCGAGAGTGCCACGGGATTTTTCCAGGAAGTTACGATTCGCCATGAGGACGATGAGGTTTTCGTCCACGATCAGTATCGAAGACGGGATGGTCGAGCTCAGTGCATCGAATAGATTGCCATAGTCGAAATTCATCGCCCGCGCCCGATCCGGACGCCGTGACTGCCCAATGCCGACAATCGGGGCTTGCTCACTCACGTCGCTGCTGCATCCCTCGCGGGGAGCGAAGGGCGAAAGCTGTAAGGCGGCCACGGACCTGACAGCACGAAGTCGATATGCTTAGGCCCCCAGGTCTCTGCCAAATCGCTCAGCCGATTGGTTAAGGCCGCTCGCTGCGCGACCGGCACGAGCAGGGCGTAGTTGTCGACGCGTCGGTGCTCGGGATCGCAGATCGCCATTGGCCGGGGCAAGTGACGGATCATCCCGGCCGGCGGCCTCAACCCAGCCAGAATGGCGGGCATCAGCATCTCCGCCCGCTCCCGAGCCGCCTTGACAAGGCAAGGTCGCTTCTGGCGCAGGCGAAGATAGCGCAGCCCTGGCGAATATCCCGACCACTCCGGCCAAAGCTGGTTGGCCAGATCGTCCAGGGCCGTCAAATCATCGAACGTGACAGTAATCCGAAGAGCCCATTCTTCCTGGCGCCTTACCTGCCGCAAGAACGCCGTGATCGCCGTTTCGTGGCGGCGCATGAAGTTCGTCAGGCTGTCGAGCGTGACAAATAGCGTGGCAAAACGCATAGGGAATACGGCTGACCACGCCATGACACGCTCCACTACGGTCTCATGATGTCGAATACGAGGCATGAGCCAGGCCGGTTCTGTTAGGTCCTGCTCACTCTTTGGGCTGCAATATTCCGATTTAGGAACGTGGCAGATTACCGCGCTGATACCGCCAACGTGGTGCAATGACAGCGCTTGCTCGGTGTCAGGCGGTGCTCGCAGACTTCCGGGAGGTCCTTGCTCCACGAGCGCATAGACATAGACCACCCGATCCACAGCCAACGGGCATGACAGCGGTGCGACCGTCGTGTCTTCAAAGGTCGACATTACCTGGGCCAACTGACGCAGTTTGTTCGATGGCCTTGAGCTTGAGGCGAAAAGTCTTGTAATTGATACCGAGCCGCCGAGCCGCCATCGTTTTGTTGCCTCCTGCGTGGGTCAGAGCATCCAGGATTGCACCGCGTTCCAGTTGTTGTACTCGATGTTCCACTAGATTCCGGAGGGGTGTTGAAGATGCTACGGGGCGGTATGAACCGGTGCCAGCGGCTCGGTTCGATCGTTGTGGCATGCACTCCTTGATATGTGCGGCCGTGATTTCGCTAGGTGCCATGAGGCTGACGCGCCGCACCACATTCCGTAACTGTCGCACATTTCCTGGCCATGAATAGCTGTGCAACAGGTCTAGGGCATCCGTGGTGTATTCGCGCGCAGACGTCTCATGCACCCTCTGGGTCTGACGAAGAAATCGGCGGGCCAGGAACTCGATATCTTCCGGACGCTGGCGCAGCGGTGGTGCGACGATGATGAACTCCGACAGCCGATAGAATAAATCCGATCTGAACGCGCCGGCCTCATCGTCATCCACCAGAATCTCGTTGGTCGCGGCGATCAGGCGCGTATCGAGGTGAATTGGCGTTGTGCCGCCTATGCGATAAATCACTCGTTCCTCAAGGGCCCTCAGCAAGGCTCGCTGACCAGCACCGCAAAGGTTGCCAATCTCGTCCATGAACATTGTTCCACCGCTCGCCGCGACTTCAAGCCGTCCGCGCCGCCGTTCATGGGCATCCGTATAAGCGCCGCGTTCGTGGCCGAACAGCTCCGAGGCGACAAGCGCTTCGCTGACGGTCCCGCAATCGAGCACGACAAATGGCCGCGCCTTCCGCGGTCCATATCGGTGCAATGCTTGTGCCACAATCTCCTTTCCCGTGCCTGTCTCTCCACCGACAACCACCGAGTAATCCGTGTTGACGACAGCCTCGATCTGCGTGATAAGGTTTTGTATAGCAGTTCCGCATCCCATCATCTCGGTAATGGTCTCTTTCAGGCTTCCCTTTGCTTGGTCTGATCCCGGGCAGTGTTGCGCAATGGCGCGTCTGACGGTTGAAATGACTTCATCATTATCAAACGGCTTTATCATATAATCGAAAGCCCCGGCCCGGATGGTGCTAACGGCGCCCTGTATTGTGCCATAGCCAGTGATCACGATGATCGGCAGCGCCGGGTGTCTAGCTCTGAGATGAGTGAGCACCTCGTGGCCACCGAGTCCGGGAATCTTCATATCAAGCAATACTGCAGCCGGCTGCCCTCGTGCTGCAATTTCGAGACCGGCTGGTCCCGCATTGGCTTCAGCAACAGTCAATCCGATGCTTTCAAGGATTGTGCGTAGCGCCCACCGCATATCCCGGTCGTCGTCGATGACCAAGACCTGGGGAGGGACGTCCATGCGAGTGAACTCCATTCGCCGTCAACGAACTATATCTTGGATGCCGGTTCCCTTCGAGCTATCAGTCGCCCGCTGACGAACTGGCTTTCGGGGCTCGACCAAAGCTCGTTCATTCACCAGCCCCGCGACTATCATCGGTGCGTTGACACGAGAAGAAGGCCTTCGGGGTTAATTTTGTGTTAACTTTGCCAATGTTCGCGGCCGCGAAGCACGCATCCAGCGCGGAGATTCACTGGGCGGTCGGCCCCTGGAACCAGGGCTGTTCAATGCTCTTGGCCGAAGCGCCATGTGGCCAGGGCACGAAGCTAGCTAGCGAGAGTGGCGACGTAGCGGTCCTGGCAGTAGGTGCCGGTTTGGTTGCGGCAGATCACGTTGTTGGCGAATGAGCGGAGGTGGGCGAAGACGCCTGGGTTATGACGGAGGAGGGACTGGTCTTCCTGGAGAGTGACGTCGTGCAGCGTGTTCTCGGCGTGTCAGTGATGTCGGATTGCGGGTAGCGGCAAGACGCGCCGATGTGGACGAGTTGGCCACATAGAATGGGACCTCGGAGGTGCTGCTCCGCAGAGCAGTCTTAGCATCTCGGTGCAAAACATTGCGTGTGATATGAGTGGCTGTGAAGGCCACCCGATCGAGTTGGCCGCGATGCGGTGATCCGGTGATCGCAGCGAGCGGCTAAGAATGTCTGTGGCTGGTTGAAGAGAGATGGCCTTGCAATGATGATGTACAGGACTGACGATAGGCCGTCTTTTGCAATAGATCGGGTGACCGCGCGATGTTGGGGACCGTCTGCGCGAAGCACGACATCCTGCCACGGTGGCAGACGATCGGCGCTCGGGCGCGACCGGGGATGGGTCAGATATCAATATGGCCCGTTCTCTTGAAGTGCGTCCAAGAGCATCACCCCAGGGCCTCAGGCACCCTCTGTTGCTCTATCTGATGGCGGCGGCCGACATGCTGCGGCAATGCCGGCGCATCCACAAAGCCCCGCTGTCGGCCAATGAAGCCCTTCGCCCTTCATGCAGGAAACCAAACGAACGATTGAAGCTGACCTGATCTGCTTGAAGGCACGTCCGCTGGCCAATGATTTAGAGGCAGACAGAATGGAGACCGAACGTCTGCTGAGATCCGCTATCGGGGCCGCGCGTCGGCGAGAGACGATCGTATTGAGCTCGGCATCAAATTGGCCGATTGCCGCAGGGCGTCTGTGTCAGTGGCAGAAAAGGTCCATTTCGAAAAGCACGAGTTAAATCAGTAGGTTGCTGGTCTCACAAGTAACCGGGGCATAAGCCCGGGCCCCTGCCGCATCAGGCAGGCTGTCCGCGGTACCGGATGAGGTCTGCAAGCTGCGGGACGGAAGGACTGCCGCAGACGCCGAGCCTGGCGCCAAGATCCCATAAGGCGATGCCGAGCTTCCCGCAGGTCCTGGCGAGCCCGAGTAATGCGTGACGGCAGTCGCGACCGATGTCGCTGTGAGTTCCGCCGCAGCTGGTCAGTGAACGTCTCCAGTTTGTGCACCAGGCGCTCGGCGCGAATCCAACAGAGAGCGTGCTGACCGACATTGAATTGCCCCGCGTCGTCACTGACCACCACCGCCTCGCACAGGAACCCATGTGCATTCACCGCCTCCACAGCGCCGCCTCGGTGGCGACATGCACCGGGTCTGGCTTCACTGGCAAATCGGTAATGCCGAGGCGCTCGAGATGGCGCATCCAGGCTTTCTCATCAGCAAACTGCCGCCGCCTATGCGTGGCCAGCCGCTGAACCAGTGTTCCGGCCGGGGCATGTTCACGCATGTAGTCCAGGGCCGCGTCGTTGATCGTATAGTCGGTGTGGCCGGCGCGCAGCAGGTCGAGAAAGTTCTGGCGGCTCTTGCTTCCCGTCGTGCCGAACCATGGGAAGTTGTCGTTGCCGATCTGCGTGCAGACGCCGTTAGTGCAGCGATGGCGTGCACCGGTGTCGTCCACCGTGATCCAGCCTGCCGTTGCCAGGCCAGCACGCAGCACCTCGCGGGTCTCCACCAGGAAGTCGTCGTCTTGCCCGTCGATCAGCAGGCGCATGACCTGGCGCTCGGAGATGCTGACCTCGATCGCCTGGCAGCAGCGCGACCAGGCCGGCGCTCTCGTCGGTACGCACCACACGCGCGGACGGAACAATTCATAACCTTTGAACTGCGAACCCTTCAGATGCTCCACCCGCAGCACCTCGGTCTCCGGCACGACCAGTGGGGTCACCCTGCCGCGACGGCGACGTTTGACCCGCTTGCCACCGCGCTTCGGTCCGGTCGAGTTCTCCATGCCGCTTGGTTTGATCGACGGACGGCCATTGCGACCCTTCAGCCGAGCGATCTCATCGCGCTGCCCCGCTACGATCTGCTTCAATTCCGTTACCTCGCCCGGCAGTTCCGCAAACCGAGCTTTGGAGTTGACCAGGTTTGGTAGACACCTTTCCACTTGAGAAGGAGGTGTCACCGATGCCGAAGAGTCACCAAGCCTACGCACCGGAGTTTCGGCGACAGATGGTCGAGCTGGTCCGGTCGGGGCGGACGCCGGAAGAGCTGTCGCGCGAGTTGGAGCCAACCGCGCTGTCGATCTGCACCGCGTCATCTCCGGTGGCTCCACGCTCGCCATGCAGGCGGCGCGCCTCCTCGAGCCGCGCCCACGCACAGTCCGCTCCAAGCTGATCGAAATGGCCGGGCCGTGCAGCTCGAGGCACACTATGGCCGCCGCGGCGTGCTGGAGATCTGGCTTACCCTCGCTCCGTTCGGCGGCAACCTGGAGGGGATCCGTGCCGGCTCGCTCGCCTGGTTCGGCGTACCGCCGGACGCGCTGGAGCCGGCACAGGCCGCGTTGCTGGTGGCGATCCCGCGCCGGCCCGAGCGCCTGGGCCCCGATCGCCACGTCGCGGCCGCAACCGTCGTGCGTGATCGCGTCCTGGCAGTCGGCGTCCGCGCCGGTCTGTTCGATCCCGCACCCTCGCCGCTACCGATCACCCGTGTCGCGCTGCCCCTGCACGCGCCGCAACTCACAGCTTCGCTGCCGCATGCACCGGAGGTCCATACGACGCTGGACCTGCCGTTGCAGTCAGCCTTGGAGCGCCTCGCGCGGGATTGCCTGGAAGCCCTGCCCCGGCCAGCATCGCTCGCCATGCTGATTCCGGATGCAGGATCGCGCGAGATCCGTGCGCTCTACCCAGGTGGCTGGGGTGACCAGGCCTGCGCCGGCGCCATCGATCTCACCATGGCGGTGCGCTCACCAGGCTCGGCGCTCAAGCCGTTCATCTACGCCATGGCCTTCGCCGATGGGGCAGCGGCGCCGGATACGGTGGTACCTGACCTGCCTCGTCGCTTCAGCGCCTACGCGCCGGAGAACCTCGACCGCGGGTTTGCGGGCAGCATCAGCGCGGCCGAGGCACTGCGCCGCTCGCTTAACCTGCCGGCCGTCGCGCTGCTCGACCGCGTCGGCCCGCTGCGCTTTGCCGCCACATTGCGCGCCGCTGGTGCAGCGCTCCGCCTGCCGGATGGTGCCGACCCGTCGCTGCCACTGGCGTTGGGCGGCGACGGGATCACCCTGCGCAATGCGGCCGCGCTATACGCCGCACTTGCCACCGACGGGACCGGCGGCTCACTCCATTTGTTGGCCGGGCCGGCGCCGCCGCGCCCCGATTTCCTGGCCGCCAGCGCGGCGCGCGAGGTGGCGGATGTTCTGACCCGCCCGCTGCCGGAGTTCGGTCCCCGCGGCATCGCCTGGAAGACGGCACGAGCTGGGGCGGTCGCGTCGCCTGGGCGTTCGGCTTCGATGCGCACGACGTAGTCGCGGTATGGGTCGGGCGCCCCGGCGGCACGCCGCTGCCGGGTGCCACCGGCATCTCGCTCGCTCTGCCGCTGATGTCCCGCGTGTTCGACCTGCTGCCGCGGGACCCCCGCGGCGTGATGCAAGCCCAGGCGCGGTCGTCCCAGCCTGACGTCGGGGCGGCCGATGCGCTGCATCTGCTGTTTCCGCCATCAGGTGCCGTCCTGTCCTCGGATGGGCCAGTCACCATCCGGGTGATGGGGGGACGCAGGCCGCTGAGCTTCCTGGTCGATGGCGCACACTTGCCCTCCGACCGCATCCGGTGCGAGGCGGCATGGTTGCCCTCGGGTCCGGGCTTCTACCGGCTTTCAGTCCTGGATGCCGATGGCAACGCCGGTCGCGCCAACGTGCAGGTCGGCGACATGCCATGATCCGATCGGCGCTGACCCTGCTCGTGGCACTTGGTCTTGCCGCCTGCGCCAGCGAACCCGGCGGACACTTGGCCGCCAACACCTGCCAGCTGGTCCGGCTCGCCGAAGTGTCGCTCGAGGCGCGCGGCAACATGCTTTTCGTCCAGGCGCGGATCGGCAAGGCGCCGGTGACACTGCTGCTGGATACCGGCGCCGAGCGCACCCTGCTGACCGAGGGCGCGGTCGACCGGCTTCGTCTGACCCGCGACTTCCAACACGCTACGCGCACCTTCGGCATCGGCAGTCCTACGGCGACCTGGGACGCCTTGTTGCCGAATGGGATGGTACTCGGCGGTGCGTATCTCGCGGTCGACAGCGTGACCGTCGGCCACTTCGGCATGGACCTGACGCCCGGAGGGTTGGCCGATGGATTGCTGGGAGCAGACATCCTGTTGGCATTCGACATTGACCTCGACCTGCCCGCTCACCGCATGACCCTGTACCGTGCCCGGCCAGAGTGTCCTGAAGAGACGCCGCCCTGGAATGAGCCCTTTGTCAAAGTCGCCGGCATCAGCACCCGGCGCGACCGGCTTCTGGTGCCGTTCGAGCTCGACAGCATGGGTGGACTGGCAGTTCTGGATACTGGCGCACAGGTCAGTTCGATCAGCGAACGGATGGTCGAGCGCATCGGCCTTGTGGAGGACGACATGGCGCAGGACCGCACCGTGATGGCGCATGGTGCCGCGCCCGATCAGGTGGCGGTGCACATCCATCTCTTTCGCGAGTTGCGTGTCGGCTCCTTGGTGATGCGCGACCCAGCTCTGCCGGTGGTGCCAATGTCCAGTAACATGGGCGATGCGCTGCTGGGCGCCGACTTCCTGCAAGGCAGGCGGGTGTGGCTGTCGCTCTCGAAGCAACAGGTCTTCGTCACGCCGCTGGAGCACGGGCCGTGGCTCGCGGTGACGCAGACGGCCGAATAATGTCGCTGACAATTTCTTGTAAGGAATGATCCTGATATTGGCGATATGACACTGAACATGCAGGCCGGCGACGACCGTTCCCTGATGGCCGAGGGATTTCTTACCAGTACGCCGGGCGAGCTCGCGATGGCACCGGCTGTCAGTCCGCTGGTGCTCTGCGATCGGCTGCTGACCCTCGCGGAGGACGTCGACCGGGCCGGATTCCGCACTGTCGCCGAGCATCTGCTTGAGCTGGCGGACGAGGTGCTGGAACCGGTATTGCAGGCGCAAACCGGACACGCACAACGCCACGCATGATCGGATCGGCCTTTTCACCCGGAGCGCAGCGTCAGCTCCCAGTCCTCGCCAACCATCGGCGGGCCGAAATCGCGGTGCGGTTCACTGGTCACCAGACGGAAGCCGGCTTGCTGGTAGATCGCACGGGCTGCCACGAGCACCTCATTCGTCCATAGCGTGATGCGTCGATAACCTGCAGCGCGGGCGAAGCCGATACATTCGGCCACAAGCCGCCGGCCTATACCGAGACCCCTCGCCGCAGGCTCGACCAGCAACAGGCGCAGCTTCGCCTCGTCGTCGGACTTCCGCACCAGGAACACGGAGCCGACATTCACCCCGTCGCACTCGGCGATCCAGCAGCGCTCGCGCGGCGGATCGTGCTCTGTTAGGAACTCGCCCGCTACTCGCGCTACCAACGCCTCGAACCGGGCGTCGAAGCCGTACTCCCCGGCGTAGAGCGCGCCGTGCCGCGACACGACCCAGCCGATGTCGCCTGGCCGATGCTGGCGCAGCAACCAGGGTGGGGATTGCGGGTTGCCGAGCAGCGACTCGATACGCCCCATCGCGGCGACCACAGCTGCCTGCGCCGGGTCCGCCAGAGGCGACAGCAACTCAGCCACCTCTTCGCGCGACCGTGCGTCGAGTGGCGCGAATGCGTCGTGGCCGGCACGGGTCAGCGACAACAGCCCCTGGCGACGGTCGGCCGGAGACGGGACGCGGGCAAGCAGACCGTCGCGCTCGAGGCGTTGCAGAATGCGGCTGAGGTAGCCGGGATCGATGTCCAGCTCGCGTCCGAGCTCTGTTGCGGTAACGCCGGCACGCTGCGCGAGTTCGTAGAGTACGCGCCCCTCGGTCAGCGAGAACCCGCTGTGCAGGAGGCCATCCTGCAAAACGCCGATGACGCGTGTGTAGAAGCGGCTGAACCGCCGGACCGCCGCGATACGGTTTTCCAACGCAGTGGAAGCTGACATGACGGCGTCATACTATTGTTTGACTAGGTCAAGCAATGCCGATCCTGAGCATCGATTTCCTCTCAATTCGATTTGAAGGTCGCCGAGCCAAGCAGCCCCATTCGCGCCGCATTCAATTCCAATCTCCCTAAACAGCCGAAACGAAATTCGGAGATCGATGGAGGATCACCAATGTTGCTTCGACGAGTACACTTGGCCGCCCCCATGGTCCTGTTGGCGATGGGTGCGACTTCGGCCATGGCACAATCGGTCCAGTTCGGGACCCCGACGGCGGTGCAGTCGGAGGCCTACATAGCCCCGAGCGCGCCACCGCCGCCCCGCGTCGAGACCCTTCCACCGCCGCCATCCGACGAGGCACGCGTGATGTACCTGGCGTCCGGGCCACTGGATGTGGGACGGCGCGAGCTGGAGCTGGTCGCAAGGCCAGTACGTTGAGAGGCCGGCACCTCAGGCCGTCTGGGAACCGGGTCATTGGGTACAGCAGCCGTCCGGCGGTTACGTCTGGGTGGAGGGGCGTTGGCGGGGCTGACAAAGGGAGTTCAGAGATGCCACGAATTCATTACGCATGTTTGGTCATGCCCGCGCTGATCGTCTTGGCCGGGTGCGGTCACGATGAGCCGCAGCCTCGTACCACACAGGTCATCGTTCAACCGCCGCAGCAGCCTCAGCAAATGGCGGTGGTTGCCCCCAACCCGCCGCCGCCGCCACGCAGCGAGATGGTGCCGCCGCCACCGCCCGGCGTCGGACCGGTCGTTTGGCAACCAGGTCATTGGATGTTGAACGGCAACAGCTGGGCGTGGCAGCCCGGACAATATGTGCCGCCACCGCCTGGCGAGACGACATGGGTGCCGGGCCACTGGGCACAGCAGCCTGGCGGCGGCGGTTGGGTCTGGCTGGAGGGACACTGGGCCTGACTACGCAGACGCTGGTCAGTTGACGAACCAGGGAGTTTCGCCACCATACTCGCCGGTATAACGCACCGCGCCCCAGCGAGGATTGGACACGCACCATGAAACTCCTCTGGTTCCATCTGATGCCGTACACCGAGCTGCCGGAGGACTTCCGGCAGAAGCATCCGTCGGTGTGGGTCGACATTCACTCGTCGCTGTTCGACCCGAAGCGCGCGCACCTGATGTACAACGACTTCATGGACGAGATGGAGTTCGCGGCCGATTGCGGCTTCGACGCCGTATGCTGCAACGAGCACCATTCGAATGGTTACGGCCTGATGCCGTCGCCCAACCTGATTGCGTCGGCCATCTCGCGACGGACACGCGACACGGCGATCTGCGTCATGGGCAACTCGCTCGCGCTCTACAATCCGCCGACGCGCGTGGCGGAAGAGTTCGCCATGATCGACTGCATCTCCGGCGGGCGGCTGATCGCCGGCTTCCCGGTCGGCACGCCGATGGACACTTGCTATTGTTACGGCCAGAACCCGAGCCTGCTGCGTGAGCGGTATCTGGAAGCGCATGACCTGGTGATGCGCGCGTGGCAGGACGTAGACACGTTCGCGTTCAACGGCCGGTTCAATCAGCAGCGCTATGTGAACATCTGGCCGCGCCCGGTCCAGCGTCCGCATCCACCGGTGTGGATTCCCGGCGGCGGCTCGATCGAGACGTGGCAGTGGTGCGCGCGGATGGATTACGTGTACGCGTATCTGTCGTATTTCGGCTACAAGGACGGCAAGGCGACGATGGACGGCTTCTGGGCCGAGATGGCGCGCCTGGGCAAGGACCGCAATCCGTATCGTGCCGGCTTCCTGCAGTTCGTCGGCGTGGCGGAGACACGCGAGAAGGCGATGGAGCTGTATCGCGAGCCGGCCGAGTACTTCTATGGCCGCTGCCTGTACACCGACTCGCGCTGGGCGACGCCTCCGGGCTACGTGACGGAAAATACGATGCGCGCCGGACTTCAGAGCCAGGTCGGTCGCGCCGCGTCGTTGGCTGCGCGCGAACAGGCACGCAATGCCACGCAGATGGAGGACATCGTCGAGCGCGGCTATGTCATCATCGGTTCGCCGGACGAGGTGGTGGAACAGCTTACCGAAGTGGCGACGTCACTGAATGTCGGGCATCTCATGCTGCTGCTGCAGTATGGCAACATGAGCAAGGAGCTGACGAAGTATAACACCAAGCTGTTCTCCGAGGCGGTGATGCCGAAGCTGAAGCCGCTGTTCGACGAGTGGGAAGACCGCTGGTGGCCGCAGCCGATGGATGCGGCGCAACGGGCGGAGGTGCCTGCCTTCGTCCCGGGTCTCGCGGCGGAATAGCGGAGCGGGGAAGCAGTAGGGGGAGGGGCCGTTGCGCTGGCACTGCCCCCTCCCCCCAACCCCCTCCCGCAAGGGGAGGGGGAGTGGTTTGGTGTTGCTCCTCGTCGGGGCAGCGTCAATGGCGCGTGCGCAGCTCCCGTTCGACGTGCCCAAGCCTGCGGCGCCCAGCGCGGCGAGCCTGTTCGCCAGTCAATGCGGTACCTGCCACACTATGGAGCGTGGCGCCGCTCCTCGTCAGGGTCCCAATCTTGCCGGCGTGTTTCAACGCAAGGCCGGGACGGTGACAGATTTTCATTATTCCCCGGGATTCGCCCGAGTTACTTTCGCCTGGGACGAGGCACACCTCGATGCGTGGCTCACCAATCCACAGAAGCTGATTCCTGGCGCGGTGATGCTATATCGTCAGGTCGATCCGGCAATTCGAGCCAGCATCATCGCATGGCTGAAGGAGCAGCACTGATGGCCAAGCCGATCCACAGCATGATCCGTGTCCTGGACGAGACGCGCTCGGTCGATTTCTACCGGCGCGCCTTCCGCATGCAGGTGGCCGACCGGTTCGATTTCGAGGGCTTCACGCTGGTCTATCTGCGCGGCGAAGACAGCGGCTTCGAGCTGGAGCTGACCATCAATCACGGCCGGACCGAGCCATACGCGCAGGGCGACGCGTATGGCCATATTGCATTCGTGGTGGAGGATCTGGCGGCGGAACACGCGCGCTTCATGGCGGAGGGACTGGCGCCGAACCAGATCCGTGAATTTCATCGCGATGGCGCCCTGATGGCAAAATTCTTCTTCGTCCAGGATCCCGACGGTTATCGAATCGAGGTCTTGCAGCGTCACGGCCGCTATCGTTGAGCGGCGACTAACAAGCCAACAAAGGGAGAAGCGCACATGAGGGAAGTGGACGGGCGCACCAAGGTGAGCCGTAGGGTATTCTTGCGCAGCACTGCCACGGCAGTTCCTGCTGCCGCGATAGCCGCGGCGGGGATGAGCATCAGCCCTGATGCCGCCTGGGCGCAGGACGCCAAGACCCTAACCCCGCAGACGATGGCGACGCTGGCACGGATGGCACGCGACATCTATCCGCACGATCGGCTCGCCGACGTCTATTACATAACGGCGGTCGCCGGCTATGACGCGAAGGCCGGCAAGGACGCGGCATTCCGCAAGATGGTCGAGACGGGCGTCACCCAACTCGATGAGAAGGCGCGACTGAGCCACAAGAGCCCATATCTGATGGTTGAGTGGGAGACCGACCGTGTCGCACTGCTGGAACTCATCGAACAGGGCCCATTGTTCAAGAAGCTGCGCGGCGACCTGCTGGTGACGCTGTACAACAACAAGGAAGTCTGGCCGAAGTTCGGTTACGAGGGCGCGTCAGCCGACAAGGGCGGCTACATCAACCGCGGCTTCAACGACATCGACTGGCTGCCGCAGGTATAGGGGAGGCGACAATGGCGACATTCGATCTGAACGACGACAGCGTCGTCTGCATCGTCGGCTCCGGCGCCGGCGGCGGCACGCTTGGCAACGAGCTGGCTCAGAAGGGCATCAAGGTGGTGATCCTGGAGGCGGGCGGGCGCCACGAGATCGCGGACTTCGTCAACGACGAATGGACGAGCTTTGCACAACTCGCCTGGGGCGACATGCGCACCACGTCGGGCTCCTGGCGTGTTGCGCGCGACTTCCCGAACCTGCCGGCATGGATCGTCAAGTCGGTGGGCGGCTCAACGGTGCACTGGGCCGGTGCCTCGCTGCGCTTTCAGGAGTACGAGTTCAAGGCGCGCAGCACATACGGCAACATGGCCGGCGCGAACCTGATCGACTGGCCGATCACGCTCGCCGAGATGGAGCCTTGGTACGCGAAGGCCGAGGACAAGATGGGAACGACGGGGACCAATGGCATCCCACGCCTGACCGGCAACAACAACTACAAGGTGCTCGAGGCCGGTGCGCGCAAACTCGGCTACAAGGAAGTGCACACCGGGAACATGTCGATCAACAGCGAGCCGAGGGATGGTCGCGGGGCCTGCCAGCAGATCGGCTTCTGCTTTCAGGGCTGCAAGTCGGGCGGCAAGTGGTCCACATTGTACACCGAGATTCCCAAGGGCGAGGCGACCGGCAATCTCGAGGTCCGGCCCACCGCCATGGCGGTTCGTATCGAACACGATGCACAGGGCAAGGTCACCGGCGTCGTGTATGTCGATGCTGCCGGCAAGCAGCAGCGACAGAAGGCCCGCGTCGTGGCGGTAGCGGGGAATTCGCTGGAAAGCCCACGCCTACTACTGAACAGCGAGTCGGCAAAATTCCCGCAGGGTCTGGCGAACAGCTCGGGGCAGGTTGGGACGCAACTATATGCGCCACACCACGGGCAGCGTGTACGCGGTGTTCGACAGACCCGTGCATATGTATCGCGGCACGACCATGGCAGGCATCGTGCGTGACGAAGCGCGCAATGATCCCAAGCGTGGCTTCGTCGGCGGGTATGAACTCGAGACCCTGTCGCTCGGTCTGCCGTTCCTGGCCGCGTTCCTGAACCCCGGTTCCTGGGGACGCAGCTTCACCAGCGCCATCGACGACTACTCCAACATGGCGGGGCTCTGGATCGTCGGCGAGGATATGCCGCGCGAACAGAACAGGGTGACGCTCGATCCGAAAGTGAAGGACGCCAACGGCATGCCGGTGGCGAGCGTGCATTTCGACGACCACGAGAACGACGAGAAGATGCGCAGCCACGCCTACCGGCAGGGCGCTGCCATTTATGAGGCGGTCGGCGCCGTTCGCACCTTCCCGACGCCGCCCTATCCGAGCACCCACAACCTCGGCACCAATCGGATGAGCGCCAGTGCACGCGATGGCGTGGTGAACAAGTGGGGTCAGACTCACGACATCAAGAACCTGTTCGTGTCCGACGGCAGCCAATTCACGACCGGTGCTGCGTGCAACCCGACACTGACCATCGTGGCGCTGGCGATCCGCCAGGCCGATGCGATGGCTGGCATGATGAGCCGGAAGGAGATCTAGTAGCGGCATCCGGCCGCAGCGCCGACGGGGCCGCCCGCCCCATCGGCGCGCCAGTTGACCGACCGGCTTCTGCCTCTGTATTGGACCAGCCGCTCTTACCGCGGCGCAACAATCCCTGGAAGGACGGTCGATGCCGTTGCGCCGCCTCGTCGCGCTGCTTGCGGCCATTGCATGGTTTGGCGCCGCGCAGGCACAGGCGCCGAGTGGGCCCCCTGCCGTCGGCGTGGTGCGCGCGACCCGCCAAGCGGTCACCGAGACATCCGAGTTCATCGGCCGCATCCAGGCGGTGGACCGCGTTGCGTTAACGGCGCGCGTCACAGCGTTCCTCGAGCAACGGCTGTTCACCGAAGGCACCGAGGTTAAGCAGGGTGACCTTCTCTATCGGCTGGAGCGCACGCCGTTCGAGGCCGCGGTGGCGCAGCAGGAAGCCGCCGTCGCCGACACCAGCGCTCGCCTCGCGAACGCCAATATTCAACTGGCCCGTGCGCAGTCGCTGCTGAGCACACCTGCCGGACAGCGTTCTTCGGTGGACGATGCGATTGCCAATCAGCGCTCTCAGGCCGCCCAGGTCGCATCGGCGCAGGCTCAGTTACATATCGCCCAGATCAACCTGGACTACACCGAGATCCACGCGCCGGTCAGCGGCAAGATCAGCCGCACCAATATCAGCGTGGGCAACGTGGTGTCACCGAGTTCGGGACCATTGGCGACGATTGTCAGCCAGGATCCCATGTACGTGACATTCCCGATCGCGCTTCGCGCCGAGATAGATCTGGAAAAGCGGTCTGCCAACCAGGGTGGTATGGGCGCCGTGGTGATCAGGCTGCGTCTGCCGGACGGCTCGATGTACCCTCAAGCAGGCAAGCTCGACTATATCGAGCCAAGCGTGCAGGCCAGCACGGAGACAATCCTTTTGCGTGGCAAGATCGCCAATCCACCGCTCAAGCCGGTCGAAGCAGGCAAGCCGGTGGACCGACCGTTGATCGATGGCGAGTTCGTCTCGGTGCTGGTCGAAGGCGCGCAGCCGGTGGAAGCACTGGCGATACCGCGCGCCGCGGTGCTGTCGGATCAGCAGGGCGACTACGTCTATCTCGTCGATGGCGAGAACCACGTCGAGCAGCGACGTATCCAGCTTGGCCAATCAACGCCATCCACGGCGGTGATCATGGGTGGCCTCAAGGAAGGCGACATGGTCGTGCTAGAAGGGATCCAGCGCGCGCGCCCAGGCATCCAGGTGACACCCGGACCCGCTGCTCCGACACCAACCGCATCCAAGCCGGCGGGACAGTAGCTGCATGATCTCCGCTGTCTTCGTCGATCGCCCACGGTTGGCGATCGTCATTGCCATCCTGGTGACGCTTGCGGGTATCCTGTCGCTGCTGCGCATCCCGGTCGCACAGTTCCCCGACATCGTGCCGCCGCAGGTGACAATCTCCACCAGCTACGCCGGCGCCTCCGCCGCCGTGGTGGAGGCGACGGTCGCCCAGCCGCTCGAGGCGCAGATCATCGGCGTCGACAAGATGATCTACATGAAGTCCAGTAGCGGCAACGACGGCAGCTACTCGCTGACCGTCAGCTTCGAGCTGGGAACCAACCCCGACATCGACACGGTCAACGTCAATAATCGCGTGCAGCAGGCGCTGTCCAAGCTGCCGCCCGAGGTGCAGCGCTACGGCCTTACCGTGCGCAAGCGTTCGGCCGCTATCCTGGAATTCCTGCAATTCTACAGCGAGGGCGGCAAGCAGGACCCGCTGTTCATCAGCAACTACGTCACCATAAACGTGCTCGATCGGCTCGCGCGCACGCCAGGTGTCGGCGACGCGCTGCTGTTCGGACGGCTGGACTACTCGATGCGTGTCTGGTTCGACATGAACCGGCTGATCAGCCTGAACATTGCGCCATCCGACATCATCGACGCCATCCGGGCGCAGAATGTGCAGGCGCCGGTGGGCCGCATCGGCGCACGACCGACCAGCGATGCGACACAGTTCCAACTCAACGTGCAGACACAAGGACGCTTGGTCACCGCCGAGCAGTTCGGCCATATCGTCATCCGTGCCAATCCTGACGGTTCGGTACTGCGGCTTGCCGACATCGCGCGCGTCGAGTTGGGCGCGGCAAGCATGGACACCGAGAGCCGGCTCAATGGCGACCCAGCGGTTTCGATCGGCCTCTATCTCGCGCCGGGGGCCAATGCCGTGCAGACCTCGGCGCGCGTGCAGGCCGCGCTGGACGAACTCGGCAAGCGCTTCCCCGACGGCCTGAAGTCCCGCGTGTTTTACGACAGCTCATCGTTCGTCGCCGCCACGATCGACGAAGTTGAAAAGACACTTGCCATCGCCTTCGCGCTGGTGGTGCTCGTCGTGTTCCTGTTCCTCGGCAACGTCCGCGCGACGATCATTCCCATGGTCGCCATTCCGGTGAGCCTGATCGGCACGTTCGCGGTCCTGCTCGCCGTCGGCTTTTCCGCCAATACCGTGTCGCTGCTCGCCCTGGTACTCGGCATCGGCGTGGTCGTGGACGATGCCATCGTGGTGGTGGAGAACGCGGAACGGGTGATGGCCGAGAACCCCGACATGCCGCCGGGTGAGGCTACCAAGATCGCGATGCGACAGATTACCGGCCCGGTGATCGCGATCTCGCTGGTGCTGCTGTCGGTGTTTGTGCCGGTGGGCTTCATCCCGGGCGTCTCGGGTTCGCTGTTCCGCCAGTTTGCCGTCACCATCAGCGTGGCGATGCTGATCTCGGCAACCAATGCGCTGACATTGTCGCCGGCATTATGCGGCGTGTTCCTGCGCCATCACGGCAGGCCACGCGGCCCACTGCGCTGGGTGCTGGGCGGCATCGACGCGGTACGCAACGGATACGCAGCGGCGGTGCACCGGCTGCTGCGCGTCTCGATCCTCGCGGTGTTCCTGCTGATCGTGGCGGGTGTCGGCATCTGGCTGCTCGCCGCGCGCACGCCGACCGGGTTCCTGCCGGAGGAGGACCAGGGCGCGTTCTTCATCGCCGTGCAGTTACCCGATGGCGCCTCGGTGTCGCGCTCGCGCGCGGTAGTGCAGCAGATCGAGGGCCTGCTCGCGCCGATGCCGCAGGTAGCTGGCGTGCTGTCGATCGTCGGCTTCTCGCTGCTCGACGGCGGCAACGAGCCTAACGCGGCTTTTGTCGTGGTGCGGCTGAAGCCGTTTGCCGATCGCACCGCGGCCGCGGACAGCGCGCAGGCGGTGATTGGGCGCGTGTTCGGCGCGGTCCAGCAAGTGCGCTCGGCCAACGCATTTCCATTCAACCTGCCGCCGATCATCGGGCTTTCGACCAGCGGCGGGTTCGAATATCAGTTGGAGAACCTCGAAGGCCGCGATCCTGCCGAGATGGCCAGCGTCATGCAGGGTCTGCTCGCCGCTGCGAACCAGGACCCGCGCATGACGCGCGTGTTCTCCACCTTCACCGCGAGCAATCCCTCGATCTGGCTGGACATCGACCGCGAGAAGGCACAGGCGCTCGGCCTCAACATCGCCGACGTGTTCAATGCGTTGCAATCGACACTCGGCGGGTTCTATGTCAACGACTTCAACCTGTACGGCCGCACTTGGCAGGTTAACATCCAGGGCAACGCGCCCGATCGCAGCGATATCTCGGCAATCTACAAGATCTACGTGCGCAACCGGCAGGGCGAGATGGTGCCCCTGCGCTCGGTCGCCGATCTGCGCATCGTGCTCGGGCCGCAGGTGATCAGCCGGTTCAACAACTACCGAGCAGTCACCATCAACGGCGGGCCACGACCAGGGGTGTCGTCGGGCGATGCGCTGGCTGCGATGGAGCAGGTATCGGCGAAGACACTGCCGCCGGGCTATGCGTTCGAATGGTCGGGCACGGCGTATCAGGAGAAGGCGGCCTCCGGACAGACCGGCGCCATCCTGTCGCTGTCGATTCTGTTCGCCTACCTGTTCCTGGTGGCTCTGTACGAAAGCTGGATGATTCCGATCCCGGTGCTGCTGTCGGTGACCATCGGCGTGCTGGGCGCGTTCGCCGGGATGCTTATATCCGGCCTGTCGCTCGATCTGTACGCGCAGATCGGGCTGGTGGTGTTGATCTCGCTGGCGGCGAAGAACGGTATCCTGATCGTCGAGTTTGCCAAGGAGCAGCGTGAGGCGGGTCTGCCGATTCTGGAAGCGGCGGCACTCGGCGCGCGCATCAGGTTCCGTGCGGTGATGATGACGTCGATTGCCTTCATCTGTGGCCTGATACCGCTGGTGTGGGCCGAGGGCGCGGCAATGCTAAGCCGCCGCGCGGTCGGTACCGCGGTATTCGCGGGCATGATCGCGGCGAGTTCGATCGGCGTGTTTCTGATCCCGATGCTCTACGCAGTGTTCCAGGGCGTGCGGGAAGCGGCGAAGGCGAGATTCCGCCGACGAAGAATAACCTAGCCAGCCTCGCCGATCAGACCCAACGTGTGCCGCGCGATGACGAGCTCCTCGTCAGTAAAGATCACATAGGCCGGCAGTGCCGAGTCGGCTCGCGTCAGCAATGGCCCTCCCGCCTGGTTCGCCGCCTCGTCGATCGAGAAACCGAACCAGTGCAGACGATGCAGCACGCGCGCGCGGATCTCGGGGCTGCGCTCGCCGATTCCGGCGGTGAACACCATCCCGTCGATGCCACCCATGGCGGCCGCCAACGAACCGGCAGTGCGCAGAGACGTGATAGACGAAATACTCGACTGCTAGCTTCGCCAACGGCGCGTCACTCGCCAGCAGAGTGCGCATGTCGTTGGATACGCCGGAGAGACCCTTCAGGCCGCAATCCGCGTAGAGAAACCGCTCCACCCGATCGATATCCCAGCCTTTCTGCTGCTGCAGCCACAGAATTACGCCGGCATCGATCGATCCTGGACGCGTTCCCATCGGCAGGCCATCCAGGGCGGTGAATCCCATCGATGAGTCGACACTCCGCCCACCGGCCAGGGCGCACATCGACGCACCGGACCCGAGATGTGCCACCACGACACGTCCCAGCGAAATTTCCGGCACGCGCTCCGCCAGAGCGCCAGCGATGTACTCATACGACAGCCCATGGAACCCGTAGCGCCGCACACCCTCGCGATATAGCGCATCAGGAATCGCGAACCGATCCGTCACAGCGGGATGGCTGCGATGGAATGCCGTATCGAAACATGCCACGTGCGGCAGGGTAGGGAACAGCTCCAACAGCGCCTTGATCACCGCGACCGCCGGCGGATTGTGCAGCGGCGCCAGCGGCTGCAGGGCTTCGATCCGCGCCAGTGTCGCGGCATCCACCAACACTGGCGCAGCCAGATCGGGTCCCCCGTGCACCACACGATGACCGAACCCCATGAGGCCGGTCTTATCGAGCGGACCATCCGACAGCTTCGCCAGCATCGCAAGTGCAGAAGCGTGGTCCGCGGTCGTCGCCATGCGGTCATGCAACACTTTGCCATCGGCAGTGGTGATCAGCAGGCGGCCTTCACCGCCGATCCGTTCCACCTCACCGCTCTGCAATCGGCGCACGCCGCCCTCCGCCAGGCCGTACACGGCAAATTTCAGGCTGGACGAACCGGCATTGAGAACGCACAGACGACGATCCTGCATCCTTCTTGGCCTTTCATGTCCGGAGCGTGCATGCTTCGACTTTCGAGCCACAGACGAGCCCCGGAGACAGCGTCCATGACAAAGTTCGGCCTCGCCCAGTCTGTCCGCCGCGTAGAGGACCCGCGCCTGTTGAGGGGCGGCGGCCGCTACACCGACGATATCGTGCTGCCGGGCATGCTGCACGGTATTGTTGTGCGCAGCCCGCACGCGGCGGCGAAACTCGGCACAATCGACACGACGGCAGCAGCATCGGTCGCAGGGGTTAAGGCAATCTATACCGCGGCTGACCTCAGCACCGATGGCATCGGTCCCCTGCCCTGCGCCGCTCCGGTGCAGAACCGCGACGGATCAGACATGGCGAATCCGCCACATTTCGCGCTTGCACAGGGAGCAGTGCGCCACATCGGCGACCCTGTGGCGTTCATCGTTGCCGAGACTGCGGCGGCGGCGCGCGATGCCGCGGAATTGGTCGCGGTGGACTATGATATCCAGCCCTCCATCACCGATATGGCGCATGTCACCGACGCTGACGCGCCACTCGTCTGGCCAGACGTGAAGCAGAATATCGCCTTCGACTGGGGGATCGGCGACAAGGCTGCGACCGATGGCCTGTTTGCCTCGGCCGCGCATGTCACGCGACTGACGGTCGTGAACAATCGTGTTGTCGTTGCGTCCATGGAGGCGCGCGCCTCGATCGCCGACTATGATCCGGGCTTCGACCGCTGGACGCTGTACGCCAACACGCAGGGAGGATGGCTGATCAAGAACCTGATCGGCGCGGTCTTCAACACCGAACCCGCCAAGTTCCGCGTCATCACGCCCGATGTCGGCGGCGGCTTTGGTATGAAGGCGTTTCTCTATCCCGAACACGTGTTGACCTGCTATGCGGCGCGCAAGCTGAGACGACCGGTGAAGTGGGCGTCGGATCGCGGCGAGGCGTTCCTCGCCGACACACAGGGCCGCGACAATATCACACTCGGCGAACTGGCGATCGATAGGGACAACAAATTCCTCGCGCTACGCACGCGCAATGTCGCCAACATGGGTGCCTATCTCTCGACGTTCGCGCCTTACATTCCGACGCTTGCCGGTGGTGCCGTGCTGTCCGGTGTCTACGGCTTCCAACAGATCTTTGCCAACGTCCTCGGCGTATTTACCCATACGATGCCGGTGGATGCCTATCGCGGCGCCGGTCGACCCGAGAGCAACTACCTGTTGGAGCGCCTGGTCGACGCGGCGGCGCGCGAGCTCAACATCGACCGCGCAGAACTGCGCCGACGTAACATGGTCCCGCAATCGGCGATGCCGCACGCCACTCCCGTCGGCAAGACATACGACACCGGCGACTTCGCCATGGTGCTCGACGCGGCGCTTCGGCAGATGGACTACGCCGGCTTTGCCACCCGGCGTGCGGAGGCCGTCAAGCGTGGCAAACGCCGCGGCATTGGCCTCGCGTATTATCTTGAGGTCACAATGGGCGATCCGACCGAGCGTGCGGAAATCCGCTTCGCCGACGATGGCTTCGTCGACCTCTATGTGGGTACGCAATCGACCGGTCAGGGACACGAGACCGGCTACATCCAGCTTACCTCGCAGCGCCTCGGCATCGACGGCGAGAAGATCCGCGTCCGCCAAGGCGACACCGACACCATCCCGGTCGGCGGCGGCACTGGTGGATCACGCAGCCTTTATTCCGAAGGCCAGGCCATCATTCTGACCGCTGACTCCGTGATCAACAAAGGCAAGCAAGCGGCCGCCGAGGTGCTGGAGGCCGCTCCTGCCGATATCGCCTTCGCCGACGGGAGATTTTCAATCGTCGGGACCGACCGCGGCATCGACATCATCGCGCTGGCGGCCACGCAGCGACAGAAGGCGGCTGCCGGCGAGCAGTCGACGACGCTGGATGCTGCCGAGGTTGCGACTGTCGCCGAGCACACGTTCCCGAACGGGTGTCACATGGCCGAAGTGGAGGTGGATCCCGAGACCGGAGTGGTCGAGATCGTCCGCTATCGCGTGTGCGATGACTTCGGCAAGACCGTGAACCCGATGATCGTGCGCGGCCAGGTGCACGGCGGCGTCTCGCAAGGCCTCGGGCAGGCACTGCTGGAGCGCACCAGCTTCGACGCCTCCGGTCAGCTCCTTACCGGCAGCTTCATGGACTACGCATTGCCGCGCGCAGACGACTTCCCGGATATCGAGGTCGATCTGCTGGAGGTGCCCAGCGTCTCCAATCCACTCGGCGTGAAGGGTGCTGGCGAGGCGGGCTCGGTCGGTAGCCCGCCCGCCTTGATCAACGCGATCATCGACGCTCTGTCGGCCGATGGCGTGACGCACATCGACATGCCCGCCACACCCGAGAGCGTGTGGCAGGCATTGTCGATGGCGAAAGCCGCGTAATTACCGCGGCGGATCGAGGTCGCGTGCACCGAGACTGCGCGCACGGACCTCCTCCTCCGGAACCGCTCGTCCGAAATCGGTGAAGGCGCGCCTGACCGCGTCCACCGTGGAGCCGAACACCTGCTTGCGGTTCTCGCGGGCCCAGGTACTGGAACCTACTATTGGGCCAAGCGAGCCCTGGAACTGCGGCATCACATAGCGGGCAAACAATTCATAGCTCCGCAATGTCTGCTCGCGATTGGCCCATTCATGCGCGCGGAACAGGATGCCACCAAAGCCACCCTGGCTGTACTCCAGCAGGCGGTTGATCCCCTTGCACACCGTCTCCGGTGAGCCGACCAGGGTGGTGCCCATCTTCACGCCCTCGCGCAGCGGATCGTCAGCGCGCCCCGGCGGACGACCGAGCGTGTCCTCGAAGTAGGTCTGCGTTTCGATCCGCTCGCCCTTCTTCACCTCCGCCAGCGCCTGCTCGTCATCCTCCGCGATGTGCGCATTGACAACCACACGCCAGTTCTTGCGGTCCATGGTCTTGCCGTTCTTCGCGGCTGCTTCTTCGGCGATCTTCCATTGACTTGCGAGCGCTTCAGGACCGCCAGGCAGACCCGCGCCGATCGATAGCACACCGACACCGTGAGTCCCGGCCGCGATCATGCCGAACGGAGTGATCGTGCTGGCGACCGCGATCTCGAAATGCGGATCAGTGTACGGCGCAAGATGCAGCCGGGCATCATTCAGCTCGAACCAGTCGGTCTTCATCGTCACCGGCTCTTCGCATTTCAACAGCCGCATGATGGCGTCCATCGCCTCCAGCATGCGCGGACGCTGCGTGCTGGGCTCGATCCCGAGCATGTAGGCATCCGACGTCAGCGCGCCCGGACCGCACCCCATCATCGCCCGCCCGCGCGTCATGTGGTCGAGTTGCACGAAGCGCTGCGCCACGAGGAACGGATGGTGATACGGGAGGCTGGTCACACCTGTGCCGAGGCGGATGTGCTTGGTGCGCTCCGCGGCAGCGGCAATGATCAGCTCGGGCAGTGCGATCAGTTCCCAGCCGGCGGAATGGTGCTCACCGATCCAGGCCTCGTCGTAGCCCAGCCAATCCAGCCACTCGAGGAGTTCGATGTCGCGATTGATCGCCAGCGTGGGATTTTCACCGACTCGGTGGAACGGTGCCAGAAAGATGCCGAACTTCATGCCGCGATGGGCCATGTGCCTACACTCCACGTCTCTCGTCGGCACATCGTGCAACGTTCGACGCTGGTAGCCAAGCCGCGCTGCGCGTGGCAGCCTGAACGGCAGCCAGTGTTCGGGAGGGACGAAGCATGCGCCTGGAAGGAAAGGTGGCAATCATCAGCGGTGCAGCCTCGGGCATGGGAGCCGCGACGGCGCGGCGTTTCGCCAAGGAAGGCGCCAAGGTGGTGATCGGCGACACGCTGGAGGAAGACGGCAAGAAGGTTGCCGCAGATATCACACGCGCAAACGGCACCGCGGAGTTCATGCGCCTCGACGTCACCAGTGAAGACGACTGGAAGGCAGTGGTCGCTGCGACCGTGCGGGAGTATGGCAAGCTTGATATCCTGGTGAACAATGCGGGCATCAGCGGCAGCGCGGTGTCCGACATGCTTGACACCGACGCATGGGACAGACTGATGGCGGTGAATTCGCGCGGCGTGTTCCTGGGCACCAAACACGCCGTGTTGGCGATGAAGCAGGCCAGCGGCGGATCGATCGTCAACCTGTCGTCGATCTCGGGTGTGACCGGCCAGACGATGACCCATATGGGCTACAATGCATCGAAGGGCGCGGTGCGCACGCTGACGAAATCGACTGCGGTGCAGTTCGGGCGCGACGGCATCCGCGCCAATTCCGTGCATCCGGGGCTGATGCCGCCGATGCGCACGTCAGGTGCGACGGCGGATCCAGCCGTTCGGGAAAGGATGCTGCAGGGAGTGCCGCTGCGCCGCGCCGGCGAGGTTGATGAGGTAGCCAATGCCGTGCTGTTCCTGGCCTCGGACGAGGCCTCGTACATCACCGGTGCGGAACTTTATGTCGATGGCGGCTACCTCGCCACGTGAGTGGAGGGCAAGGGATGACGCTCAGCAGGCAACAGCTTCAGCAGTTCGAAAGGGAGGGCTACCTGTTCTTGCCGGACCTGTTCTCGGCCGAGGAGGTCGCGGTGCTTCGCGACGAGGCAGTGGCGATCTTCCGCACCGATCGCAAGGAGATCTGGCGCGAGAAGTCAGGCTCGCCCCGCACGGCATTCGCCGCTCACACCTACAATGAGGGGTTTCGTTTGCTGGGCGCGCACCCGCGCATGATCCGTCCCGTCGAGCAGGTGTTCGGCGAGCAGCTTTACATGCATCAGTTCAAGATCAACGCGAAATCTGCGTTCGATGGCGAAGTGTGGCAGTGGCATCAGGATTACGGAACCTGGGCGCGCGACGACGGCATGCCGGAACCGCGGGCGATGAATATCGCGGTCTTCGTCGACGAGGTATTGCCGATCAACGGCCCGCTGATGCTGGTACCGCGCAGCCACACGGAGGGCGTGTTGAAGGCAGGCCATGACACCTCGACCACGTCCTATCCGCTGTGGACGCTGGACAACGCGACAGTGGAGCGGCTGGTAAGGCAGGGTGGCATCGTCACACCGACCGGCAAGCCGGGCGCGCTGCTGATGTTCCACGGTAATCTCGTCCACGGCTCGGCGGGGAACATCACGCCCTACCCCCGCAAGATTGTGTATCTCACGCTGAATGCGGTATCGAACTACATCCGCACGCCGACACGCCCAGATTGGATTGCGCACCGCGATTTCCGGCCGATCGAGCCGGTCGAGGATGATGCGCTGCTGCGATACGCGCGGAGTTATCGCGCCGCGGCGGAATAGGTTGGCGAGGCCCACGTCAAGCAATTTGCTCCGACGCTTGCGAATGCAATATCAGAGGCGTTTGACGAAGTCTGCCAGCCCTATTTGTCTCGTCGTTACTAGCCGCGCAGCCTGTAGTACGGCACGCACCGAGGTGATTGCCTGAGGGAGATCGTGATTCACCACGACGTGATCAAATTCCGACCAATGGCTGATCTCGTCACGCGCTAATTCCATCCGACGCGCGATCTCGGCCGCATCTTCACCAGACCGTTGATGCAGCCGGTCTTCCAGCGCAGCCAGCATCGGTGGAAGGATGAAGACGCCAACGACATCACCAGGAAGGGCCGTGCGCAATTGGCGATGACCCTGCCAGTCGATGTCGAACACCAGGTCCTTACCGGTCCGAAGTGCCTGCTCCACTGGGGCACTTGGCGTGCCATAGCAGTGCAGACCCAACACGCGCGCCCATTCCAGGAGCTCATCAGCTGCGATCATGCGGTCAAATGTGGACTGATTCCGAAAGTGATAATCGACCCCGTCAACCTCACTGGGGCGTGGCGCGCGCGTGGTGACGCTAATCGAGCGCCGCAGGTTGGGATCACTTGCCAGCAGTGCATCGGCGATCGCAGTCTTGCCAGCACCCGATGGTGCGGACAGCACCAGGCAGACGCCGCGTCGCACGATCTTGCTCATTCGATGTTCTGCACCTGCTCGCGCAACTGTTCGATCGTCGCTTTCAGCTGCAGACCCGTCGCAGTCAGCGGCACCGACGCCGACTTGCTGCACAGGGTATTGGCCTCGCGGTTGAATTCCTGCACCAGAAAGTCGAATCGCCTGCCAACGTTCACGCCCTCAAGTAGCAGTGCGTGTGCCGCCTCGATGTGGCTCGCGAGCCGATCCAGCTCCTCTCGGACGTCGGAGCGTGCAGCGAGCAGCGCGACTTCCTGCGCTATGCGCTCCTCCGGCAGCGTGGGCGCCTCGCACAACAGCGCGGTCAAATTCTCCATAATCCGAGCTCGCTGCACCGCAGGCTGATCGGCTGCTTCCGCCACCGCCTGTCGATGCAGACCGGCGATCTCACCCAAAAGTCTGTTGAGCATCGAAGCCAGCCGCGCACCCTCGGCTTGGCGCGCCGCCACCAACTCCTTCAGTGCGCGTGAAAACCCTGCCGAAACAACACCAGGATCAATCATCTCGTCGGCTTGCACCGGGCGCAGTACACCCGGCAAGCCGAGCAGCACCTCGGCGCGCGGTGCCGGGCTGCCGGCAATGCGCTCGTGCAGTTCCAGTGCCAGCGTCAACGCCTGCTCCAGCGCAACCGGATCAGCTACGAGCCGCGGTTCGCTCTCCCGCTTGACCTTCAGATTCGCGGTGACAGATCCGCGCCTCAGCGCTTTGCTGGCAGCCTCGCGCAGCACGGGCTCAAGAGCGTCCGAACCCGGCGGCAAGCGGAAGCGCAGATCGAGCCCACGGGCGTTGACGCTGCGCAGTTCCCATGCCCAGGCGAGATCAGCCGTGCTCCCCTCCGCGTGGGCGAATCCGGTCATCGACGCGATTGCGTTGCTCATGCCGCTGGTAGTCTATCAGCTGTTCCGGACATCGAATATCCATCGCCGGTGGACGTTCGCACGTCCCTGATCACCGGCGCGTCGGGCCGTCCGCTGCTGGCCTTAAGCCGGGGGCTGCTCCGGCTCGGTGCCGCCATCGAACACCGCGGTGAAGTCGGAGGCGACGTCTTCCTCTTCCTCCGCGCCCACTCGTTCGCCGCGTGCCTGCCGCTCCGCTTCCTCTTGGCTCCGTGCGACGTTGACGATAACCGGTACCGACACCTCTGGGTGCAGCGCCACGCGCACACGAGCCAACCCGAGCGTCTTGATCGGATGCTCCAGCAGCACCTGCTGCCGGTTGATGGTCAACCCCGCCTCCGTGGTTGCCTCAGCGACATTGCGGGCAGACACCGAGCCGTACAGGCTCCCCGACTCACCCGCCTGGCGGATGATCACCACTGACAGCCCTATGACACGCTCCGCCACCCGCTCCGCCTCCTCGCGTCGCTTCAGGTTCTGCGCTTCGAGCTGGGCACGCTCCTGCTCGAAGCGGGCCAGATTGTTCTTGCTGGCGCGCAGCGCCTTCTTCTGTGGCAGCAGGTAGTTGCGGGCGAAGCCGGGCCGCACCTTCACCATATCACCCATCTGCCCGAGCTTCTCGACACGCTGGAGCAGGATCAGTTCAACCTCGGCCATAATCCGCTCCGTCAGCTCACGATGTACGGCAAGAGGGCGAGGAAGCGCGCACGCTTGATCGCCACCGCAAGCTCGCGCTGCTTCCTGGCCGAGACCGCGGTGATTCGGCTGGGCACGATTTTGCCACGCTCCGACAAGAAGCGGGACAGCAGGCGCACGTCCTTATAGTCGATCTTCGGCGCGTTCGGACCCGAGAACGGACAAGACTTGCGACGGCGGTAGAACGGCCGGCGGGCGCCAACGGCGGTGCGACGCGCGGCCGGGCTGACTTCTGCGGTATCAGACATGACTCACTCCTCCGCTCCGGGGCGGAATTCCTCACGGAACTCCTCACGCGCGCGGAACTCCTCGCGATCGTCGAAGCCGCGGCGGCGGCCACTGTCGAACCGTCCAGCAGGCCTCGGGCCACGAAAGCCACGCTCCCTGTCGTCCGACTTGCGCGACAGGATCGCCGAGGGGGCTTCCTCGATGTCGTCGACGCGGAGGGTCATGAAGCGGAGGATGTCTTCATTCAGGCCGAGCTGGCGCTCCATCTCGGTGACGAAGGCCGGCTTTGCGTCAAGGCCAAGCAGCATGTAGTGGCCCTTGCGGTTCTTCTTGATTCGATAGGCCAAGCTCCGCAGGCCCCAGTATTCGCGCTTCTTCACAGCGCCGCCATCGGTTTCGAGCTGGCTGGCGATGTCGTCGGCGATGCCGTCGACCTGCTGCTGTGTCACGTCGTTGCGTGCGATCAGCACGCATTCATAAAGCGGCATGATGGGCTCCCTATGGCTGGAGGTCCGCGGGGGTGCGGGCATAGCCGGGGACGATGCCGTCGCCGCCCGGCAGGGAAGCCGGGGTTAAGCACGAATGGGGGAAGAGAGGCAAGGGTGCGTGGTGCCTCTACGCACCACGCACCCGACTGCCAGCGCTACAGGTTCGCCTGGAAGTCCTGGTAATCCCGCACCTTCTTGTACACTTGCAGCCGGTTGCGCTGGCTGTCGGCCACGATGATCTCATCCGTCGCCGGATTGAAGTCGACCGCCGTCGGGAAGCAGAACCGGTACAGCGGCTCTGAGTTGCGCACCCGGCGATACGCCTTCATCATGTCGGGGTTGGCATCGACACTCTGCTTGGCCCACTTCGAGAACACCTGGGCGTCGCCGTACAGGTTGGTCAGCGGCGTGCCGTCGGCCTCGAAGATGGAGACCCGGTGGTTTCCCCAATCGGTGACGTAGATGTCGCCATCGGGGTCCACCGCCACGTCGGTCGGGTGATTGAGCAGACCGGCCTTCGGATAGTGGGACTCCGGCAGGCTGGAGACGAACGGTCCCAGGTAGGTGACCGCGAAGGCGTCATCAGGATGCGGAAGCTCCCCGTACTGGCCGATCGACATCAGGAAGTGGCCCTGCGGCGACAGCTTCTGCACGCGATGGTTCTTCCAGTCGGCGACGTAGATGTTGCCGCCCTTGTCGGTCGTGATGCCCCAGGGCTGGTTGAACTCGCCATTGCCCGATCCGGCCTTGCCACACTGGGCGACCAGCTTGCCCTCTGGCGAGAACACCTGCAGCCGGTTGTTGCCGCTATCGACGACGATGAGGTTGCCGTTCTTCTCGACCGCGAGCCCAGCCGGACGCAACAACTCGCCGTCGCCGCTGCCGGTTGAGCCGAACTTGTACTGGAACTTGCCGTTCGGATCGAACACCGAGATGGTGTTGGTCCACTCATCCGAACAGAACACCCGGCCGTCGTTGCCGACTGCGACGCCGAACGGCCATGTGGCCTTGCCGTCGCCTTGGCCATGCTGGAAGAACTCGGCCACCAGTTCCTCATCGCCGGCGCCGCCAAGCTTGATGCGGTTCACCCGCATTCCGAAATTGTTCTCGTTGCCGCGGTTGGCGGTGTAGAGATCACCCTCGTTGCCCAGGCACATCGTCTGGACGTAGTTGAACCCGGTGCCTGTCGCCGCACCACGTCCGATGGCATGGCTCCAGTCATAGGCCCTGCCTCGAACGACTGTCGTTAGCGCCATAATCCCCTCCCTTCCTCAATAAGCCAAAGCCCGCCCTCGTTCCCCGGATCGCATTCAGGGAACGAGGGCAGTCGCGTCTCCGCCTTGCCTAGTGAAGGAAGGCCGGCTTCTCGTAGGTGCCGTTGACGATCGGCGCCGGGTTCATGCCCATCCACTTGTCGAGAATGGTCGAGTAGATGCTGCGGAAGTCCATGCTCGGGTTCAGATCGCCCTGCACGAGCTTGTTCGCATCAAGCGACGGGTATTCGCCGTAGTGCCCGCCCTTCACCTTGTCGCCCAGCACGAATGTGGCACCGGCGGCGCCGTGGTCGGTGCCGGAGCCGTTGTCGCGCACGCGGCGGCCGAACTCCGAGAACATCAGCACGATGACATTGTCAGCCGCGTTGTGCGCACGCAGGTCGGTCATGAAGGCGTCGAGGCCTTCGGTGACAGCGGTCCACAGACCGGCGTGCAGCGGGGTCTGACCCGCATGCGAGTCGAAGCTGCCATGGTCGCAGTAGAAGACCCGCGTGCCGAGGTTCGCGAGATGCACCTGGGCGATGCCGCGGAGCTTCTGCGCGATCGTGGTATTCGGATACTTCACGTCCGACTTGTACATGCCCGGCGCCACTTTCAGGATGTCGGCGCCCTTAAGTCCGTCGAGGCCGGTGGTGCCAAGATACTCCATGACACCGCTGCCCTCGATCGGCTGATACATGTGGGAGAACGTCTCCAACACCTTCAGCCGTTGCGCCTGGTCGCGGATCGTCGGCAGGAAGCCGTACTGCTCGAGCGGCCCGGCCACGCAGGCGACCGGAACGTTGGGCACCGCGAGAGCGCGGAACAGGCACGGCCCGAAGCTCACGGCTGTGACGACGTTCTCCTTCTTCGGGTCGATCTCGCGTACCACGCGGCCCAGCCAGCCTTCGGTGCCGACCTTCTCGGCCTCGCAGGTATGCCAGATATCCATCGAGCGGAAGTGCGACCGCGGAGAATCGAGGTAGCCGACGCCGTGCATGATGGCGAGCTTGTCGTCATCCCAGAACTTCTTCAGCGGCGCCATGTAGTTCGGGATGGCGTGGGCCTGGTCCAGGTGGACCATGTCGCTGTCGGCGATGCTGACCGCCTTGCGATTGTCCTTGTACAGGCCGTTGTTGTACGGGATCACGGTGTTCAGGTAGTCGTTGCCGCCGGTGAGCTGCAACACGACCACCACCGGATCCTTCGATTGCTGCGTTGCCGACATAGATTAGTTCCTCCTATCCGTTCCGTGTCATGTTTCAGCCGAACTGGTATTCGCGCGTCGCCGCGATGAGCTGCATCATCTCGGCTGCGCGTCGTGTGGCGTTCTGCGCGCTGGCGTCGTTATCCCAGCTGATCTCGCCCCACTGCTTCGCCGCGTCGGTGAGCTCCTTCTTGGTGTCGGCGCTGACCTCCAGCGGCCCCATCTGATCGAGGCAGTTGGCCACCAGCTGGTCGGGCGTCTTGGTGCCCTGTGCCTTCAGGCGGTTGATGATCGCCTGAACGCCGGGAAGGTCGGGATTGCCGATCTGGGCTGCGACGAAGTTGATGCGCGACATCAGCGAGCCGCTGTTGATCCACTCCTTGCCGGTGTGCCAGCCCTCGACCGACGGCGGGTTGAGCAGGTCCTGGCCCATATAGGATGGCTGCATCGACAGCTCGCCGTAGCCAGGCTTGGGCAGCTCATAGCCGCCGACCAGGCGCAGCGTGCCGACGACCACCTCGGCCGGCGACTTCAGGTGCTGATAGCGGGCGTTCTTGAAGAAGTCCGACTTGAACAGGGCGCGCAGCACCGGGGTCATTTCGCACTTCAATTCCTGGAACGCTTTCATCAGCGTGGCCATCGCCTGAGGATCGCGCGGCTCCTCGATCGACCACGCAGGCACCTGCGGCTCATCGGCGACGAAGAAGTTGTACAGATGCCGGCAGATGAACTTGGCACATGCAGGCTGCTGCACGACGATGTCGATGATGTCCTCGCCGTTGAAGTTGCCCTTGTGGCCGAGGAATGTCTTCTCGCCGTCGTCATGGTCCTCTGGGCGATATTCGAACTTCCACGGGAACCGCCCGTAGGGCAGCCGCGGCAGCTTCGTCTCGAAGGTCCAGCCGGTGAACGCACGCGAGGCCTCGCGGACATCCACCTCGGTGTAGTTGCCGGCGCCGAGGCTGAACAGCTCCAAGAGCTCGCGGCCCCAGTTCTCGTTCACCGCCGTGCCGTGATTCTGGTTGTTGTCCAGCCAGAAGATCATCGTCGGGTTCTTCGCGATCTTCAGCAGCAGGTCGCGATAGTTGCCCATGCCGTTCCTGCGGAACAGTTCGATCTGCTCCAGCAACTGGTCGTAGTTGTCCACCTTCGAGTTGCCGGTGGCGAATACGCTGTGCCAGAACAGCGCCATCTTCTCTTCCAGCGGACGTTTTGTGTTCACCAGATAGTACATGTAGTTGACGTTGCCCATCGGGGGCTGACCGCCGGGCAGCAACGCCGCCGGCTGATGCCGTAGCAGCGTGTAGGGATCTACGGGCGGCTGCGTCTTAGGGTTCAGCAATTCCTCGACGGTCGCGTCGTAGCCCTTGGCCACACGCGCCTCGAGTTCATCACGGCTGGCTCCGAAGCCCGCACGCCGCATCAAATGGGCCATCAACGCGATGTCGTCCTGGTGTGCCATGTTCACTCCTCCCACGTCAGCGATAAACTACTGTCATACTTCTGCCACTCCAGCGCCGCGCCCGCCGCGCGTTCAAACAAAGGAGGCGGCATCCGTACCTAACGCAACTGTGCAACCCGCCACGCCGCACCTGTTCAGTCGACAGACGCATTCGAGGCGCTCGGCGCACGGACACGACCAACCCTGCCTCGCTCTCGCACCATGCCTGATCACTACCGTTGCCACATCAGGGCAGCACACGTGTCACGTTTCCTGGCTCTGCAAGCCGCGCCTCGTTGCCGGTATCCTAGACCGGGCCGTGCTGCGGCAGACCGTATAGAGAAATCGACCACTAGTCAAAACTGTGCGAGCCCCGCGGCGCGCCGGTGTCAGCCACCGACCACAGCCAGTCTCGGTATCAGGACCGATCATTCGCCCGCCAATCTCCCCACGCAGCGTGTGCGCTGCCGCATCTCTTCGCCATGAGGTCCCTTGACCATGCGGCCTGTCGGCCCGTGCCGGGATAGTCGCTCGCCGCCTGTCCGCCGTACCCACGCGCAACCAGTCTTTCGGGCAATCTTGCGGGGATCGGTTCATTTGTCCAATCTAAAGATGCGATTTCATCAATAGAGAGGGTGAATGAGGACCCCCATGACTCTCGCCGAGCTGCGCTACCTGGTCGCGGTCGCGGACCTGCGACACTTCGGCCGTGCGGCGGAGCGCTGTCGCATCACCCAGCCGACTCTCAGCAGCCAGTTGCGGAAGCTTGAGGAAAATCTCGGCGTGCCGCTGGTCGAGCGCACCACGCGGTTCGTGACGCTCACGCCCGTCGGCGAGGGCGTGGTGGCGCATGCGCGCCGCATCCTCGAGGAGGCAGACCAGATCTCAGCGCTGGTCCGCCATCGGCATGGCACCCTGACCAGCGTGCTGCGTCTCGGCATCATCCCGACTCTCAGTCCTTACATCCTGCCTCTCATCTTCAAGCGGCTGCACGAGACCTTTCCAGATCTTCGTCTGGTATTGCGCGAGGACCTGACCGACAACCTGCTCGACGCGCTCGAAATCTTTCGGGCTCGATGTATTGTTGATCGCTCTACCCGAGCAGGGCGGCGCCTATCGTTCGATGCCCCTATTCCGCGAGCCGTTCTGCTTCGCCTGCCCCACCGAGCACGCGCTGGCCAACCGCCCCGTGGTGACCGAACGCGAGTTGGCGCATGAGCGCCTGCTTCTGCTCGATGAGGGTCATTGCCTGCGCGACCAGGCATTGGCGGTGTGCGGCAATCGGCCTGGGAACCACGCTGATGCGAGCGATGATTTCCGCGCTACCAGCCTGGAAACCATCTCCGAGATGGTTGCGGCGGGCCTGGGCTGTACGTTGCTGCCGGCAATGGCGGTGCCACACTTGACGGCACGACATCTGCGGCTGGAAGTGCGACCCCTCCAGGCGGCGAAGGCTTATAGGCGTATCGGTCTGCTCTGGCGCGCCAGTTTTCCGCGCGGCGAAGATCTCGAGGTGCTCGGCAAATTCATCCAGGAGCAGTTGCCAGATACGGTTGAGCCGATCGGCGCGACCGCGCCCCGCTCCTCGTCACGTCGCAATGCCGGTTAAGGCCGAAGCTTCGCGCTATTGCGGTCATTCTATGTCAACCGGCAGCGTGCATTCCGTTCACTTACGTGGCGCAGCCGCACGGCGCAGGCGGTCGTTGATCGCGCGACCAAGGCCTTTTTCCGGCACGGGCATCACCGCAATTCCAACGAGTCCGAGCGCGGCGGCCTCTTCGTCCAGCCTTCGCAGCCCGGCGAAGAGCCGTGCGGCGGCCTCGGTCAAATCGCCGGCTTCGCTTAGCTGGAACACTGCACCGGAGCCCGCCACTGGGGGGCCAAAGGCAAGCAACGCTTCGTTACTCTGTACTTCCAATGCACACAATCGCACAGGCAGCGTCGGCGCATAGTGCGACGGCGACAGACCGGGCGATCGTGGTGCGTCCTGCACGCCATGTGCTCGGCGCACCGGTCCAATGATTGCCTCGATCTCTTCGACCGTCGCACCACCTGGCCGTAGCAGCACAGGCTCGGCGGCGCAAAGGTCGAGCACGGTGGATTCCAGACCTACTGGACATGGACCGCAATCGAGCACCGCCTGAATACGACCGGATAGTTCGTCAAGCACATGCTGGACCGCTGTCGGGCTCACCTTGCCGGAACGATTCGCTGAAGGCGCGGCAATCGGTCGCCCCGTCTCACGCAGCAACTCCAGCGCGACATCGTGGGCCGGAACGCGCACAGCCAGCGTATCGAGCCCTGCGCTGGCCAGCAGGCTTACCGCGCAATCACCCTGACGCGGCAGAACCAGCGTTAAAGGACCGGGATAGAGCGCCGCAGCGAGGCGGCGTGCGTCCTTACTCGCGATCACGTCGGCGAATACCGCATAGTTGTCGGGATAATGACAAATCAGCGGGTTGAACCGTGGCCTCCCTTTTGCAGCGAATATACTGGCTACCGCACTATCATTGGTCGCATCGGCGCCAAGCCCATAGACGGTTTCGGTGCCGAACGCCACAAGACTACCCTTCCGCAGCAACGCGGCCGCGCGGGCAATTCCGACTGCATCGGCCTGCAATACCTCTGTCATGCTCCAATGCAGATAGCGGCACCGACCGGCCGTGGCAAAGGCGGGACGCACTGCTACACTCGAGGGCGGCCGCCGAGGTCCAGGGGAGTTCCGCACCATGCTCGAAATCGCGTTCGCGAAGCCGGCCTTGCCGAAGTCTGGCGCCCTCGTGCTGCTGATCGGCGAAGGCGAAGTCCCGTCAGGCGTGTGGCAGCAGGCCAATGAGGCAACCGGCGGTGCGATCGAGCGAGCCCTCAAGACGACCGAGTTCAAGGGGGCGACGGGGAAGACGTGCACGATCCTCGCACCGGGAGCGGGGTTGACGCGTGTAGTGGCTGTTGGTCTCGGAAAGCCTGCGGAACTAACTGCGCGCTTGCTGAACGAGGCGGGCGGCCATGCCGCGGCTGCACTGCCGCGCGAATCCGCCGCGTCTGTTGCAACCGGCATGCTGCAGCCCTCCCAGGCGGCAGAAGTAGGGCTTGGTGCCACACTGCGCGCTTATCGTTTCGACAAGTACCGCACAAAGGAAAAGTTAGAGGACAAGCCGAAGCTCACCAAACTGACGCTGCTCACCGCTGATCCACCGCTCGCCAGATCGGCATGGGAGCCATTGCACGGGGTGGCCAAGGGCGTGTTCCTGTCGCGCGACCTGGTGAGCGAGCCGCCCAACGTACTGAGTTCCGGCGGAAATGGCCGATCGCTGCGAGCGGTTGAGCGAGCTTGGTGTGAAGGTGGACGTGCTGGGACCCAGAGAACTGAGCCGGTTAGGCTTTGGCGCTTTGCTGGGTGTTGCACAAGGTAGCGCAAATGAGCCGCGCGTGGTGGTGATGCAATGGCATGGCGAATCAGGTAATGGACGTAAGGCAAAGAGCAAGCCCGCGGCCTTTATCGGCAAGGGTGTCACATTCGACACCGGCGGCATCAGCATAAAGCCGGCCGGCGGCATGGAAGAGATGAAGTGGGACATGGCGGGCGCCGGCACGGTGGTCGGGCTGATGGCCGCGCTGGCAGGGCGCAAGGCGAAGGTCAATGCGGTTGGCATTGTGGGTCTTGTGGAGAACATGCCATCGGGTACTGCACAGCGTCCAGGCGATGTGGTGAAGAGTTACTCGGGTCAGACGATCGAGGTAATCAATACGGATGCCGAGGGACGATTGGTGCTGGCGGATGTGCTCTGGTACTGCCAGCAGAAATTCGATCCGCGCTTCATGATTGATCTGGCAACGCTGACCGGTGCGATGATCGTGGCGCTCGGTCACGAATACGCTGGGATGTTCAGCAATGACGATGCGCTGGCGCAAAAACTGTCGGCTGTAGGGCAGTCGATCAATGAGAAGGTATGGCGGTTTCCGCTCGACGACGCTTACGACCGACTCATCCGCTCTGACATCGCCGACATGAAGAACATCGGTGGCCGGCCGGCTGGATCAATCAGTGCCGCACAGTTCATCCAGCGCTTCGTCAACAAGACGCCTTGGGTGCATCTCGATATTGCCGGTGTCGCATGGAGTACCAAGGACGCACCATGCGTGCCGAAGGGCGCCACGGCGTTCGGCGTTCGGTTGCTGGACCGGCTGGTGGCAGAGCACTACGAGACGTGCCCGAGGTCGGCCTTTACCACCTGATCCGCACAGGGCCCAATAATGCTTTGCCCCAATTGCTCGGGCGCGCGCTCGCGACAGGGCAGCGCGCGGTGGCAATTCGCGATAGCGCGGGGCGCCATGCTGGACGGTACCGTATGGCAACTCATTGGGATTCCCGCATTGCCAAAGCGCCTCGTACGGCGCATGGCGAAGCAGAGCTGGAGGCCGATCTGGCTGACCACGGACGATGCAGCGCCAGACGGCGCGCTTCCTTTTCCTGATTGACAGTGCGCCAGGCACGCAATCTGTTCGACGGCAAGGGACGAGGCCGCGATGGCAGCAGCGCGAGACCGCCAGGCCGCGGCCTGTGACGCAACGCGACGGGTCTCTCGCCCGCATTACCAAGACTTCATTTGCCACCAAACTTCCGCCGCGTTGCCGCCGCCATCCCGACGCGCCGCGACACCATCGTCTGTGCACGGCAACAACCGGGAGGACCGAACCGTGCGCAAGACCCTGATCGCTCTTACGGCCGCAACAGGCCTGATCGGCCTGGGAACCGTCGGCGCATCGGCTGCACCGACGACCCCGGTGCACATGCCATCCCAGGCGTCCGCCATCCAGCAGGCCGACTGGTATTGCGGCCCGCGCTGCCAATACCACCGCCAGCAGCGCTGGGAAGAGCAGCGCTCCTGGCGACACGAGCACCGCTATCCGAGCTATGGCTATAATTACAACAACGGCTACAGCTATTATCCTTACCGCCGCTGATTTCAGCGAAGGCATGGCGCCTCCAACGGGGCGCTATGCCCTTTACCCGCCGCGCGTTTGTGCCGAAGGTTGCGCAGCAACCAGGAGAGCACTGCCGTGGCAACAATCCCCAAGACCCTGCAGCCGCATATCAACTCGGCGTTCCCCGAGCACGTCTGCCTGGTAGGCACCGCGCTGCCCAACGGCTACGCGCAGATCACCCCGCGCGGCAGCACGATGGTGTTGGACGACGAGCACATCGCGCTGTGGGAACGAGGCAAGGGCTCGACCAACGCGGCGCTGCACGACGGCACCAAGGTCACGGTATACTTCCGCAAGCCGCAGCTGCGCGCCGATGGCGTGCTGCCCAAGGGCGGCATCGCCCGCTTCTACGGCACTGCGCGCGTGGTGAAGTCAGGCCCCCAGTATGAGGAGGTATGGCGCAGGCTGGTGCAGCCGGAGAAGGACCGCGATCCCGACAAGAAGGGCTTCGCCGTCCTGATCAAGATCGAGCGGTCCGAGGACCTGGATGGCATGGCCCTCACCCTCGACTGAAGTGAAATACCCCCTCCCCTGCGGAGTTGGGGTGCATCACGCCGGAACCCCGTCGCCACCACGTAAAGCTCGCTGGACTCCTTCCGGCTCGCCGGCGGCTTGGCATGCCGCACGGCGGCAAACCGCCGCTTGAGCCGCTCCAGCATCGTCTTCTCGGCGCCGCCCTGGAACACCTTGGCGACGAACCCGCCGCCCTCCGCCAGTCACCTCGACTGCGAACTCCAGCGCCGCCTCGGCCAGCGCCATGATACGCAGATGATCGGTGGCGGCGTGCCCCGTCGTGTTCGGCGCCATGTCCGACAGCACAAGGTCAGCCTTGCCGCCGAGTTCAGCGACCAGTCTCTCCTGCACCTCCGGCTCGGTAAAATCCCCTTGCAGCATCACCGCCCCCGGCACCGGATCGACCACCAGCAGATCGACACCGACAACCCGCCCCGCCCCACGCTGCACCGCGATCTGCGTCCAGCCACCCGGCGCAGCACCAAGATCGACGACCAGGGCCCCGCGCCGAATCAGCCGGAACCGCTCGTCGAGTTCAGCCAGCTTGAATGCCGCACGCGACCGAAACCCCTGCTGCTTCGCCGCGGCCACGTAGGGATCGTTCAACTGCCGAGCGAGCCAGCGCTGCGAGCCCCCACTCCGCCCCTTCGCCGTCCGCACCGCCACCGTCAGCCCGCGTGGCGCCGGCTCCTTCCGGCGCTTCACCCGCGCCCGTGCCTCCGGTCCGCGCGGATCATGCGCAGCAGCATGCCCTCGCGCAGCCCGCGATCCGCGACGATCACCCGCGGTGCCGGCCACAGCCGCACCAGGGCAGCGAACACCGCGCAGCCCGGCAGCACGAAATCCACCCGATCAGGCCCGACGCAGGGATGCGCCTCCAGGCCCGCCCGCCCCAGCGCCCGAAGATCGGCGAGTGCCGCGTCAGCCGCATCGGCGGTCAGCACCGTGCCGTCCACCAGCGGCCGCCGATAGCGCGACAGCCCCAGCGAAACCCCAGCCAATGTCGTGACCGTGCCACTGGTGCCCAGCAGCTGCACGCCGCCCTCGCGGATCTCGCGGCCTATGCAGTGCACTGCCTCGAACGCCACCAGCCGCCCGAGCACGTCGTCGACCATCGTTTCGAACCCATCAGGGTCGAACCCCGCCTGGCCGAACCGCTCCGCCAGGGTCACGACACCAACCGGCAGCGAGGCGTAGCCGATCAGCTCCGGCCGCCCGTTCGGATCGATCCGCACCCAGGCAAGCTCGGTCGATCCGCCGCCGATGTCGAACAGCAGCGCACGCCGCCCCCAGCCCGCCAGCAATGGCGCGCAGCTCTCCAGCGCCAGCTCGGCCTCTTCGCGCGACGAGATCACGCTGATCTCCAGGCCGGTCTCGTGTTTCACCCTGACAAGGAATGCGCTCCCGTTGACGGCGCGCCGGCACGCCTCGGTGGCGATGGCGCGCAGCTTGCGCACCGGGCGGCGCTCCAGCCGCGCCGCGCACGCCTGCAGCGCCGACAACGTCCGTTCCATGGCTGCCGGGTCGAGCTGGCCGGTGCGATGCAACCCCTCCCCCAGCCGCACGATGCGGCTGAAGCTGTCGAGCACACGGAACCCGTCACCCGACGGTGCAGCAATCAGCATGCGGCAGTTGTTGGTCCCGAGGTCGAGCGCAGCAAATGCCGGGCCGGCAAACCGCCGCGGCTCGCCAGGGTGCGCGGCGGGGTCAACTTGAGGCTGGACATTCCGCGTCTGCATCGCTGCATTGTCGTCCGCGCCCGCCCGAGCGGGCAAGGGTCGTGACGCGGGTTGCCTTCATTTCATCTGGACACGACCTGTTTGGCTGCGAAGGAGAATGTCCATGGACACACAGGCTGCCACTGCTCCGCACCTGTCCCCCAGGCAGATGCGCGACCTTCTCGACCGCTACCGTGTGACCTCAGGCAAGGACTTCCGGCTCGCCGACTTCGACCCGAACGACACGGCGGGACACCTGCTGACCAAGCCGCAGGCCGAGGCCATCGTGGCGCAGGACGTGCACCGTCTCGCTGCGCTGCAGGAAAGGCTCTACGCGCAGGACGAATGGGCGGTGCTGTGCGTGCTGCAGGCCATGGACGCCGCGGGCAAGGACGGCACGATCAAACACGTCATGACGGGCGTGAACCCGCAGGGCGTGCAGGTGACCAGCTTCAAGGCGCCGGGACCCGAGGAACTGGCGCACGACTTCCTGTGGCGAGCCAACCGGGCCCTGCCGCCGCGCGGCCATATCGGCATCTTCAACCGCAGTCACTACGAGGAGGTCCTCGTGGTTCGCGTCCATCCCGACCTGCTTGAACGGCAGCACCTGCCGAAAGAGCTGCTGGGCAAGCATCTGTGGGAGCATCGGCTCGCGGCGATTGCCGAGTTCGAGCAATACCTGACCCGGCAGGGCATCGTCGTGCTCAAGTTCTTCCTCAATGTCTCCAAACAGGAGCAGAAGCGGCGCTTCCTCGAGCGGCTGGACGAGACCGACAAGCATTGGAAGTTCAGCACCAGCGACCTGGCCGAGCGCGGCTTCTGGGACGACTATCAGCTTGCCTACCAGGAGGCGATTGCCGCGACCGCCGCTCCGCATGCGCCGTGGTTCGTGGTGCCGGCGGACAACAAGTGGTTCACTCGGCTGGTCGTGGTGGCGGCGATGATCGACGCAATCGGGGCGCTGGATCTGAACCTTCCGGCATCGACCCCGAAGCAGCAGGCCGCGCTCGCGGCGGCGCGACGCCAGCTTCAGAGCGAGCCGGATTAGGACGCGGGTCGCCAGTCCGGCGGCGTGTCGTGATCCGGATGTTGATAGATCGCGATGTGCGTCAGATCTTCGGGAGGCGTCCCCTCGCTGGTGGTATGCGTCTGCAGGGCGGCAAGCGCCGTGGCATCGAAGTTGGCGAGCCGGCTCTCGATGCCGTCCACCTGCGACAGCCAGACAGCCCCCGGCGTGTCCAGGCTGCCTATCGTCATGCTGATCGACCCGGGCCGTTTGACATACGCGAAGAACAGCGGCGTGCCGCAGCGCGCACAGAAGCCACGTTCCGCCGCCGCTGAACTGCGGAACCTCGCGGGTTCGCCGCGCGTCCAGGCGAAGTTCTCCATCCGCACATTCGCCCATGCCTTGAACGGTCCTCCGACCGACTTCTGGCACATGCGGCAGTGGCAGATGCCGGCGCGGTCCGGCTCGCCGTACAACGCATAGCGGATCGCGCCGCACTGGCAGCCGCCGGTCAGCACCGGCTTGCGCTGGTCGCTCATTGGTCCACCCTGATGCTGCAAAAGATCGAGGAGGCCGGATGATGCGCGCCGTCTGGTACGACCGGCAAGGACCGGCGAGTGAAGTATTGGTGTGCGGCGAACTGCCGACGCCGGAACCAGGCAGCTATGAGGTTCGCGTGAAGCTCGAAGCCGCGGGGGTCAATCCGTCCGACGCCGGTCGCCGTCGTGGACCCGCACCTGCGATGGAGTATCCGCGCGTCGTCACCTGCAGCGATGGCGCCGGGGTGGTGGATCGCGTCGGCCTGATGGTGCCAGACAGCTGGGTCGGGCGCCGCGTCTGGCTGTACAACGGCCAGCGGAACGGCCGCTGGATGGGCACCGCCGCGGAATGCATCGCGCTGAACGTCGATCTGGTGACGCCTCTGCCCGAGCACGTGTCATTCGCCGAGGGCGCGACCCTCGGCATCCCCGGCATGACCGCGCATTACTGCGTGTTCGTCGCTGGCCCGGTGCAGGGTCGCACGCTTCTCGTGACCGGCGCGGCAGGTGCGGTCGGGCACTATGCGGTGCAGCTCGCGAAATGGGCCGGTGCCACGGTGATCGCCACGGTAAGTTCGGAGACCAAGGCCGCGCGTGCCCGTGCCGGCGGTGCGGATCATGTCATCAACTACCGAACCGAGGACGTGGCCGCGCGGGTGCGCGACATCACCGGGGGCGAGGGCGTTGATCACGTGGTTGACGTCGATTTCGGCGGCAACCTCGCGGCGACGCCGCGCTGCGTGCGCGCCAATGGCAGCATCGCAACCTATGCCTCGAATGGCGACCGCACGCCGCGCCTGCCGGTCGGCGAATTGATGCAACGCAATGTTTCGCTTTATCCGATGTCATTGCCCGGTTCGCCGCATGCGGCCCGCAAGCGGGCACAGACAGACATTGGGAGTTGGATCGCGAGCGGCCAGCGCATGCTGTCGGTTGCCGCGCGGTTCCCACTGTACGAGGCAGCGTCCGCCCACGAGGCAGTGGAGCGCGGTGACAAGGTTGGCACGGTGGTGATCGACTGCGCGCGCTGACCGTTGCACTTCACGATAAGGGGAGCGACATTACCGATCGCAGTCCCCCCTTGATCGAGAGTCGGTCGTCACAAGCTTCCGGCGACCATCGGGAGCGATGGGCAGCCCCGCACTATCGCGGCCCGCTGCGCGACTAGAAGTTGAAGGGAGAAATGCATGGCGAAGAGCATGTCCAGCACTCCGCGCGACGACGGAAACCTGCAGAGCGGCGATGTATCCGATCAGACGATATCGCAGGTCGGCAAGGCCGTCGTGGAGATTGTGAAGCTGCGCCAGTCCCTGGAAGAGAACATTGCGACAGCACAGACCGAGGAGGAGCGTCAGACGCTCACCAGTCAGGTCGAGACTGCCGCGGTCCGGGCGATCGGCGAGCAGGGGCTCACCGTGGCCGAATACAACGAGGTGATCTCTGCTGCGCAGGCCGATCCAGATCTGGAAGAGCGCGTCCTGGTTGCCTGCAGGAGCGTTTGATAACCGTGAAGGGGGTATAAATGAAAGCGTCCCACGCGGTTGCCGCTACGGCAGCCTTGCTGATGACATGTGCCCTCCCGGCAGCTGCACAACAGTCACCGGGAGCGACACAGTCGCCTGGAGCGACATCGCAGCAGGGCCAGATGTCCGATACGATGGTCCAGAAGGTCGGCGCGGCGCTGCGGCATGTGGCAATGATCCGCCAGCAGTATTCGCAACGCGCGCAATCGGCGAATTCGCCACAGCAGCAGCAGACGCTGTCCGATCAGGCGACGAACGAGATGGTGAAGGCGATCGGCGATCAGGGTCTCTCGGTGCAGCAGTACGACCAGACGATCCAGCTGGCCCAGAACGATGAGACGCTGAAGAAGCGCCTGTTGTCGGCGGCTCAGTCGGGCAAGTGATCTGCGTCTTCCAGCCGCCCCATTTGTCGCCGACCGATCGCCAGCTCGGTGACGATACCGTGCAAAGTGCGTAATTCCTGCTCGGTGACTTCGCCGCGCTGGAACAGGTGACGGATGTTGCGCACCATGCCGGGTCGCTTCGGCAGGTTGCGCAGGAAACCACAGGCGTCGAGTTGGTCGACCAGGTGGGTGAGGAAGTTTTCCAATTCCCGCTTGGTCGCCACTTGCGTTTCGTTGGTCATCAGCACGCGCGGCAGCGTTGCCTCCGCAGCGGTCCACCATTCGTATGCCAGCACCATGACCGCCTGCGCGAGGTTGAGCGACATGAACGCCGGATTGAGCGGATAGCGCACCAGCGAGTCCGCATGCGCCATGTCGTCGTTGTCGAGGCCGGCACGCTCCGGGCCGAACAGCACGCCGGCGCGGAGGCTGCGTGCGCCGATCTCGTGCAGTTCGGCGGCCGCACCGCGCGCTGTCAGCACCGGCTTGATGATATGGCGTGGCCGCGGGCAGGTGGCGAACACGCGATGCAGATCGGCAACCGCATCTGCAATTGAGGCAAACACCGTCGTCGCATCCAGAATACGATCGGCACCTGACGCGTTGCGCCACGCCTTCTCCTGCGGCCAGCCGTCGCGCGGCGCGACCAGGCGCAGATGGAACAGCCCGCCATTCGCCATCGCCCGCGCACAGGCTCCGATGTTGTCGGCAAGCTGCGGCCGCACCAGGATAACGACAGGCGAGTTGGCGATCGGCACAAGCTCTGCGCCGCCGTCGCGTCCGGTCATTTCGCGTGCTTCGCCTGCCAGGATTGCATGAAGGCGATCTCCTTCTGCTGCGCGGCGATGACGTCCTGCGCCAGTTTGCGCAATTGCGGATCCTTGCCGTACTGCAGTTCGACCTTCGCCATGTCGATGGCGCCCTGGTGATGCGGGATCATGCCGGCGACGAAGTCCTTGTCGGCATTGCCAGAGTAAGTCATCGCCATGCTTTGGCCCATCTTGGTCATCGCATCGCGGTAGCTCTTGGTGGACGCCGGCTCGTCGGACGACGGCGTTCCCATCTGCATGCCTTGCATCGACTGTGCAAACGCCGGTGACGATGTCAGCAGCAGCGTGAGGCCAAGCAGACACGAACGCAGCATCGCAACCCCCTCAGTTTGCCCGCCGCCAGGTGGTGCCCTGCGGCCCGTCCTCGAATGCGATGCCCTTCGCCGCCCACTCGGCGCGAATGGCATCGGCGCGCGCGAAGTCGCGTGCCTTGCGCGCCGCCAGCCGCTCGGCGATCGCCGCCTCGATGGCAGCGGCGTCGTCCATGCCGCCGCGGAACCAATCCTGCGCGTCCTGCTGCAGCAGCCCCATCACATGGCCCGCCGCACGCAACCCGCATGCCGCATCAAAGTCGCCCGCCAAGGCGCGATCCGCCAACGCATGCATCGCCGAGAGCGCGAGCGGCGTGTTCATGTCCTCGCACAGTGCCTCCATGACCGTCGCAGGCACATCGACACCTGGAATATCCGGATAGCGTTCCAGCGCGCGATAGAACCGGTCCAGCTCGCGCTTCGCCTCCGCCAGCGCCGCGTCGGAGAAGTCCGGCGTCGAGCGATAATGCGTGCGGATCAGCGAGAGCCGCACAGCCTCGGCCGGCGCCTTCTCCAATACTTCGCGGATGGTGAAGAAGTTGCCGGCACTTTTCGCCATCTTCTCGCCGTTCACGTTCAGCATGCCGCTGTGCACCCAGTAGCGTGCGAAGTGACTGCCGGGGAAGGCGCAGAGGCTCTGCGCCACCTCGTTCTCATGGTGCGGAAAGATCAGGTCGGTGCCGCCGCCATGGATGTCGAACGTCTCGCCGAGATAGCGCCACGACATGGCGCTGCACTCGATGTGCCAGCCGGGCCGGCCGCGGCCCCACGGACTGTCCCATCCCGGCAGATCGGGCGTGGAAGGCTTCCACAGCACGAAATCGCCGGGATCGCGCTTGTAGGGCGCCACGTCTATCCGCGCTCCGGCCAACAGCTCGTCCGGACTCCGTCCCGACAAGTGTCCATACGCCTTGAAGCTCGGAACCGAGAACAGCACATGACCGTCCGCCGCATAGGCATGGCCTGCGGCGATCAGCCGCTGGATGATGTCGATCATCTGCGCAATGTTTTCCGTGGCGCGCGGTTCCTCGTCCGGCGGCAGCACGCCGAGTGCCACCATGTCAGCATGGAAGTCCGCCGTGGTGCGTGCGGTGATCGCGCTGATGGGCTCGCCGCTCTCCTTGGCGCGTGCGTTGATCTTGTCGTCCACGTCGGTAATGTTGCGCACGTAGGTGACACGTGGAAACAGCACGCGCAGCAGTCGCGCGAGCACGTCGAACACCACCATGCTGCGCGCATTACCGATGTGCGCCAGGTCGTAGACCGTCGGTCCGCACAAGTACATCCGCACATGCTGCGGCTCGAGCGGCTCGAACCGCTCCTTGCGGCGGCTCAGGCTGTTGTGCAGAAAAAGCGCGTGCATCGGATCCTTCTCCAGGACACAGATTTTCTCCGCCAAACGGACCGGCAAATCAACGGGACGCGGCAGCGCTTGAGCCGGATGGCGGAGCGTCAGACGTGATTGCGGTGGTGACAGCGAGTTTCGCCGCCGGAGCCTTGATCAGGTCCGATCCCGACATCGCCTGTGGCAAGAGAGGAAGGCTCTCTCCGGCCACGGTCCAACGAGGGTCATTTGCAATGCCATGAATCGTCTTTTATCAGAAACCGTTCATCGACGACAAGCGTCGGGAGGAGTGACATGCGCAACGCGCCCTTCGAGGTGAGACCGATCGCCGGCGCCCTGGGTGCCGAACTGTCTGGGGTGAACCTTGCCGGCGATCTCGCCCATGCCACCATCGGCGCAATCCGTCAGGCGCTGCTTGATCACCTGGTGATCTTCTTCCGCGATCAGGACCTGCCACCCGAGCGTCTTCAGGCGCTGGCGCGCCGGTTCGGTACGCCGATCGAATACCCGTTCGTCAAGGGCATCGAGGGTTTCCCGGAGATCATCAACGTCACCAAGCTCGAACACGAGACGACCAACTTCGGTGGGGTGTGGCACTCCGACACGACCTATCTGCCGGAGCCGCCGATGGCGACGCTGCTGATCGCGCGCGAGGTGCCCGAGGCCGGTGGCGACACGTTGTTCGCCAACCAGTATCTCGCCTACGAGACGCTGTCAGAGAAACTGCGCGGACTGCTCGCCGGGCTGCGTGGCGTGTCCAGTTCGGCTAAGGCCGACGCCAGCCGCACGCGCGAGGACCGCATCCGGTCCGACGGTAGCGCCGATGCGCGCAAGTTGCTGGAGGCCGAGCATCCGGTGGTGCGCACTCACCCCGAGACCGGACGCAGGGCGCTCTACGTCAACCGTGCGCACACCGTTGGCATCGCAGGCATGACCGCGGAGGAGAGCGCACCCCTGCTCGAGTTCCTGTTCCGCCATCAGATCCGCCCGGAATTCACCTGTCGCTTTCACTGGACACCAGGGTCGCTGGCGATCTGGGACAATCGCTGCGCACAGCACTACGCGGTGAACGACTACCACGGCCAGCGCCGCGTCATGCAGCGCATCACGCTCGCCGGCGATCGGCCGGAATGAGACTGCCGGAAGACGGTCGTCCGGGAACCATGCGGTGGTCGACCCAACGCTGCTTTTATCATTCCATTGATCCAGATCAATGCTACCCGGCCGCACGATGGTATCCGATGGAATTGACGAACGGATAACGCTGTGGTCGCGGAGAATGGTCCGGCTCGATCGGGGCTTGCGTCGCTGTGCGCGCAAAGCCGGGCGACCTCCCATCGCTTGCTACAGGAGGAGTATGTGTCTGATACGTCCACACCCGAGCGAGCCAAGACCGCCGAGCAGTCGCGGCTGGATGATAAGCAAGCCGGTTGGAAGCGGTGGGGACCATACCTCAGCGAGCGGCAGTGGGGCACCGTCCGCGAAGACTACAGCGCGGACGGCAACGCATGGAACTACTTCGCCCATGATCACGCGCGGTCGCGAGCCTACCACTGGGGCGAGGACGGCATCGCCGGTTTCAGCGATGAGAAGCAACGGCAATGCTTCGCGATTGCCCTCTGGAATGAGAAAGACCCGATCCTCAAGGAACGCCTGTTTGGCCTCACCAACAGCGAGGGCAATCACGGGGAAGACGTGAAGGAGTACTACTTCTACCTCGATGCCACACCGACCCACTCCTATATGAAATACCTCTACAAGTATCCCCAGAATGCGTTTCCTTACGACGATCTGGTTGGAGTCAATCAACGACGGGGCCGCACCGATCCAGAGTACGAATTGATCGACACCGGCGCGTTCGAAGACAACCGCTACTTCGACGTGTTCGTGGAGTACGCCAAAGCCGCGCCCGACGACATTCTGATCAGGATCAGCGTGTACAATCGCGGACCGGATGCCGCACCGCTGCATGTGCTGCCGACCTTTTGGTTCCGCAACACCTGGACATGGTGGCCAGATCAACCAAAGCCCTCTCTCCGAGCGGCCAATGGCGCCATTGCGGCATCGTCGGGACTTAATCTGCATTGCGAGGGTCGTCCAGCGCTCCGGTTCACCGAGAACGAGACCAACAACCAACGCCTCTTCGGCACTGCCAATGCATCCCCTTACGTCAAGGATGGCGTAAACGACTTCGTGGTGTTGGGGAGGCAGGAGGCGGTCAATCCGAGCCAAACGGGAACCAAGGCTGCCGCGCATTACCACGCCACCATCAATGCCGGCGACACCGCGGTGATACGCCTGCGGCTGAACAATGCCGCTGAGATTTCCTTCGATGGATTCGATGAACTCGTTGAACAGCGCCGCCGGGAGGCCAACGCGTTCTATCAGGCGATCACGCCGTCCGGTGTCGGCGAGGATGCGGCCAATGTGATGCGGCAGGCTCTGGCTGGCATGCTGTGGAGCAAGCAGTATTTCTTGTTCGATGTCGATAAGTGGATCGACGAACATGGAGGGACGCCGCCGCGCAACCGCGAGTGGTTCCATATGATCGCCGATGACGTGATCTCGATGCCCGACAAGTGGGAATATCCCTGGTTCGCGGCCTGGGATTTGGCCTTCCACACCATTGCACTGGCCAGCGTCGATCCTGATTTTGCCAAGCAGCAACTCGACCTGCTGATGGACCAGGTTTATCTGCACCCCACGGGACAGATACCTGCCTATGAATGGAACTTCAGCGATGTGAACCCGCCGGTCCAAGCCTGGGCTGCGATCTACACCTATCGCATGGAGCAGGCACTGCACGGCAAGACCGATCTCGATTTCCTCAAGGGCATCTTCGGCAAGCTTACATCGAATTTCGGCTGGTGGGTGAACCGCAAGGATCGCTTCGGGCGCAGCTTGTTCGAGGGAGGTTTCCTTGGGCTGGACAATATCGGCGTGTTCGATCGCAGCGCGCCCTTGCCGACCGGCGGCCATCTCGAACAAGCCGATGGCACGGGCTGGGTGGCCCTGTTCTGTCAGAACATGGCCGAGATCGCCTTTGAGCTTGCGGCGCACGACCGAACCTACGAGCGGCTGGCCAGCAACTACATGATTGAGTTCCTGCTTATCGCGAGGGCCATGAATGGCATCGGCGCAGACGGACTGTGGGATGAGCAGGACGGCTTCTACTATGACATGCTGCGTCAGCCCGATGGGAACGCGACCCGCCTCAAGGTGCGCTCCTTGGTGGGGCTGTTGCCGATGTGCGCCGTAACAATCGTGGAGAAGTGGCAGCGCGAGCGCGTCCCTAACCTGACGCAACAGATGCTCGACCGCTTGGACAGGATGCCGGAACTGCGCGCATCGATCCATGCGACCGGCCCTGGTCATTTCGGCGTTGCCGAACGTGGCATCATCGGCTTGGTCAACGAGGGCCGGCTGCGACGCATCCTGACCCGTATGCTCGACGAGAACGAGTTCCTCAGTGCCTATGGGATTCGCTCCTTGTCCCGCTATCACGCGGAGCATCCCTATGTGTTTTCAGTGGGTGGCCAGGAATATCGCGTCGATTATCTCCCGGCGGAATCCGATTCCGGCATGTTTGGCGGCAACTCGAATTGGCGCGGTCCGATCTGGATGCCGATGAATGCGCTGATCATCCGGGCGTTGCTGCACTATTTCGCCTACTATGGCGACAACTTCAGGATCGAATGTCCCACCGGCTCCGGCAACCTGATGAACCTGTTCGAGGTTGCCAGGGAGATCGCCAATCGGCTGACGCGCGTCTTTTTGTCCGATGGCGGACGGCGCCCGGTCTTCGGCGGCAGCGAGAAATTCCAGCACGATCCCCACTGGCGGGACAATCTCCTGTTCTACGAATATTTCCATGGTGACAACGGCGCAGGGATCGGCGCCAGCCATCAGACAGGTTGGACCGGCGGCATCGCCAGCCTCATCGAAATATTCGGGAAGCTCGATGGCCCGACGCTTTTGCGGGGTGGCGTAGAGGCGGCCTTTGCCCGCGAGTAGTTCGATCGGTCAGGCTCTACCCGCTCGGTAGCAGGCCCTCCTTGCGGAAGCTCAGCCACCGCCCGTTGCCCACGATGATGTGGTCATGCAGCACGATCGACAGGGCGGCCGCGGCCGTCCTGATCTGCTCGGTCATCGCAATGTCGTCGCGTGATGGCGTCGGATCGCCGCTCGGGTGGTTGTGCACCAGGATCAGCGCCGTGGCGTGCAGTTCCAGAGCGCGCTTCGCCACCTCGCGCGGATAGACCGGCGTGTGGTTCACCGTGCCACGCTGCTGCGCCTCGTCTGCCAGCAGCCGGTTGCGATTGTCGAGGAAGAGAACTCGGAACTGCTCCACCCGCTCGCGCGACAGTTCGGCGCCGAGGTATGCCAGCAGCCGGTCCCAGTTGTTGAGCACAGGCTGATCGATCACCTCGGCGCGCATGAGGCGCAGCGCCGCGGCCTGCACCGATTTCAGCGCCGCCACAGCGGCCTCGCCGATGCCCTCGACAGACAGCAGGTCGGGGATGGGTGCGGCGATCGCCCCGGCGAAGCTGCCGAACCGCGACAGCAGCGCCCGCGCCAGCGGCTTGGTGTCGCGCCGCGGCAGGGCGAACAGCACAATCTCCAGCATCTCGTGGTCGGCCAATGCCTCCGGTCCGGCCGTCAGGAAGCGCTCGCGCAACCGGAGGCGATGGCCATCGACACCGATCGCGCTCTCCACTGTCTCTGGAGGAGCAGCGTCGAACAGGTCCAGCGCTTCGGATAAGCGCGCAGTGCCGCGTCTGGTAGCCACGCCCGCCAGAATGGCGGACGCGGCTTGAACCGAGGTTAATGCCCGGGCGGTGGGTCGCAGGGCTCCGTGCCCATGTCGGCGGGGACCGATACCTCCAGCAGTTCGAACGTGTCCGAGGTGCCGGTCTCGTTATGCGGCGTGTCGCCTGGGATCATGATCGAGTTGCCCGCCTTGATCCGCACCTTGCGGTCGGCGAATTCGAGGTCGACCCAGCCGCTCAGCATGTAGACAAGCTGCGCCTGGCACTTGTGGACGTGCCAGCCGGTCGGCTTCGACATCCCCTGCTCGGCCGAGGTGACCTGGGCGCGCATGAAGCCCTTGGTGCCCTCGGTCACACCGAGGTCGCGGTACTTGAAGAAGGCCCGGCGTCCGGCGACGTAGTTGGCATGCTCCTTGTCCGCCACGGCGACCTTCATGGTCGGCATGGTCATCGTCTGGTCGTTCATGGCGTTCCTCCTGACAACATTTCATCCCGCCCCATAAGGCGGCTTGCTGAACCCTGCCGGCGACAGGGTAAAGATCTCGCAGCCCGTCTCGGTCACACCGATCATGTGCTCGAACTGCGCCGACAGGCTGCGGTCGCGGGTCACCGCGGTCCAGCCGTCATCCAGTATCTTCACTTCCGGCCGGCCGGCATTCACCATCGGCTCGATGGTGAAGAACATGCCGGGCCGCAGCACGGGACCTTCGCCGGGCTTGCCGAAATGCAGCACGTTGGGCGGCTCGTGAAAGCGCCGCCCGATGCCGTGTCCGCAGAAGTCGCGCACCACGCTGAACCGCTGGTTCTCCACATAGTTCTGGATCACGTGACCGATGTCGCCCAGCGTCACGTCGGGCTTCACTGCACGTACGCCGCGCATCATCGCTTCGTAGGTGACATCCATCAGGTTGCGCGCCCGCGTGGAGGCCGTACCCGCGACATACATGCGCGAGGAATCGCCGTGCCACCCATTCAGGATGACGGTGACATCGATGTTCAGGATGTCGCCGTTCTCCAGCTTCCGCTCACCCGGGATGCCGTGGCAGACGACGTGGTTGATCGAGGTGCAGATCGACTTCGGATAGCCCCGGTAGTTGAGCGGAGCCGGCACCGCCCCATGTGCTGTGATGTACTCGTGGCACAGTGAGTCGAGCATACCGGTGGCGACGCCCGGGCGCACATGCTCGGTGATCATGTCCAGCACCTCGGCCGCCAAGTGGCCGGCGGCGCGCATCCCGACGAAATCCTCCGGGGCATGGATCGTAATTCTTCTGGCGTCGGCCCCGCCGTCCATCTTTGGCTTGCTCCAGGCTTCCCGCGGGGATGACCGCGGTCACAGTGAAACATGCGCAACCGAAGGGCTGGGCGCAAGACCGATCGGCGTGAGGCGGATGCTGCCCTTCAGGGGCCGGTTACGCCCCAGTGCTGGAACTGGGTGGCGATGTCGGGGTTGATCCGCTTGGCGGCCTCGATATCCCGCTCGCCATCGGCTTTGTCCGATTGCTTCAGATGGGCGAGGCCGCGGCCATAGAGCGACGAGGCGGACCTCGGTCGCTGCGCCAAGGCAGCAGCATAATCGGCGATGGCCTGCTCGGCGCGATCGAGCTTGAGGTAGACGAAGCCGCGGCTGTCGAGCGTGACCGCCGCGTCCGGTCGCAGCCTCAGCGACTCGTCACAGTCGGCCAAAGCCTCGGACAGTGCACCGCGGATAGCCCGCACCCAACAGCGATCATTGAAGGCAGGGGCGTAACTCGGATCGATCTCGATCGCCCGTTCCAGATCGGCAAGTGCATGGTCATACTGCTCGGCTCCCGTGTGGGCATGCGCACGATTGACCAGTGCGAGGACATTTTGCGGATCGAGCCGGATGGCCTGATCGAGATCAGGGATGGCGCGGTCATACTGGTGCTTGTTGGAGAGGTAATAACCCCGGTTGCTGTAGGCGAGTGCGAGCTTTTCCAGCGTTTCCTGTCCGGACTCAATCAGCGATGTGCAGCTGGCGATGGCCCGGTCCTGGTCGCTTGCGTCCCCGCACCATTCCCACTGTTGCTCACTGGTCTGCGCCGTCGCCGGAGAAGCGGCAGCGGACACCGCGATAAAGGTGGCCAGAACGATCCGCCGCAACTCTTCCTCCTGCTGGCAGCTTGGTGATCATAGGACCATCAGACCTGTGGCCCAGACGGCCCCGGTCAGGCTATACCGCGTCACAACGGAACGTGATCCAATACCCAGAATCAATGGACGGCGGACGAATGATGCTGTGGGTTGAACCGTTATGCGCGCGTGGGCGGGAATTGAGCCCAGTCGTGACGGACTGGATCCCCGCATTTCGCGGGGATGACGACACGGGCCGACGGCTGTCCCGCCCTGTGCGTGGCTGATGGATCGCGACTCGCAGAAGCGCGAGGCCGCCGAGGCCGCCGCCGCCCTGGTGCAGGACGGCATGGTCGTCGGACTGGGCACGGGTTCGACCGCCCGTTTCGCCATCGAGGCACTGATCCGCCGTGTGCATGAGGGACTGCGGATACGCGCAATACCGACATCGGAACGGAGCGCGGCACAGGCGCGAGAGGGCGGCATTCCGCTCACCACCTTCACCGAACACCGGCAACTCGACCTAACCATCGACGGCGCGGATGAGATCGAAATCGGCTCGCTCAACCTGATCAAGGGAGCAGGCGGCGCTCTGCTGCGCGAGAAGATCGTTGCTGCAGCGAGCGAACGGCTCGTTATCGTGGCGGACGGCAGAAAGCTGGTGGAACGTCTCGGCGCGACGGTGCCGGTGCCTGTTGAGGTAGTGCCCTTCGGCTGGGAGACCACCGCGGACCGGCTGCGCCGGCTCGGCACCGATCCGCAGCCAAGACGTGATCAGGCCGGTCAGTTGTTCTGCACCGATGGCGGCAACCGCATCCTCGACTGCCGGTTCGGAGCGATCTCCGACCCAGCCGGGCTGAATCAGGCAATCGTTCAGATCGTGGGTGTCGTGGAAACCGGGCTATTCATCGGCATGGCGCGCCAAGCTTTGGTGGCGAGAGATAGAGGCGTCCACGAACTCAGGCGCGGAGACTGACCGCGTCAGCGGCTGGCGACCTGGCGCGGGTCGGGCCGCAAGATCACACACGCGGATCGATGCCGCACCAGCGCGGCGCAGGCACCCTGTGCCTCGGCGGATGTCAGGCCGGTGACCTGGGCACGCCAGATGGTCCGGCCATGCTGGCTGGCAGTCTCGATGCGGGCCTCGCCATCGTCTACCACTCGGCGAGCATTCGACGCCGCCTCGCGCGCCGCCCTCTCGTTGCCGAAACTGCCGATCTGAATGGTCCAGGCAGCACGCGTGCGGGCAGCCGGCCTGACCGCGAGCGTCGCGGCGTGTGCGGTTCCCACAAGGCCAGGCAGCCTGCTCGCCAGAGTAGTCCGGCGCTCCGCCGGCACATCCATTTGATCAAACCCCTGATCGAGCAGCGCCGTCATGTGGGCGTCGCGCTCGGGATTGGAGGAAGCGCCAAGCACCACACCGATCAGGCGCACGCCGCTATGCACGGCGCTGGTGACAAGGTTGTGCCCAGACGCCTCGGTGTAGCCGGTCTTCATGCCATCGGCACCGGGATAGGACGCCAGCATACGGTCGTGGTTGAAGATCACGCGGCGCTGGAAGGTGAAGCTGTGCGTGCTGAAATAAGGATAGAAGCCGGGGAAATCCGTCAGCAGGTGCCGTGCCAGCATCGCCATGTCGCGGGCGGTGGTCCACTCGTCGGGGTCGGGAAGACCCGAGGCATTGGTAAAGGTAGTCTGGCTCATGCCGAGCGCCCGGGCGCGCAGGGTCATCATCTGGGCGAACCGGTCCTCTGAACCGGCGAGCAATTCGCCAAGTGCGGCCGCCGCGTCGTTGGCCGACTTGGTGACGAGGCCAAGGATTGCTTCCTCCGCGGTCAGCCGCGTGCCGGGGACCAAGCCCAGCTTGGAGGGTTGCATCGAGGCCGCACTTTGCGAGATCGGGACCACCTGCCCGGTCGTGATGCGCCGGTCGCGCAGCGCCTCGAACACCAAGTACAAGGTCATAAGCTTGGCGAGGCTCGCCGGGTGTCGCGGCGCATCCGGGTTCGCCGCCTCGAGCACGTCGCCCGTGGCGGCATCGATCACGATCGAGCTGTAGCGGGCGGAGCCGATCTGCGCCCTGGCCTGGACGGGAAGCACCACCGCGAGGGCGACGACCGTGGCCGCCAGGGCGGACAGACGCGTCACAAACTTGCGTCCACGGGCCTCCGCTTCGGCCATTCCTTGCGCACCTCCGGCGGTTCGCTGGAACTCTAGGGGCCGGCGGCCGCGCCTGTCCAGCCAAAATCCGTACGAAAAGGGAAAAAACTGAAGGGGTTACAAGCCGCTCCTTGGACAAGCGCCACGGCCATTTCGCGGGATTAAGACAACTCGGAGTATTCTTGTGCAGTGCACAAAATTCGCTTGATCCCATCGAGGGGGCGGCCTATATCGGGGCTGTGCTGCATTGCAGCAAAACCGTTCGGCAAACAGCGCGAAGGTGCGGCAACCGCGCGGGGCGGGCCGTTCACCAGGAGGTGTAGATGACAACCAGACCAAGGGTGATCGACGTGCCAGCTATCGAGGACCAGACGGCGGCTGCAGGCAAGGGTTTCGAAGCGGCGGCGTCGGGGCTGAAGGACGATATGGCTCGGGCGACCGTTGGATTCGCAGACACACAGGAAAAGGTGAAAGAAGGCATGGAAAAGGCAATGAAGACGGCTGAGGAGCTGATGGCGTTCAGCCAGGGCAACCTCGAAGCGATGGTTAAGTCAGGCCAGATCTGGGCCGCTGGTGTCCAGGACATCGGCAAGCAGATCGCGGCCAACGCCCAGGCCTCGTTCGAGGAGACGATGTCCACGTTCAAGGCGCTCACGTCGGTGAAGTCAGTGAAGGACGCGTTCGACCTCCAGGCGACGCTTGCACGGACGACAGTGGAGAAGACGCTGTCGGAGTCGGGGAAGCTGACGGACGCCTCGATGAAGCTGACCGAGCAGGCGCTGGCGCCGATCACCGCCCGGGTCAGCCTGGCGATGGAAAAGTTCGCCAAGACCGCCTGATAGGCCGGTCACGGGTTGCCAGCCGGCCCTTCCTCCGGATTTGATCCGTGGGGCTGGTGGCCGTGGATCCCTAATCCGGCTCTGATCAGAGAAAAGAAAGGCCTTGGCGTCACCGCCAGGGCCTTTTTTCGTGCTTTGACACCTGCACTTAATCTTTGCTGGTCAATGCTCTTTCAACCCAGCGCCGCATTCCGATATGGTTTGTGCTTCGGCAGGCAGGGGCCTGGGGACTCCACGACCTGCTGAACAGATGGCTCGCCCGAACTCGACGGGGCGGTCGCGATAGATGGGCGCGGAAGGACGATGAGCGATAGCGACAGGCGTGGGGGCAATAGCAATAACGAAAACCCGAACACCGGGGTGGTCGTTCGCGCGCGCCCCAAGACGCGCAAGCCGGCGATGTACAAGGTGTTGATGCTGAACGACGACTACACGCCGATGGAGTTCGTCGTGCACGTTCTGGAACGATTCTTCCAGAAGTCGCGCGAGGAAGCCACCAGGATCATGCTTCACGTGCACCGCCGCGGGGTCGGCGTCTGTGGCGTCTATACCTATGAGGTGGCGGAGACCAAGGTGACCCAGGTCATGGACCTGGCACGGCAGAACCAGCATCCTCTGCAATGCACGATCGAGAAGGAATGATTGCGCAAACCGGGGGAGGACCCACCAGATGGCTGGTGGGCTAGGAAATTCGACTGAGTTGACTGCCGGTCGGCCCGGCGGAGATGATCAAGTCCAGCCGACAGGCTTCAGCGCGTAGGAGCGACGACGACAATGCTTTCACGGAACCTCGAACAGACGCTGCACCGCGCTCTGTCACTCGCCAGCGAACGTCGTCACGAATACGCGACGCTGGAGCACCTGCTCTTGGGCTTGGCTGACGACACCGATGCCGCGACGGTGCTGCGTGCCTGCGGGGTGGACCTCGACAAGCTACGCAGCGATCTGTCCGAATTTCTCGACAAGGACCTTGCTGGCCTGGCGACAGATCGGGCGGGCGATCCGAAGCCGACTGCCGGTTTCCAGCGCGTGGTGCAGCGCGCGGCAATCCACGTGCAGTCCTCCGGCCGCGACGAGGTCACCGGCGCCAACGTGCTGGTGGCGCTGTTCTCCGAGCGCGAAAGCCACGCGGTATATTTCCTGCAGTTGCAGGACATGACTCGCCTCGATGCAGTCAATTTCATCAGCCACGGTATCGCCAAGGCACCCGGCCGATCCGCCCAGCGTCCAGTGCAGGGCACCGGCAGCCAGCCGGAATCGCATCCCGAGCAGGAGCGCGAGGAAAAGCCAAACCGGCGCAGCCAGGATGCGCTGTCCAACTACTGTGTGAACCTGAACAAGAAGGCGATGGCGGGGAAGATCGACCCGCTGATCGGCCGCGAGAACGAGATCGAGCGCACGATCCAGATTCTCTGCCGGCGCACCAAGAACAATCCGCTCTATGTCGGCGATCCCGGCGTGGGCAAGACAGCGATCGCCGAGGGACTGGCGAAGCGCATCGTGGAAGGCGATGTGCCGGAGGTCCTCGCACGTTCGACAATCTATGCGCTGGACATGGGTGCTCTGCTCGCGGGAACCCGTTACCGCGGTGACTTCGAGGAGCGGCTCAAGGCCGTGGTGTCCGAACTGGAGAACCAGCAGGGCGCGATCCTGTTCATCGACGAGATCCACACTGTGATCGGTGCCGGCGCCACCTCCGGCGGCGCGATGGACGCGTCGAACTTGCTGAAGCCGGCACTGGCGTCGGGCAACGTCCGCTGCATCGGATCGACCACCTACAAGGAATTCCGCAACTACTTCGAGAAGGACCGCGCACTGGTCCGCCGCTTCCAGAAGATCGACGTGAACGAGCCGAACGTCGAGGACAGCGTGAAGATCCTGCGCGGTCTGAAGACCAACTACGAGCGGCACCACAAGGTGCGCTATACCGACGAGGCGATCCGCGCCGCGGTGGAGCTGTCGGCCAAATACATCAATGACCGCAAGCTGCCTGACAAGGCGATCGACGTGATCGACGAGGTAGGCGCAAGCCGGATGCTGCTGCCGGAGCACAAGCGGCGGAAGACGGTGACACTGCGCGATGTCGAGGAGATCGTCGCGAAGATCGCGCGCATTCCTCCGAAGAGCGTGTCGGCCGATGACAAGGAGACGCTGCGCAATCTGGAGCGCGACCTGAAGGCGATGGTGTTCGGCCAGGACCAGGCGATTTCGGCGCTATCCGCGGCGATCAAGCTGGCGCGCGCGGGCCTGCGTGAGCCAGAGAAGCCGATCGGCAACTATCTGTTCTGTGGCCCGACTGGTGTCGGCAAGACCGAGGTGGCGCGGCAGCTAGCGGCGACCATGGGGATCGAGCTGATCCGCTTCGACATGTCGGAATATATGGAGCGACATTCCGTCAGCAGGTTGATCGGGGCGCCACCTGGCTATGTCGGGTTCGACCAGGGCGGCCTGCTGACTGACGCGATCGATCAGCATCCTCACGCGGTGCTGTTGCTGGACGAGATCGAAAAGGCGCATCCTGATCTGTTCAACATCCTCCTGCAGGTGATGGACCACGGGAAACTCACTGACCACAACGGCAAGACCGTCGACTTCCGCAATGTGGTATTGATCATGACGACGAACGCGGGCGCATCGGATCTGGCGAAGGAGGCGATCGGCTTCGGCCGTGACTCGCGCGTAGGTGAGGACGAGGAGGCGATCAAGCGCCTGTTCACGCCGGAGTTCCGCAACCGCCTCGACGCGACGATTGCCTTCGCGGGACTGACGCCGGAGATCGTGGGGCGCGTGGTGGAAAAGTTCGTCATGCAGCTCGAGGCACAGCTGGCCGACCGCAACGTGACGATCGAGCTGTCGTCGGCGGCGAAGGAGTGGCTGGCGGAGCGCGGCTATGACAAGCTGTACGGCGCACGGCCGCTGGCGCGCGTGATCCAGGAGCACATCAAGAAGCCGCTGGCCGAGGAGCTTCTGTTCGGCAAGCTGGTGAAGGGCGGCTCTGTGAAGGTCACGATGAAGGACGGCAAGCTGGACTTCGAGATCATCGAAGCGCAGCTGCCGGCGCTGCCGAAGCCGGACGAAGACGGTGACGGCGGGGTCGATCGGGAAGAGATCGAGGCGTAGAGCACACTTGATTCGGCGGTTTTACCTGGACGTCTCCGCCCGGCCGTGACGGTTTAGGGCGGTCTCGATGGTGAACAACCTCGACCTGCTGCTGCTGCGCCGCCGCGTCGAGCACATGATGTCGCCGTGGCATCGCAGCAACGGGCCAGGCATGACGATTGGCGTGGTGCTGGGACGGGAGCTTGTCGTGCACGAGAGCGCCGGCATGGCGAGCATCGAGCTTAGCGTGCCGATCGGTCCGGAGACGACCTTTCGCATCGCATCGGTCAGCAAGCAGTTCACCTGCGCTGCGATCCTGCTGCTTGCGGCCGAAGGCAAGCTGTCGATCGACGACGATGTGCGACGCTATATCCCGGCGCTGCCGGACCTCGGCGATCGCATCACGCTCGCGCACCTGATGCACAACACCTCCGGCATCCGCGACATGCTGGAGATCATGCGTCTCGGCGGCGTCGATCTCGCTCAGCCCTGCAAGGCGCAGGACCTGATGGATGGCGTGTGCCGGCAACGCGCGCTGAACTTCGCTCCAGGCTCCCGCTATCTCTACAGCAATTCCAACTTCATGTTGCTCGGCCGCATCGTGGAGCACGTCAGCGGACATTCGCTGCGCCAATTCCTCGATCGCCGCATCTTCACGCCGCTCGGCATGAATGCAACGTGCCATGTCGAGCGACCGGACGAGGTGGTGCACGGTCAGGCGACAGGCTACTTCCCCGCGTCTGGTGGCGGCTGGACGCGGGCGCAACATGGCTTCCCGCTGAGCGGCGAAGGCGGGCTGGTCTCCTGTGTCACGGACCTTGCGCTGTGGCACGCTAACTTTGCCTCACCGCGTGTCGGTGGCACAGGCCTGGCGAATGCGCTCACCACGATGACGCCGTTCAGCAATGATCAGCCGAACACGTACGCGCGCGGACTGCGCGTCAAGATGCACCGCGGCGTCCGCACGATCGGCCACGACGGACTTTGGCCCGGCTACAAGACGAGTTTCGTGCGCATTCCAGATCACGATGCCGCGGTGATCTGCATCAGCAACGATGCTACATCAGACCCGCACGATCTCGCGTTTCAGGTCGTCGATGCATTGGTCGAGGGGAAGCCAGGTGTGCATGCGATTCCGCCGATGCCGCCCGTGGAGCTGTTGCCCGGCCGGTATCTGAATCGCGACACCGGCGCGACTGCCGATGTGACCCTCGACGAGGCTGGCCGCGTTACCGCATGCACGCATGGCGTGGCCTTCACCACGATCCCCACCGGCGACGGCCGTCTTGCCACCAGTCGCGGCTCGGCCGACTTCACCATGCAGCTCGTCGCTGAGGACGTGCTGGATGTGGAACGCGATGCGGGCATGCACGAGACATTGCGTCGTGTTTCCGGCAATGCCGAGCTGCCTGCCGACCTGCCGGGCCGCTATCACAACGCGGACATGGCGGCGACCTGGACAATCGGTACAGGCGAGACGGGCATGACACTCCACGTCGCCGGACCGCTCCTGATCGCTGCTCGCTGGGAGATCGAGGCTATCGAAGGCGACTTCATCCGAATCGTCTCGCCGACGCCGCTGTTTCGAGCATGGCTCGATGGGCGCGTCCTGCGCGACGCTGGCGGCAGAATCAGCGGACTGCACATCGATGGTGGCCGCGTCAGGAACCTCTTCTTCGCCAAGGAGCCGGCGCGATGATGCGATGCCTGCGCGCTCAATACGACTTCGGCAAATCGAGTACGCGCTCGGCGAGATAGCTCAAGATCAACTGCGGACTGACCGGTGCGATGCGCGGGATCAGCAATTCACGCAGGTAGCGCTCGACGTGGTACTCCTGCGCATAGCCCATGCCGCCATGCGTCATAACGGCCTGCTCGCAAGCCCGGAAGCCAGTCTCACCGGCGAGGTACTTCGCCGCATTGGCTTCGGCACCGCACGGCTGACCCTGATCGTAGAGCCAGGCGGCCTTCATCACCATGAGGTTGGCCGCCTCCAGCTCGGCCCAGCATTTTGCAAGCGGATGCTGGATTGCCTGATTCTGCCCGATCGGCCGGCCGAACACCACGCGCTCGCGCGCATAGCCTGAGGCACGCTCCAGCGCAGCGCGCCCGATGCCGATCGCCTCGGCTGCGACCAGCACGCGTTCGGGATTGAGGCCGTGCAGCAGAGTGCGGAACCCCTCGCCTTCCTCACCGATGCGGTCTTCCTCCGGCACCTCCATGTCCTCAAAGAACACCATGTTCGAGTCGACCGCGTGCCGCCCCATCTTGTGGATCAGCCGCACCTCGGCATGGGCGCGGTCGAGCGTGGTGTAGAACAGCGTCAGCCCATGGCTGTGACGCTTCACCTGATCGAGCGGCGTAGTGCGCGCCAGCACCAGGATCTTGGTCGCGACCTGCGCCGTCGAGGTCCAGATCTTGGCGCCATTGATCACGTACCGATCGCCGCGGCGCTCGGCACGTGTGGTGATCTGCGTGGTGTTGAGGCCGGCATTCGGCTCGGTGACGCCGAAGCAGGCCTTGTCTGTGCCGGCGATGATCGGCGGCAGCATGCGCCGCTTCTGCGCCTCGGTCCCGAACACCACGACCGGGTTGAGGCCGAAGATGTTGAGGTGGATCGCCGATGCGCCCGACATGCACGCGCCGGATTCGGCCACCGCCTGCATCAGGATCGCGGCCTCGGTGATGCCGAGACCGGCGCCACCATACTCCTCCGGCATGGCGATGCCGAGCCAGTTACCCTCCGCCATGGCGGCGAAGAAGGCGTCCGGGAAGGTCGCGGTCCGGTCGCGTTCCAGCCAGTAGGCGTCATCGAATCGGGCGCACAGCTTCAGCACCTCGTCGCGGATCTGCTGCTGCGGGTCGGTCAGGGCGAAGTCCATCAGGCGGGCCTTTCAGACGCTGCCAGGGTGGGCCATATTTGTCCCATGTACAGTCAGGCGCTCAACGCCGCCACCGACCCTGCCGACGCCAGCGAAGCGGGCGGGCGGTTTCAGGCGTGTATCGACGCCGAGGAGCGGATCGAGCCGAACGACTGGATGCCGGAGGCGTATCGCCGCACGCTGGTCCGCCAGATCAGCCAGCATGCGCATTCGGAGATCGTCGGCATGCTGCCGGAGGGTAACTGGATCACCCGTGCGCCGACGCTGCGTCGCAAGGCGGCACTGCTGGCGAAGGTGCAGGACGAGGGCGGGCATGGGCTTTATCTTTATGCCGCAGCGGAGACGCTGGGTGTGACGCGCGAGGAGTTGGTCGAGCAGTTGCTGACCGGCCGTGCGAAATACTCGTCGATTTTCAACTATCCGACTCTAAGCTGGGCGGACATCGGCGCCGTCGGCTGGCTGGTGGACGGCGCGGCGATCATGAACCAGATCCCGCTGTGCCGCTGTTCCTACGGACCCTATGCGCGAGCGATGATCCGCATATGCAAGGAGGAATCGTTCCACCAGCGCCAGGGGTTCGAGATCATGACCACGCTGGCGCGCGGCTCGCCCGAGCAGCAGGCGATGGCGCAGGATGCATTGAACCGCTGGTGGTGGCCAAGCCTGATGATGTTCGGCCCACCTGACTCGCAGTCGCAGCATTCCGACGCGTCCATGCGCTGGAAGATCAAGCGCTTCACCAATGACTCGCTGCGCCAGAAGTTCGTCGATGCGACTGTGCCGCAAGGCCATTATCTGGGACTGACATTCCCTGATCCGGAACTGCGCTACAACGACGTGACCGGGCACTGGGAGTTCGGCGCGATCGACTGGGACGAGTTCCGTCGCGTTCTCGCCGGCGATGGTCCATGCAATCGCGAACGCCTCGCGGCGCGGCGTCGTGCGCATGAGGATGGGGCGTGGGTACGCGAGGCGGCGCTCGCCTATGCCGCGAAGCAGAGGGCCGCGCAGCATCGCGAGGCCGCCTGAGCATGACCGAGCACACCACCCCGTTGTGGGAGGTCTTCATTCGCGCACGCACGGGCCTGGCGCACAGGCATGTCGGCTCGGTGCACGCGGCTGACGCAACGCTGGCACTGCAGGCGGCGCGCGACGTCTATACGCGTCGCGGTGAAGGGCTTTCCATCTGGGTCGTGCCGTCGGCAGCGATCACGGCCTCAGATCCGGCGGACAAGGAGATGCTGTTCGAGCCGACGGCCTCGAAGATCTACCGTCACCCCACGTTCTATGAAGTGCCCGACGAAGTGGACAACATGTAATGCGGTGGTGCAGGCTCTTCTGCCTGACGCACCGCAGGGATGAAACGCGATGAATGCTCCGGTCAGTGTCGATACGCGCGAGGAAGCCTGGTCGCTTCCGCTCGACAGGATCGACGTCAGCCAGCCGCGGCTTTACCAAGACGACATCTGGCATCCGTATTTCGAACGCCTGCGCCGGGAAGATCCAGTGCACTGGTGCGAGGACGGGATGTACGGCTCGTACTGGTCGGTGACCAAGTACAAAGACATCATGCAGGTGGATACTAACCAGAAGATCTATTCGTCCGATGCCATGATGGGCGGCATCGTGCTGCGCGATACGCCGATGGATTATCGCCGGCCGAGCTTCATCTCGATGGATCAGCCGAAGCACGACGAGCAGCGCAAGGTGGTGTCGCCTGTCGTCGCACCGATGAACCTGCAGCGTCTCTCCGGTACGATCCGCGAGCGCACGCAGCGGGTGCTGGATGGACTGCCGCGCGGCGAGGCGTTCGACTGGGTGGATCGCGTGTCGATCGAACTCACGACGCAGATGCTTGCCACGCTGTTCGACTTTCCGTTCGAGGAGCGGCGGAAGCTCACCTACTGGTCGAACGTTGCGACCGTGAACACGCGCGCCGGCACCGAGATCGATTCTGACGAGAAACGCGACGCGGTTTTGCAGCAGGCGATGGAATACTTCGTCCAGCTCTGGCACGAACGGTCGAAACAGGAGCCGCGTCCTGACCTGATCTCCATGCTGGCGCATGGCGAGGCGACACGCGATTTGCCGTCGCGGCCGCGGGAATTCATGGGCAACATCCTGCTGCTGCTGATTGGCGGCAATGACACGACGCGGAACTCGATGTCCGGGGGGCTGTGGGCGCTACACAACAATCCTGACCAGTATCGCAAGCTGATGGACAACCCCGCACTGGTGACGAGCCTGGTGCCAGAAATCATTCGCTACCATACGCCAGTGATTCACATGCGGCGTACGGCGCTGGAGGATGCCGACCTGGGCGGCAAGCGCATCCGCAAGGGCGACAAGGTCGCGATGTGGTACATCTCGGGCAACCGCGACGATGAGGCGATCGAGAACGCCAACGACTTCATCATCGATAGAGCGCGGCCACGGCAACATCTGTCGTTCGGCTTCGGCATCCATCGCTGCGTCGGCAACCGCCTGGCCGAGCTGCAACTGACGATACTGTGGGAGGAGATCCTGCAGCGCTTTCCGATGATCGAGGTGCTCGAACCGCCGCAGCGCGCTTACTCCAACATCCTGCGTAGCATCGCCTCGATGCCGGTTCGTATTCCTGTGCACTGAGGACGTGGCGGCAACCACCTCAATCACTGTCGAAGAGACGCCGCTCGTCCTCCAACTTCTGTCCAGGGCGGATGATGCGCTGATCCTTGGGCATCGTCTGTCGGAATGGACCGGCCACGCGCCGATGCTCGAGGAGGAGCTGGCGCTGGCCAACATCGCGCTCGATCTCATCGGCCAAGCGCGGACCCTATACGGCTATGCGGGCACGCTCACCGGCCACACCGAGGACGAGCTTGCCTATCTGCGTGACGTCCCGGCATGGCGGAACTGCCTGATCGTGGAGCTTCCGAATGGCGACTTCGCCTTCAGCATCGCGCGCCTTCTGCTGGTCTCGGCGTTCGTCGATCCGTTCTGGCGCGCGTCAGCCGCGTCCACCGACAGCACGATTGCCGCCATCGCTGCGAAGGCGGAGAAGGAGACCTCTTATCACCTGCGGCACGCGGCTGAGTGGCTGATTCGCCTTGGCGACGGCACCGCGGAAAGTCATCGTCGCGCGCAGACCGCGCTCGATGATCTGTGGCCTTACACGGGCGAACTGTTCACCGACCTGGCGAGTGATGCCGGAATAGTCCCGGACCCGATATCGCTCCGTGATGCCTGGAACGCTACCATCGACAGTGTCCTGGCACGCGCCACGCTTGCGCGTCCGCCGGATGGCTGGAGGCAGTCGGGCGGGCGGATCGGACGGCACACCGAACACCTCGGGTACTTGTTGGCGGAGATGCAATTCCTTCAGCATACCTATCCAGGCGCCACATGGTAGACGCCAACTCGCTGCGCGAACGTGCACTTGCCGCACTGGAAGAGGTCACCGATCCTGAGATCCCGGTACTGACGATCACCGATCTCGGGATCCTGCGCGACGTTTCGGTGCGCGATGGCGTGGTAGAGGTCACCATCACGCCCACCTACTCCGGCTGCCCTGCGATGAACATGATCACGCTAGAGATCGAAACGGCACTCGCTCGCGCCGGCATCAAGGCGCGTGTGCACACAACCTTATCGCCCGCCTGGACGACCGACTGGCTGACGGATGCAGCGCGCCGCAAGCTTGCAGCTTTCGGCATCGCCCCGCCGGAACACGCTGCAGCACGTCGCGCGCTGTTTGGTGAGGCAAGTCCTGCCTGTCCGCAGTGCGGCAGCGCCGACACCGAACAGATCAGCGAGTTCGGCTCGACCGCGTGCAAGTCCCTGCACCGCTGCCGCACATGTCGCGAACCGTTCGATGCCTTCAAGTGCCATTGATCAACAGGGAGGAAGCCATGGCGAGACAGGCGATCATCACCGACAAGGCGCCGAAGCCGGGCGGACATTTCGCGCAGGCGATAGCGGTGGAAGCGACCGGCAGGCTGGTGTTCATCTCCGGCATGGTCGCACAGCGGCCGGACGGCACGATCGCCGGCATTGGCGACATCGAGGCGCAGACGCGCCAAGTCTGCGAGAACGTCAAGGCCGCGGTGGAGGCCGCGGGTGGCACGCTCGCGAATGTCTGCCGCGTCGATGTCTATGTGCGCAACATGGAGAATCTGGCGCCAATTCATAAGGTGCGGCGCGAGTACTTTCCGTCTCCGCCGCCGGCCTCGACGCTGGTCGAGGTGAGCAAGTTCACTCATCCGGATTACCTCATCGAGATGAGCGCGATCGCCGTCGTGTGACGCTTCGGCGGCGGCCGAAGCGACGCGCGTGGATGCATGGCGTTTGGCAATGCATATCGGACCGACACCGATGGAGATACGCCAATGCCAGCATTGCTCGACCCGCGCGAGGGGCACTTCCGCATTCCCAGCAGCCATGCCGGGCTATCGCTGTTCCTCCGCTATCTGCCGCCGCCCAACGGAATGCCGACAAAAGGCGTTGTGCTTTACGTCCACGGCGCGACGTTTCCCTCCGCGCTGTCGATCGCTCACCGCTTCGATGGCCGTTCCTGGCGCGACGAACTCTGCGCGGCGGGCTTTCATGTCTGGGGATTCGACTTTCATGGCTACGGCCACTCGGATCCCTATCCCGGCATGTCTGAACCGCCAGAGGGGCGCGAACCACTCTGCCGCGCGGATGACGCCAGCCGGCAGCTGGAACAAGCCGCGCGTTTCATCTGCCAGCATCACGCGACCGAGCGGATTTCCATTGTCGCGCATTCCTGGGGTACGATCGTTGCCTGCCACTTTGCCGCGCGCTGCTCGGAGCTGGTTGACCGGCTGGTGCTGTTCGGGGCCATCGCACGCCGAAATGGCACGGCCGCGCATGGCTATCCGGCATGGCGGCTCGTCTCGCTGCAGGATCAGTGGCAGCGTTTCACTGCGGAGGTTCCCCCAGACGAGCCGCCCGTGCTGTCGCGCCGGCATTTTGCCGAATGGGGCGAGCGCTATCTGGACAGCGACGCGGCGAGCTGGACGCGGACGCCACCCAGTGTGCAGACGCCGAGTGGACCTTGGTTCGACATTGGCCGCGCCTGGGCAGGCGATCTTGCCTACGATCCTGCGCTCGTCCGCGCGCCAGTGGCGATCATTCGCGGCGAGTGGGACAGCATGTGCACCGATGCCGACGCCGCCTGGCTGTTCGGCGCCTTCACCTCATCGCCGATCCGGCGCGATGTGAAGATCAGCCGCGGCACGCATCTGATGCATCTGGAGACAAGCCGCTACGCGCTGTATCGCGAGACGCAGAATTTCCTCGCGGGCGGCGATGCGCCCCCTACATAGCGCGGCGCCGCGGCGGCGGTTAGACTTGCGCCAATCTATCCGCCTAGGGAGACCGTCCATGAGCGTCCTGCGAGGCAACAACGGACCGCGCTATAAGCACAGCGCCGATGAGCCGGTCGCTTACGACACGATCACCGTCGACAAGCTGACGCCGATCATCGGCGCGGAGATCGGCGGCGTCGATCTCTCGCAGCCGCTGGGCAACCAGACCTTCGAGGAGATCCACCGCGCGCTGGCGGAGAACCTGGTGATCTTCTTCCGCGACCAGCACATCAGCGAGGACCAGCACCTCGATTTCGGCCGCAGCTTCGGAAAACTGCACCTCCATCCCGCGGCGCCACACGCAGCGGGCCATCCGGAGCTGATGGTTATCCATGCCGACAAGGATTCGCCGCGCGCCAACGGCGAAGGCTGGCACAGCGATGTGTCCTGCGACGTGGAGCCGCCGATGGGCAGCATCCTGTATATCCGCAAGTGCCCACCGCGCGGTGGCGACACGCTGTTCGCCTCGATGTATGCCGCCTACGAGGCGCTGTCGGACCGCATGAAGAGCTATCTGGAGGGCCTCACTGCGATCCATGATGGCGAGGACGCGTATCGCGGCACCTACGCCAACTATGGTGTCGCGGACAAGCCGACCTATCCGCGCGCCGAACATCCGGTAATCCGCACGCATCCGGTGACCGGCAAGAAGGCACTTTACGTCAACCGCGGCTTCACCAAGCGCATCGTCGGTGTTCCGCGCGACGAGAGCAACGCGATCCTGCACTACCTGTGGGACATGGCGGAGGATCCGTTGTTCCAGTGCCGTTTCCGTTGGCGGGAGAACTCCATCGCGTTCTGGGACAACCGCTGTGCGCAGCATCGCGCCATGTGGGACTACTGGCCGCACACGCGCTCGGGCCATCGCGTGACCGTGCAGGGCGACAGGCCGGTCTGATGGCGAATGCAGCGACCTCGCCACTGGGCGTCTATCTCGAACATCTGGAGAAGGGCGAACTGGCCTATCAGTTCAGCCCCGAGGCCAATGCCGCAGTGTTCTATCCTCGCGTGATCTGCCCGTTCACCGGCAGCGACAAGCTGCAATGGCGGGTAAGCAAGGGGATTGGCACCGTGCACGCCACCACCGTCGTGTATCCGCAGAGGGGCGATCCCTACAACGTCGCGCTGATCGACATCGACGAGGGCTTCCGCATGATGAGCCGTGTCGAGGACATCGCGCCGTTGGACGTCCGCATCGGCATGAGGGTGAAGTTCCGCGTCCACGCCGCGGAGGGCGATGAGCCGCCCTATCCGGTATTCACGCCGGCGGATGCTTCGCCATGAACGGCCTCACGCGCGGCAGCGCAGCGATCGTTGGCGCGGCCGAATCGGATATCGGTGCGGTCGCCGCCAACATGAGTCCGCTCGACCTGATGGCCCAGGGCATCCATCGCGCGCTCGCAGACTGTGGGCTGAAACTGAGCGACGTCGACGGCATCTTCTGCGCTGCCACGCAGGCGCGAACGTCGGCGATGTCGCTCTGCGAGTATCTTCGCCTTCCCTCGGCGTATACCGACTCCACCATCGTCGGCGGCTCGTCTTTCGAGGTGCACGTCGCGCACGCCCAGGCGGCGCTTGCGGCGGGTCTGTGTTCTGTCGCGGTGATCGCGTATGGCAGCACACAGCGCACAGTTGGCAGACGGCAGGCTTCGGCGCGCGAGTACAATCCATACGAAACACCATTCAGGCCGTTCCTGCCCTCCACGGCGTACGCGCTCACAGCCTCGCGTCACATGCACGAATACGGCACTACGCGCGAACAGCTGGCCGAAGTGGCGGTGGCCGCGCGCGAATGGGCGCTGTTGAACCCGGTCGCATGGGAGAAGAAGCCTCTCACCATCCAAGAGGTGCTGTCGGCACGACCGATCAGCCATCCGTTCACCGTACGCGACTGCTGCCTGATCACCGATGGTGGCGGCGCCATCGTGATGATGTCAGCCGACCGCGCACGAAGTCTGGCGAAGCCTCCGGTCTATGTCCTCGGCTGCGGCCAGGCAATCACGCACGCGTCGATCTCCTCGATGCCGGACCTCACCGTCACCGGAGCACGCGAATCAGGCGCCGCCGCCTATCGCATGGCGCAGATGCGTGAGACCGACATCGACGTGCTGGCGCTGTATGACGCGTTCACGATCAATACGATCTTGTTCCTCGAGGATCTGGGGTTCTGCCCAAAAGGCGAGGGCGGACGATTCGTCAGCGGCGGCCGCATCGGACCGAAGGGCAGCCTGCCCGTCAACACCAATGGCGGCGGGTTGTCCTATTGCCATCCCGGCATGTACGGACTGTTCCTGCTGATCGAGGCAGTGCGTCAGTTGCGTGGCGAGTGTGGTGAACGCCAGGTCGCACAGGCGCAGACCGCGCTCGTGCACGGCAATGGTGGCGTGTTGTCGGCGCAGGCAACGGTGATCCTGGGGACGCAGGCTACGGTGTAGCTCCGTCGGTCAGCGTGTAGGTCCGCATCGCGCAGATATCGACGTTGCGGCGGATTTCGCTGGTTCCGTCGGTGAATACCAACTTGAAGTCGTAGCGGCAGTCGCCGGCCGGATCCTCCAGGTCGAGCTGCACGAAGTGATTGGGCTGCAGCCCGCGCCGGCTGAGCAGGTCCACATTCCACTCGTCAGTTCCCGCGTGAGAGGCGAAGAACGAGGCCACTGTGGTGCGCGAACTGTTCACCAGGTTCAGATCGCGCGTGAGGTGGCTGGCCTGTGCCACGGTCGCAAGGCTTGTCATCGCCAGCAGGGCGATCATGGTCCTGAACATCGGCGCCGGCCTCCTCGCCAGGCTTCGCGACGGGGAGGCATATCCGAGTATGGACGGCCTGCTGAACTGGAAGGATGCCCTGTGCGCATCCCATCATTTTCCTGTTTTGTTCTTACTTCAAGGTTACAGTTCAGTGCTGTGCCGAATCAATTCTGCCGCTCGACGAACGCCGCCGAAGGTGAAGACATGCAGACCTGCAATCGGTGCATCGGCGGTTTCGCCGGCCACCAAGTCGGCGATCAATGCTTCCGGGCCGGCCTCCGTCATGATGCGCGCGAATGCCGTGTGGCCGCGTGCCAGCGCACGCAGCGACGCACCGATGCCACAGCGGATGGCGAACTTGGCGAGCGTGGCCACAGTCGCGGGACCGGCAACGCCGACATGCACCGGGCAGTCCATGCCATGCGCGCGTTGGGCCGCGATCCAGCGCAGGATCGGCTGCGCCTCGAAGCCGAACTGCGTCACCAGCGATATCGCAAGCCCACCCTGTCTCGCCAGCGCCACCTTCGCCTGCAGCGCCGCATCCAGGGTGTGCGCGTCGATCGCCGGATGACCCTCGGGATAGCCGCCGAACGAGACCTGCGCGATGCCGTGCCGCTCCACGACACCGGTCGCCAGCAAATCGAGGCTGGCTCGGAACGGCCCCACGGGACTGTCGTCGCCACCGATCAGCAGGATGCGATCGACCGCCGCCTCGCCCGCCGCGCGCTGCAGGAAGTCGCTGGCCTGGGTGAAACTCGCCAGACGCCGGGCAGCGACATGCGGCACGGGGACAAAACCGGCGCGACGCAGCCGCGCACAGGCAGCGACGATGTCATGGTGTGTCACGCTGGGCGGGTGGTTGACGAATACGGTCGTGCCAGGAGCGAGCAGCTTGCGCAGCGCATCGCCGGCGAGTTCGTCACGCGGCGACAGTTCGAGCGAACAGTCGGCGATCAGCGCCGCTGTGCGCTGATGCTGCGTGGCTGTGAGGGTGGTTGCGTCCATCATCAGGAGTCCCGCTTGCGCGAGATCACGTAGGACTCGTCCCAGAACCATAGGCCGCCGCGTTCTTGCAGCACGGCCTTGGTCGCTTCGAGATAGGCGCCACTGCTGATCGCTTCGGACAGTCGCTGGTCCTCGATCTGCGCGACATAGACCGCGGCATTCCACGCGGCGAACAGCGTCGAGGTGCCGATCGTCTCGCTGATCTCGCTTGGCAGCGTGTGCATGTCGTAGCGGAACAGCGAGCGCGCATCTGCGTAGGCGCCAAAGTTCAGGTCACGCCCGGCGCTGCCGAGTTCCGCCTTGGTCGCGCGCAGCAGGGCGTGGCGGTCGGTGGTGAACGGATTCTCGCCCGGCCAGATGCGCTGGATGATCTCGAGCCCCGGATCGTCGCCGTGCGAGTGGATGGCGATCAGCCTGCCGCCCGGCGCCAGCGCGCGCGCCAGCGGCGCCACAACCCGGCGCGCCTTGAACTCAAGTGACGCACGCGCGCGATAGGGCTGCGAGGCGATCACCAGGTCGTACTCGGCCTCGGTGAAGCCACGGCGCGGGCGGACCTGATCCAGCAGGAACCTGTGGTCCTCGCGGTAGATCACCAGAACGACCGGCTTCTCGTAAACCGGATTGCCGCTGGCGCCGCTCACGCGGGCGCGCCAGTTCTCGGAGAGAAACGGGCCCAGATCGGTGATCTGGGTCTCGAACTCGTGCGCGGTGTTGCCGGTGAGCGAAAGCTCGTGCCAGACGAGGCTGGTGGCGGCATTGACCGAGTTCGGCTTCAGCCACGGCGCCTCGGAATAGTACATGTTGGTCATCACCAGCACCGTCGCGGGATGCTCGAACAACCGGTCGGGCATCTTCTCCAGCACGAGGCGCACATCCTCGAGGCTGACCTCCTTGCCGACGATGTAGAACGGCATGGTCGGGAAGCGGTTGTGCATCGCACGCATGGTCCGGGCGAGCACCGTGCCGTCGCCCATGCCCGCGTCGAACAGGCGCACTGCCGGCGGGCGCGGATGGATGTTGGCGAGCTCCATGCCGACGCGTTGGGCGATCACCCACTTCTCGCCGCAGGTGGTGACGAACAGCAGGTATTTCTGCCGGTTGTCGTAGAAGCGGAAGTTGTGCGTGGTGCGGGTGGTTGGCTGCGGCGGCGCCGATGGCGGGCGGACGGCGGCGCCGTTGAGGATGCGGTGCGGCTCACGGGCGATGAAGGCGCGCACCCGGTCCACCGTATCGGTGGTGACGCGTCCGCCGAGGCGCAGCCGGCTGACCAGCTTGCCGTCGTTCACCGCGAGGCGCCCGAAGGTGGACTCGGCCATGCGGGCGCTACGGCAGAACTCGGCTATGTCGTGCAGGAGCGTTTCGCTCAAAGGACAACCTCCCGGACCGATCGTCCCGGGAGTGAGCGACTACGTGGGCAATGCGTCAACCACAATCGTGCCCACTTACAGCGTGGGCGGTAGAGTGGGACCTAACCCCCATCCAGCAGGCCGTACTGCCGCCTGCGGGTGCCATCCGGCTCGCTGCTCACGCCGTCGGTCAAGCGGCGTCGTGCGTAGAAGTCGAAGGTGTGGGTGCTGTAGCGGAACGTGACCCGATCGACGAGTTCAGCATCACGGGAAGCACCGAAGTGGCGTGTGATCCCCATCAGCATCGACGGATCAGCCACTAGGTCGGCATTCCAGCCGAGGACCAGCAGGCCACCCGGCTTGAGAACGGCGGCACAGGCAGCGATTGCCGCTTCCTGAGCTTTCACATCGTCGATACCGAATCCGAAAACGCCACTCAACAGGACGGTATCGAACATCGCTGCGTGGAAATGGGTTGCCGCCTGCTCGATGGGGGCGATGACGTGACGTCCCGTGGCACCCCATCGTATCACCTCTGGATCAATGTCCAGGGTCCAGCAGGCAACGCCATGTCCCTCCAACATGATCGGGTCGTGCGCGGTGTACCGCCTGCAACCGACGAGAAGCGCGCTACCGCCACGCCGAGCGATTCGCGGCAAGATCACACGCTGCAGAAAGACGCGGTCAGGCGACCACGGGACCTTCTGCTCCGCCAGCCAACCACCGAGCCTGTGCCGGACAGTCCCGGGTATGACGCGGCGGGCCAACCGGCGTGTGGATGATACTCTACTCTCGGTACTTGGGTTACAACTCACGTTTCACGTACCAACCATATGATCGATACGGTGGTGCCTACACGCCGGAAATCACCACGACAACCCAGCACACTCGAATGTCATCGGCGCCCGAGGCAACCCCAGGCGCGGTACGTTTCACCCAGCGGAGAAGTCTATCAGCTGCCGCACGAGAGTACCCTGCTTCATCCGTGCAAAGCCTTCGTTGATCTCATTCAGCTTGATGTGGCCGGAGATCATGTGGTCAAGCTTCAGCTTGCCCTGCACGTAGAGTTCCAGCAGCCGCGGCATGTCGACACGGAACCGGTTGCCGCCCATCGATGTGCCCTGGATCTTGCGATCGCGCAGAAAGTCCGCGCCATGCAGCTCGATCTTTGTGCCAAGAGGGATCATGCCGATGATCGTCGCGGTGCCGCCTGGGCGCAGCATGGCAAACGACTGTTCCGCAGTGGTCTTGGTGCCGATCGCCTCGAACGAATACGGCACGCCGCCACCGGTCATGTCCTTCACCATCTCCACCGGATCGGCGTTCGACGCATTGATCGTATCGGTGGCACCCATCTGCCGCGCGACATCCAGCTTCGACGCCACCGTGTCGATAGCGATGATGCGTGATGCGCCCGCCATCGCCGCGCCATTCACCGCGGACAACCCTATGCCGCCACAACCGATCACCGCGACGGTGGAGCCTGGCTCCACCTTCGCCGCGTGAAACACGGCGCCGACTCCAGTCATGACGCCGCAGCCAACCAGCGCGCAGCGATCGAGCGGCACGTCGTCGCGTACCTTCACAACCGCATGCTCGTGCACCAGCATGAATTCCGCAAAGGCAGACAGGTTCATAGCCTGGTTCAACACCTCACCCTTCCAGGTGAGACGACGCGCCGCGCCAGGAAGCAGCTTCACCTCGGTGTTCTCGCAGAGATTGGGATGACCGGTCATGCATTGCGGACATTCGCCGCAGAACACGGAGAGGCAGGTGATCACATGATCGCCCGGCTTGACGTAGGTCACGTCATCACCGACCGCCTCGATCACGCCGGCCGCCTCGTGACCCAGCACGCAAGGAGTGGGGAACGGATATAGCCCTTCGATGAAATGCAGATCAGAATGGCACAGGCCGGCATAGGCGGTGCGCACCAGGACTTCACGGCGCTTCAGTGACGCGTGCTCGACGTTCTCGATGGTGAGTGGCTGGTTCGGCTCGTGGAATACGGCTGCCCTCATGGTTTCCTCCATCGCCTTATGAAGGGGACGCTAGTCCCGGGCACCGGGAAAGGAAAGGTCAGCGGACCACTGACATTGCTTCCGTAGTCAGTTGCAGCGCGCGTCACATCATTCACGTGTCATTCCTGGACGACGCGCCTCCAAACGCGATTCTACAGCACCATCTGCGTCTGCGTTACCTTCGCCACCAGCCGCCCCTGCTCATTGATGATCCGCGTCTCCCATACCTGGGTGCGCCGACCGCGATGCAGCGGCGTTGCCTCGGCGATCAGCCGCGTTCCCATCGGCGAGCCGGCGAAGAAGTTCGTCTTGCTTTCCACCGTCGTGGTCCCCTGCCCTTCGCGCAGGTTCACCACCGTACCCAGCGCACCGACCGTGTCGGCGAACGCCATGACAGCGCCACCGTGCATGATGTCGCCGGAGGTACAGAGATCCTCGCGCACCGTGAGTTCGGCAACCACGCGATCTGGTTCCGCGACCGTGACGGTGATACCCATCCAACGCGGCAGCGGCGGCAATTCCCGTTGCAGGCGAGCGACCAGTTCCATGTGCGTTCCCCTCTCTTGCGGCCGGCGCCGGCCTCGGCCAATACCGGCCGAACGCCGAAGGAACCGAATGCCATGACCCGTCAGGCCGAGTCGATTATCCATGAAGTCATGGAAAGCGAGGCATACGGCCGGGCTGTCGCCACCCTGACTGCCGAACACGACCGGACGGTGGAAGACATCGTCACGTTGACCCAGATTGCCGCACCGTCGTTCCAGGAGGAGACCCGCGCCCGCGCCTTTCTCGCGATGGCCAAGGCGCACGGTCTGAAGGACTTGGAGATCGACGGCGAGGGCAACGTCACGGGCCGGCGCCCTGGAGTGGGGAATGGCCCACTTATCTGCATCGCTGCCCACCTCGACACGGTGTTCCCCGCCGGCACCGACCTGACCGTGCGGCGCGAGGGCACGCGGCTCTACGCGCCCGGCGTCGGCGACGATACGCGTTCGCTGGCGGTGCTGCTGGCCTGGCTGCGCGCGATGGATGCAGCCGATGTGCGCACCCGCGCCGATCTGCTGTTCGTCGCCGATGTCGGCGAGGAAGGGCCAGGCGACCTGCGCGGCATGCGGCACCTGTTCGGGAAAGGCCCGATACAAGGACCGCATCAGCGCCTTCATCACGGTGGACAGCCCGGACATGAGCCACATCGCAACTGGCGGGGTCGGCTCCAAGCGCTATCGCGTGACCTTCAAGGGCCCCGGCGGCCACAGCTACGGTGCGTTCGGACTGGTGAACCCGATGTTCGCCATGGCGGACACGATCGCCCGGCTCGGCCGCATCACGGTGCCGGCCAGCCCGAAGACCACCTACAGCGCGTCCGTCACCGGCGGCGGCACGTCGATCAACTCGATCCCCAACAGCGTGTGGACGGACTTCGACCTGCGATCGGAATCGCCTGCCGAACTGGCCCGGCTGGAGGCAACCTTCCTCGATCTGGTGGCAAGGTCGGTCGCCGCGGAGAATGCGACGCGCTCGACCCGGAACGGCCCGGTATCGACGGAAATGGTGAAGATCGGCGACCGGCCAGCGGGCCGCACCGACGAGCGCAGCGAACTGGTCCGCATCGCGCACGCGGCGATCAGCGCGCACGGGTTTCAGCCCAAATTCGAAACCTCCTCGACCGACGCGAACATTCCGATGAGCCTCGGCATCCCCGCGATCAAGATAGGCTCCGGCGGCACGGGTGGACGTGCCCACTCGCTTGAGGAATGGATCGACGTGGCGCCGGAGCCGTCCATCCGCGGCATGGCCGCCGGCCTCGCAACCGTGCTGGCAGTCGCGGGGATCGTCTGACCTGCGGCGCTGGCACTGGCTGCTCCGACAAATCGGCAGAGGGCTGCGCATTCTACTCGGCATCCTCCTTATAGTCGGCGGCCTGTTCGGTTTCCTGCCGATCGTGGGGTTCTGGATGTTGCCGCTCGGGGCGATCGTGTTGGCGAGGGAGGTGCCGGCAGTGGCGAGGCTGCTCGAACGTGTGCGGCGCCGCTGGCGGCGTGATCCGTGAACCTCCCCCAGCCGGCCCTCCGACGCGTCCTGACGTTCTGGCCGCTGTTATTCTACGGCCTCGGCGTCATCGTCGGCGCCGGTATATACGTTGCCATAGGCACAGTGATCGCACGTGCAGGCGATGCGGCGCCGGTCGCCTTCCTGATCGCCGGCATCACCGCTGCCATGACCGGGTTGTGCTACGCCGAACTCGCCAGCCGCTTCCCTGAAGCCTCCGGCTCGGTCGCCTATGTGAGGCACGGCTTCGGCTCCCAAGCCTTGGCCGGCCTCACCGGCCTCCTTGTAACCACAACCGTTGCGATCTCCGCCGCGTCGATCGCACGGGGTTCGATCAGCTATCTCGCCATCCTGCTGCCCTGGCCCCCGGAGGTCCTGCTGCCGTTGCTGATCGTCGGGTGCGCCGCCATAGCAGCCTATGGCGTCGGCGAGAGCGTCGGGATTGCGGCAGCGATCGGCATCCTGGAAATCGGCGGACTGATCGTGGCAACCATCGCTGGGGTGATCGCGGCACCCGAACTGCATTTCCGCGCAATGCTGCCTGTCGACCTCGCTGGCTGGAGCGGGACCATGGCTGGCGCCTTCATCGCGTTCTTTGCGTTCATCGGCTTTGAGACTCTGGCCAACCTGGCAGAGGAGGCGAAGGACCCGCATCGTACGATACCGCGCGGGATTGTCGGCGCCATCGCAGCCAGCATCGTGCTTTACGTTATGGTGGCGATCGCTGCCGTGCTCAGTGACAGCGGCGCGGACAGGCCCTTGCTCGACATCTTTGCCGGCGTGGGAGTCTGGCTGTTCGCGTGCGTCGGTTTCCTGGCCGTGGGCAACGGCACACTGGTCCAGGTCGTGATGCTTGCGCGGCTGTTCTATGGCATGGCCCGCAACGGACAACTGCCGGTGCTGTTCGCGCGCGTAAGCCCGCGCACCGGCACACCGCTATGGGCGACGGCGCTTGCCGGATGCATCGTGACAGGTGCGGCTGTCGTCGTCTCGTTCGAGCAGCTGTTGGTACTGACCAACGCACTGACGCTTGCCATCTTCGTATTGGTGGACCTTGCACTGTGGCGCGTGCAGCGCACGTATGCATCCGCCGCACCGGGATTTGCCGCACCGCGCTGGGTCCCGCCGGTTGCGGCGATCCTTGCCGCCGGCCTGATGCTGGCCGAACTGGCGAGTTAGAATCGCGCCACTTCTTCCAATGCGCCGCGCAATGCATCGGACGCGCGGTACAGTGGCACATGTCCACGCAGCAGGATCTGTGTGCTGCGCCGATACGCTGCCTTTCGCACGTCCAGCCCGGATGGCGCCAGGCGTGCCTCTATGGTCGCTTCCAACACGCCGGCCGGGTTCTCTATCCCGACATCGACCTCGCCGAACGAGGCACCCACGGATGGCAGTCCGGCTGCGATCCCGTGTGCCACCGAGCCAGGGATCAGCGCCGCCGCGGCCAGGCAGCAGCCTCCGGACACCGCCATGGAACGATGCGCGGTCTGTGGCGTGAAGTAGCGGACCGCGATGTGGCCCGCGCCCTGCGCCGGTCCAACGATACATACTTTCGGGATCGTCTCGCTCTGTGCCAGTTCGCCGGCTGTCATCGCCCGCCCGCCCGCGCCCTTCAGCGCCATGCGCAGACCGGCCTCGACCCACACCGTGCGCAGCGCCGACATGAAGTCGCGATCGGCCTCCAGTTCCTCGATCTTCTCGTGCGCGGTCTTGCCGAAATCAGCCGCGCGCGCGATCACCATCGGCACCGCCACGTCAACGCACGAGACCGGGTAGCCGGCCACATCGTCCATCGGCTGTCCGGTCGGCAGCAGACGTCCGGTCTTGGCGCCCACCGGATTGGCAAGGAACAGATCGACGCCGGGGAACGCGCCGTCCACACCAGGAATCTCGGCCGCAATGAAGCGTCCGTCAGTGCCGACCCGCATACGCGACCCAGCGGTGACGCCGGTGTTGGTGTTGAAGATGTCGATCTCGAACGCGTTGCCGGCACCGGCCGGCTCCACCTGCCCGGTATCCAGTGCCCAGAGCGGCAGAGCGGCGGTCATGTTGCCGCAGTTCACGCTCCAATCGATTGCCGCCTTGTTGGCAGCGAGCTGCGCAAATGTGCTGACGATGCGACGCTGGTTTCCATCCTCCTCAAGCCGGGCAAAGAACACCTTGTTGCCGGTCGGGACGATCCGTCCCAGTCCGGTGATCTGCTTGTTGCCCGCCCGCGTGCCTTCCAGCGGCAAGCCCATCAGATGGCGCAGCAGTTCTTCGCGCATGGACTGCGCGCGGGGCGCCCAATGTTCCGAGATCACCAGCCCGGTCGATGTGCCGCCGCGCACATGGTGCACCGGGAACTCGATGCACCCGTCGCGCAACAGAGGTGGCGGATCGAGGGAAGCTGTCTGCATGGGTCGACCCCGATTGTTCCGAAGGGTCAGCTACCGCGCCGCCGCGGCGAAGTCCATTCCGGTGCGTTGTCACGAACGGCCATCGGTGGTCCGATGCTGGCCATGTCCCGCCCCGATCCGATCACCGAAGAGCTGTTCCGCAACGCCATCGCCGCACTCGGCGACGAGATGGTGCTGACCATCTACCGCACCGCCTATTCAGGGGTGCTGAAGAACATCATGGACTACAGTGCTGCGCTGTGCGACGCGCAAGGTCGGTTGGCGGCGCAGGGCCTCGCCCTGCCCGGCCATCTCTGCTCCATACCGGTCGCACTGCAGGCAGTGCTGCGTCACTTCGGCGAAGACATCGCCGAGGGCGACATCCTGATCAACAACGACCCTTACGACGGCGGCATGCATCTGCCGGACATCTTCATCTTCAAGCCGCTATTCGCCCAAGGGCAGCAAGACGGCAGGCCGATCGCCTATGCCGCGACGATCTGCCACCACACCGATGTCGGCGGACGCGTGCCAGGCTCCAACGCGTCGGACAGCACCGAGATCTATGCCGAAGGCTTGCGCATCCCGCCGCTGAAACTCTACGAGCGCGGCCAACCGAACACGACGCTGTTCCGCATGATCGACCGCAACGTGCGAGTGCCTGGACGCGTGCTAGGAGACATCCGTAGCCAGCTCGCCGCCTGCGAGATCGCCGCGCGCGGCATGGCCGATCTGGTGGAGCGCTACGGCGCCGATGGTGTCACCTCGCTGATGAATGCCACGATGGATTATTCCGAGCGATTGACACGGCATTGTCTGTCCGAACTGCCCGACGGCGAGGCGACGTTCACCGACTGGATCGACGACGATCAGATCGATATCGGCAAGCCGATCCCGCTGGTCTGCACGGTGCGCAAGCGTGGCGATGCGATGGAGGTCGACTGGACCGGCAGCGCCCCGCAGGTGAAGGGCGCGATCAACAACACCTGGAGCTACACCGCAGCGATGAGCTTCACCGCGGTGAAGTCGGTGCTGTCCATCAACATGCCGAACAACGACGGCGTGTTCCGCCCCATCAAGGTGATCGCACCGCTTGGCACGATCACGCACGGCAAGCTGCCGGCCGCCTGTGCGGCTCGGGGACTGACTGGCTTTCGCGGCGTCGACTGCTGTTTCGGCGCTTTGGCGCAACTGTATCCGGATCGCGTTTACGCTGCGTCCGACGGCGGCAACACGGGCGTCACGATCGGCGGCTACGATACGACGCTGCGGCCATTCATCTACGTCGATTTTCTGTCCGGCTGCTGGGGCGCGCGGCCGTGGGCCGATGGGTTGGACGGCAACACGTCGATGTTCGCCAACATGGCCAGTTTTTCTGTGGAAGTGATCGAGGCGGAAAATCCGCTCGAAGTGCTGGACTACGAATTTGTCCCCGACACCGGCGGCGCGGGAAAGTTCCGCGGCGGCATGTCGCAGCGCAAGACATGGCGGATGCTGGCTGACGAGGGAATTCTGCAGGTGCGCGCCGATCGGCAGACACATCGGCCCTACGGACTGCAAGGCGGCGGGCCCGGCGCGGCGGGCCGCAACGTGCTCGACCCAGGATTACCGTCCGAAGAGAAGTTGCATGCGAAACTGACCATGACGCTGCGCAAGGGCAAGGTGTTTCGTCACGAACTGCCTGGCGCCGGCGGCTGGGGTGAAGCGCTGGAGCGGGACCTGGCGCTGGTGGCCAAGGATTTGCGCGATGGGCTGGTGACGATCGAGGGTGCGGCACGCGACTACGGCGTGGTGGCGCGCGGCGACCCGCCTGATATCGATGCGACGGCTACCGAGGCATTGCGGGCGGAACTCAGGCGCAGGCGTGGCAGACTGCCGAACGTGGCTTGGGAGGCAGCGGGATAGGCAGTCATGCCGACAGCACCCGCGCGATCTCCCCGATCAGCAGTTGGTTGTCGACCGGCTTCTGCAAGACCGGTCCCAGCGCCTCACGGTCGACGCCGGGAATGTCGTATCCGGTGATGTAGACCACCTTAAGGTCGCGCCGGCGCAGCCGCGCCATCCGCGATAATGCAATGCCGTTGACGCCGTCCGGCATCACGATGTCCACCAGCATGAGATCCAACGGCTGTTCTGCTTCAAGAATTCCCAGCGCTGTCTGGAAATCGGTCGCCAACGTGGCGTCGTAGCCCTCCCGGTCCAGCACTTGACACAGCGCTTCACCGAAGGTCCGGTCATCCTCGACCACGAGGATTCGGCGTTTGCCAGCGTCGGCCCCTGGGAATGTAGACGCGCTCATGGAATACGCAGAACCCATCACGTTTCCGAGCGCCTATCCTTATGGTCGCAAGCGAGACGGCGCAAGAGCGGCGCTCCATTTACTTTCAGCGCGCTCCGCCGCACGGTCCGCCGCACTATTGCCACAGCTTTCCACACCAGGATGATGAATGAGCGGCCATCGGAGTATCATTCCGTCACTGATCACCCGGCACCACCAACGGTTGTTGACCGCGTGGCTTGCCAACCTGAGACGTGATGTGCGGATCAGCGATCCCCGTCGGGCGGCCGAAACCGACGAGCTGGCGCGGCGGTTCCTGGACGAATTCAGCCGCGGTGAGGCGGTCGCACAATTCGATGATATCCAGGCCGCGGAGTGGCGGCCGATGCGCGAACTGCTGGAGGATCTCTCGCGCGACCGCGCGGTGCAGGGCCACAGCGCGGGCGAGACGGCGATCTTCGTCCTCTCGCTGAAGGAACCGCTGTTCGCGCTCCTGCGTGAGGATCTCGGTGCCGACGCTGACCGGCTCGCCAACGAGACCTTGATTGCCGATCGTCTGATCGACCGGCTGAGCCTCTATACCGTCGAGTGCTACGCGCGGGCCCGTGAAGAGGTGATTTCCCGCCAGCAGCAGGAACTGCTGGAGCTTTCGACCCCGGTGGTGCAATTGTGGGAGGGAATTCTTGCCCTGCCATTGATCGGCACGCTCGACAGTGCGCGCACGCAGATCGTCATGGAAAGCCTGCTGCAGCGCATCGTCACCTCGGGGGCGGAAATCGCCATCATCGACATCACCGGTGTGCCGACGGTCGATACGCTGGTCGCGCAGCACCTGATCAAGACCATCTCGGCCGCGCGACTGATGGGCGCCGACTGCATCCTGAGTGGGATCCGTCCGCAGATCGCCCAGACCATCGTGCATCTGGGCCTGGAGCTGAACGTGGTGTCCAAGGCGACCATGGCGGACGCGCTCGCGCTGGCGCTGCGCCGCTCCGGCAAGGTGATCACGGACCGGAAGCGGCCTGTCGCACCGGAAGCATAGCTGCATGGCCGACATCCCCATCCTCCGGATCGGCGATTGCCTGCTGGTGTCGATCCAGGTCGATATGCACGATCGGCTGGCGTTGGCGCTGCAGGACGATTTGACCGAGCGCATTGTGGCCGACCACGCTCGCGGCGTGATGATCGACATCTCGGCCCTCGAGATCGTCGATTCATTCATCGGCCGCATGCTGAACAACATCGCGGCTATGTCGCGCGTGCTCGACGCGGTCACTGTCGTTGTCGGCATGCGGCCGGCAGTGGCGATCACGCTGGTGGAGCTTGGCCTCGGCCTCACCGGCGTGCGCACCGCGCTGAACGTGGACAAGGGGCTCGCCCTGATACGACGCATCATCGACAGCCCCGAGCGCGACGATGCAGACCGAGTTCGATGAAACCATGCCGCTGCGCACGTCCGACGACGTGGTGAGAGTGCGACAGGCGGTGCGGGCGCGCGCGGTCGCCGCGGGTTTCAGCTTGGTGGATCAGACGAAGATCGTCACGGCGGCGAGCGAGATCGGCCGCAATACGCTCGATTACGGTGGGGGCGGCACGCTGCGCATCGAAGTGCTGCGCAACGGACGGCGCTGCGGCGTGCGCCTGACCTTTGAGGACCAGGGGCCGGGAATTGCCGACCTTACACAGGCAATGAAGGACGGCTATACGACCGGCTCCGGCCTTGGCCTCGGCCTTGGTGGCGCAAAGCGGCTGTGCAACGAGTTCGACGTTCGGTCAGCACCCGGACAGGGCACCGTCGTGACGATCGCGAGATGGACATAGCATGTTCGCCACGGTAGCCGACGCGAGTCAGGTCGCGGACACCCGCAGGACAGTGAGCGAACTTGCCCGGCGCATCGGCCTGGGACAGTCGAAGATCGACCGGGCGGCAATCGTCGTCACCGAACTGGCGACCAACCTCTTGAAGCACGGCGGCGGCGGCCATATCCACGCACGACAGTGTGACGATGCAGATGGCCGCGGGCTGGAACTGCTCGCACTGGATCGCGGCGGCGGCATGACCGACCCGAGCCGCTGTATGCAGGATGGCTACTCGACTGCCGGCAGTCCCGGCAACGGCCTTGGTGCGATCGCGCGCCTCGCGGACGCTGTACAGATCTACACACGTGCCGGACAGGGCTGCGTCGTGATGGCCCGATTTGTCGAAGGCCCGGTGCGGGATGTGCGACCGGTGCTGGGTGTTGCGATCGCTCCCTATCCGGGCGAACGCGTCTCTGGCGACAATTGGTCGTGGAGAGCCAGCTCGCACGGTCCAACGATCATGCTGGTCGACGGCTCAGGCCATGGTGTCGAGGCGGCACGTGCCGCCGAGATCGCTGTCCGGACATTTTCGGAGAACGCTGATGCAGCCTGCGAAGTTGTCGTCGAGCGGATCCATCGTGCCCTTGCGCCGACCCGCGGCGGCGCAGTGGCGGTCGCGCGGATCGACGCGGCGGCCGGCGTCGTCCGCTTCGTCGGACTGGGCAATGTCAGTGCCGTGCTCGTGAGTGCCGGCAAGACGCGCCACATGGTCTCGCACAACGGAACGGCCGGACACGTCGCGCCACGCATCCGCGAGTTCACCTACGATTTTACCGGCGAGCCGATGGTGATCCTGCATTCGGACGGGCTGACCAGCCGCTGGAACTTGGCGGCCTACCCGGGGTTGGCCGGTCAACACCCGTCCTTGATTGCCGGCGTTCTGCTGCGTGACCACCGGCGCGAACGAGATGACGCCGCAGTGGTCATCATGCGGGGAACGTAATAGAGTAGGCCATGGATATCTGCCTGCTGCGGATCGTGATTGCTGCCGAGACCGACATCGTGCTGGTCCGCAGCCGGACGCGGCGTCTCGCCGAACTGATCGGGTTCGATGCGCAGGATCAGACGCGCATCACGACAGCGGTTTCGGAGATCGCCCGCAATGCCTACGAGTATGCGGGCGGCGGCAACATCGGGTTTCACCTGATCGGCGAGACGGCGACGCCAAGTTTCGTCATCGTGGTACGCGACCGCGGGTCCGGCATTGCCAATCTGGCCGCCGTGCTGTCTGGCTCGCACAAGTCAGCGACGGGCATGGGCATCGGGCTGCTGGGCGCGCGACGCCTGATGGATACGTTCGACATCACGTCGAAACCCGGCGAGGGCACGACGGTGCGGCTCGGCAAGACGTTGCCCCGGACAGCGCCCGCGGTTACCCAGGCGTCGCTCAAGCGCATCATGGACAGTCTGTCGGCGGATGGTCCTGCGGATGCGATTGCGGAAATCAAGCGGCAAAATCAGCAGATTCTGCTGCAGATGGATGAGCTGCGATCGCGCCAGGAGGATCTTCAGCGGCTCAATCAGGAGCTGCAGGACACCAACCGCGGTGTTGTCGCGCTTTACGCCGAGCTGGACGAGCGCGCAGATCACCTACGGCGCGCCGATGAGCTGAAATCGAAGTTCCTCTCGCATATGAGCCACGAATTCCGCACGCCGCTCAACTCGATCCTGGCGTTGTCGCGGCTGCTGATGTCGCGCAGCGACGGCCCGCTGACGGCGGAGCAGGAGACGCAGGTCCGCTTCATCCAAAGGGCGGCCATGAACCTGACCGAGCTGGTCGACGATCTTCTGGACCTCGCAAAGGTGGAGGCCGGCAAGACGGTGGTGGTCGCATCCCCCTTCACGGCCGCGTCGCTGTTCGGTGCGTTGCGAGGGATGTTGCGACCCTTGCTGGTTGGCGACGCGGTGAGCCTGGTGTTCGAGGACCCGCACGATCTGCCGCCGCTCGACACCGACGAGGCCAAGGTGTCGCAGATATTGCGCAATTTCATCTCGAACGCGATCAAGTTCACCGAACGCGGGGAAGTGCGGGTCTGGGCCACGGCCGATCCCGTTGCCGATACGGTCAGTCTGCACGTGCGCGATACCGGCATCGGGATCGCCGCCAACGACATCGACATCATCTTCCAGGAGTTCGGGCAAGTCTCACATCGGCTGCAAGGTCGTGTGAAGGGCACCGGCCTTGGCTTGCCATTGGCGAAGAAGCTGGCCGAGCTGCTCGGCGGCTCGATCGCCGTTGAAAGCACGCCTGGCGACGGCTCGACATTCTCCGTGACCCTGCCTCGGGTCTATCAGTCCGGCGAGTCGGCGGATGCCGAGCAGGAGCAGGTGCTGGAGCCGGGACGCATACCAGTGCTGCTGGTGGAAGACGATCCGGCGGATGCGCTCGCGATCGAACGTCTGCTTGCCGGCTCGATCTATCAGCCGTTGCTCGCCCGCTCGGTCCGAGATGCCAGGAGTCTCATGCAGGCGGTACGGCCCGATGCGATTTTGCTCGACATCGTGCTGATGGGCGATGAGAGCTGGCGGCTGCTGCTGGAGATGCGCGGCCAGGAGGCAAACGCCGACATCCCGCTGATCGTCACATCATCTACCGGCGAAGTTCGCAAGGCCGCACATCTGGGCGCCGATGAGTACCTCGCCAAGCCAGTCGATGGCGAAAGATTGATCGACATTCTGGACAGGGTGACGGGGCGCCATTCGCTCACGCAAGTGTTGCTGGTGGATGACGAAGAGGTGACTCATTACTTGGTCCGCCAGCTCTTGCCGCGTGCGCAATATCGGCTTTGGATCGCGAACAACGGCAAGGACGCACTGGATCGCCTGGTTGAACAAAGCCCTGACGTGGTCCTGCTTGATCTCAGGATGCCGGGGATGAGTGGTTTTGAATTTCTCGATCGCGTGAAGCAGAATGCTGCGCTCGCCGAGCTGCCGGTCATTGTATTGACTTCGACAACACCGCAGCCGGAGGAGCGCGCTTTGCTGGGCGGCGCTTCGCTGATCATTTCGAAAACCGACCTTGCATCTGGGTCACTGACCGATGCCATCGGCAGGGTCCTTCGGCTCGGCGAGAGGGTCGGCGCCGCATGAGCCATTGCGCGGCCAACATCCTTGTCGTCGATGATGATGATGGCGGCCGCTATCTGAAGGCACATGTCCTGCGGAAGCACGGCTACCACGTCAGCGAGGCTGCGACAGGCATCGACGCGATTGAGCAATGTTGCGCCTCTGCGCCCGACCTGGTTCTGCTCGACGTCATGTTGCCCGATATTCACGGGATCGAGGTCAGTCGGCGGATCAAGGCCGCGAACCCTGGCATCGCTGTGCTGCAGACGTCGGCCGCGGTCACCAGCCCGCAGGATCGTGCGGTGGCGCTGGACGGCGGGGCGGACGGCTTTCTGGTCGAGCCGATCGAACCTAGCGAACTGCTCGCGACCGCGCAGGCCCTGCTGCGGATGCGGGGAGCGGAGCAGGATCTGCGCCAGCTCAACGAGAGCCTGGAACTGCAGGTTGCCGAACGCACCCGCGCTCTGACCGAGGCCAATCGACGGCTGCAAGTCGAGATCGAGGAGCGTCGCAAGACCGAAGAGGTACTCTGGCATACGCAAAAGCTGGAGGTGATCGGCCAGCTCACCGGCGGCATCGCCCACGACTTCAACAATCTGCTCGCAGTCATCGTGGGCAGCATGGAGATGATCCGCTCTGCCTTCGAAGCGGGCGGCGATTTGCCGCGCGCGAAGATCATGCGCCTGCTGAAGGCGTCCGAGAGCGCGACGGGCCGCGCGACGAAATTGACGCAACAGCTCCTCGCTTTCGCCCGCCGCAGCACGTTCACGCTCGATATCGTCACGCTCGACGAAGTACTCGTGGCATGCGAACCATTTCTGCGGCGTGCTCTGGGCGACGAAAGCACGCTGGACCTGCAGTTCGAACCCGACCTGTGGTCTTGCCGGATCGATGCCGCTCAGTTCGAGGCGGCGATCCTGAACCTTGTCGTCAACGCGCGCGACGCCATGCCGGGTGGCGGCCGATTGGAGATCACCACTGGCAACGTCGTGGTCGATGCAGCAGAGGCGCGACGTTCGCCGGACCTGACCGCCGGCGATTATGTGCTCGTGGGCATCACGGATACCGGCACCGGCATGGACGCCAATGTCGCGGCGCACATATTCGAGCCGTTCTTCACGACCAAGGAGGTTGGCAAGGGCACGGGGCTCGGACTCAGCCAAGTCTATGGCTTCATAAAGCAGTCGGGCGGGCACGTGGTGATCGACAGCGAACTCGGTGTCGGCACGACGTTTCGCCTGTATCTGCCCCGGTGCGAAGATCCACGGCAGGCCAGCGATGTCCTGGACACGACAACGGACGTGACGCCGACCGGACATGAGACGGTGCTCGTTGTCGAGGACAACGCCGAGGTGCTGGAGCTTGCGGTCGCCACGATCAGCGATCTGGGCTATCGGGTGTTGACCGCAGCGAACGGCCCGCAGGCGCTGAAAATCGTGCAGAGCGACGAGCCGATCGATCTGTTGTTCAGCGACATCGTCATGCCGGGGGGCATGAATGGTTTTGAGCTGATCAGCCGGGCGCGAGTCATTCGCGGTGAGCTGAAGGCATTGGTGACATCGGGCTACGCCAACGTGCATCGGCCGGGCACAGATCGCCCGGACGTTCCGCTGCTGCTGAAGCCTTACCGGCGTGGCGATCTCGCGCACTATGTCAGGATTGCGCTCGACCGCCCCTGAGCGTCCCGGCATAGTCAACCGACCAACGAAACGGGGACGCGGTCGGGGGGCTATGACTCAGCGCATCGGCATAGATATCGGCGGCACCTTTACCGACCTCGTCGCGATAACGGCGGACGGACGGGTAATCACGCACAAGATCGCCTCCACGCCACACGATTACTGTGACGGCATCATCGATGGGCTGCGCGCACTGTTGGCGCGGCACAGCGGGACAGTCGCAGACGTACTGCACGGCACGACGATCGGATCCAACACGATCCTGGAGGGGAAAGGCGCACGCACCGCGCTCATCACCACAAAGGGCTTTCGCGACATTCTGGAGATCCGCGACCTGCGGATGCCTGTGCTGTACGACCTGCACTGGACCAAGCCGCGCGCACTGGTCGAGCGGCGATTGCGGCTCGAGGTCATCGAGAAGCTGCGTCCGGATGGTTCGGTTGCGACGCCGCTCGATGCGGCAAGCGTCGCCGCGGCAATCAACATGCTGCGCCGCGAGGATGTGCAGAGCGTCGCGATCTGCCTGCTGCATTCCTACGCCAACCCGGCGCACGAACGCGCGGTTGCCGATGCGGTACGCGTGGCGCTGCCCCATGTGGCGATCTCGACCAGCCATGAGATCCTGCCGGAGATCAAGGAATATCCGCGTACCAGCACGACGGTGATCAACGCGTATGTGCAGCCCGTCGTCCGCGCCTATGTGACGTCGCTCGCCGCTCGGCTGCATACGCTGGGGATTGAGGCCCCGTTGCAGCTGATGCAATCGAATGGTGGGCTGGCGTCAGTCGAATTCGCCTCGATCGCCCCGGCGCACATCATCGAAAGCGGACCGGCGGCTGGCGTGGTTGGCGGTGCGGCACTCGCGGTCAAGCTCGACGAGCCGCGGGTCATCACATTCGATATGGGTGGGACCACCGCGAAAGCCGGTCTGGTCGAGAATGGCGAGGTACTGCGCAGCGAGGCGCTCGAAGTCGGTGCAGGCGTGATGGTGGGATCGCGCCTGCTGGTCGGTGCGGGCTATCTCCTGAAGCTGCCGGCGATCGATCTGGCGGAGGTGGGTGCGGGCGGCGGATCGATCTGCCGACTGGATGCGGGCGGTGCGCCGAAGGTCGGGCCAGAGAGCGCGGGGGCAGATCCGGGACCAGTGTGCTACGGCCGCGGCGGCACCGAGCCAACCATCACCGACTGCAACCTTGTCCTGGGCTATCTCGATCCGGCCGGCCTCGTGGGCGGCACGTTGGCGTTGGATGCCGACGCGGCGCGCGCCGCCATCGCGCGATCGCTGGCCGAGCCGCTGAAGCGATCAGTGGAGGAAGCCGCTTACGGCATGCTGCGTCTTGCGTCGGCATCGATGATGCGTGCGATCCGCGCCGTGTCGGTGGAGCGCGGACGCGATCCGAGGCAATTCGCACTGCTGGCATTCGGTGGCAACGGGCCGCTGTTCGCCGCCGCCATCGCAACAGAGCTCGGCATCAGCCGCATCATCGTGCCACCGCTGCCCGGCGTGTTCAGCGCGTTCGGGTTGCTGGTGGCGGACACCGAACATCATGCGAGCCAGAGCCTGCGCATGCGTCTCGATGAAGCAGATGCAGCGCGGATCGAATCGGTGCTGGATGCGCTGACTGCCACCGGTTCCCAGCGGCTGGCGCGCGATGGCGTCCCGCCGGAGCGACGCACATTCCGCCGTGCCGCGCTGGCCCGCTATGTCGGGCAGTCGAGCGAGATCGAAGTACGGCTGCCTGATGGCGATTTCCTGCCGTGCCTCGCCGAATTGTTTGGGGCGGAGCACGAACGCAACTACGGCTTTCGCGCGCCGCAAGACGAACCAGTAGAGTTGATGGGATTGTCAGTCATCGCGCGTGGCATTCCCGACCGCCCGCGGCTACCGGATCGCATCCCGCCGGTGCCGACACCGGTACCGGCCAGCCGGTCTGCCTGGTTTCCCGATATCGGCTGGCACGAGACGCCGGTGGCCGATCGCTTCGGTCTCACCGCAACGCCGCGTCGTGGCCCTCTCATTATTCAGGAATACGACGCGACCTGCCTGGTGCCGCACGGCTTCGACGCCACGTGTGACCCATTCGGAAATATCCGGCTCACCCGCTCGACCTGATGGGCGCGGCGCCTTATGGGAAAGATTTCCGGTTTCCCGGGATTCTTCCTATTCCATTCCGCCAGGAATCCTAGGACACTGTCGCCTCGCCGATTCGCCGACCCATGGGACCCACGGGCATGAAGCATGATGAGATCTGGCGAGCGCTGGATACGCTCGCCGCCGAGAACGGTTTGTCCGCCTCGGGCCTGGCCAAGCGGTCGGGGCTCGACCCGACCACCTTCAACCCCTCGAAGCGCCGCATGCCCGACGGCCGCGCCCGCTGGCCCAGCACCGAGAGCGTCGCCAAGGTGCTGGACGCCACAGGCGCCAGCCTGGAGGCGTTCACCGCGCTGGTGTCCGGCGCCCGGGCGCTCGCCAGCAACGGTGCCGCCCGCAATGCGGCACGCCGCATCCCGCTGATCGGCTTCGCCCAGGCGGGCGGCGACGGGTTCTTCGACGACGGCGGCTACCCGGTCGGCGGTGGGTGGGATGAGGTCACGCTACCGGAGATCGGCGATCCCAACGCCTATGCGCTGGAGGTCAGCGGTGAGTCGATGGAGCCGGTATTTCGCGACGGCGACATGGTGATCGTCTCGCCCTCCGCGCCGATCCGCCGTGGCGATCGGGTGGTGGTGCGCACCCAGCGCGGCGAAGTGATGACCAAGCAACTCGCCCGCCGCTCCGCCCGCCGCATCGAACTGCGCAGCCTCAACCCGGCGCATCCGAACTACACCTTCGATCTGATGGAGGTCGCCTGGATGCACCGCATCGTCTGGGCGAGTCAGTAGCGTCGGGAAATTTGTTTGACCTCTTACGCCGCCGCCGCATGATGGTGCGCCCCCTGGAGAGATCGGCCATGCGCCCAATTCTCTGGCTATTCGTCGCCTCTCTTGCGCTCGCGCCTCCAGCGCGCGCCGCTGACACCGTCGATCTCACGCTCGTCCTGGTAACTGACGTGTCGCGCAGCATCGATGATTTAGAGTTCAGACTGGAGAAGGACGGCTATGCTGCCGCGTTCACGTCGCGGGAGGTCATCGATGCGATCCACGGCGGCAACGCCGGCGCGATCGCCGTCGCCTATGTCGAATTCGCCTCTAGCTTCGAGGTGCGCACGGTGCTCGACTGGAGTGTTATCCGCGATCAGGCGTCAGCGCAGGACTTCGTCGACAGGCTGGTTGCAGCACCTCGCTCATTCTGGGGCCGCACCGCGATCAGTGCCGGGGTCGACCGTGCGGTGCAGTTGCTGGCGGAAAGCGGCTTCGAGACGCAGCGGCGCGTGATCGACGTATGCGGCGACGGCACCAACAATGCAGGCCGCGACGTGACTGAAGCTCGTGACGATGCCCTGAAGGCAGGCATCACGATCAACGGCCTGGCGATCATCAACGACCATCCGGTGTCGTGGACCTATGCCCATGTCCAGCCACCGGGCGGCTTGCCGAACTACTATCGGGAAAATGTCACTGGCGGTCCCAGCAGCTTCGTGCTGGAGGTGCATGACTTCCATACGTTCGGCGAGGCGATGACCCGCAAGCTGGTCACCGAGATCGCCGATCGTGGCGTGCCGCGTCACCTGGCCGCGGCACCCTAATCGCACAGTCCGCCGGCACGCAGTAGCTTGGCCGGTGTCCGGGAGTACGGGGGACCATCATGGGCGTGCTGATCGATGGCGTTTGGCAGGAACAGGAACCTGAAGCGGCGAAGGCCGACCCTGCCGGTGCGTCTGGCCGCTATGAGCGCGCGCAGACTGCTTTCCGCAACTGGGTGACGCCGGACGGCCGTCCCGGGCCAACCGGCAGCGACGGGTTCTCGGCCGCACCAAGCCGCTATCACCTCTATGTGTCGCTCGCGTGTCCCTGGGCGCATCGCACACTGATAGTGCGCGCCCTGAAGGGGCTGGAGCAGATTATCCCGGTCTCGGTCACGCACTGGCTGATGGCCGAACAAGGGTGGACGTTCTCGCCGGGCGAAGGCGTGATCCCCGATCCGCTGTTCAACAGCCGATACCTGCACGAGATCTACACGCGGGCGGACGCGCACTACACCGGCCGCGCCAGCGTGCCGGTACTGTGGGACCAGCACACTCAGACCATCGTCAACAACGAATCGTCCGAGATCATCCGCATGCTCAACAGCGCATTTGATGCGGTGGGAGCGCGGCAGGGCGACTACTACCCCAAGGAGCAGCGCGAGGAAATCGATGCGCTGAACGCGCGTATCTACGATACCGTCAACAACGGTGTCTACAGGTCAGGCTTTGCGACCACACAGGCGGCCTATGAAGAGGCTGTCGCGCCGCTGTTCGAAACACTGGATTGGCTGGACGAACGGCTCGCGCAATCTCGTTTCCTTTGCGAGGACACGTTCACCGAGGCTGACATCAGGCTGTTCACCACGTTGGTGCGCTTCGATTCAGTCTATCATGGCCACTTCAAGTGCAACAATCGTCGGCTGGTCGATTATCGGAACCTTTGGGCCTATACCCGCGATATCTACCAGATTCCCGGCATTGCAGCGACGGTCAACCTCCATCACATCAAACGCCACTATTACCAAAGCCACAGGCGCATCAATCCAACCGGCATCGTCCCGGTCGGACCGTTGCTGGATTTTGACGAGTCTGCCGAACGCGGCAAGGATGTCGCTCGTCTGCTGACCTTCTGAACGAGGACATCCCCCTTGGAAATTCGTAATCTCGGCGCATCCGGTCTGCGCGTGTCCGCCATTGGTCTCGGTTGCAACAACTTTGGCGGACGCATCGGTCTCGACGCCACCCGCAAGGTGATCCACAAGGCGCTCGATCTTGGCATCACGCTGTTCGACACCGCCGATACCTACGGCGAGCGCGGCGGCGCCGAGACCTGCATGGGCCAGATCCTTGGCGACGACCGCAAGCGGATCGTGCTGGCCACCAAGTTCGGCATGCCGATGGACGACGAGGACGTGAAGGTCGGCGGATCGCGCCGCTACATCATGAACGAGGTGGAGGACAGCCTGCGTCGGCTGCGCACCGACTGGATCGACCTCTATCAGATCCATCAGCCTGATCCGCGCACGCCGATCGAGGAGACGCTGCGCGCACTCGATGACCTGGTTCATCAGGGGAAGGTTCGTTACATCGGTTGTTCCAACTTCCCCGCCTGGCAGGTGATGGAGGCACAGTGGACCGCGAAGATGGGCGGGTTGAATGCTTTCGTATCTTGTCAGGACGAATACTCGCTGGTGTTCCGCAAGCCCGAGGCCGAACTGATGCCTGCCATGCGCAAGCTGGGACTGGGCCTGCTGCCGTTCTTCCCGCTCGCCAGCGGTCTGCTGACCGGCAAGTACCGGCGTAATGTCGCGTTGCCTGCAGGTACGCGACTCGCCAGCACGCAGCGCCTCGCAGATCGTTATTTGACAGAGCGCAACTGGGAGATTGCCGAACGGCTCGGCGACTTCGCGCAAAGCCACGGTCACACACTGCTGGAACTGGCATTCAGCTGGCTGCTGGCGCAGCGCCCTGTGTCGAGCGTGATCGCTGGCGCAACGAAGCCGGAGCAGCTCGAACAGAACGTGAAGGCCGGCGAATGGGCAGCTCTCCGCGGAGGAGTTGGCCGAGATCGACCGCCTCTGCGACGGCTGACCGCTGTGCTGCCGCACAACAGTGGGTGAACGCCGAGGCAGGAAGTGCTAAGCGGGCCGCATGAGCGGAGCCGCAACGTCACCAGCCGCTGCCGCGCCGAGACGCCGGACCAGGCCCTCGCCCGCGCCCAGGCGGCCGCACAGGCCAAGCGGTTCGGCGAGGCCGCCGGCATCTGCAACGACGTCCTGGCGACCGCACCGGACAACGCGCCGGCTCTTGCCCTGCTGGGCATGATCGCGGCCCACACCAATGATCCGGAACGCGGCATCTCGCTGCTTGAGCGCGCCGTAACGCTGCGGACCGGCGTCGCAAGCTGGTACGCAAATCTCAGCGCGCTCTATCGCATGGTCTATCGCATGCAGGACGCGCTGAGGGTCGGCCAGGAAGCGATCCGGCTCGACTCGCAGAACGCCGACCATCTGGTCAACCTGTCGCTGGTATTCACCGACATGGACGACCGCGAGCACGCCGTGGCCTGCCTGCTGCGCGCACTCGGGCTGAAGCCCGATCACGCCGACGGCCATTTGGCGCTCGGCCAGAATCTGCTCGCGATGGGCGACTTCGAACCTGGCTGGAAAGAGTACGAGTGGCGCAACCTGACGGAGGCCGGCAAGGGTACACTGCCGAAGATGACCTCGGCCGTTTGGAACGGCATGCGCATTCCGAGCGGCCGTCTGCTGATGGTGGGTGATCAGGGCTACGGCGACACCATCCAGTTCGCGCGCTACATCCCGCTGATCGCCGACCGCTGCCAGGAACTGGTCCTGGGCTGCAGTGCCGAAATGGGCCCGTTGCTGTCCACCATCCCCGGGGTCAAGCAGTACTGACAGCCGATGGACCGACGTGCCGGGCCACGCCGCGCATTGCCGCCTGTCCAGCGTGCCGCACCTCATCCACACGACGATCGAGACGATCCCCGCGCAGGTGCCGTATCTGATCGCTGACCCGACGCGCATCGCCGCATGGCGTCAGCGACTGGAGGCGATGCTGCCGCATGGTGTGCGGCGCGTTGGTTTGGCCTGGACCGGCCGCCCGACGCATCCCAATGACCGTCGCCGCTCGATTCCGCTGGCCCGTCTCGCGCCGCTCGCCGCCGCCAGTCGCGCCAGCTTCGTGTCGCTGCAAAAGCCAATGCCGCCTGCCGACCTCGCGGCGATGGTGCAGTTCCCAGGATTTGCCGATCTCTCCGCCGATCTCGCCGATTTCGGCGAGACGGCGGCGGTGATCGCCAATCTCGATCTGATCGTCACGGTCGATACGGCGATCGGCCATCTGGCCGGCGCGATGGCCAAACCGGTCTGGATCATGCTGCCGAAGGCAAGCGACTGGCGCTGGCTGCTGGAACGCAGCGACAGCCCCTGGTATCCGACCGCACGGCTGTTCCGTCAGCAGACACCGGGTGCCTGGGATCCGGTGATTGCCGCGGTGACCGCGGCACTTCCCCAGGAGCTTCGCACTGACGCACAGGGTATTACCGCGAACTGAGGCACAGTGAGTGACGACATCGACATTTCTGGCGAGTTGGAACAACTGGACGCGTCCGGTCTGTTCGACGGCGCCTGGTATCTGACGGAGAACCCGGACGTATGGGACTCCGATTTGGAACCGCTTGTGCACTTTTGTCGGTATGGCTGGCGCGAGGGCCGCAGGCCGAACCAGTACTTCGAGCCGACATGGTACCTGGAGCACTATCCCGACGTGCGCGCAGTCGACATGAATCCGTTGCTGCACTATCTGCGTTACGGCGATCATGAAGGCCGACGGCCGGTCTGGTATTTCGATGCGTCCTGGTATCGCAGTGTCTACAATATACCGGCGGATGCGCTGGCGCTGGCACATTTCCTGGTACAGCGCACCTCGGGCCGCTTCGCGCCGATGCCGGAGTTATGGGCGGTACTGCATCTGGCGCCATATTGCGACGATCCCACCACGGGTGACGATCCGTTCGCACACTACCTGGGCGACATGGTGCGCGAGCGGCGCGAACCGCTTCCGGAACTGGACATCGTCAGGGCGTCCGGTCTGGTCGATCCCAACTACTACCTGATCAACGGCGCCGATGTGCACGAGGCGCAGATCGATCCGGCCGAGCATTTCTGCCGCTACGGTTGGCGCGAGGGCCGCAAACCGAACATCTATTTCGATACGCACTGGTATCTGCAGACCAACCCACAAGTCGACAGGCTCAAAATCGACCCTGTGGTGCACTATATTCTTGAAGGCGAGATGGCTGGCCGTCGGCCCGTGCCCTATTTCGACCCGCTATGGTATCGCGAGACATATGCGATACCGCCGCGGGAGGTGGCACTGGCGCATTTCCTGACGCATCGGCGCAGCCAGGCGTTCAGCCCCACGCCGCTGTTCGACGTCGCCTGGTATGTCGAACAGCACGGCGAGGAAGTGGCCAGTAATCGGGATCCATTCGCGCACTTCCTGCAGGCGGGCACCTATCGCGACATCGACCCATCTCCGGATTTCAATGCCGCGGCCTATCGCAAGCGGCATCTCGGCCGGCCGAGCCGGCACTTCCGCCAACTCATGCATCCTGACCGCGACAATCCGCTGGTGCATCATCTTCGGGCCGCTTATCGCTGAGTGTCGGAGCAATGTCCGGAGTTTGTGCTGGCGCTCACGGCGCCTACCTTCCAGTGATGAAACTCGATCAGACCCGTGCCGCAGCCGATCTAGCAGCGAATGGCTATACCACGCTGCACGCCCTTGACGCGGCGACATGCCGCTCACTGGCAGCGCTGTATGACGACGAGACACGGTTCCGAAGCCGCGTCGTGATGCAGCGGCACAATTTCGGCCGTGGCGAATACAAGTACCTGACGTATCCGCTACCTGAACCGGTCGCCGAATTGCGTGCCGCGCTCTACCCGCCGCTCGCCGCGATCGCCAATGAATGGCGCGCCGCGCTCGGCGAGGCGGGTCGATTTCCACCGACACTGGGCGCGTTCCTCGCCGAGTGCCACGCGGCCGGTCAGACAAAGCCAACGCCGTTACTGCTGCGCTACGGCAAGGACGACTTCAACTGCCTGCACCAGGATCTCTACGGACCGCTGGTGTTTCCGTTGCAGCTGACCATCCTTCTGAGCGCGCCTGGCAAGGATTTTTCCGGCGGTGAATTCGTGCTGGTCGAACAGCGGCCACGCGCCCAGTCGCGCCCGCAGGTGGTGCCGCTCGCACAGGGCGAAGCGGTGATATTCCCGGTGCATCATCGGCCGGCCCAGGGCACGCGCGGTGCCTATCGTGTCACCATGCGCCACGGCGTCAGCCGCGTGACGGACGGCAACCGGCAGACGCTCGGCATCATCTTCCACGACGCTGCCTGAGCGCCCCGGGCTTGACCAGGAGTTTCGCCCACGGGCATTGGTGGCAAATCCCTCCCGGAGGCACAGATGGACATCATTCCAAGCGGCCAGGCACTCGGTGCCCACATTACCGGCATCGATCTTGGTTTGCCGCTGTCCGACGGCGACTTCCGCACTATCCTGCTTGCGCTCGGCAATCATGGGGTTCTGTGCTTCCCGCGCCAGACGCTGGACACGGATCAGCTCGCTGCCTTCGGCCGCCGGTTCGGTGAGCTGGAGATCAACGTAGCCAACGCCTACCACGAGCCGAACCATCCCGAGATGATGATCCTCTCCAACATGAAAAGGGATGGAAGGCAGATCGGCGCCAACGATGCCGGCCAAGGCTGGCACACCGACATGTCGTACAGCCACGACATCGCGCTCGCCAACATCCTGCACGCGCAGCACGTGCCGATGCGCAACGGTAAGCCTCTTGGCGAGACGCAGTTCCGTAACATGCACGCCGCGTATGAGGATCTACCCGACGCGCTGAAGCACCGGCTGGAAGGCCGTACCGCGACGCACGACTTTGCCAAGTTCTGGGATATGATGGTCGCCAAGCCCGGCTCTACCCGCAAGCCGCTGACGCCCGAGCAGCGGGCAAAGAAACCCCCGGTGTCGCAGCCGATCTTCCTCCGCCATCCGATCACCGGCCGCTACGTGTTGTACGCCAATGTCGGCTACACGATGTTCATCGACGACATGGACAAGCAGGAAAGCGGCGAGATCCTCGACTTCCTGTTCCGTCACCAGGAGCGCGCCGATTACCTCTACGCGCACCACTGGACGGTTGGCGACATTTTGATGTGGGACAACATTGGGACCGTCCACAACGCGATCGGCGACTACATCGCAGACGAGCCACGCTACATGCGCCGCGTGCAGGTGATGGCGACGCTCGACTATCCACGCCTGGTGGCATGACGTGGCCGAGTTCGCAGGCAAGCGCATCGTCATCACCGGCGGCGCCGGCGGCATAGGAATTGAGACCGCACGCACGATGCTCGCGCACGGCGCCCACGTCGTGCTGGTGGACATCGATGAGAACCGCCTCGCAAAGGCGAGCGAGACACTCGGCACCGCGCGCATCGCCACATGGCAGTCGGCACTCGAAACCCCGGAAGCGTGCGCTGCGGCGTTGGATAGCGCTGGCGCGCCGGTCGCCGCGCTGATCCATCTCGCGGGCGTGTTCGAGCGTGATCCGTTCGACCCGAATGATCACGGCGTGTGGGATCGCGCCATGGCCGTCAACCTGACCAGCGCTTACGATCTCGCGGTCGCGTTCGCCACGCGGTACGACAACAAGGATGGGCCGGCGCGCATCGTGTTGACCAGCTCGGTAGCGTATCGGCGTGGCAGCGCGGGCTATCCTCCCTATGCCGCCGCCAAGGCGGGTCTGGTCGGACTCACGCGGTCCCTCGCCCGCAGGCTGGCGCCCGATGTACTGGTCAACGCCGTGGCGCCGGGTTTGATCGATACAAGCATGGCCGCCCCGACAATCGCCGAGCGTGGCGAGGCGTACAAGAACGAAATCCCGCTGAGGCGCTACGGTCATCCGGCCGAAGTGGCGTCGGTGATCCGTTTTCTCTGCTCGCACAACTCGTCATACGTCAACGGTCAGACCATCACGGTGGACGGCGGCATCACCAACGCCTAGCCACCTCGCCCACGTAGTGGGAGAGGTCGACGCGCGCAGCGCGTCGGGTGAGGGTGCATCCAGAGGCACGCTGCTCTACTACGTCGCCATATACCCGCCATCGACATTATAGGCGGCGCCACTGACAAATGACGCGCGCTCTGAGCAGAGCCACACGACCATCTCGGCGATCTCCTCCGGCTTGCCCATGCGACGGAACGGCACAATCTCCATGAGCTGCGCACCTCGACGACGCATCGTGTCCTCGGTCATCTTCGTCTCGATGTAGCCGGGGCAGACCGCATTCACCCTGATATTGTCGCCGGCATACTCCAGCGCCGCAGTCTTGGTCAGCCCCACGACGCCGTGCTTCGCCGCTACATAACCCGACGACGTCGGCAGACCGATCAGCCCGGCGATCGACGCCGTATTGACGATGGAGCCACCACCCTGCGCGACCATCTGCGACAACTCGAACTTCATGCAAAGCCAGACGCCCTTGAGATTGACCCCGATCATCCGGTCGAAGGCCGCCTCTGACCAATCGGCGGTCTTCATCCCGCTGGCGCCCACCTGGAAGCCAGCGATGCCGGCGTTGTTGAACGCACAATCCAGTCTGCCATAGGCGGCGACAACCGACTTCACCGACGCCTCCACCACGTGCGCGTCGGTGACATCGCCGGTCAGCGTCATTGCCTGGCCGCCTGCCCGGTTGATCAGCGCCACCGTTTCCTGTGCCGCAGCCTCGGCCGCATCGGCCACCGCAACTCGCGCACCCTCGCGTGCAAAGGCCAGCGCCGTAGCGCGGCCGATGCCGCCACCGCCGCCGGTGATCAAAGCCGACTTGCCATCCAGCAATCCCGCCATATCTACCTCCTTGGCTGGCTTTCTTCCCATCGCCTCGTAACAAGGCTAGCATAGCGGGGCTGACAATGGATCACCGGGCGATGCGTGAGGAGATACTGGCCTACAAGCGCGAGCGTATCCTCGAAGAGGCGGTCAAGCTGTTCTACGAGCGCGGCTTCACCGGGACCACGCTCGACGACATAGCCGCCGAACTCGGCGTCACCAAGCCTTTCATCTACACGCACTTCCGCAGCAAGACCGATCTCCTTGCGGCGCTCTGCAAGCCCACCATCGAGCTGTCGCTCGCAGCGGTGGCCGGCGCCGCGAAGTCGCCCGGCTCGCCCACTTCGCGGTTGCATCGCGCCATAGTCGACTTCACCCAGGTGGTGCTGTCGCGTCAGGCCAACATCGCTATCTACTTCCGCGAGGAGAAGAACCTGCCGGCCGATGCGCTCACCGATATCAACGCGCTCCGCAAGAAGTTCGACCGCGTGCTGTCGAACCTGCTCAACGAGGGTGTCGCCACCGGCGAGTTCGACGTCGGTGACGTGAACCTCACTGCGCTGGCGATCGGCGGCATGATCTCCTGGGCCTACACGTGGCACCGACCGGAGGGACGGCTCCCGCTCGAGGACATGTGCCAGCGCATGGCCGATCTCGCGCTGCAGATGGTAGGTGTGCGCAGCAAGGTGACAGTCTGAAATTACTGGCCTGTCCACAGCGCCTTCTTCAGTGCCGTCGCCATCATGTCCAGGGCCATCCCGCCTGCACGGATGATCCTTCCCTGTCCCACGAACCCATGAAGCTGGTCGGAGAAGTGCAGGTGGATCACCCGTACGCCCTCGCGCTCCAGCCTCTCCGCGTACGCGATACCTTCGTCGCATAACGGATCATAGCTCGCCGTCAGCACCAGCGCCGGCGCCGTCCCCGAAAGATCCGCCGCGCGCAGTGGCGAGGCACGCCAGTCGGCACGATCCTTCGGACCATGCAGATAGTGATCGATGAACCAGTCCATAGTCTTGGCTGTCAGCGGCACGCCCTCGGTGACGCGCTGATACAATTCGTGCGTCATGCCCATGTCGGTGGCTGGATATACCAGCAGCTGGAACACCAACGGCGGCAGATCACCGTCGCGCGCCATCAGCGCCATGACGGCCGCTAGATTGCCACCCGCGGAGTCGCCGCCCACCGCCACACGCCTGCGATCAATGCCAAGGGCGTCCGACTGTGCAATCACCCATCCGGTCGCCGCCGCGCAGTCATCCACCGCGACCGGGAACTTGTGCTCCGGCGCCATGCGATAATCGACAGAAACCACGCGGCACTTCGCCGCATTCGCATAGTGCCTGCATGCAACGTCGTGTGAGTCGAGATCACCCAGCAGCCAGCCGCCACCATGGTAGTACACCAGCGCCGGAAGCACCTCGTCCGCCTTCGTGCCGATCGGCCGATAAGCGCGCAACGGGATCGGACCATGCGGGCCAGAGCACGACAGGTCCCGCACCTCGGCGACATCCTGCGGATCAGGCTGCACCACCGCACGTCCCGCGCTGAACGACTGCCGTGCCTCGTCCGGGGTCAGCGTCTCCATTGGCGGCCGACCCGCCGCACGCATCATGGCAAGCAGCGTTTCGGCGTCGGGATCGAGCGGCATGCGCGGGCTCCTCAGTTGGTCCAGCCAATGATGGCGGCGGCAACCTCCGAGGGTTTGTCCAGCTCGGCAAGATGCCCCGCGCCGGCGATCATCTTTGTTTCCGTACGCCCGGAAATACCCTTGGAGATACGCTCGGCATAGCTGCGCGGCATGATGCGGTCCTGCTCTCCCCAGATCAGCAGCGTCGGTGCGTTGATCAGCTTCAGCCGCTTCTCAAGCTTCGTGTTGCCGAGGGGCCAGAAGATGCGCGCCGCGGCTTCGTTGGCGCGCGTCTGCTCGATCGGCCATTCGATCGAGTTGGCGCCCTCCGGCACCGCCTTCAGCGCCTTCCAGATCTCCGGATCCGCACACATCAGACCGGGTACCGCATCGCCGCGTTGTGCCCAGGGATCGGTCGGCGGATCCGCTTCATCGAACAACCCGAACGGCGCGATCAACGCCAGCCGCCGCACGCTTGTCGGCCACAGCGCCGCTATCTCGGCGGCGAGCGACGCGCCGACCGAACTGCCGGCGAGGTCGACCCCTTCCAGTCCCGCCTTCACCAGCAGGTCGCGCACCGCGAGCAGCCAGTCGAGATGCGTATCAAGCACGGCATGACCGCGGTCTCCACCTGGAAATCCCGGCAGCGACGGCACGATCACCGTCCGGTTCTTCGCCAGTTCATCGAGGAACGGCACCCAGCGTGGCAGGCCGCCAAAACCGGCAAGAAAGCCCAGCTTCGGTCCACTGCCCTTGTGCCAGACGCGGGTGGCAAAGCCGTTGACATCGACGGTCAACGTCTCGGGTTCGCTCACAGGATGCTCCACTGCTGGACAGCGCTTACTCGCCGGTAGTATCGGCGCTCCCCCGGTACGTCAATCGCGGCCACGACCGGTCAGCGGCACGAATGCCACTGGAAGGATGTTGCGCTGCGTCACCGTCCCAGCCGCGTCTTTCGTGATCAGCAGCAGTTCCTGATCACCATGAACCGGCCCAACCGGAATGATCATGCGGCCCCCCGGACCAAGCTGCTCGAGCAACGCAGGCGGCACGTCAGGTGCGGCAGCCGTCACGATGATCGCGTTGAAAGGCGCACGCTCCGGCCATCCGAGGCCGCCGTCGCCAGTGCGCAGCTCGATGTTGCTGTAGCCTTGCGCTGCCAGCGCCGTCGCCGCGCGCGCAGCAAGTTCCGGGATGACCTCGATCGAGCACACCCTGCCGGCAATCTCCGCCAGCACCGCCGCCTGATAGCCGGAACCCGTGCCCACCTCGAGCACGTTGTCATCGGCCCGCAGGTCGAGCAACTCGGTCATCAGCGCCACGATGAACGGCTGCGATATTGTCTGGCCGTGACCGATCGGCAGCGGCCTGTTCTCATAGGCCGCCCGCTCCGAGCCCGGCGTCACGAACGCCTCGCGCGGCACCTTGGCAATCGCGGCAGCGACGAATGGTGAAAGAGTCGCGCGACCTGTCCAATGCGCGGTCGCGCGGAACTCCGCCTCGATCTCGGTCAACAGCGCAGCACGCTCATCCATGCGGCGATTCTACCACGTGCTGCCGTTTTGCGCGCCAAGCGGGGCGCGGTATAGCGGTTGAAGCAAAGAGAAATGAGGACCGACAGGATGGGCGTGCACGACGCTGGCGCTGCGACCGATCACATCGCGCGGGCTCGCGAGCTGGCACCGATGCTGACGGCAGCCGGCCCGCACATCGATGCCGCGTGCGAGCTGCCGCCCGACGTGCTGGACGCGATGCACGCCCGGGGTATGTTCCGCCTGCTGGTGCCGCGCTCGATCGGCGGCGCGGAGCTGGATCCCGCGACCTACATCCAGTGCGTCGAAGCGATCGCCCGCGGCGATGCCTCGGTCGCCTGGTGCATGAACCAGGGTTCCGGCTGTTCGATGTCGGCGGGCTTTCTGGAACCGAACGTCGCGCGCGAAGTGTTCGGTGGCGCGCGTGATGTGCTTGCCTGGGGCATGGGTCCGGGCGCAAAGGCGATCCGCGCAGAGGGCGGCTGGCGCATCACCGGCAACTGGGCCTTTGCCAGCGGCAGCCGCCATGCGACCTGGCTCGGCGCGCATTGCCCATGCTTCGAGGCCGATGGCACACCGCAGCGCCATCCGGACGGTAGGCCCTGGGAACGCACCATGCTGTTCCGCCGCGAGATCGCCACGATCAAGGACATCTGGCAGGTCGTCGGACTGCGCGGCACCGGCAGCGACGCCTATTCGGTACAGGACCTGTTCGTTGACGATGCGCATACGCTGACGCGCGACCGTCCCGAGGAGAGGCGCGAGCCAGGGTTGATCTACCGCTTCGCCGCGATGCAGATCTACGCATCAGGCTTTGCCGCAGTGGCACTCGGCGCAGCGCGCGCAGCGCTCGATGCATTCATCGACCTGGCCCGCGGAAAGACTCCGGCGCTGACATCGACCGCGCTCCGCGACAGCTCGGTCGTGCAGTCAGCCATCGGCATCACCGACGTCAAGCTGAATTCCGCACGCGCTTGGTTGATCCATGTGCTGCGCGAAACGCAGGAGGCCGTGAAGGTCGCAGGTGAGCTGACAACCGATCAGCGCATCGCCATCCGTCAGGCATCGACCTTCGCGATCCACCAGGCCAAGGAAGTGGTCGATGTCGCCTACCACGAGGCAGGCTCCACCGCGATCTTCGACGCCAATCCGTTCGAGCGTCGCTTCCGCGACGTGAACACCGTGACGCAACAGGTGCAGGGGCGGCGCTCGCACTTCGAGACCGTCGGGCAGCACCTGCTCGGCGCGGATGCGAACCTCCGCTGGGTCTGACCTACCGCGCCAGGCCAGGACTCCCTGCCGGCACCGCATAGAAGTTCATCGTCAGCGATACGCACGTGTAATAGCCCATCAGCACGATCATGTCGGTGATGCTCTCGTGCCCCAACACCTTCACCGCCCGATCGTACAGTCCCTGCGGCACCAGTTGCACGTTGGCCAGCGCCATCGCCACTTCGTATACCAACTGCTCGCGAGCGTCCTCGAACGCCGTCGGCGAGCCCGCGATGATCGCCTCCACCGCGGCCACCGGCAGTCCCACCTCCTTGCCACGCCTCTCATGCGCATTGTTGGGATACGCCGAGTGCCACTTGCTGGTGATGACCACGACGGCGATCTCGCGTTCGCGCTCCGTGAGCGAAGATGCCCCCGGTGTGAAATGCTGCCCGAGCGGCTCCGCCGCATGCACCAGCTTCGGGTTGTGTACCCAGATCTTGTACGGGCCCGGCAGCCGCCCGCGTGGGCCGTCGACCAGGAAGCGATAGCCTTCCTGCTGCTCTGGCGTCATGCGGTCGAACGGGATCTCGGCGTAGCGGCCGAACGTCGGCGTATCGGTCATTTCGGTGTTCCCTCCTCCTGATTGCGCTACCATATACGTGTTTGCACGTGTCCGTGCAGGGCGGCAGGATACCGGCCGATGGCGCTCATGCGGTCCAGACGTATCATTCTGTGCGCCGGCGTCCTGCTTGTGTCGCCGATGCTGCGCAGCGTCACGTTCGCGAAGCGGGAGGACACGCAGCCAGGCGCATCGCTCGCCGGCCAGCTTCTGGTCGCCGCGCCCGACATGGGCGACCCGCGCTTCCAGCACACAGTCATCCTTATGGTACAGCACAACAAGGACGGTGCACTCGGGATCGTGATAAACCGGCCGGCAAAGGAACTGCCGATCGCCAAGCTGCTTGAGGCACTCGGTCTCGACAGCAAGGGCAGCAAGGGTACCGTGCGCCTGTTCGCCGGCGGACCCGTGCAGCCAGAGATCGGTCTCATCGTACACAGTGCCGACTATCACCGCACCGGCACCATCGATATCGATGGCCGCGTCGCGATGACCGCCAATCCCGAGATACTGCGCGACATAGGCCACCGCGAAGGACCCAAGCAGAGCCTTGTTGCGTTTGGTTACGCCGGTTGGGGGCCTGGACAGCTTGAAGGCGAACTGGCACTCGGCGGCTGGTTCACTGTGCCGGAGGATCCGAAGCTCGTGTTCGACGTCGATCGCGACAAGCTGTGGGATGAAGCAATGAAGCACCGCACCATTTCGTTGTGAGGACGCCATGCGCCGCGTCACGATCTATACCGACTACAAGAGCCCTTACGCCTATCTGGCAAAGGACCTCGCCTACGAACTGGAGCGCGACCGTCAAGTTCAGCTGGAATGGCTGCCCTACGTGCTCGACATCCCGAGTTTCCTGGGTTCGGCGCGCGTCGGTACAGATGGCACGGTGCTTGAGGAGGATCGCAGTGCGCACCAGTGGCGTCGTGTGCGCTACAGCTACATGGACTGTCGTCGCCAGGCGCGCAAACGCGGACTGGTGATCCGCGGACCGCAGAAGATCTGGGATTCCACGCTTGCCGCTGCCGGCATGCTGTATGCGCAGCGCGCCGGTGACGCGGTTTTCCGCCGCTACCACGATGCGGTATTCGAACGCTTCTGGAAACGCGAGCTGGACATCGAGGACACCACGGCGATTGGCGCCGTGCTTGCGGAGTCGGGCGCCGATGGTGCGGCATTCGCTGCGCAGGCACAGGTTGGTCGCGACGAGGTTGCGGCGATCAGCCGCGCGGCGGAGACGAAGGGTGTGTTCGGAGTGCCGACTTTTGTCGTCGATGACGAACTGTTCTGGGGTCGCGAGCATCTGCCAGACATCCACGCCATGTTGTCCGATCACGTGTCTGATTGACTGACCATATGCCTCAAGTCTCCCTCGACTCGCGTTGGAGCAGCGCGATCAGGGCCGCACCGGCCAGAATAACCCCTGACAGCAGCAGACCGCCGGCCACGCCGTAGCGCGCATCCGACACGACGCCGCTCAGCCACGGGCCGACGCATTGCCCGATGGCGAAGCCGACGGTCAGCGCCGCGATCGCTGCCGTCCATGCGTGCGGCGGCGCCGCCTTGCGCGCGAACGCGGTGACGGAGGTCGGAACGATCAGGAACGACCCACCGAACAGCACAGCCGATGCATAGGCAGCCGGCCGCGTCGCAATCAGCACTGGCAGGATTGCGCCCAGCATCACCACCGCATTCGCCAGCGCCACGCCGCGCCCACCGGACAGCCGCGCCAGCAATGGTCCCCACGCCAGTCCGGCTCCGGTCGCCGCAACGCCGGCGCAGGCCCAGAAAAGCGTCACTTCGTCAGCGCTGAAGGCCAGGCGGTTGCGCAGATAGGCGACGATGAATGTTGTGTAGGCGATGTAACCGGCTCCGAACAGCACGTAGCTCGCCAGGATCACGCGCAGCCCACGCGTCGCCTGCGCTGTGAAGACGCGGGGGCGATGCCCTTGTGCCGCAACGTCCGGAACACGCGCCAGTGCCGGAAGCGCCGCCATGGTCGCCGCCAAGCCGAGCGCGCCAAGGACGAACCATCCAGTGCGCCAGCCCGCCTCCGCCACCAACGCAGGCACGGCGAACGCAGAGACCACCATGCCAAACCCGGCGCCACCGAAATACACCCCGAGCGCCAACGCGGGCCGTCCCCTTCCGCCACCTCCGCCAGCCGCCAATGCCAACGCCCCACCGGTGATCAGCGACAATGCCCCGGACGCTCCTGCGACAGCGCGCAGCAGTGCCAGCACGGCGTAGTCGCTGCTCAATCCGGTGGCCAGCAGCGACGCCGCGGCCAGCAGCAGCCCCAGCAGGAAGCCGCGTCTGTCGCCGTAACGCGCGGCGACCGGCGCTGCCGCCAGGGCACCGATCAGGTAGCCCACTGCGTTGGCGGTATTCATCGCTCCGGCAGCGGCATAGCTCCAGCCGAGATCGAGCCGCATCGAAGGCAGCAGCAATGCATAGGCGAAACGTCCGAGGCCGAGCCCAACGGCAGGCCCCATAGCCAAACCAAGCACGATGCCGAGGTGCGTCGTCTTTGCCGTAGGCACCGCGGTTGCGACAGCGGGGTCAGCCATCGTGCTGAGCCTCCGGCACCAATTTCGGGATATGGCTGTTGCAGTTGGTGTCCCACGCCTCGACGCGCATGCGGATCACGCGTTCGATCCGCGCCGGATAGTCGGGATCGCGCACGCGCTCCAGCAGCGCAGGGTCATCGTCGACGACTTCGCCACGGCCCCAGATTTTCAGGCGTGTCCTCTCGGCATAGTCGAGCAGCAACAGGAACATCCGCTCGTTCTCCGCCAGGTTGCCCACCGAGATGTACTGCCGGTTACCGCTGTAATCGGCAAACGCCAGTTCGTTCGGCGCCAGCACCTTGATGAAGCCGCGTGGCCCGCCACGGTGCTGCACGTGCGGCCAGCCTTCGCGACTGGCCGTGCCGATGATGACACTGTTGGCGCAGCGTAGCCGATGCTGCATCTCCTCGGAGAGGGCGGAGCGGTCCGGCTCTCGTGCCGCAAGCTGCTGCATCCGCTCGCGCGAGCCGTAGCGCTCCTGCGCCGCGCGAACCGAGGGGCTGAAGGCGAGCGTCGTGAAGGCGCGGGTCATGAGGCTGCATCCCTTGCTATGAGCCTGGTGCACCACATAGGATGCCAACCACCCAAGTTGTAACGACGATTTCTCACACGATCGGTGAACCAGACTCACACCAGATGGCCACCCGCCTGCCGTCGCTGGCTGCATTGCGCACCTTCGAAGCCGCCGCCCGCCACCTGAATTTTTCTCGCGCCGGCGCCGAACTGCATATCACCCACGGCGCGATCAGCCATCAGATGAAGGCGCTGGAGCGCGAGCTCGGCGTCACCCTGTTCCACCGGCGCAGCCACGGCGTGGAGCTGACCGAGCCTGCCCGCTCGCTTGCCACCGCGGTGCGCGAGGCGCTGGACCGCATCTCTCGCGGCGTTGCGGAGTTGCGTGCTCGTCCACACCGCGCGCTGACCGTCAGCGTGCTGCCGGCGTTCGCCACACACTGGCTCATCCCGCGCCTCGCAGACTTCAATCGGCGTCACCCCGACATCGACATCAATGTGCGCGCGGGTCAGGCACTGGCAGACTTTTCGTCCGAGGATGTCGATCTTGCGGTCCGCTACGGCGGCGGGAAATGGCCTGGCCTTGTCGCGGTGCAGTTGGCGCATGAGGACGTATTCCCGGTGTGCAGTCCGCGCTTCAATGACAGTCACCTGCCCAAGACGCTCGCGGAACTGGCGAAGGCGCGGCTGCTGCACACACCGCTGCAGCCGTGGGACGAATGGTTCCACGCACTCGGCATGAAGGTCGCGCCATCGCGCCGCGTCATGACATTCGGCGAGACCGATGTGCTGCTGAGCGCGGCGATCGACGGCCTCGGCATCGCGCTATCCCGCCGCATCCTGGCGCAGCCGGAGCTGGATTCCGGACGGCTGGTGCGGCCAGTTCGGCACAGCGTGCGCGCGGACCGTGCGTATTTCATCGTCTATCCCGATGCGATCGAGCCACCGCCGAGGCTGCTGATCTTCCGCGACTGGCTGCTGGAGCAGGCGCAAGGCATCACCCAACCGCGCAAGGGCAATCGGGCCGCACGATGACATCTACCGTCGCATCTGGAACGCGCACAGCGCCACGATCATCAGTGCCCCGCCGGCGGCCTGCATTGGCGTCAGCACCTCGCCCAGAAGCGCGATGCTGCCAAGCGTCGAGACCAATGGCTCAAGATTCATGATCAGCGCCGTACGGAACGGGCCGATGCGCGCGATCGACACAAACATCGTTAGCACGGACAGCGTGCTGGTGATGCTCATTCCGCCGAAAGCCATCCAGCCGAATGCGGATTGCGGCGGATTCCATGTATGTGTCAGCAGCGACGCAAGCACGAACACCAGGGCGGACGGCACCAGCGAGTACCACGTGTTCAGTCGCGAATCTGTATCGCGCAGGCTGACGCGGGTGATCAGCAGCGACACGACGCGCAACACCGCCGCGGTCAATGCACCCGCGACGCCGAGGAGGTCCACCTCGCCAAGCCGAGCACCAAGCATCATCGCAAGGCCAATGAAGGCTGCGAGCGCCGCCAGCAGTCCTCGCCAGCCGACGCGATCAACCCCGGTGACAGCGCCGGCCAGGCCGGTGAGCAACGGATAGATGAAGTACGTGAGGATCGCGATTGAGAGCGGCAGCAACTAAATCGCCAACAGCAGCCCGAACACGTTCGCGGAGAACATCACACCGATGAGTATCGAGATGGTTCGTTCGCGCCTGGTGTGTCGTCGCGCTGGTGGCGCTCCCCGTAGCCAGAACAAGAAGAACAATGCCGTCAGGACGCCACGTGTGGTGACGAAGGACAGCACGTCCATACCGTCGTTGAATACCACCTTACCGAGGATATCGGCGGCGCTGTAAGACAGCGCGGAGAAGATACCCGGTAACAGGTCGCCCGGCCTGTGCCGGGTCGCAGCAAATGTCCCCATGACTCCCCCTCCCCTCGCGGGAGGGGGTTGGGGGGAGGGGGCATCACAAGAGCCCACGCGCCTCATGCTTCCGGCAGCAACCTAAGGCACGGCGGATCACATTGCGGATCCACCTCCACGAGCGCACCGTCCGGCACCGCTGCGGTGATATCGTGATCAAAGCCAGACAGCATGGTGAAGTCTGCGAGTGCCGCACCCTGCACCATGATCGGGTTGACGCGGTTGAGCACCAGCGCTGCCGGCACCATGCCGCGTGCCGTCATCTCGTACAGCATCCACGCGGTAGCGACGCCGCCCTTTGCCGCATCCAATACAAGGATCCGTCCGACATAGGACTGGCCCGCCAGTCGGTGCTCGGGGCGAGAGAAGACTCCGTTGACGCGGTCAAGATCGTAGCGCGCCGAAAAACCGTCCTTCGCAACGAGTGCGCGCCCACGCACACGCTTGCCCATCCCAGCCGCAGCGCGGAATTCGCTCAAGCGGCTATCCTCCCGCTGCAGGCTGCTTCGACGCACTCCTGCATTGAAAGCAGCGCCGGCCGATACCCGTAGCCACCGAGTATATTGACCAGCTTCGCCGAACTGGTGACGAGACTCTGCCAGCCGTTCGCTTCCGCCATCTCGCGCGCATAGCTCTGGTAGAAGCACATGCCCGACAGCACGAGACCACCCGCCGCTTCGATGCGCCTGGTGAAGCCGAACCGGTCGGCATCCGGCTTCACCTGCGGGGCGGTCACCACCAGCAGCGGTATCGTCGCATGTCGACCATCGAGCATGGCGGCGAGTTCGCGCAGTTCGATGAGGCTGAGCTGCGGCGACGAGAAGACCACGACATCCACCTTGTCAATGCTCGCACGATATGCCGCCTGAAATGCGCGCAGGTCCGCTTCTGTGATTGTCGCCGCAACAGTCAACGACCGATCAACCGCGTTCCCCGCCTCCGGCGTCACTCCGACCATGTGAAACAGCGCCACCGATCCGTAACTCGCCAGCGCCGCACCGAAGTGCTTCAGCTCATCCGACGTGGGAACGCGATCGATGCCAACCAGCGCCGGTACCTGCCAGTAATCGCCGGCGATGCGCCCGACGATCGCGCCAAGCGCCCCCCAATCATGCAGCTCGCGCGGCGTAAACTCTACGCGCAGCAGCATCGTGGCGCGGCGCTTCTCCGGCAGATGAAAGCCGTAGCGTGGCGTGCGACCAGTCAGTCCGGCCGCAAGCGCGGACGGCCCGCCCTCGAAATTCGACCGCGCACCAAGGACGCTATTCGAGTAGATCACTACACCGGTGTCGCCGTATGCCATGTGCTCACCGCGGACTGCCGGCATGATCGTCTGATAGTTGATGCACGTGTCGGTCATCAGCACGCCAAGTGCCTCGAACGCGGCTATAGCGCGTCGCTCCAATGCGAGCATCCAGTCCTGATGCTTGAGCCGAGCGGCGGCGGCAAAGTCGGTGCCGCGTGGATCAGTGGTGGTAGGAATGCGAACACGCCGCTCGTTCTCCGGCAGAACGGCCATGCGTTCCAGCCACTCGACACCGGCGACTCCGAGTGATTCGGTATCCGCCATGATGTGCGCCTGTGACACCGGAACGAAGTCGGCCGCACCGAGATAGCGTCCGACGCGAATCTGATGCTCGATGGCCCATTGCCGCGCCCGCCCGGCCTCGCCGGCCAGCATCGCGCTTTCTTCGTCGGTCAGGCGCATGACACGATGATGCGGAGGTCAGGCAGTGCCTGTCAAAAATGCCTCGACCACCGCGACGAACCCTGCCGGATTGTCGGCATGCAGCCAATGGCCGGCGTTCTTCAGTGTGACGAAGCGCGCCTTGGGAAACAGCGCACGTATGACCGGGCGATGGGCGGGCTGGATGTAGTTCGATGTGGCGCCGGCGATGAACAGGGTCGGGCCGGCATATCGTGCATCGTCGGGCGCGTCCCAGGCTTCGATATCGGCGAACCCCGCGATGATGTCGGAAAGACCGATGCGCCAGGCGGGCGCCGCACCAAGCTGCAGATTCTGCAGCAGGAAGGCACGCATTGCCGTATCCGGGACGACGTCGGTCAGTGCGGCATTGGCCTGCACTCGCGTCATCCCCGGCGAGAGTGGCAGCGACGCCATCGCCTCGACGACCGCGCGCAGGTGCGGCGGATATGGCACCGGCGCTATGTCGGCGACGATCAGGCGCGCAACCGCGTCCGGCTGCATCAGTGCGGCCTGCATCGCCGCCTTCCCGCCCATCGAATGCCCGAGCAGGGTTGCCGGCAGCGCGCCGAGGTGTTCGAGCGTGTGCAGCACATCGGCCGCCATGATCGCGTACCGCATGTCATGCTCGTGCGGGCTCGCGCCGTGATTGCGCAGATCGAGGGCGATCGTGCGTCGCCGTTGTGCCAATGCGCGCTGCACCTGGGCGAAATTCCGGGCCGAACCGAACAGTCCGTGGAGCAGCACGAGCGGTGGAGCGCCCTGCCCTGCCTCGATGGCGTGCAGCATCATCGCCGCACCGGCCATGCGGCCATGCCGACGCCGACGATGATCAGCGCAGATCCTGCCAGCAGATCCGGCGTGATCCGCTCGCCGAGTGTCAGGTTGGCGAGGATCAGGCTGACCGCCGGTGTCGCCAGAAACCCGATCGAGGACACCACGGTGGGCAATTTGGCAGCGGCCTCGATCACGCACCACGAGCCGAACGGACTGGCGATCAGGCCGATATACGCGAGCGACGCCCACGACATTGGATGCATGCCGATCCCGCCATCAGGCGCGTGCCACAGCACCAGCGGTGCCAGCAGTACCGCGCAAATTCCGAAACACCACGGCACCAGTTCGAACATCGTGGAACGTGGCATGGCGGCGCGGGTCACGATGATCGACACAGACCACGACAGCGATGCGGCAAGCAGAAAGGCGTGGCCAATCAGCACATCGCGAGACGACCAGTCGATAGCCCACGGACTCATGAGGATCAGCACGCCGGCGAGGCCGAAGCCGACGGCGAGCCAGCGCCTTCCCGGAATATGCTCACGCAAGAAGATCAGCGACAACGGCACGACCCATATCGTCGTGGTGTTCGCCAGGATAGCGGTACGCCCCGCGGTGACCCAGGCAACCGCTTCGTGGGCAAATGCGAAGTAAAGGCCGAATTGGCAGACGCCAACTGCGACCAGCGCGGGAAGGTCATCGCGATGCGGCAAGCGCAAGCGCCCGCGCAGCGCGAGAATGACAGCAATCGTGGCACCGGACAGCACCGCCCGCCCCTCAGCAAACCATATCGGCGTGCTGCCGAGGCTCAAGGCAACCTTGGTCAGCGGCCACCCGCTGCCGAGCAGGATCACCGACACGGCGAGCTGAGAAAAGCCGGTTGCGGCGTGCTTCTTCCCGTGATCCAACGAGGCAGCGCTTCCTGGCATCAACGACTCAGCAGAACCTGACATCAGAGACCCATGACCTTCTCCCTCGTCGGCCGTTGTCCTCGCACCGGACAGATCGGTGCTGCTGTGGCGACATCCTCGATCGCCGTCGGCGCACGTGTCGCCTATTGTGCGGCGGGGGTCGGCGCAGTGCTCACGCAGCATCGCACCGATCCGCGGCTTGGGCCACGTGGGCTCGCTCTCCTTCACTCCGGCTGTTCGGCGCAGGAGGCGTTGGATGCGCTGGTTGCGTCCACGCCGCTTGCGCACTGGCGGCAGCTTGCCGTGCTGGATGCCGCCGGCAACACGGCAGCGTTCAGCGGCGCGCGCGTCAAGCCCGAGCTGAGTGCGGCACCTGCGCGGGATGTCTGCGCACTCGGCAACATCCTGGCCAGTGCACTTGTTCCTCCCGCGATGCTGCGCGCCTTCCAGTCTGATCCATCCGCGCCGTTGGCGGAACGCCTGCTGCACGCGTTGGAGGAGGGCCTCGCGGCTGGCGGCGAGCCCGTGCCGGTGCGGAGCGCGCATCTTCTTCTCGTGGAGCGCGAGAGCTTCCCCCTGGTCGACCTGCGCGTCGACTGGCACGACACGCCGATCGCCGAGTTGCGTGCGCTGTGGCAGCTCTATGCGCCGCAGAGCAGCGATTATCTCCTGCGCGCGCTGGATCCGGACAACCCATCGCTCGTTTGACCGCACAAATCGGCGCTTGCCATTTGCGGTGCAGTTGGGCTAACCAGTGCACATGGCACGGATGCAGATCATCTCCGCCTCGCGATTTTGGTACCGCTGGTACATCCCGGCGGCCTAGGATCGTGCACGACTAGCAGGAACCCGAAGCCGCCCCGCCAAGGCGGCTTTCGCATTTCTACCGCACCGGAAATCGGATTTCGCCAAGGCAGGAGTGGCCTCTCAACCGAAGGAGGCTCACATGCCCAGTTCAGAATTCGACTTCGACGTGATTACCGGCCCGTCCGTTCCCAGGCCGGCGCCGCAACCCGCGCAGCCGGCTCGCGAGCCGGCGCCACAGCGGTCGCGATGACGCGCCATGTGGACACCACAGGACTGGCGCGCCTGCCCGATCGCGCAGGCGCCGGATTATCCCGACCACGTAGCGCTTGACGCCGTCGAGGCCGAAGTCCGCGGCTCCCCGCCGCTGATCTTTGCCGGCGAGGCGCGCGCATTGAAAACGCAGCTTGGCCGTGTCGCGGCCGGCGAGGCGTTTCTGCTGCAGGGCGGCGATTGCGCGGAATCGTTCGCCGAATTCCATGCCAACGCGCTGCGTGACACCGTGAAGGTGCTGCTGCAGATGGCGGTGGTGCTGAGCTACGCGGCTGCCGTGCCGGTGGTGAAGGTGGCACGCATGGCGGGTCAATTCGCAAAGCCGCGCTCGCAGCCGACCGAGACCATCGATGGCGTCACACTGCCGTCGTACCGCGGCGACATTGTCAATGGCATCGCCTTCGATGCGGAAGCCCGCATGCCGGATCCCACACGGATGCTGCGCGCCTACAATCAGTCAGCGATCACGCTCAACCTATTGCGCGCATTCACGCAGGGAGGTTTTGCCGATCTGGCGCGCGTGCAGCAATGGAACCAGGCGTTCATCGCGGCGTCGCCGCAGGGTGAACGCTACGCTGAGATCTGCGGACGGATCCAGGAATCGCTGTCATTCATGGCAGCGTGCGGGATGACTTCAGCGAACGCCCCACAGCTTCGGGCGACCGAGTTCTTCACCAGTCACGACGCGATGCTGCTGAACTACGAGGAGCCGTTGGCGCGTCAGGACAGCCTGACCGGCGACTGGTACGCCTGCTCGGCGCATCTGCCCTGGATCGGCGAACGCACGCGCCAGGTGGACGGGGCGCATGTGGCGTTCATGCGCGGCGTGGCCAATCCGCTCGGGCTGAAGTGCGGCCCGACCATGACACCTGACGAACTGCTGCGCCTGATCGATGCGCTGAATCCGAACAATGAGCCCGGGCGCCTGACGTTGATCACACGCATGGGGGCGGAGCGCATCGGCGTGGGTCTGCCGGCGCTGATCCGCGCCACGCAGCGCGAGGGACGCCGGGTGGTCTGGTCATGCGATCCGATGCACGGCAACACGGTTACGACACCGACCGGTCACAAGACGCGGCCGTTCGAGCGGATCATAGCGGAGCTCCGCGCATGTTTCGCGGTGCATCGTGCCGAAGGAAGCCATCTCGGCGGGATGCATATCGAGATGACGGGGAAGGACGTCACCGAATGCACCGGCGGCGCGCAGCAGATCGACGAGGCGACGCTCGCAGATCGGTATCACACGCATTGCGATCCGAGACTGAACGGGTCACAGGCGTTGGAGCTGGCGTTTCTGGTCGCAGAGGAGTTGAAGGAGAAACGGGACCGGAAGCGCATCACGCCGATGGCTGAGGCCGCGGAATAGCCTTCAGTGTCATCGCGAAAGGCGGCAGCGGCGATTCAGTCAGGCTTGAAGCCCATCGCCGCGCCGTTCATGCAGTAGCGCTGTCCGGTCGGACGCGGCCCGTCGTCGAACACATGGCCGAGATGACCGCCGCACTTGCTGCAATGCACCTCGACGCGCGTCATGAAGAAGCTGCGGTCCTCGTTGGTTCCCACGGCACCGTCCAGCGGCTGGTAGAAGCTGGGCCAGCCGGTACCGCTCTCGAACTTGGTGTCGGACGCAAACAGATCCTGACCGCAGCCGGCGCAGGTGAATTTGCCGTGCCGCTTCTCAGCGTTCAGCGGGCTGGTGCCGGCCCGCTCTGTGCCATGTTTGCGCAGCACCTGGTACTGAGCGGGAGACAGCTTCGCGCGCCACTCCTCATCGGTGTGCGTGACGGGATACGTCTCCGTGTCCGCGGCGTGCGACGAGCCGAACAGCCTCATGGGCCTGCCTCCGGGTTCATGGTGGTGCATAGTATAGGGTGTCCGCATAGAATTTGGGAGGACGCAGGATGGCCGCACTTCGCGATGCGTTGGAACCAGCGCTGCCGGACGACGGCCCGCAAGCCGCGCTGGCGGGACGGGTGTGGCGCCCGGACGCTGGCGGTCCGTCCGTCGCCGCCGTACGCGACGGTGATCTCGTGGACATATCTGAGGACTTTCCGACCATGCGCGATCTGTGCGAGGCCGAGGCGCCCGCGGATCGTCTGCGCGCCGCGAGCGGCGAGCGCATCGGCGGGCTGGGTGACGTGCTGGCCAACACACCGCCCGAAAGCCGTGATCCCAACAGGCCTTGGCTGCTGGCGCCTATCGACCTGCAGGCGATCAAGGCGGCCGGCGTGACGTTCGTCGTATCGATGATCGAGCGGGTGATCGAGGAACGCGCGCGCGGCGACCTGAATGCGGCCACGGCGATCCGCGCGGAGGTGAACCGGCTGGTGGGCGACGATCTGGCGAAACTGAAGCCGGGATCGGCGGAGGCCGCGCACCTGAAGCAGGTGCTGATCGATCAGGGGGCATGGAGCCAATATCTGGAGGTCGGGATCGGACCGGATGCAGAGATCTTCACCAAGGCGCAGCCGATGGCAGCGGTTGGCACTGGGATGGATGCGGGCATCCACCCGAACTCGTCGTGGAACAACCCGGAGCCCGAGGTGGTGCTTGCCGCGTCGTCGGCCGGCCGCATTGTTGCCGCGACACTGGGCAACGACGTGAACCTGCGCGATGTGGAGGGTCGTTCCGCGCTCCTGCTCGGCAAGGCGAAGGACAACAATGCGTCGTGCGCGATCGGTCCATTCCTGCGCTTCTTCGATGCTTCGTTCACGCTGAACGACATACGGCAGACGACGGTCTCGCTCAGCGTCGAGGGACAGGACGGCTTCCGGCTGGCCGGGGCCTCATCGATCGCGAAGATCAGCCGCGATCCTGCCGATCTGGTGGCGCAGATGGTGAATGGGCATCACCGCTATCCAGACGGTGCTGTGCTGTTCCTCGGCACGATGTTCGCGCCAGTGGAGGACCGCGACGCACCGGGGAAGGGCTTTACGCACAAGACCGGCGACATCGTGACGATCGCAGCGCCAAGGCTTGGGAAGCTGGTGAACCGGATGATGCCGACGGATCGATGCGAGGCGTGGAGCTTTGGCGTTGGTGCGTTGATGCGGAATCTCGCGGGACGGGGATTGCTTTAGGCCGTCACCGCGAACGCTAGCTGAGCACCGCCTCTGTCTTCCGCTTGATCAGATCGAAGTCGATCTCCGCAGCCAGGCCCGCGCCGGTCGGCGCGTGCATCATACCCTCGCGATCGATCTCCAGCTCCTTCGCCATGCCATACTTGTGCGCACCGTCCGGTAACAGCACCTCGAACATCGTGGTGTTGCGGATCGCCATGCAGAGATGCAGGTTTGCCAGGTTGTTCAGCGAATTGCCGGAGTGGTGGACCTCGTACTTGAGGTTGAACGCCTCCGCGAGATGCGCGGTCTTCAGCATGGTGGTGAGACCGCCCTTGTTCGGGATGTCGCCACGTAGGTAATCGGTGGCACGCTCGGTCAGCCAGATCGGATACGTCTCCAGCCCTCCAGCGGGAAATTCCGTCGCCATGATCGGGATGTCGAGTTTTTCCCGGAGTTTCACGTAGTTGTAGATGTCCTCATCGGACATCGGGTCTTCGTACCAATAATAGCCCATCTCCTCGATCGCGCGCCCCACCCGGAGCGCATCGGTGTAGCCGTAGCTCCACGTCGAATCGAGCATCAGCCTGAAATCATCGCCGACCGCCTTGCGCACGGCCTGGCACACCTTGATGTCCTGGTCGGGATCGCGCGGCGGATGAATCTTGTAGGCACGCCAGCCGTTCGCCTTGAAGGTCTGCGCCTGATCGACATAGGCGGCGATGTCAGGCAGCACCTGGGAGCTCGCATAGGCGAGGATCGAAGTGCGGCACGTGCCCATCAGCGCATGCACGGGCAGTTTGGCGATCTTGCCGCACAGGTCCCACAGCGCCGTGTCGACCGCGCCGATCGTACGGTAGCTGACAATGCGCGAGACGAGACGCATGGCGCCGTGGATGCGTTCGCGCTCCAGCGGGTTCTGTCCCATCAGCATCGGCTTCAGTGACCGGATGAGCTGAGGCCCGTCCATCGCCGCGGGATTGGTCGCCGCGCCGAGAAACGCGTGGCCTTCCAGGCCCTCATCCGTGTGGATGCGCAGCAGGCCAAGACTACTGATCGCTGAAGCCAGCGCACCAAGGTGGTAGCGCGTCGCCGGGATGCCGTCCCATGTGAAGATGGTCAGCGATACGTCGTCGATTTTCATGGAGCTTTCCTCCGACGAGTGGCAGGAGAGCCTACAAACTCCGATGCGTCCCGTCGCAGCGCGGCTTGTTGCCGCTGTTCTTGCATCCACAGAACGAGATCGTTCCCGCCTCTTCTGCCTTGAACTCGACTGGCGTGAAGCCGCTGCCGCGATGCGAGCCGTCGCAGAACGGTTGATTGCCGCTCTTGCCGCACGCGCACCACCAGTACCGACTTGCCAGCCTCCACCTCCATCCGGTACGGGCTCTTCTGCGCGATCACGGGTTGCGCTCCAGACATTTCCCTTCTCCTCCTGCGTTGCTCTGATCAGTGCGAATCGGCGTTGTAGTCGCGCCGCGCCGCCGCGGAGGTAACGTAACCGTCCAGCAGGTCTTCGGAAAGACGCGCGCGGTCCCGCCCCGACGGTGGGCCATAGCCGCCCGAACCAGGCGCCTCGATCACCACCAGCGAACCGGCGGGCGCGATGAACCCACCCTTGCTGGTGAGCCTGCGTGCATTGCCATTCGGCGGGATCAGTTCCAGCCGCGCCGGCGCGCCAGACCTGCCCCCCGCAAGCCCGAAGGGTGGCGTGACGGTGCGTTCGCAGCAGACCGCGGCATGGGCCTGTCTCCCCAGTACGTGCCATACTCGACGAACACCAAGACCGCCGCGCCAGGTGCCGGCGCCGCCACTGTCCGGAACGAGCGCATATTCCTCAACACGCAGTGGAAAGCTCATCTCGATGATCTCGATCGGCGTGTTCATCATGTTGGACACGGTGGAGGCGACCGCGTTGATGCCATCCTTCACCGGCCGCGCGCCGAACCCGCCCTTTACCAATTCGTAGCTGACGTAGCGCTCACCCGTCCGGTAGTCGGTGCCACCGAACGTCATCACCGCGGAAGTTCCTTGCGACGCCGCCATCACCGTCCGCGGCGTAAAGGCGAACATCGCCGCCATCACCATGTCGGCGACGCGATGCGACATCTCGTGGTTGGCGTACACCACTGGGGCCGGAAGCTGCGCATTCACTACCGAGCCCAGCGGCGCCGTCACGGTCACCGGCCGCCAGCAACCGGAGTTTGGCGGGATCAGACTTTTCGGATCGGCGATCATCTTCAGCGCGCAGAACACGCCGGACGCCGTGACGGTGAGCGGCGCGTTCATCGGACCAGGCACCTGTGGATCGGAACCCGCGAAGTCGGCCGTAATCGTGTCGCCCCGCTTGATGATGCGCAGCTTCACAGTGAAAGTTTCGTCATCGATCTCGCCCGGCGCGATGATGCCATCGCCGTCGAAGACATCGGAAAAATCTGCCTCGCCGTCCGGCAGTGCGCGCAATGCCGCGCGCATCATGGTCTCGGAGTAATCCTGCACCTCCTGCATAATGCCGAGCAGCGTGTCGGTACCGTATTTCTGCGCGAGCGCCTCCAACCGCGCAGCAGCACGCCAGTTGGCCGCCACCTGCGCACGCAGATCTCCGAGGCGTTCGGTGGGTGTACGGACATTGGCGAAGATGATCGCCTCGATGGCGGGATCCGGCTTGCCGTCGCGATACAGGCGGATCGGCGGCAGACGCAGGCCTTCACCATAGATCTCAGTCACCGCGCCGTAGCTGCCGGGTGTGGCGCTGCCAATGTCGGGCCAATGTGCGCGCACGCAGCCGAAGCCAAGCAAACGTCCTTCGCGGAACGCCGGTGCAACAACATTCACGTCTGGAAGATGCGAGCCACCCTGATACGGATCGTTATGGATGAACACGTCACCCGGCGCGACGTCCGGAAAGGCATGCACGATCGCGCGCACAGCGTCGGGCATCGACCCAAGATGAATCGGCAGGTCAGGGCCCTGCGCAACCATGTTGCCATGGATATCGAAGATGCCGCAGGAATAGTCGCCGGCGACCTTCAGAAGCGGTGAATACGCGGTCTTCGCGAGGACGATCTTCATCTCCTCGGCCGCACAGGTCAGCGCGTTCTTCACCACCTCGAAGCGAGCCGGGTCAGTCTTCAGGCCTTGCATCCGAATAATCCTCAGTCCCTGTCACTGCGAGGAGCGAAGCAACGAAGCAATCCCCATCGAGTACCGCGTGAACTGGATGGAGTTTGCTTCGTCGCTACCCTCCTCGCAATGACATGATTGTATATCCAAGCTCATCGATCCGCGCCTGCCATCCGGGCGGCACCACCGCCGTCGAATCCATCGCCTCAATGATTGCCGGACCGATGAGATGCGTGTCAGGCGTCAGCCCATCCCGCCAATGGACCGGCGTCGGCGTAAATCCGGTTTCTGCAAACCAAACGTCACGCCTTCGCACCCTGGCGTTCGCGGAATCGCCGTATTGCGCCAGCACGAGATCAGGCAACCGGCCGAGGGCGGTCAGACGCAGATTCACCAGCTGCACAGCCTCCGAATGATTTGCATGCCCATAGGTCTGTTCATGCCTCGCGTGGAAAGCGGCAGCCAATTCGTCAAGCGTCGCTCGCGTGATCTGGCCATCGGCAATCGGCACCGTCAGCTCGTACGCCTGCCGCCGATAGCGCACGTCCGCCTGGCGCAGCAGCACCTGCCGCTCCAGCGGCACGCGCGCAGCACGCAACATCTCCCGCCCCGCCTGCTCCATGCCGGCAATCACTTCGGCAACGCGCGATGCCTCGACGCTGCCGAGGTCAGCATACAGCGTGCGTGAGTAATCGCGCTTCAGGTCGCTTGCCACCAATCCAAGCGCTGAGAATGCACCCGGTGCAGGCGGCACGATCACTTCCGGTATCTGCAATTCCTCGGCAAGCGACACCGCATGTACCGGCCCGGCACCACCGAATGCGATCAGGCTGAACTCCTGTGGATCGTGCCCGCGCTCGATCGAGACGATACGCAGCGCCTGCGCCATGTTGCTGTTGACAACTTCAATGATGCGCGCCGCGGCCTCGGGTACGGTCATACCAAGAGGCCGGGCGATCGCCATGTCGATGGCACGCTCGGCCGCAGCGAGGTCGATGCGCAGCGCTCCACCGAGCAGTGCCTCGCGGTCAAGATGACCCAACACAACGTCGGCATCGGTTACAGTTGGCAGCGAACCGCCGGTGCCATAGCACGCCGGACCTGGCACGGCGCCCGCACTGTGCGGTCCCACTTTCAGCGCACCACCAGGATCGACCCAGGCAACGGACCCACCACCGGCACTCACTTCCGCAAGGTCGATGACCGGCACACGGATCGGGTGACCGGTGCCGTGCATCCAGCGATTGCCGTGGCCGGAGCCGCCAACCTCGTATTCAGCAGTGACCGCCACCTCGCCATTGGCGATGACGCTCGCCTTTGCCGTGGTCCCACCCATATCGAACGAGATCAGATTGGGTCTCTGCAACTGCCTGCCTGCCAGCGACGCAGCTATCACGCCGGCGGCCGGACCGGATTCCACCGCCATCGCCGGCATGCGCAGCCCCTCGGCGATGTCGAACACACCACCCGAAGAACCCATCACATGCAGTTTCGGCAAACCCAGGCGCGATATCGCGTTCTGCAGGCGGTCCAGATACGAGGCCAGCACCGGTCCCACAACGGCACACACTGCCGTTGTACTGGCGCGTTCGAATTCGCGGATTTCTGGCAGCACCTCAGATGAAAGATACACCGGGACGCCAGGCAGCGCGGCGCGCAAGGCCTCCCCAACGCGCCGCTCGTGGGCATCGTTCAGGAACGAGAACAGGAACGAGACGGCGACCGTCTGCAGTCCCGCATCGCGGATCGCCTCGATCAGAGCAGGCAGCTCATCCTCGGCCAGAGGCGTCACGACCTCGCCCTGCGCATCGATGCGTTCGGTGATCTCGAACCGCCAGCGCCGCGGCACAAGCACCGCGGGCGCGTCCTGCAGCAGGTCGTAGAGGTCGGCGCGCGACGAACGTCGCAGTTCCAGGATGTCGCGCATGCCGCGGGTCGCGACGAACCCGGCGCGTGCGCCCCTGTTCTCCAGCAGCGCATTGGTGACCACCGTCGTGGCGTGCGACAGCAGCGATACATCTGTCGGATCGATGCGGTTGGTGTCCAGACCCTGGCGTAATCCGTCGATCACCGCCTGGCCGAAGTCGTGTGGTGTGGTCGGCAGCTTGATGATGGCCATGCGGCCGGTGTCCTCCTCCACCAGAGCAACGTCGGTGAAGGTGCCGCCAATATCGATGCCAATGCGCCATGTCATGCGGCCAGCATAGGTGGCACGGGGATTGAGGCAAGCACCACCACCGCGCACACTGCACAGCTATGCGCCGATCCCGCGACCGCGATCCGACCGCCGATGGGGTTTCGCGCCTGATGCTGTTCTTCGCCATCGTCTATACGGTGGAAGGCGTCGGCCAGGTTAAGGCCGGCGTGATGTGGCAGCCGCTCACGCACTACCTGAAGGACACCCAGAACTGGGACCCGGTGCAGATCGCGGCCTCGCTCGCAGTTCTGGACGTACCATGGGTGGTGAAGCCGCTCTATGGCGTCATTTCAGATTTCCTGCCGATTTTCGGTTACCGGCGCCGAAGCTACCTTCTGCTCGCCAATGTCGGCGCGATCGCTGCCTTCCTGTGGACTACCCAGGTGCTGGCGCCGGGACCGATTGTATTCGCACTCCTGTTGACGGCAATCGCAATGGCCGTTTCCAGCACGGTCTGTGGCGCTCTTCTGGTGGAGAGCGGCCAGAAGCATCGGGCGAGTGGAGCGTTCGTCAACCAGCAATGGCTGTGGTTCAACATCGCCGTCGTGGCCGCGTCGCTGGCGGGTGGCGAATTGATCGAAGTGCTGTCGGCGGCGGGAGCCCTGCACACCGCTGCGGCTATTGCAGCAGTGGCACCAATCGCGGTGGCGGTCAGCAGCACCGCACTGGTCGACGAACAGCGCGCCGGGATCAATGTCGCGGAGCTTCGGCGTGCGCTGCGTGGCTTTCTTGAAACCCTCCGCTCGCGCACACTGTGGCTGATAGCGGCGTTCCTGTTCTGCTACTACTTCAGCCCCAGCTTTGGCACGCCACTCTACTTCCATATGACCGACCACCTGCGCTTTTCGCAGCGGACCATCGGCATGCTGGCCTCGGTGGGTGCCGGCGGCTGGATCGCGGGCGGGTTGATCTACCGCTACCTGCTGAGCCGCCTGACAACACGTGCGCTGCTCAACCTGAGCATCCTGGCCGGCACATTGGCGACGCTGGCCTATCTCGGCCTGATCAATGAAACGAGTGCGGTCGCGATATCCTTCGTCAGCGGCATCGCCGGCATGATCGCGATGATTGCCACGCTCACGCTCGCCGCCGATCACTGTCCCGAACGCTCCGAGGGCTTTGCATTTGCCGCGCTGATGTCGGTGATCAACCTGGCGAGCCCAATTTCTGACACCAGCGGCGCGTTCCTCTACCAGCACCTGTTCCACCAGGCGCTCACACCATTGATCGTGGTGTCGGCGGCATTCACCGCATTCATATTCGTGCTTGTGCCGTTGCTCGACAAATTCGTCGCGGAGACGCCGAGGACGTGACAGCGGGGAAAACAGCGCAGGCATGCACTGGCCGGGGTGCCTCGCAGGCCTGCTCCGCGGACGCCGCACGGGGCCATAGGTGGCACGGGGATTGAGGCAAGCATCGCCACCACGCACACTGCACAGCCATGCGCCGATCCCGCGACCGCGATCCGACCGCCGATGGGGTTTCGCGCCTGATGCTGTTCTTCGCCATCGTCTACACCGTGGAGGGCATCGGGCAGGCCAAGGTTGGCGTGATCTGGCAGCCTCTCACACACTACCTGAAAGAGACTCAGAATTGGGACCCGGTGCAGATTGCCACGTCGCTCGCGGTGCTGGACGTGCCATGGGTGATCAAACCGCTCTACGGCATGGTGTCGGACTTCCTGCCGCTGTTTGGCTACCGGCGCCGCTCCTACCTGCTGGTGGCGAACGCGGGGGCAGTGGCCGCCTTCGTGTGGACCACCCAGGTGCTGGCGCCGACCCCTCTCGTCTTCGCGCTGCTGCTCACCTCGATCGCAATGGCCGCATCCAGCACGGTGTGCGGCGCGTTGCTGGTCGAGAACGGCCAGCGGCACAACGCCAGCGCTGCCTTCATCAACCAGCAATGGCTGTGGTTCAACGTCGCGGTGATGCTCGCATCGCTGGCCGGGGGCGAGCTGATCGAGGTCATGTCACCGGCCGGCGCCGTTCACGCCGCTGCCATGATCGCCGCCGCCGCACCGCTCGCAGTGGTTGCAAGCAGCATCGCGCTGGTTGATGAACGGCGCGCGGATATCAACCTCGACGAACTGAAGCGCACACTGCGTGGCTTCCTCGATACATTCCGTTCGCGCACGCTGTGGTTCGTTGCGGCCTTTCTGTTCCTGTACTATTTCAGCCCCGGCTTCGTCACGCCGCTCTATTTCCATATGACGGACAACCTGCGCTTTTCTCAGGGTCTGATCGGTGTTCTGTCGTCCGTCAGTGCTGTTGGCTGGATCGCCGGCGGGCTGCTCTACCGCTATCTGTTGCGCGGCATGACAACTCATGCGCTGCTCAATCTCAGCATTCTCGCCGGCACTCTGACGACGCTGGCGTATCTCGGCATGGTCGATGAGGCGAGCGCGATCGCGGTCTACTTCATCAATGGGGTTGCCGGAATGATCGCCAACATCGCCACTCTGGCACTTGCCGCCGATCACTGTCCCGCGCGGTCCGAGGGCTTCGCCTTCGCCGCACTCATGTCAGTGATCAACCTGGCCACACCGCTGCACGACACGATCGGCGCGTTGCTGTACCAGCATCTGTTCCACGAGAAGCTTGCGCCACTGATCGTGGTCTCGGCCGCGTTCACCGCGGCGATCTTCCTGCTGATGCCCGTGCTCCGCCGGGCCACGAACTGAAAAAAGGAGAGCAGGCATGCTCTGGTCGGGGTACCCGCATGCCTGCTCTACGGACGCCGCACCAACCAGCGGGGACCAATGATACGAATGCGGGGTGGACGTATCACGGGTTCTGATCAGCATCAGTAGCGTCAGCAGTATGCCACCAGCACTGTGGCTGCGGCCGAAACTTCCTCCGGCCGCGCACTCCGTCTACGCCGACACATCCGATCTCCGATACAGGAAGGACACCCCGCCTGTTCCCGCGGAAAATTCGCCGGGAACCTGCCGGGCTATGTCTGGGTTTGCTCCCGGAATTTACCGGACCACTTTCCCGGAGTTTTCTGCTTTGTTCCTATGACGACCGGCTGCGACGCGGCCGCAGCACCGTCACGGCGTCAAACGACCCCCTTTGTGTGCTGTCAGCCTCCTCGGCCCGCAGGACATTCTGGTACTCGCAGGTCAAGACATAGTTGCCGATCCGCAGCAACGTTCCGTGGAGCAGTGGCGCGGTACCCGGCCAGACGTTTGCTGTCCACGAATGTACCATTCGTGGAATTGAGGTCGGTGACGCTCACCTCATCGCCCGCCACATCGATGCGGCAATGTGCCCGCGACACCTCCACGCCCTCCAGCAGCAGCGCGCTCGGCAGCGCGCGGCCGATCGTCAGCGAACCCGGCGGCAGCGGCACGCGGCGGACTGCCAATTCCGGCTGCAGGATCACCAGATGATGCAGCGGCTCTGCAGTGGCGAGCTGCTGCACAACCCCCGCCGGACGCAGGTTCAGAGTTGCTTCGACCGAGGGATCATCGGTCTGCTCCGGCGTGGCGCCGGCGAGACTGCGAGCCATCTCCGACAAGGCAGCAGCAGCCGCCCCCAGTGCTACGTGGAGTTCGGCGGCCGCCGGATCCGCGAGAGCGACGCGCAGCGACTTGCCTGGCTGGCGCTCGAGCAGCCCGAGCGTCGTCAGGTAGGCGATGTGATCGCGCGTCGTCTGGAAATTCTGCCCGGTCAGATTGAGCAGGCTTGCCGCCATCTGATCGGCCAGAATGCCCTGCTCGCCACCCGCGAAGGCGGAAACGCCATACCGAAGTTCAACCGCCATATGCAGCAGCGTCTGGTGCGAGAGCGAGTTGAGATGCCGGATCGCCTCGACACGGCGCGCTCGCGACAGATTGCTCGCGTCGAAGATGCGATCCAGCGCCTGGCGCCATGGCTCGCGGCACCGGGTCAGCGATTGCAGGACGATTGCGCGCTGCTCCGCATCGAGCCTACGTGGCGGCGTGGCGCGCGTCGCAGGGTCAAGCCTGGCAGCAACGGCGCACAGCTCTTTTGCCAGCGCCAGCAGGTGACGATCGAACAGATCGAGCAATCCCGGCGTCGGCACGATGACCGACCGCGACGACAGCGCCGCGCTAGGCGGATCCACCACGCAGAGCTGCTGCTCCTTGATCTCGAGGATCCGCTCCTTGACGGTTGAATCGTCGAGCAGGAACACCTGCTTGACCAGACCGTAGAGTTCGCCGACCGCGGCGCCTTCGCGTCCGCTTGTGCACAGATGCGTGACGATGTGCCACTGCGCGCGCCGAAACAGGCTCGGGAAATGGGCGTGCCAGATTGCCTGATAGGCGGACAGGAACTGAACGACTTCGCGCTGTGGCTGCATCGGGCCGCTCACGGGTCTCCCAGGGATACCGTCGCAGGCTAGACTACCAGAGCGGTCGACGCAAAATCTGTGAAGTGCGTCAACGATTTACCGACCTCGAGGCGGTTGGTCTCCTGACCGCGGCCGCCGCGCTGCCGCGCTCGTACCAGGAGCGGCTCGCGCGTACCATGCGCACCACCGAGAGCATCACCGGCACCTCGACCAGCACGCCGACCACGGTCGCCAGCGCGGCGCCGGACTGGAAACCGAACAGCGCGATGGCAGTGGCGACCGCCAGTTCGAAGAAGTTCGATGCTCCGATCAGCGCGGAGGGACCGGCAATGCACCACTCGACGCCGAGACGCCGGTTGAGCCAATAAGCAAGGCCGGCATTGAAGTAGACCTGCACGATGATCGGAACCGCCAGCAGCAGGATCACCAGCGGCTGGTGCACGATCTGACCGCCCTGCAGGCCGAACAGCAGGACCAGCGTCAGCAGCAATGCGCCCAGTGACAGCGGTCCCAGCCGCCGCAGCGTGCGCTGCAGAGCCGCCTCGCCACCGGCGGCCAGGCTCGCTTGGCGCCATAGCTGGGCGATGATCACCGGCACCACGATGTAGAGCACGACGGACAGCATCAGCGTGTCCCATGGCACGCTGATCGAGGAGAGGCCCAGCAGCAGCCCCACGATCGGCGCGAACGCCGCCACCATGATCGTGTCGTTGAGCGCGACCTGGCTCAGGGTGAAATGCGGCTCGCCGTCGACCAGGTTCGACCAGACGAACACCATCGCGGTGCAGGGCGCCGCCGCCAGAAGGATCAGCCCGGCGATGTAGTAGTCGATCTGGTCCGCCGGCAGCAGCGGACGGAACAGATGGCCGATGAACAGCCAGCCCAGCAGCGCCATGGAGAACGGCTTGATCAGCCAGTTCACACCCACAGTGGTGGCGATGCCGCGCCAGTGCCGGCCGACCTCGGCCAGTGCGCGGGGATCGATCTTCAGCAGCATCGGCACGATCATCAGCCACACCAGCACGGCGACCGGCAGGTTCACCTGCGCGACGTTCGCATCGCCGATGCGCGTGGAACACGCCGGGCGCGGCCAGGCCGAGGACAATGCCGGCGACGATGCAGAGTGCGACCCAGAGCGTCAGGTAGCGCTCGAAAATACCCATTGCGATGGTTCCGGTTGCTAGGCTGGCACGCGCCTCGACGCGACCCCGGTCGGCAGCATGAACGTGATCGCCAGGCAAAGCGCAAGCATGATCGCCGAACCCCACAGACACGCCGGCATGCCGCCCGCCTGGGTCAGCGCTCCAGAGAGAAGGATTCCGACCAATCGGCCCGCGGCATTGGCGGCATAGTAGAAGCCAACGTCCTCGGCTGCCTTCTCGGAGCCCGCGTATGCAAGGATCAGATATGAATGCGCGGACGAGATCACCGCGAAGACGAAGCCGAATACCAGCAGTCCGGTGACCAGAATGATGTCGGCATGGCCGATACCGGGTGCGGCAATCAGGACAGCCAGCACAGCCGGTATGAGCGTGAGAACCGCGCCCCAGGCGCGGGCCGCCGGAACCTCGCGGCTCAGACCGTCATGGCTGCGCGTCACCACCGCGGGTGCCAGCGCCTGGACGGCCCCGTAGGCGATCGTCCAGACGGCGACGAAGCCGGCGACCTCCATGTATTTCCAGCCGAAGCCGTAGAGAAACACCGGCAGCCCCACGACGAACCAGACATCGCGGGAGCCGAACAGGAAGATGCGCGCCGCCGCCATCAGGTTGATCGCGCGGGTCTTGGCGAACAGCTCGCGAAAGCTCTTTGACGCCTTCGCCTTGCCGAGCTGGCTGGGCAGCGACATCGTGACGCCGAGCAGCACCAGGGCGAGTAGGCCCGCCATCAGCCACAGGGCGGGACGGAAACCCACCAGCTGCAGCAGGAAGCCGCCGACGAAAAAGCCGATGCCCTTGGTTGCGTTCTTAGAGCCGGTGAACCAGGCTACCCAGCGAAAGAGCTGGCCGCTGCCTTGATCCGAGGTTGCCTTGATGGCGCTCTTCGATGCGGTCTTGGTGAGGTCCTTGGCGACACCCGCAATTCCTTGCGCGACAACGACCCATGCGACCGAGGCGCCGGCACTCCAGGTGGGATCCAGGCCGGACAGCATGACGAGGCCGAAGATCTGCAGGACGAGACCAGTCGCCAGCATGCGTGGGATGCCGAAGCGCGAGGCCAGCCAGCCGCCGCCGACATTGGCGAAGATTCCCGCCGTCTCATACAGCAGAAACAGGAAGGCGAGCATGAACGGCGTGTAGCCGAGAGTGTAGAAGTGGAGCAGCACCAGCATGCGGATGGCGCCGTCAGTGATCGTGAAGGTGAAGTAGGAGCTGGTGACGATCGCGTAGTTGCGGACTGCGGACATCAGAAGCCTCGCTCGATGACGATGTTGGCGAGATCGACCATGCGGCAGGCGTAGCCCATCTCGTTGTCGTACCAGGCATAGACCTTCAGCAGCGTGCCGTCTGTGACCATGGTGCTCGGACCATCCACGATGGAACTGCGGCTGTCGTTGACGTAATCGGCGGACACCAGCGGTCGATCCTCGAAGCCGAGAATGCCGGCGAGCGGCCCGGCCGCGGCGGTGCGGAACAGATCGTTGACCTCATCTGCCGATGTCGTCCGCGCGAGTTCGAACACACAATCGGTCAACGATGCATTGAGGACCGGCGCGCGCACGGCGTGGCCGTTGAGGCGGCCTTTGAGCTCAGGATAGATCATCGCGATCGCTGTCGCGCTTCCGGTCGTGGTCGGCGACAACGACAGCATCGCCGACCGCGCCCGACGCAGATCGCGATGCGGCGCGTCCACCACGACATTGGTGTTGGTGGGATCATGGATCGTGGTGATCTGACCATGGCGGATGCCGATCGCCTCGTGCACCACCTTCACCACGGGCGCGAGACAGTTGGTGGTGCAGGATGCGGCGGTCAGCAGCCGATGCCGCGCCGGGTCATAGATCGCGTCGTTCACGCCCACGACGATGTTGAGTGCGGCGGCATCCTTCACCGGCGCCGCGACGATGACGCTGCGCACGCCGCGTTCGAAATAGCCGTACAAGTGCTCCGGGTTCAGGAACTTGCCGGTGCACTCCAGCACGATGTCGCAGCCGAGATCGCCCCAGGGCACGTCGGCGGGCACGGCAGCCGATGAAAAGCCGATGCGATGGTTGCCGATCAGCAGCGCATGATCATCCTGCGCGGCGATGCGTTCGCGCCATCGGCCATGGATACTGTCGAACTCCAGCAGATGCGCCGCCGTCGCCGCGCCGCCCCTCAGTTCGTTGGCATGGACAATGTCGAGGCGGTATTCCGCGCGCGGATCGTCCTCTGCCCGCAACACGCCACCCAGCGCCGCACGGAGCGTCAGCCGGCCGATCCGGCCCAGGCCGTTGATGCCCACGCGCATGGGTCATCCACTCCTTGCGAACGTGACCGACGAAGGATCACCGATCTCGTCAAGACGCGACTTGAGCGCCATGCGATCGAGCGTGGCAAAGGGCAGGCTTACAAAGATCCCGATCCGGCGACTGAGGCTACCGTACAGCTCGTTCAGCAGCAGCGCCCGTTCGGCCTCACTGCCTGTGAACTGCGCGGGATCGGGCAGCGGCCACGCACCGGTGACAGCCTTGTCACCGAAGTCGGGGCATTGCTGACCGTGCAGCATGTCGCAGAGGGCGATGACGAAATCGAAGCGAGGCGCATCGGAACGCATGAACCCGTGCCACGACTTCGTATGCAGCTTCGTCACATCGTGGCCCAGAGTGCGGAGTCGCTCGATCACGTCGGACATTGGTTCGGGGGCGGGATCGGAGCCGGCCGAGTACGCGTTGAACCGGCCACCATCGAGTTTGTCCAGGATGGCCTCCGCCATGATCGAGCGCGCCGAATTCCTCGTGCACAGGAACAGCACGTTGAAGGCGGGGGTCATGCCTTTGTCCTCGGAACAGGAGGGGAGAAGACGCGCGATATCGCCGCACAGCTCCGGCCGGCCGCCGCAACACGCCTCGGTCAGGAACCCAAGCAGTCGCCGCAGCCCCGCGATCCGTACGGCGTGCACGATCTGCCGGCCCTGCCGGGTGGATTGCGTCAGGCCCGCTCGCTCGAGCGCAGAGAGGTGAAACGACAGGGTCGAGGAGGGCACGGCCAAGCGCGTCGCAATCTCCCCCGCGGGTAATCCTGACGCGCCCCGCGCGATCAGCAGCCGCATCAGGTCGAGCCTGGTCTCCTGAGCTAATGCCGCGAAGGCGGCCGCTGCCTCTAACGCTTCCATGCTTCCAGACTTACAGAAATATTGTCCCCCGGCAAGGCTGGCCTCCCCCCAGATAGGCAGTCTCTGGCCCTCCACGGCCCTGAAACGCCTGTCCTGTCATGCAAAATTCACCTAGATCCGTGCGCTCGGTCGTCCGGAGGACATGATCCCAGAACTCTGGAATCATCGAAATCCGCCTTGTCTCGGGGCGACAGCCTGAGATAGCCTGTTTCCATAGGCCTAGAAGAATCGAAGCGGGGGAAGCGAACATGCAGAGCTGCGACAAGCTGGTTCATGCGGGCCGGCGAGCATTCTTCGCACGCACGGCGGCAGTCGCAGCGGGTGCCGCAGCAACCGCGGCAATCCCCACGGTTGCGGCACGGGCCGCCCCATCCCTGGCGCTGGTCAACTATCCGTCCAGCAAGCTCGGCAATGTCCGTGACCTCAAGGTCGACGCGCCGCAGGACATCGCCTATCCCGACGCGGACAGCCCGGGCGTATTGCTGAAGCTGGGGACCCGCGTCGAAGGCGGCGCGGGGCCCGATGGCGACATCGTCGCCTTCAGCACGCTGTGTCCCCACAAGGGCTTTCCGCTGAACTACGGCTCTTCTGACAAGACGCTGAGCTGCCCGGGCCATTACAGCCGCTTCGATGTCGAGAAAGGCGGCCTGCAGATCTTCGGGCACGCTACCCAGAACCTGCCGCAGTTCCGCCTGGTGGTGGATCCGAGCGGTGACATCTACGCCGTTGCCGTGGATGAGCTGATCTACGGCCGGCTCTCCAACGTCCTGACGGCTTAGGAGGGCACGCCATGGCCTACAAGCGGAACGTCGACCGGCTGCCCATCCCGCCGAAGGACGCCCAGGTTCACAACGTCGTCTGCCACTACTGCATCGTCGGTTGCGGCTATCACGCCCTGTCCTGGCCAGTGGATCGCCAAGGCGGCATGCAGCCGGACCAGAACGCGTTCGGTCAGGACCTGACCAAGCAGCAGCGCTCTATGGCGACTGCATGGTTCAGCCCGTCGATGTACAACATCGTCAAGCAGAATGGGCGGGACGTGCATCTCGTCGTCATGCCCGATCATGACTGCGTGGTGAACTCGGGTCTCGGTTCGACGCGTGGCGCGAAGATTGCCGAACTTTCCTATTCGACAGTCACCGGCACGCAGGGCGAGCGTCTGACCGAACCGCTCGTCTGGCGCTATGGCGTTCTGACGCCGACTTCCTGGGACGATGCGGTCGCGCTTGTCGCCGAAGTGACGCGGCGCGTCGTCGAGACGGAGGGCGAGGACGGACTGATCGTTTCCGCCTATGACCATGGTGGCGCCGGCGGTGGCTACGAGAATACCTGGGCGACCGGCAAACTCTATTTCCACAGCATGAAGATCAAGAACATCCGCATTCACAACCGCCCGGCCTACAACAGCGAAGTTCATGGCACGCGCGACATGGGGGTGGGCGAACTGAACAACTGCTACGAAGATGCGGAGCTCGCCGACACGATCGTGGCAGTGGGGTGCAACTCGCTGGAGACGCAGACCAACTACTTCCTGAACCATTGGATTCCAAACCTGCGTGGCGCGAGCGCCGACAAGAAGAAGGCGGAGTTCGGCAACGAGCCCATCGGCCCGGCCAGGATCATCTTCGTCGATCCACGGCGGACTCCGACGATTGCCGCCTGCGAAGCAGAGGCGGGTGCGGACAACGTGCTGCATCTCGCGATCAATCCAGGCACCGATCTCGCGTTGTTCAACGCGCTGTTCACCGAGATCGCCGCCAAGGGATGGGTGGATCACGCTTTCATCTCGGCCAGCACCAGTGGCTACGACACCGCGGTCAAGACCAATCACACCACGATCGATCAGGCCGCCCAGATAACGGGCCTGAAACCCGACGACATTCGCAAGGCAGCCGAATGGATCGCCCAACCGAAGCAAGGCGGCGCGCGGCGTCGGACGATGTTCGCCTATGAGAAGGGCCTGATCTGGGGCAACGACAACTATCGTACCAATCAGGCACTGGTGAACGTCGCGCTGGCGACCGGCAATGTCGGGCGGCCGGGTGGCGGGTGCGTGCGCATGGGCGGCCACCAGGAGGGCTATGTCAGGCCCGATTATCCCGGCGGGCGGCCGGCACCCTACATCGACCAGTTGCTGATCGGCGGCAAAGGCGGTGTTCATCACATCTGGGGCTGCGACCACTTCAAGACCACGCTGAATGCCACCGAGTTCAAGCGCGTCTACAAGCGGCGCACCGACCTGGTGAAGACCGCCATGGACTCGGTGCCTGCGGGCGATCGGCAGGCTCAGATCGGTGCGATCATGGGCGCCATTCGTCAGGGTGGCCTGTTCGTCGTGAACGTTGACATCGTGCCGACGCAGATCGGTAGCTGTGCGCACGTGATGCTGCCTGCCGCCACGTCAGGCGAGGCCAATTTGACGAGTATGAATGGCGAGCGACGCATGCGCCTGACCGAGCGCTACATGGACCCCCCGGGCAGCGCGCTGCCCGACAGCCTCATCGTCGCCAGGATCGCCCAGGCGCTTGAGCGCAGTTGGCGCGGAGCCGGGAAACCGGAGATCGCCGACAAGTTCAAGGGCTACGCCTGGAAGACAGAAGAAGACGCGTTCATGGATGGCTACAACAAGAACGCGGACGGTGGGCAGTACGTGACCTATGAGCGGTTGAAGGCCATGGGGACGAACGGCTTCCAAGAGCCGGCCATTGGCTACCAGGACGGCAAGATCACTGGCACCAAGCGCCTGTTCACCGACGGCAAGTTCAAGACGCCGGACGGCAAGGCAAAGTTCGCGGCGACCGTTTGGCGTGGCCTGGAAGCGCCGGGCAAGCAGGCGGAAAAGGAAAAATTCCGTTTCCTGATCAACAATGGCCGGTCGAACCAGGTATGGCAGTCGGTCTATCTCGATCAACACAATGATTTTGTCTGGGACCGCTTCCCGTTCGCCTACATCCAGATGAACCCACAGGATGTCACCGAGCTGAAACTGAGCCCTGGCGATCTGGTCGAAATCTACAATGACAACGGCAGCACGCAGGCGATGGTCTGGCCGACGCCCAGCGCACGCCGGAACCAGACATTCATGCTGTTCGCCTATCCCACCGGAGCCGTCGGCAACGCCGTCAGCAAGGGCGTGAACGAACTGGTGATCCCAAACTACAAGCAGACCTGGGGCAACATCCGCAAGATCGCGGATGCCCCCCAGACGACGCGGCACCTGTCATTCAAGAGTGAGGAGTACAAGGCCACCTGAGCCCAGGCTCAGGTGCAGCAGTCACTCGAGCAGCATCCCGCGGCGGGCTTGCGTGCCTCGATGTTCGCGGATGCAACGTAGTTCTCGATGCCGCGGCCGGTGGCCCAGGTGGCGACATATTCGCGGCTCTCCGGCTTCACCTCGATGCGGATGTCGGTGAAGCCAGCGGCGCGGAGCCATGCCTCGACGTCGGTGGTCGGGGCGGCGCCGGCGACGCAGCCGCACAGCAGCGCCTTGTCGGTGGCCAACTCCTCCGGCAGGGGGCGGATGTTCACCACGTCGGCAATCGCCAGCCGCCCGCCTGGCTTCAGCACGCGGAACGCCTCACGGAACACCTGCGCCTTGTCCGGCACCAGGTTGATCACGCAATTCGAGATGATCACGTCGCCGGTGCCATCGGCCACTGGCAGGTGCTCGAGTTCGCCCAACCGGAACTCGACGTTGGTGGCGCCGACGCGGGCGGCGTTGTCGCGCGCTTTCTTCAGCATCTCATGCGTCATATCCACGCCGATCACGTGGCCCTCGGCACCCACCTGCTTCGCCGCGAGCAGGCAGTCGAAGCCGGCACCGCTGCCGAGGTCGATCAGCACCTCGCCGGGACGCAATGCCGCGATCGCCTGCGGGTTACCGCAGCCGAGACCGAGGTTCGCGCCTTCCGGAACCGCATCCAGTTCGGCCTGCGAATAGCCTACGCTGACGGCCTTCGCCTGTTCCGGGCCGCAACAAGAGGTGGCGGGCGCGCAGCAGGACGAATTCGCCGCGGCGATCGAGCCGTAGCGGCTGCGGACCATTTCCTTGATGTCTGTACTATCCATAACGGTGCTCCTTTCAGGCGGATTTCCGTGTGACGTCGGCCGGTGCGCAGCACTCTTGCGCGGTGCCACGGCCACAGCAGTTCTCGGTCAGGTAGGCGATCAGGCCGTTAATGGCGCCGTAGTCCGCCGCATAGATGAGCTGTCGGCCGACCCGGCGCTGGGTGATCAGCCCGGCGCGATGCAGATGCTGTACGTGAAACGTCAGCGAAGACGACGGCACGTTCAGACGATCGGCAATCACGCCGGCGGGGAGGCCGTCCGGCCCTCGCTCCACCAGCATACGGAACAGCGCCAGCCTGGTCTCATGGGCCAGCGCGGCGAGCGCCTGTACGGTCTGCGGGGTGTCCATTGACACAATCCGATATTTCGAGGATTGTCGGATCAATAAGTAGTCGGCCCCTCGGTGTCAATGCGAATCTCCCCAGGCAGTCGCGGCTTCGTCGCCGCCATCGTGATGGCGCAGGTGCTGACACAGATCGGAGCCTTCACCCTCCCTGCCCTGCTGCCCGGCTATATCGACCGCTGGGCGCTATCGAAGACCGAAGCCGGCTGGCTCGTCGGCATATTCTTCGCCGCCTACGTGCCGGCCGTACCGGTGCTGCTGGCGCTGACGGATCGCGTACCGGCGCGGCGCGTCTACATGATCGGCACCGGACTGACCGCACTTTCCCACCTTGGTTTTGCCCTGCTGGCCGACGGCTTCTGGTCCGCCCTGCTGATGCGGGCGGTAGCCGGCGTCGGTTGGGCCGGCGCCTACATGCCGGGGCTGAAGGCGATCACCGATCCGCTGGAAGGCGTGGCGCAATCGCGCGCCGTGTCCTGGCATGCCGCCGGCGTCGGCATCGCCGGCGCGCTCTCGTTCGCCGCGGCCAGTCTGTTCGACACGCTCGCCGGTCCGAGTGCCGCCTTCCTGTTCGGGGCCATCGCTGCCGCCATCGCCTTCGGCATTGCGGTGACGGTGATGCCGGCGACCCTGCCGCGGCGGGCGGCGGCGCCATCAGGGGCGCTGCTGGACTTCCGCCCGGTATTCCGCAACCGCCGCGCCATGGCCTGGATCGCCGGGTACACTGTGCATACCTGGGAGCTTGCGGTACTGCGCGCCTGGGCGGTGACGTTCCTCACCGCCACCACCGCACGGCTCGGCGCACCCTATTGGATGCCGGGACCGGCCGTCTGGTTCACGCTGGTAGGACTGGCCTGCATCGCCGTATCGGTGACCGGCAACGAGACGGCGCAGCGCTACGGCCGCAGCCGCGTCGTGCTGTGGGCGATGACTGCGGCGGCAACACTGTCGCTGGCAACCGGCTGGACAACTGGCGTCTCTACCGTCCTCGCCGCCATCGCGGTGCTGGTATGGAACACGGCGATCTACCTCGACAGCTCCGCACTGACGGCCGGCACAGTGCAGGCCGCCGATCCGCATCTGCGTGGCGCCACGATGGGGCTCCACTCGATGGCAGGCTACGCGGGGGGATTTGTCGGCCCACTCGGCGTCGGTCTGGTGCTCGATTGGGCCGGCGGCGACGGGGTCCTCGGCTGGGGTCTCGCCTTCGGCCACGTCGCCCTCGTCACCCTCGCCGGTCTGGTGGCCCTGCGAATGCTGGGCGGCGAGGCGCGCCGGGTTCAGTACCAGTTGTGAAACAGGTCTGTGTCACTGCTGGACTTGCCTATTGGCCGATCCGACGCCGCTGGTAAGAGCGGACATGGCCGCCCTCACCTCCCGGCGCAGCGTCGTCGTCTCGACCCTCGGTATCACTCAGACATTGGCTTGGGGATCGACCTATTATCTGACGGCCGTCTTCGCCGACCCGATATCCGCCGCACTCGGTCTGCCGCAGGTGTGGTTCTTTGGCATCTTCTCAGGCGCGCTGCTGCTGTCCGGCCTGCTCGGGCCTCTCGCCGGCCGCATGATTGACCAGTATGGCGGGCGTGACGTGCTGGCGGCCACCAACCTGGTGTTCGCCGCCGGGCTGGCGGTCTTGGGATTCGCCACCGGCCCGGTCGGGCTGGTGCTGGCCTGGGCGATCATCGGCATCGGCATGGGCTTCGGCCTGTATGAGGCGGCGTTCGCCACCGTCGCCGGGCTCTACGGCCGCGATGCACGCAACGCGATCACCGGCATCACGCTGTGGGCCGGCTTCGCCAGCACGGTCGGCTGGCCGACCAGCGCCATCTTCATCGATGCCTTCGGCTGGCGCGGCGCCTGCGTCGCGTGGGCCGCGCTGCACCTGATGATTGGGCTGCCGCTCAACCGGCTGCTGGTGCCGAAGGCGCCCACCCCTCCCCCAGCGGTAGCTCACGCGCAGGGAGCGGCTTCCGGCGTGCCATGGACGATGATCGTGCTGGCCAGCGTATTCGGCGCCACGTGGTTCGTCTCGACGGCGATGGCCGCACATCTGCCGCGGCTGCTGCAGGCCATGGGATCTACCCAGGCGGTCGCCGTTGCGGCCGCGTCGCTGGTCGGGCCGGCGCAGGTTGCCGCGCGGCTGGTGGAGTTCGGCCTGCTGCGGCGCTTGTCGCCGATGATCTCGGCGCGCCTCGCCACCGGACTGCATCCGTTCGGCGCGGCTCTGCTGGCGACCTTCGGGCCGATGATGGCGATCCCCTTCGTCCTGCTGCACGGCGCCGGCAACGGCATGTTGACGATTGCGCGTGGCACGCTGCCTCTGGCTCTGTTCGGACCGACCGGCTACGGCCTGCGCACCGGCATCCTCTCCGCTCCAGCACGCATCCTGCAGGGTGGCGCGCCGGTGCTGTTCAGCGTCGTGCTCGATCAGGGCGGTCCGCTCTATGCGCTGCTGCTGTCCGGCACGCTGACCGGCCTGTCCTTCCTGGCGCTGTTCACCCTGAGCGCAGCAGCATCGCGGACAGCGCAGGCTGACGGCTGACGTGCAATCCACGAAGTGCCAAGACAGCCGACCGCCTGACGGTGTTCCAGCGCACGCCCAATTGGTGCGCGCCGCTGCACAACAGCAGGGTCGACCCGAACGAGATGGCGGAGATCAAGGCCGGCCGGCCGGAGATGTTCCGGCGCTGCCAGGACGAAGTGGCGGCGGGTGGTCTCGGGAGTCGGAGCTGACGTAGAGGCCGCGGAAGAAATCAGCCCGTCACCCTTGATCCCACGGCCTTGTGACGGCCTACGCCGTAAGGCCTGCAAACCGCTCGCGCGTGGGAGGGTTGATTGAACCAGCGACCACCGATGCGGGTTTGCCAATGACGAAAAAGCGCGGCTCCCGGACGTGGTCAGGCGAGGTCACCAAACACAGTGACGCACTTGATCTCCGGGACGAGATCTTCAAATCGAACAATCCCGACACGATCGCCAAGTCGTTAAAAAGTTCGGCTGAGGCCAGTCACCGGCGAAAGAGCAGTCCGCTCCGGTCTGCCATGTCGATGTTGAACTTCTACATCAACAGGGCCGGAAGCAACCTGCCTCATTCCCGACGCCGCACGCTGGAGAAGGCAAAGGGCAGACTGCGGAAGGCGTTCGGGCGCGAAGAGGCAACATAGCCAAGCGAAGTTGTTTGAGCCCACTCGGCGCATAATCCAGTGATCGGGAAACCGCGCTCTCGCTCAATGCTTGAGGTCCCAGCATTGGCGAGAGGAGAAAGCGATGAATGACACGACTGTCGGCCCCGGCGGAACAGCACCGCATATCCACGTTATCGACCTTCGCTTCACCCGCTGCTTCGCGCTCATCCGCAGCGGGGCCATTGAGGGAGGACGATGAGCGATACGGTTCCCCCGCAGCGACAGGATCGCCAGCCGGGCCAGCAGCACCAGATGGACCCACGTCCACGCGCCGAAATGGCGGATTATCGAAGCGCCCAACGACTGGCCAGCAAAGCAGCCTTGATATCGGGCGGTGATTCCGGAATTGGCCGAGCTGTCGCCGTCGGGTTTGCGAAGGAAGGCGCCCACGTTGCCATTACCTATCTCGACGAACATCAGGACGCGAAGGAAACCCTGGATCTGATCGAGCGCACGGGACGCCTCGGCATCGCCATACCCGGCGACATCGGCAATCCGGATTTCTCACGAGAAGCCGTGCGTCAGGCGGTGCACGCATTCGGCCGAATTGACATCCTGGTCAACAACGCGGCCGAACAGCACCTGTGTGAACGCCTTGAAGATCTACCGGACGAACAGCTCGAGCGCACATTCCGCACCAACATCTTCAGCCAGTTCTACCTGACCCGCGCCGTGCTGCCGCACATGCCGGACGGCGGCGCCATCATCAACACCACCTCGGTGACGGCATATCAGGGAAACCCCGGGCTGTTGGACTATGCGTCGACCAAGGGAGCGATTGTCGCATTCACACGCTCGCTGGCGCGACATCTGCTCAAGCGCGGCATCCGTGTGAATGGCGTGGCGCCTGGACCGATCTGGACGCCGCTGATCCCCGCAAGCTACCCGGAGGAAAAGACCGCGCAGCATGGTGCTCAGGCTCCGATGGAGCGGCCGGGACAGCCGGACGAGGTCGCTCCGTGCTACGTGTTTCTGGCCTCGCAGGACGCATCCTACATGACAGGTCAGGTGCTGCACCCGAACGGCGGGACAATCGTCAACGGGTAAACCCGCCTGGCACCCACCTCGCCGACCGCCGCCCAATCCCGTAAGCTCCCGCGCCACCAGGCATTTTCCCAAGGGAGCACGCACATGGATTTCGGCGCGTCGATGTTCTTCACCGACTACTCCATGACATCCATGGAGCTCGCCCAGGCGCTCGAAGCCCGCGGCTTCGAATCCGTCTGGGCGCCGGAGCATTCGCACATCCCCACCTCGCGCCGCTCACCGTTCCCGGGCGGAGGCGATCTGCCGAAGCAGGTACTACGACGCGATGGACCCGTTCGTGACTCTGACCGCCGCGGCGATGGCGACGAAGACATTGAAAGTCGGAACCGGCGTATGCCTGGTGAACCAGCGCGATACGATCCAGACAGCCAAGCTGGTGGCCTCGATCGATCAGGTCTCCGGCGGGCGTTTCCTGTTCGGCATCGGCATCGGCTGGAACGCCGAGGAGATGGAAGACCACGGCACGGCGTTCCCCACGCGCGCCAAGCTGGTGCGCGAGCGCGTCGAGGCAATGAAGGCGATCTGGACCAAGAGCAAGGCCGAATATCACGGAGAGCTTGTCAACTTCCCCGAGATGATGGCCTGGCCGAAATGCGTGCAGAAGCCGCATGCACCGGTGATCGTCGGCGGCGCGTTCCCGCAGGCGGCGCGGCGCGCGGTGCGCTATGGCGACGGTTGGATCCCGCTGGCCGGCCGCGGTGACATCCTCACCTCAATGCAGAAATTTCGCGAGATGCTGAAGGAGGCAGGACGCGAAACGTCGTCCTGTCCGATCACGCTGTTCGGCTGCGCCGATGACGCCGACACGCTGAAGCGCTACCGCGACCAGGGCGTCGTGCGCGCCTGCGTCAGCCTGCCGGCGGCGAAGGGTGACCAGGTGCTGCCGATACTCGACAAATGGGCGGGGCTGATCCGTCAGGTCAACGGCTGAGGCGGAGGCAACCGCGATGCATTTCGGCGCGTCGATGTTCTTCACCGACTACTCGATGACGGCCGCTGAATTGGCCCAGGCGCTGGAGGCACGCGGCTTCGAATCCGTCTGGGCGGCGGAGCACTCGCATATCCCGACCTCGCGGCGCTCGCCGTGGGGCGGGGGTGGCGATCTGCCGAAACAGGTACTACGACGTGATGGATCCATTCGTGACCCTCACAGCAGCGGCTGTGGCGACGAAGACGCTGAAACTCGGCACCGGCGTCTGCCTGGTGAACCAGCGCGACACGATTCAGACAGCGAAGCTCGTGGCCTCGATCGACCAGATCTCCGGCGGACGCTTCCTGTTTGGCATCGGCATAGGTTGGAACGCCGAGGAGATGGAGGACCACGGCACGGCGTTCGCCACGCGCGCCAAGCTGGTGCGCGAGCGTGTGGAGGCGATGAAGGAAATCTGGACCAGAGCGAAGGCGGAGTATCACGGCGAGCTGGTCAACTTCCCCGAGATGATGGCCTGGCCGAAGCCAGTGCAGAAGCCGCACCCGCCGATCATTGTCGGTGGCGCCTATCCGCAGGCGGCACGACGTGCCGTGCGCTATGGCGACGGCTGGATACCGTTGGCCGGGCGACCGGATCAGTACGGCGACGTCTTCGACTTCGTGCCGAAGTTCCGCGCGATGCTGAAGGAGGCCGGGCGCGACGAGGCGTCATGCCCGATCACGCTGGTCAATGCACAGGAGGATGCGGATCTCCTGAAGCGGTATCGCGATCTGGGCGCGGCGCGCGTCAGTGTGAGCCTGCCGGCGGAGAAAGCGGACAAGACGCTGCCCGTGCTGGATCGCTGGGCAAAGCTGATTCGGCAGGTGAACGCCTGACCCGCGCCATGCTGCGGCCGCATTCTCGCGCGTCCGCCGCTGGATCGATCGGATCGCGGGACTTGCCTTTGTCGTGTTCGGCACCAAACTGGCGCTGGATCGTTAGCGGCGGGGAAAACCAGATGTCGGAAACAGTCGATGCGCTGCTCGGCGACATGCTCCACTGGCTTGCGCGGGAAGCGCGGCCCTACGATGAAGTGATGGAGGCATGGCGCACGTCATGCCCTCGCTTGCCGGTGTGGGAAGATGCCACCGACCGCGGTCTCGTCGAGCACACGCGGATGGATGGCCGCGCTATGGTGCGCATAACCTCGGCTGGCCGCCAGTTTCTGGCGCTGCAGCGCTGACCGTTCCAACGCGCGGGCCCTGAATCACCCCAGGAAGGCTCGGCGAGCGCAACTGGATGGTTGCCTATTTCGGCATTTGGTGTACGCTGACCTGCAACCAGGAGGTTGCGAATGGACGATCGAATCCAGAAGCGCATCGAGTTGAAGGCGCCGGTGTCGCGCGTGTGGCAGGCACTGACCGATCACCGTGAGTTCGGCGCGTGGTTTCGCGTCGCGCTGGAAGGCCCCTTCGTCCCCGGGCAGGAGGTACGTGGCCGGATCACGTGGCCGGGTGCCGAGCACCTGACCATGACGGCAACTGTGCAGCGCATGGAGTCCGAACGGCGCTTTTCCTTCACATGGCACCCCTACGCCATCGACCCGGCCATCGACTATTCAGCGGAGCCGCCGACACTGGTTGAGTTCACCCTTGAAGCAATACCAGACGGCACGTTGCTCACAGTGACCGAATTGGGATTTGCCGCGCTTCCGGCACACCGGCGCGACCTGGCATTCCGCATGAATGAGCAAGGCTGGTCGATCCAGATACAGAATATATCGCAGCACCTTGGCCAGACGGCATAGGTCGCGGGCCGCACGCATCGACCACGCAGTGGTGTTTGCGGCCCTTGGCGACGCCACACGGCTTTCTCTGATCAGCAAGCTCAGCGACGGCGCGCAGCTCTCCATCACGCGACTTGCGGAGGGATCGTCGCTGACGCGGCAGGCAGTCACCAAACATCTCCGCGTGCTGGAGGGCGCAGGTGTCGTCGGGAGCGAGCGGACAGGGCGCGAAAGCCTCTATCGGCTGGAACACGCGAGCATCCAGGAAATGCGGTCGTATCTCGATGGCATCTCTCAGCATTGGGATGATGCGCTCGCGCGTCTCAAGGCTCTCGTCGAACAGTAAGCGAATGCAGGTCATGGATTGGCGGCATGCTCTTCGCGTGCCGCGGTCCAGACCTGGCGAGCGGCGTCTGCGTTCAGCGCAACAATGCCGAGACCCACGATCAGGTCAGGCCAGGCCGAATGCCACAGCGAAGCCGTCACCGCCCCGGCGGCGATGATCGCGAGGTTTGCCAGCGCGTCGTTCCTGGCCGACAGAAACGCCGCGCGTGTCAAACTCCCGCGATGGTGGCGGTAGCTGGCCAGGATCAATGCACAGGAGAGATTGACCGCCAGCGCCCCGAGGCCCGTTGCAGCGAGGGGTAACGGCGCAGGAACCGTCGGCGCATTGAATTTCGTCCATGCTGTCCAGATCGTGGCAGCACTCGGCACAAACAGGATGCCGGCGAGCATCATGCCAAGTCGCGCCCGAGGCCGCGCCGCCCAGCCTAGCGCGACGACAATGAGAAGATTGACCGATGCGTCTTCCAGAAAATCGATACTGTCAGCGAACAGGGACACCGAACCAATGACGAAGGCTACAGCGAACTCGATCCCGAAATAGCCGAGATTGAGCAGGGCAACGATCCGAACCGCGCCGAGCAACCATAGGTCGGTGGTGCTGTGGTGGTCCGCCACGGTTCTCCTCTGTCTGGTGTTGCATCGCCAGTGACAACGGGCCGATATCTGCCTAACATAACGCAACAATCAATTGACAGGGGAGTGTAGTGCGCATCGCAGTTGTCGGAACCGGCGGCATCGGTGCCCCGCTGGGGGCGTCGCTTGCGATCGCTGGCCAGGATGTCGTCTTCCTTGCGCGTGGCGCGCACCTCGCAGCCATGCGCGACAATGGCCTGCGCGTTGAAGGGGATCGAGGCGAGACACTCGTGCGCCCGGTCCAGGCCACCGACGACCCCGCCGCGATTGGCCCGGTCGACCTTGTGCTGTTCTGTGTAAAGCTTTGGGACGTCGAGACCGCGGGTGAACAGATCCGTCCCATGATCGGCGCTGAGACAGTCGTTATCCCCCTGCAGAACGGTGTCGACGCCAGCGAGCGCCTTCAACCGATACTTGGGTCCGAGCATGTGGTGGGCGGCGTCGCCCTGGTCACGGGATCGATTGTTGCTCCGGGTGTGATCCGCCAGTTCGGCAAACACCATAGGATGACCTTCGGCGAACTCGATGGACGGGTAACGCCGCGCATGGAGAAGGTCCGCGACGTCTGCCAAGGGGCCGGAATCGATGGTGTCCTATCGGACAAAATCCAGCGCGCGCGCTGGGAGAAGTTCATTGTGCTGGTCGCGGCGAGTGGCCTGTGTGCGCTCACCCGCCGGCCGATCGGCGATCTGCGGGACGATCCGGAAATTGCGCCCCTCATTGAGGATGCGATGCAGGAGGTGGTCGATGTCGGACGTGCCTGCGGTATCCACCTTCCACCGGACGTGCTCGATCCAGCGCGTGCGTTCATCCGCGACGTTCCACCCAACCTGACCCCATCGATGGCCGTTGACCTGCGTGCGGGAAACCGGCTCGAACTGCAATGGCTGGCCGGCAGGGTCGTGCAACTCGGCGCAGCGCATGGCGTGCCGACACCAGTCAACCGCGTCGTCTATGCGGCGCTCAAGCCATATGCGAATGGTGCACTGACCTGACAGCTGAGGGTGCGCCGCCAGATCACCACCGGATATATGCCATGGCCGAATCCTATCAGACGCTGCAGATAACAAAGCCCCAGCCGGACACGCTGCTGGTCACGCTGAACCGCCCAGAGGTCGCCAACGCGATGAATACGCAGATGGGGCTTGATCTGCTCGATCTGTTCCACGCCATCAGCGGCGCACCGAACGAGCAGCGCTGCATCGTTCTCACCGGCGCCGGTCCGCGCGCGTTCTGCGCCGGCGGCGACCTGAAGGAGCGCAACGGCATGACGGATCAGCAGTGGCAGGACCAGCACCTGATCTTCGAACGCGCGATCCGTTCCATCATGAATTGCCCGGTGCCGATCATCGCAGCGGTGAACGGGGCCGCCTATGCCGGCGGCATGGAGATTTCGCTCTGCGCTGACTTCATCTACGCCGCCGAGAACGCGCGGTTTGCGTTGACTGAGGTGACTCTCGGCATCATGCCTGGCGCGGGTGGCACGCAGACTCTACCTCGCGCCGTGGGCGCGCGCCGTGCGAAGGAGATACTGCTCACCGGGAAACCCTTCACAGCGCAGCAGGCATTCGAATGGGGCATGGTGAACCGCATCTGCACGGCCGACACGCTGCTGACCGAGGCTTTGGAGACCGCGGCGACCATCGCGGGCAATGCACCGATCTCCACACGACAGATCAAGCAGTCGGTGAACTATGGCCTGAACATGGATCTCGCCAGCGGCATGATGTTCGAGATCGAGGCGTATAACCGCATGGTGCCGACCGAGGACCGCCGCGAAGGCATCCGCGCGTTCAACGAAAAGCGCAAGCCTGTCTTCCAGGGCCGTTGAGGAGCAAACGACATGAACGTCATCACCGACATCGCCGCGCAGAACCTCACCCGCGCACTGGCGGAGCAGGCGCGCACGCTGAGCTACGCCGACCTTCCAGACGATGTGCGCACGCTGGCACGGCAATGTTTGCTGGATTACGTCGCCTGCACGCTGGCGGGGTCGAAGGAGGAGCTTACCGAAATCCTGCTGGCAGAGGCGCAGGACCAAAGCGGCGCGCCGACTGCCACGGTGATAGGACATGCAGCGCGTCTGCCTGTGCTGTCGGCGGCGCTGGTCAATGGCGCTGCGTCCCATGCGCTCGATTTCGATGACGTGAACATGGCGATGACCGGACATCCATCGGTGGTTCTGCTGTCCGCACTGCTCGCTCTGGCCGAGGAACGCGGCAGTTCCGGTCGCGATGTGCTGACTGCATTCGTCGCCGGCTACGAGCTGCAATGCCGCCTGGGCCTGCTGCTCGCCCCAGGTCACTACAACGTGCTGGGCTTCCATGCCACCGGAACACTCGGCAGTTTCGGGGCAGCAGCGGCCTGCGCGCATCTGCTGGGACTGGATGCGGAGAAGTTTGCCACTGCCCTCGGCATTGCCGGTACGCAGGCGGCCGGACTGAAGTCGATGTTCGGCACGATGTGCAAGCCGCTGCATGCGGGCAAGGCGGCGTATCATGGGTTGCTCGCCGCGCGACTGGCACGACGCGGCTTCACAAGCCGTGGCGATGTTCTGGAGTGCGCGCAAGGCTTCGCCCGCACGCACAGCCCCGACTTCAACCCGGCCGAGGCGCTGGCCGAGCCGCCGGGTGGCTTCCACATCCGGAACAACCTCTTCAAGTATCACGCCGCCTGCTACATGACGCACGCACCGATCGAGGCGGCACGCAAGCTGCGCGAACAGCATGGCCTGCTACCAAAGCAGATCGCGCGCATCCGCCTCAGCCTCGATGAATCCTGTGACCGTGTCTGCAACATTCCCGCGCCACGCACCGGACTGGAGGCGAAGTTCAGCCTACGCCTCACCACTGCGATGGCCCTCGCCGGTGTCGATACAGGCGGGCTCGGCAGCTACTCCGAAGAGACTGCGGCCGATCCCACGCTGATCGCATTGCGCGACAAGGTGGAGTTCGATTTCCAGCACGGCCGGCTGAACACGCTGGCCGATCTGGAACTGGTGCTGACCGACGGGCGGCGTGTGGCTGCGTCGCACGATGCCGGTGTCCCTGCCAGCGACATCGAATGAGCAGGGCGGTCGCCTCGCGGAGAAGTTCACTTCGCTCGCCGAACCGATCCTAGGTCGGGAGAAGACACGCGATCTGCTGGGCGAAATCGGCCGGATCGACGCGCTGTCGGACCTGCGCGGCCTCATGCGTCTCTGCGCGGCATGACGAGTGTCACGCGAACGCCGCAAAGATCTCCTCAAGCGCCTTGAGCTGACCGCCCGAGGCGGATGACGGCACGACCACCGGCGTGCTCACGCCGGCCGCCTGCCACGCTTCCACGCCCTCGCGCACCTTCGCTGCCGGACCGAACAGCGAGACGTCAGCCAGCCATCTATCTGTCAGATAGTTTGGCACGTCGTCACGCCGGTCCTCGGCGATGGCACGTTCGATCGCCGTCATCTCTTCGACGTAGCCTGCCTCCTTCCAGTAGTTGCGGTAGTTCGGCAGAAACGCGTAGTGGATGAGGTTCTTGCGGCACACCGCCTTCGCCGCCTCCGCATCGTCGCTGATGCACGTCGGCAGCATGTTGCCAATGAAGAAATCCGCGTCGTTGCGCTTGCCCGCCGGCAGCACCGCCAGCGACGTCGCCATGTGCGAGCGCGCCGCATTGGCGAACACCACGCCCTGCGAGATCTCTCCCGCCAGCGCGACCATCTTCTGGCGCAGCGCGGCGATGATGATCGGCGGGAACTCCCCTACCCCTTCCACCGCACGCAGCTTCTCCGACGAACGCACGCGTGTCGCCGAGCGGCTTGCCGACGGTAACGCCCATGCGCTGGTGACCTGGCGCATGGGCCACGCCGATGCCGAGGCGGAAGCGCCCGCCGGAGACCTCGTGCATGAAGGCGGCACTCTGCGCGAAGTCCAGCACGGTGCGCGCATAGATCGGTGCGATGGCGGTGCCGAATGGGATGCGCTCGGTGTTCCACGCCATCGCCTCGCACTGCGACATGTTGCCGTACATGCTGGGCGTGTAGATGCCGGAAAAGCCGCGCCGCTCGATGTCGCGCGCGATGTCGATCGTCATCCGGCGACGGCCGGGAACGGCAACAAGTGATATGGCAGGAAGGGTCATGGTGGTTTCCGAGATTGGCTTGCGGACTGTGTTCGATATTGTAGAGGTGGTAGCCTCATTGCCAAGGCACAACACGGGAGGACGGCATGACGGTCTGGATCAGGCTGGTGGCTGGCATCGCGGCCCTGGCATGGGCAGGCGTAGCGTCGGCGGAGCAGGTGACCCTGCGCATGTGGATGCATGAGCATCCGCCTCGCGTTCCCATCGACAAGAAGATCGTCGCTGAGTTCGAGAAGGCCAATCCCGACATAAAGGTGGATCACCAGATCATTCCTGTCGCCGAGTATCCGACCAAGCTGCTGACAGCCTTTGCCGCTGGATCCGGGCCGGATATCTTCAATCAGAATTCCATGCTGGTGGCGCAGTATTTCAACGCGCGCATTCTCGCTCCGATCGACTACGCCGCAATGGGGCTGGCGAATGAGGCGGCACTTACCTCGCAGTTCGCCAGCGGGTTCGATGGCATCCGCTTTCAGGGCAAGCTGTACGGCATACCGACAGAAGTGAGCAACTGGGCCTGTTTCACCAACAACACCATCTGGCGCGAGGCCGGCCTCGATCCTGAGAAAGACTGGCCGAAGACATGGGAGGCGCTTCCCGCCGTCGCGGAGAAGCTGACGCAACGCGATTCGAACGGTGTGCCACGGCGGCGCGGTTTCGATTTCAACTGGCCGAACCGCGCCACGTTCTGGTTCATGCCGAACACACTGCTGCACCAGCTTGGTGCGACGATGATCGATGAGGAGAACTACAAGGCGACCATCGATACGCCGCCTGCACGCAAGGTGTTCCACTATTTCCAGGACTGGGCGAACAAGTATCGCCTCGGTGGACCGCAATACACCGACGCGCGCACGGACTTCCTCGGCGGCAGGCTCGCGACCGACTGCAGCTTCGGCATCTGGGGAATTCCACAGATGGAAGCAGCCAAGATCGATTGGTCGGTGCATCCGGCGCCGCGCTTCGAGGGAGCCGTGTCCGACAACGGCATGGATATCTATGCGTTCTACATGATGGTGAATGCGCGTTCCTCGCCGGCAGCGCAGAAGGCCGCGTGGAAGCTCGTGCGGTTCTACACCGACCACGCGGAAGAGCTGTTCGCGGGCGCCGGGCTGTTCGTGCCGCGCAAGGAGGTGACGGAGAGCGAGGCCTACAAGTCAAACCCGGCGGCACCGTTCTTCCTGGCGGAGCTCAAGAAGGCACAATTCTCGCCGCGCGTGGTGGGCTACGATCAGGTGCTCGATGCGATGCTGCGCGGCCGTGACAAGATGCTGCAGGGCGAATCGGTCGAATCGGTGCTGCCGGTGATGAACGACGAGGTGAATGCCGTGCTGAACCGCGAGCGCGCGCGCGCCGCAGCAATGGCCAAATAGCGAGGTTGCGCGTCCACTTCAAATGGTGGGGGCTGGTGTTCGTCCTGCCGGCGGTGGGGTTCTTCGCGGCCTTCAACGTCTTCCCGATGTTGTTCGGACTCTACCTGAGCTTCACGGACTACGACCTGCTCAATCCACCGCTCTGGGTGGGGTTCGACAACTTCGCCAACCTGCTCTCTGACCGGCTGTTCCTGACGGCCTTGCGCAACACACTGATGTTCGTATTGGGAACGACGTTGCCGGTATGGGCGCTTTCGCTGCTGGCCGCGCTGCTGTTCGACCAGGCATTCCGCGGGCGCGACATGATCAAGGCGGCGTTCTTCCTACCGGTGCTGCCGCCGGTGGTGGTCGTGGCAGTGATCTGGCGTGTGCTGCTGCATCCGAATGGCGTGATGACCTGGCTGATCGGCGGCCGATGGGGATTGACCGAGATCCGCTGGCTGGCCGATGCGGTGCTGGCGCCGCTGTCGATGATCGCGGTACACGACTGGGCCGCCATCCCGTTCTTCATGGTGATCTGGCTGGCCGGACTCGCGGGCGTGCCAGCCGACCTGCGCGAGGCGGCAGCGCTCGACGGCGCCGGACCGGTGCGGACCTTCTGGCATATCGAGCTGCCGCACCTGCGCGCGACCGCCGTGCTGGTCGCAGCGCTCTCCTCGATCAATGCATTCCAGGCATTCGCACTGCAATATGTGCTGCCGACCGATCCTGGAGGGCCGTCGAACTCGACACTCGTGCTCGGTCTGCTCGTGCTGAAATATGGGTTCCAGTATTTCCGCATGGGCGACGCGGCCGCGGTCTCGATGGTGATGTTCGCGATGATCCTGCTCGTGACCATCGTCCAGTTGCGGTTCAACCGCCGTGCGTGAGCGCCCTGCCCGCTTCCTGATCGCCATCGCAGTCGCAGCCATCTTCGCGTTCCCGATCTGGTTCATGGTGTCCTCCGCGTTCAAGGCGGAGGCCGAGGTCCAGGCGATCCCTCTGCATTTCTTCCCGCATGACTTCCAGGGGTTCGCGCAGTTCCGCCAGGCAGCGGAGATCGCCCCGCTATGGCGCTACTTCCTCAACTCCTGGATCTACGCGACGTCGCATGTCGGCATCACGGTGTTCTTCGGCGCGCTCGCGGGGTTCGGCTTCGCGAAATACCGGTTCCCCGGTCGGACGCTGCTGTTCCTCGCCGTGCTGTCCACCATCATGGTGCCGTTCCAGGTGCTGGTCGTGCCGCTGTTCGTCGAGGTGAAGTGGTTCGGCTGGGAGAACAGCTATGCCGGCCTTATCATCCCCGGCATGATGAACGCATTCGGCGTGTTCATGATGCGCCAATACGCGTCTGACCTGCCGGACGAACTGATCGAGGCGGCTCGGGTCGACGGCGCCGGCGAATTCCACATCTTCCTCCGCATCGCGCTGCCGCTGCTGCTGCCGGCGCTGGCGAGCCTCGCGATCATCGTGTTCATCTGGTCGTGGGGGAATTTCCTGTGGCCGCTGGTGATCGTGCAGGACAAGGACCTGAACGTTCTGTCGGTCGGCATGACCAGCTACAGCCAGCCCTATCAGCGCGAGCCGATGTGGGGCGCCGCGATGGCGGCTTCAACCGTCGCGACGCTGCCGATCGCGGCGCTTTTCGTGTTCTTCCAGCGGTATTTCGTGAAGGGACTGACCGCGGCAGCGGTGAAGGGGTAAGGAGACGCCCGCGGCGGCGGCCTCGCGCAATCTCCCGCTGGCTGCTAAGCCGCTGTCACGATGCGAATTCTGTTCGTCACTTCCAACCGCCTCGGCGACGCGGTGCTGTCCACCGGCCTGTTGGACCACCTTATCCGCACTTATCCCGACGCGAGCATCACCGTCGCCTGCGGCCCTCTGGCTGCGGGCGCATTTGCACGCATGCCAAATCGCGAGCGCACCATTGTGGTCGAAAAGCGCCCCTACCGTCTGCACTGGCTGCCGCTTTGGGCCAGCACCGTCGGAACGCTGTGGGACCTCGTGGTGGACATCCGCGGCTCGACGATTGCCTGGCTGGTTCCGACTCGCCGGCGCGCAATCATGCGGCGGCGCTCGGGTCGCAAGATCGCGCAGCTTGCGGCGATACTCGACCTCGATCCACCGCCGCTTCCAGTGGCCTGGACCGCACCCGAGGACCGCGCCCGAGCGAAAACCGCGCTTCCGGCAGGGCGGCCGGTCATCGGGCTCGGGCCGACCGCGAGCCGGCCCGAGAAAGTCTGGCCCGCGGAGCGCTTTGCCGCGCTGTTTCGTGCGCTTGCGAGCGGTCCTTTGCCAGGCGCGGTGCCCGCCGTGTTCGCCGGTCCAGGTGAGGCGGAACGCGCGAACGCGGACCCGCTGCTGGCCGCGCTGCCCGGCGCGATCGATCTGGTCGGGCGGCTCACCCTGCCGGAAGTCGCCGCCTGCCTCGCCAACTGCTCGATATTCATAGGCAACGACTCCGGCCTGATGCATCTCGCCGCTGCGGCCGGTGCGCCGACCCTCGGCCTGTTCGGACCAACTCCGTCGGAGGAATATGCACCGGCCGGCATCAATGCGGCCGCGGTCGTGTCAACCAGCAGGCTGATGCGGGATCTATCGGTTGAAGCTGCGCTCGCCGCGGCGGTTCAGCTGGTACCCCAGGTGGAGCCCGCTTAATCAGCCGTGGCTCACCTCGTCCAACTCCGCACCCCACATCTTCTCCAGCGCGTACATCTCGCGCGCGTCTGGCTTGAACAGGTGCACCACGATGTCGCCGGCATCTATCAGCACCCAGTCCGCACCGCCGGCGCCTTCCACCTGCACGCGCGCCATCCCCGCCTTGTGCAGCTTCTCTGACAGGTGCTCCGCCATCGCAGCAATCTGACGGTCAGCGAGGCCGGTCGCGATCACCATGCGGTCGCAGAACGACGCCTTGCCCTCAAGATCGAGCGTCACGACGTTCTGCGCCTTGTCGTCCTCCAGGCTGTCGACAATCACCGACTGCAGCCGCTCGAGCGTCGAAGGCTCTGCCTCGGGTGTCCGTCGCGACGTTGCGGGACGCGGACCGGCGGCAATCGTCTTCTTGCGCGGCGTGCCGGGAGTCTTGTCGACGACCTGAAGCGTCGGTTTGGCGACCTTCTTGCGCGGGGCGGCACGGTGCCGCGCAGGCGAAAATGGCTTCGGCGGCTTGGCTATGGCTCTGCTCCTTCGCTGGCGCGGATCGCGGTGGCCGAGGCGGCATGCTGCGTCACGCACAGAAAAACCCAGGCCGGTGCTGCAAGTTCTGCCAGCACCGACGCATATCGCGCGGGGCGTCTTGCATGGGCGAGGCGGCGCGCCGCGTGGCTCGACAATGCGCGATGATTGTAGCTGGGCCGCGGCAATACGGCGAAGGGGACATGGCGGACGAACGCGAGCCAGCGGCGCCAGCGCGGCAACTGCTCCAGGATGTCCGCGCCCATCAGCCAGACGAACCGGGTCCGGGGAAACAGCCGCAGCAGGCGGCGCAGCGTATCGATGGTGTAGCGCGTCCCGAACACCGCCTCGATCGCGCTGGCAATGACACGGCGCCCATCAGCGAGGCTGCGCGCGGATGCCACCCGCTGATCGAATGGCGCCATGCCCCACTCGGCCTTCAGCGGATTGCCAGGCGACACCAGCAGCCAGACCTGATCGAGCCGCAGACACCGCCGTGCCATATCGATGATGTGGCGATGTCCTGCGTGCGCCGGATTGAACGAACCGCCGAGAAGGCCGATGCGCATGCGCCTTCGGTCGCCGAAGCGAGGGATTGGCTCATGCCAGAGCGGCGCGTTCAGGGGCGCACCTGCCCGGTGCCAGTAACGAGATAGCGGTAGGTCGTCAGTTGCTCTGGTCCAACAGGGCCGCGCGCATGAATTCGTCCGGTGGCGATGCCGATCTCGGCGCCGAATCCGAACTCGCCGCCGTCGCAGAACTGCGTCGAGGCATTCCACAACGCCACTGCGCTGTCCACACCATTCAGGAAGCGCTGCGCCGCCGCGGCATCCTCGGCCACGATGGCATCGGTGTGTTCGGAGCCGTGGCGCGCGATGTGGGCAAGCGCGGCATCGACGCCATCGACCACCGCAACCGACAGGATCGCATCGAGCCACTCGGTATCGAAGTCGGCTTCGGAGGCAGACGCCAGATCAGGCACGATGTCACGCGCCGCCGCATCGGCGCGGAAGTCGCAGCCGAGCGCGCGCAGATCGGCGATGATGTCCGGCAGCAGCGCGGGTGCGACCGCGCGATCGATCAGCAGCGTCTCGGTCGCGCCACAGATCCCGGTGCGCCGCATCTTTGCATTGACGACGATGCGGCGGGCCATCGCCGGGTCGGCAGAGGCGTGGACGTAGGTGTGGCAAAGCCCCTCGGCATGGGCGAGGACGGGCACGCGCGCCTCGCGCTGCACGCGCTCGACGAGAGACTTTCCGCCGCGCGGCACGATCAGGTCGAGCAGTCCTGCTGCGGCCAGCATCGCGGCCACATAGGCGCGGTCCGCATTGGGCGCGATCTGAACGCAGGCCTCCGGCAATCCCGCGGCGCGCAGTCCGGCGACGAGCGCGGCATTGATCGCGGCAGCACTGCGCACACTTTCCGAGCCACCACGGAGGATGATCGCGTTGCCCGACTTCAAACAGATGCCCGCGGCATCGGCACCGACATTCGGCCGGCTCTCGTAGATCATGCCGATCACACCGATCGGTGTGGCGATACGCTGAATACGCAAGCCGTTCGGCCGCGTCCAATCGGCAAGCGTGCGGCCAAGCGGATCGGGCAGCAGCGCGATGTCCTCCAGGCCCTTTGCCATGGCATCGACGCGCGACTCGTTCAGGGCGAGGCGATCGCGGAACGCAGCGGTTCCAGTGCACGCAGCGAGATCGGCTGCATTGGCGGCAAGAATCTCCGATGATCGCGACCGCAAGGATGCCGCCATCGCGTGCAAAGCCGCATTGCGTTCCGCGTCAGGAGTACGCGCCAGAACATGCGAGGCCACGCGTGCAGCGGCCGCAGCGCGTTGCAGGTGCTGAGTGGCTTCGGACTCGATATGCATATCCGACGTGCCTCCGGGATCAGTCTGCCGCTGTCATGGCGTTCAAAGCAAGACAAGGTCATCACGGTGGATGATCTCGTCGCGGCCGCGCCAGCCGAGTATTGCCTCGATCTCGTCGGACCGATGACCGGCGATGCGTTCGGCATCGCCGCTGGTATAGGCGGAGAGGCCGCGTGCCAACGCCTTGCCGTCCGCACTGCGCACCACGACCGGATCGCCACGCTGGAATGTACCTTCGACAGCACGCACGCCGGCCGGCAATAGCGAGCGCCCGACGGCAAGAGCGCGGGCGGCGCCAGCGTCCACCACGAGCGTGCCAAGAGGAGCGAGCGCACCCGCAATCCAGCGCTTGCGTGCGGAGCGGCCTTCAGGTGCGGCAAGAAACCAGGTGCAGCGCGCACCGGACTCGAGCGCGGCAAGCGGATGGTCGGCGTGGCCGTAGGCGATCGCCATCGCACATCCGGCCTGTGTGGCGATGCGCGCGGCTGTCAGCTTGGTTCGCATGCCGCCGGACGAGTAGCCGGGTGGTGGTTCGCCACCCATCGCCTCGATCTCGGGCGTGATGCTGGAGACAATCGGAATGTGCGCGCCGGACGGATCACGCCGCGGATCGGCACTGTAGAGACCATCGATGTCGGACAGCAGCACAAGCTGGTCGGCCTGCATCATCTCGGCGACACGCGCCGCCAGCCGGTCGTTGTCGCCGAAGCGGATCTCGGTGGTGGCGACGGTGTCGTTCTCGTTGATCACCGGGATGCAGCCGAGACCCAGCAGCGTGCTCAGCGTGGCGCGCGCATTGAGATAGCGGCGGCGGTCCTCGGTGTCGTCGAGCGTCAGCAGCAACTGGGCGGCGGTGAGGCCCTTGGTGGAGAGCGCCTCGCTCCAGGCCTGGGCCAGGCGGATCTGTCCGACGGCGGCGGCGGCCTGCTGCTCCTCCAGCCGCAGCCGGCGCTGGTGCAGGCCAAGCGAGCGTCGCGCCAGGGCAATGGCGCCGGAGGAGACGACGATCACCTCGACACCGCGCGCACGGAGCGAGGCGATATCGGCGGCGACCCCGTCGAGCCAGTTGGTGCGGGGTGCAGCTTCCTCCTGGTCCACCACGAGGGCGCTGCCGATCTTCACGACAAGACGTTGAGCCGAGGCAAGCGAGGGGGTCATGGCTGGCCCGGCCCCCTCCCCCCAACCCCCTCCCGCAAGGGGAGGGGGAGCTTCTTTCCCGTTGCCGCGCCCTGCCGCTCCGCACTGATCACGGACTGCAACGCCCGCAGCACCTCTGGCACACCCTCGCCTGTGGCGCCGGACAGCAGCATCACCCGCTGCCCTGATGCCTTCGCGAGTGCTGTCCTGCGCGCCGACGCCTCTCGCCGCGTCATTGCGTCGAGCTTGTTCAGGCCAATTAGTTCCGGCTTGTCCGCTAGGCCGCCACCGTAGGCTTCCAGTTCCTCGCGCACGGTGCGCCAAGCATGCACAACATCGCCGGCGGCGCCATCAACCAGATGCAGCAGCACGGCACATCGTTCGACATGCCCGAGGAACCGCGCTCCAAGCCCCGCACCCTCGTGCGCGCCTTCGATCAGGCCAGGAATGTCGGCGAGCACGAATTCCTCTGCGATCGAGAGCCGCACCACACCCAACTGCGGGTGCAGGGTGGTGAACGGATAGTCCGCGATCTTCGGCCGCGCCGCCGACACCACGGTAAGGAACGTTGATTTGCCGGCATTCGGCAACCCAACCAGCCCGGCATCGGCGATCAGCTTCAGCCGCAGCCAAATCGAGCGCTCCTCCCCGGGCCAGCCCTTGTCGGCCCGTCGGGGTGCCCGGTTGGTCGAGGACTTGTAGTGTGTATTGCCGAACCCGCCGTCGCCGCCGCGCAACAGGACGACACGCTGGCCAGGCACATCCAGGTCCGCCAGCAACGTGGCACGGTCCTCGGCAAAGACCTGCGTGCCGACCGGCACCTTGATCACCACATCCGGCGCACCCGCGCCGGTGCGGTCGGAGCCTGCACCATTGCCACCCTTCCTGGCGCGGAAGTGCTGCGTGTAGCGGAAGTCGATCAGCGTGTTCAGGTTCTCCACCGCCTCGAACACGATGTCCCCGCCCTTGCCGCCGTTGCCGCCGTCCGGGCCGCCGAACTCGATGAACTTCTCGCGGCGGAAGGCCACGACGCCGTCACCGCCGTCACCCGAGCGCAGATGGATCTTGGCCTCGTCGAGGAACTTCATCCCTTACACCCAATGAAAACGGGGGCCGGCTGGCGCCGACCCCCGCTCGAAACGCAATAGGGTCCGGCGCCTTATTCGGCGGCAGCCGGCAGCGGTGCGACGGAGACATGCACGCGATCATCCGACCGGCGCTTGAACTCCACCTTGCCGTCGATCAGCGCGAATATCGTGTGGTCGCGGCCGAGGCCGACGTTGTGGCCCGGCTTCCACTTGGTGCCGCGCTGGCGGAGGATGATGTTGCCGGCGATCACCGCCTCGCCACCGAACTTCTTGATGCCGAGACGGCGGCCCGCCGTATCGCGACCGTTGCGCGAGGAGCCGCCTGCCTTCTTGTGTGCCATATGCGCCTACTCCTGAGGGGCTGCCTCCGGCTCGGAGGCCGGGGCCACGTTCTCGGGGTTCTCGCCGGAGACAACGGCGAGGGACTCCGCGGCGTCTGTCGCTGCCGGCGCGGGCTCGGCAGGTGCGGCCTGGGCCGACGCCTCAACCACCATTGGCTGGCCGTCCTTGGCGAAGCCGGCGATGCGCAGCACGGTGACGTGCTGGCGATGGCCGTTCCGCCGGCGGCTGTTCTGCCGGCGCCGCTTCTTGAAGATGATGACCTTGTCCAGGCGATCCTGTGCGATGACCGTGGCGGTGACCGACGCGCCAGCCACCGTGGGGGCGCCGAGGGTCAAGCCGGCCTCGCCTCCCAGCGCGAGCACGTCGGTGAACGTGACGGTGGAACCGGCCTCCGCCTCGAGCTTCTCGACCTTCAGCACCGCATTCGGCGTCACCCGGTACTGCTTCCCGCCGGTGCGGATCACTGCGAACATCGCACGACTTCCCAAACGATCGCGGGCCGCTGGGAACCCCCCGCGACCGGAGAGCGCGGCTTATAGCGGGCAGGTTCGCCATGTCAACGCGGATGCGGCATCATGCGGCGAACGGGAGGACCAAATATCGATGCAGCAGAGACAGTTCGGCCGTCTGGGCCAGGTATCCGCGCTGACCCTCGGCGGCGGCGGCCTGGGGATGCTCTGGGGACCCACCACCTTCGACGAATGCGTCGCGACGGTGCATGCAGCGGCGGAGGCAGGCATCACCCTGTTCGACCTCGCGCCGCGCTACGGCGACGGCAAGGCCGAGGAGGTCGTGGGCGAAGCGTTCGGCGGCAAGCTGCCGGCTGGCGTCCGCGTCACCAGCAAGTGCAACCTGGGCAATCCTCCGCCCGGAGAGATCGAGGCGATCCTGCGCCGTTCGATCGAAGGCAGCCTGAAACGCCTGCGGCTCTCTCGGCTCGATCTGTTCTTCCTGCACTCGAACGTGGTGCCGGACGAAGTGTTCATGGCGGGATGGGGCGAGGCCGGCAGCCGCATGACGCCCCATGCGGTGTTCGTCGCGCACGTCCGGCCCGCGTTCGAGAAGTTCGTGGCGGAGGGACTGATCGGCGCCTGGGGACTGACCGGCATCGGCCATCCCGACACCATCATCCGGCTGCTCGGCGAGCGCCCCGTGCCTGCAGCGGTTCAGTGCATCGCCAACCTGCTGGATTCCCCAGGCGGCCTGAAGTTCTTCAACGGCCCGGCGAAGCCGCGCACCATCATGGCGGCGGCGCACGCCAGTGGTGTTGGCGTGATGGGCATTCGCGCGGTGCAGGCCGGCGCGCTCACCGCGGCGATTGACCGCCCGATGCCGGTCGACCATCCGGAGATGCGCGATTATGCGCGTGCCGCGGGCTTTCGGCGGCTTTGCGCCGAGCTGGGAGAGAACCCGGCGGTGATCGCGCACCGCTACGCGCTGTCGCTCGACATCGACACGCTGGTGCTCGGCGTGAAGAACCGCCGAGAGCTGGCGGAGTGTGTGGCCGCCGCGGAGGCCGGACCGTTGCCGGCTGAATTGATGGCCCGCATCGACGGTGCCCTGCCGCAACCGACGCCAGGCTGAGGCTTGGTGGTGCGCTGCGAGGCACGGCCGAAATTCAGCGCAACCTGTCCCGCCGATTACGCCGTACCGCGCAGCGGGTGATCTTGCTGTCGCGGGGCATTTTACCAAGTCCTGCAGCGTTCGACTTCCGTCATGCCGACGAAGGTCGGCATCCACGTCTTCGTAGCTCCTCGCCGGGGAAGACGTGGATGCCGTGGCCAAGCCACGGCATGACGGCACGGGTCGAACTAGCGAGAACTGGTGTAAGTCTTCCGCGGCGACCAGCCATACGCCTTCGCGCAGGCGCCACCCATCAGCGTGGCCCGCTCGGTGGCACTGAGGCGGTCGGTGATGCGGAATGGCTCGACGGCCTGCTCGTAGTTGACGACGGCGAACGCGCGCGTCCAGTCGGTGCCCCACAGGCAGCGCTCGAAACCCCACGCATCGAACACGCGCGCCAGCGGGTCCCAGATGTCCGGGAACGGATACGGCTGGTGCGACAGCGTGCAGGCGCCGCTGACCTTGATCACCGCGTTCGGACGTTTGGCGAGTTCCAGCACCTTCGGCAGATCGGCCCAGGGCTGCGGCGGCGCGGGCGGCACGCGCGGCTGCATAATGCCCAGATGGTCGATGATGAAGCGCGTGTCGGGATGCCGATCGATCAGCGCGGTGCCAACGTCGAGGTTGCCCCAGAACAGGATGTTGACCGGAAGATCGTGGCGAACGGCCGCGCGCAGGATCCGGTCGAGGCCGGGATCGTCCGCGGCGCGGCCCGCTTCCTTCGGCAGCATGATGCGGATGCCGACCGCGCCCGGCGTCCGCTTCCAGTCTGCGATGACATCGGCCACCGCCGGATCGTCCGGATTGACCGGCTTGACGATGGCGAACCGGTCGGGATGCGCCTGCTGCACTTCCACCGCGTAGCTGGCGTCGTACTGGTACAGGCCAAACGCGGAGATGAAGATCGCGCCGTCGACGCCGACCTTGTCCATCGCCGCGACCATCTCGTCGCCGGTGACGTGGTCGGGCCAGTTCGGGAACGCTGTGCCACGGGCGCTTCGGCGTGTTGGCCTCATAGGCGTGGACCTGGCAATCGATGATCGTCATGGGGGCGCTCCTCCTGTGTTGCGCGAGCTTGGCGAGGAGGGCGGGCGTGTGTCCAGAGGACCATCTCAGCACGCTTGGGATGACAACCGTCGGGTGACGGCTTACATTGCTCTCGGATGATCCAGCGGTTCCGACACAAGGGCCTTGAGCGGCTTTTCACTCGCGGAGATTCAAGCGGGGTCAGCCCGCACCTCGCCGCCAAGCTGAAGCGCATGTTGATCCTGCTGGATCGCGGTAAAGACCCGTCAGCCCTGACTATACCGGGCTACCGGCTGCACCCGCTGAAGGGGGACCGGCAGGGCCAATGGTCAGCCACTGTGTCAGGGAATTGGCGGCTGATATTCGAGTTCGAGGGCGGGCATGCAACGAACGTTGATTTGGTGGACTATCACTGAACAGAGGATAGGGACATGACGATGCATAACCCACCCCATCCGGGCGAGATCATCCGGGAAGATTGCCTGAAACCGCTGGGCCTTTCGGTCACGGCGGCAGCGGAATGGCTGGGCGTGTCGCGTCAGTCGCTTTCCGAGCTGCTGAACGGGCGCAACGGCGTCTCGGCTGAGATGGCAATCCGGTTGGAAAAGGCTGGTTGGAGCAATGCCGAAACCTGGCTCAGCGTGCAGGCCGCGTATGATCTCTGGCATGTGAAGCAGCGCGCCAAGTTGATCAAGGTGAAGCGGTATCCGACGCCCCGCACTCCGGTGCCAGCATGACTTAAGGGGCGGGCTGCGCTGATGACTTCTGTCACCAGCTCGGACGCGTTACCACGTGACGGTGGCCGGGACGCTGCCTTGTGGGAGTAAATGCGTTTGTAGATGCAGAGTGGCAGCTACCGGGCGGACGGCGATGCCGCCATGGCGGGCAGCTTCAATGCCGCCACGCGAAAGATCATCCGCTGGATGGGCGTATGTCTATGTATCCGTAGGAACAAAGGGCGCCGAGCGGCCGAGGGTTGTCCTCGCCTGCCAGGCGCCCTTGGCGGTTTGCGGTTGATGCGGGTGGGCTAGGCGGGGATGGCGAGGGGCGGGCCTGTGCCGGCCGGCTCGGGCGGGGCGGCGGGTTTGGCTTTGAGCCGGGCGAGGATGTGGGCGATCGGGAAGGCCTGGTTGAGCCGGTCCATGACCAGGCGGATGTAGTTGCCGCCGTATTCGTTGATGGCAAGGTGCAATTCGTCCCACAGCGGATGGCTCGGCGCGATGCCGAGGTCGCGGCAGATGTCGGCGAGGACGGCGCCAATCGGCTGACGCCGGACCTTGGCCGCGATCTGCTCTGGGGTTGGCAGGTTGGCGAGACAGGAAGCCGTGTCGGCGGGTTGCTGCGGCTGGGCGGGCCGAGGGGACGGCGGTTGGGCCTCGCACGGGAGGGCGCGGGGTGCGCGCGGGGACGGCTCGGGTTTGGGCTGGGGCTCGGCGTCGAGGCGGGCGGCGGTGCGGGTGATCTTTTCCGCGAGCAGGCCGGCGCGGTGCAGGCCCTGGGCGATGCGGGCGAGGATCAGGGTGAGGTCGCCGGTGCCGAAGGTGCGCGCGAGGGCGGTGGTGTCGTTGGGAACGGCGCGCTGGCGGAGCGTGTCGGCGAGGTGCTGGCCGTAGTCGATGAGCTTGCGGACGAGCGCGAGCAGGCGGCCGGAGCGGCTTGGTGGGGGTAGGTCGGCGGTGGTGGCCGCGGCGGACATGAACGGAAAGAGAACACGGAGTGGCGGCGGGTGTCAAGGATAATTTCCTAGGAAGCTAGGCTGGAAGTCCTAAAAACGATCGACGCCGTGAGCCGGCAGCGGCTGCAGCGGGCCAGAAGCTGCCATCGAACGCTGGGGCGGAGGTTTACGCGCGTGTTGTCAAGGTCGAGAGCTGATCGGTGTCGTAGCGGTTTCGCAGGTCGGCGAGCGCTTTTGGATCCGGCGCACCCTGCGCCGCGAGTTTGGCGAGCTCTTCGAAATAATGCTCGTGGCCGGGCGGCGAGACGGTCATCAGCACGCGGGCCGGTTTCTCGCTGACATTCGTTATGTTGTGCGGCACCCCCGGCGGGATGAACAGATAGGTTCCGGGCGTTGCGCGGATCGTCTTGTCGCCGAAATGCCACTCACACTCGCCCTCGAGCAGGTAGAAGGTCTCCTCCTGCACCCGGTGAACATGCCGCCCGGTGGCGAACCCCGCCGGGATAGTCCAGTCGAACATGCTCGTGTGCTTGGTATTTTCGCCGGTGACGAGGAAGACCATAGGATGACCACGCAGCATGACGCCTCTCTTCTCATCGGGCATGCGAATGACGGCATCGGCGCTCATGTGATCCTCCATTGACTGGGTGCTTACTTCTCGCAAGCACTTGTGCAACATCGGCCGTCCGTGCCGGGAAGTCGTGAATCTGTTCCCAAAAATTTGCTAAAAAGCGTCGAATGACAGTCGGGGGCGACCATTACCAGTTCGGCCCATTCCGCCTCGATCTGGAGGCGCGCATTCTCTACCATGGGGCCGAGCCGACCATGCTTGGGCAACGCGCGGTTGCGCTGCTGCGCCTGCTGCTCGAAAACGCGGGCGTACCGGTGTCCAAGGACGCGCTGATCGAGGCCGGCTGGGGCGGATTGGCGGTTGCCGATAACAATCTAACGGTTCAGATCGCAGCCTTGCGCCGGGTGCTGGCCGAGGCGGCGGATGCCGAGAGCTGGATCGAAACACTGCCGCGCCGCGGCTATCGCTATGTCGGACCGGCTGTTGCCACAAATGTTCCCGATGCTTCGGCTGCCGCCCGCGCCGCGTCGGCACCGACCTTGCCTGAGAAGCCCTCCGTCGCGGTCCTGCCGTTCTCGAACTTGAGCGGCGACCCGCAGCAGGAGTACTTCGCCGAAGGGATGGTCGACGACATCATCACGGGCCTCGCACGCATCAAGTGGTTGTTCGTCATCGCGCGAAACTCGACCTTCACCTACAAGGGCCGCGCCGTGGACGTGAAGCAGGTCGGCCGCGAGCTTGGCGTGCGTTATGTCCTCGAAGGCAGCGTGCGCAAGGCCGGCGGTAGCGTGCGCGTGACCGGGCAGATGATCGATGCATCGACCGGCGCACATGTATGGGCTGAGCGCTACGACCGCAGCTCCGAGGACATTTTCGCGCTTCAGGACGAGATCGCGCTGGCAGCGGTGGGCGCGATTGCGCCGAGCGTGCGGAAAGCGGAAATCGAACGTGTCAGGCGCAAGCGCCCCGACAGTCTCGATGCCTACGATCTCGTGCTACGAGCCCAGCCTGACGTCGATTCAGGCATGCCGGAGCAAGTGACGAGAGCGCTGGCGCTTCTTGAGCGTGCGATCGCACTCGAGCCTGCTTATGCGCTGGCGCATGGCAATGCCGCGATGTGTCACCATTGCCTGTTCCTTCGCGCCGGCCTGCAGGAGGTCAACCGTGCCGCTTCGATCCGCCACGCCCGATCGGCCATTGTCCATGGACAAGACGATGCGCTTGCTCTGACGTGGGCTGGATTTTCCATCGGCATGGATGCGCACGATCGCGCCGCTGCATTCACAGCATTGGATGCTGCCCTCGCCATCAGCCCGTCATCGGCGCTGACCTACATTCTTGGCAGCGTCATGCTCGGATGGGGCGGCGAAGCGGAGCGCGCGATAGAATGGAGCGAGCAGGGTATGCGGCTAAGCCCGTTCGATTCGTGGGCCTGGGCCGCGTTTGACGCGCAAGCAATGAGCATCTGCTGCGCGGCCGTTACGAAGAAGCTTGTCGTGCGGCCTACAAGTCCGTTCAAGCGAATCCGGCACACAGCATCACTTATGTGCAATTGGCCGCCGCTCTGGCCAAACTTGGCCGGTTGGACGAAGCGAGAGCGGCCGCCGCGCGTGTGCTCGAGCTTCAGCCGGCCTTTCGCTACAGCCGCCAGTTTGCTGGCGTGAACTGTGCGCCAGCGCTCGCGGAGGCTCTTGGCGGCGCGCTGCGGGACGCCGGATTGCCAGAGTAGCCCGGCGAACTGTAGGTACATGTTTAGTTTGGCCAGCGATGCTGCCGTTGTCCTTTGAATTTGTTATGTCCACTTCAACGTAAAGGTACAGGCGCGACCGGTTTCCACCCCTCCTGGCAGTTCGCGCTGCTGAGGTGTACTCGTGCGACAAGGGGAGCCTGACATGATCAATCGCCGCAATGGCAGGCTGTCTTTCCTACAGGTCGACTGTGGAGCCCTGCAACTGGCTGGAAATTGGCCCCGCCTGAAACTGCTGGTCCGAAGTTTTTGACTTATGCACCAAGCGGATCGTGCCAGATACGCTGCGGCCAGCTCCGGGATGAATGTCCGCTATTGAGGTAAATGTCTCCAATCCGGAGCGCCTGTACTGGACGCACAGCCGTCGGCATGGCGCGGCGCTGAACGTCCGCTGCAGAGATCGCGTAATAGGGCGGGCTACGACTAACTTGGGTCGTAAACGGATCGTCCGTCCTGCTGTCAGCCTGCGTCCACCCGCGCCAACAGTTTCTCCGCGCGCTGCCGCTGCCGGCGAATGACTGGTTACGGGATCGGCAGTTCGGTTCCCCAATGGCTTGGTAGGGTCCACTGCAGGTACCAAGCTCAGATGGTGTTGCCACGCTTACTGCCGGTACCAAGCTCAGATTTTATTGCCCGCGGCCTATCGTTGTGGTGAGCCCTAGGCGCGCTTACGCATCACCGTTCTGGACTGGCGGGTGCGCCTCGTCCGGCCCGACGCGGTGCGCCTCGCAGGGTCTTTGAGGGGATATCGAGGCACGAGCACCGCCTCGGGGAGATCGAGGATCGGCGCGAGGCTGCGGATCATACCGAGGCTGAGCGGGCGACGGTAATTCAGCACTTCGCTGATCTTGCTTTCTGCAATGCCTGCTTCCAAGCAAAGCTGCCGCCGCGTGATCCCCTTCTCTTCCATCCGAACCTTGATCGCGGCAATGGGCTCGGGAGTGCCCATCGCGTGGTGATGGGTCTCGTAATTCTCGATCAGCGCGAGCAGCACTTCGAAGCGATCGCCTTCCGGGGTGCCGCGCGCCGGCTCGGAGGCGAAGTATTTCCTGGCCTCGGCGAGCGCCCAATCATAATCGGCTTCGGTCTTCAGCGGTCGGACATCCATCACACGGTCTCCGGGTCGATCCTGTCGTAGTCTGCATGAGTGCCGACGAATTTGATCAGCACCGCCCGATACTCGTAGGACACATGCACGATCAGGCGAAACTTGTTGCCGCCGATGTTGAAGATTACGCGGTTGTCGCCCACGAAATCGGCGGTGTTGTACATGGCGCGAATATCCGCCGGGCCGCGCCATTCGGCTTTGCTGACGGCTGCATACCATGTGAGAAGCGGGACTTCAGCGTGCGGGTATCGCTCCCAGAACGCTTTCAGCGTCCGCCTCGCCACAATCTGCATGCTGGACTATGCCACAGACTTCCCAGTTTGGGAAGCACAAAATTCCCAGATTGGGAAGTGGCAGGCTGGATCGATTCGGGCGGCAGGCCGGCGCCAAAGCCTGGACATCAGGCTGTCACCCGCAGCCGCTTCCAGCACCCTGGAGGTTTCACGCGACGACGGGGAGGGGCGGCGACCAGCAGTGGGTCGTCACCCTCGTCCCAAGAGCCGCAGCCGGCGTATGGCATCAGGTTTACATCCGCCATCGGTTCGCTGAGCTTCTGATACCGTGCATCGAACGACATCCGGATCGACCGGGTCCGGTTCGGCAGCGCCTTATGTCACGTCCTGGAAGATCAGAGCATCGCCCGCCTCGAAGTCGCCGGTGACCCAGGTGCCCGGGATCGCCACGGCGATATCCATGCCTCCCGCACCCGAACCGACCTTGGTCGGCAGAATGCCCGTGGTGTGGGACCCGGCCGCGACCGCCAGAGTGCCCATCTCGCGCGGGCAGTCCCCACGTCTTTGCCGCACGCACGCAAGGAAGACGGGGATGGCCGGCTCAGGGCCGGCCATGACGGTGAGGGCGATCAGTGAGCCAATCATTGTGGCGGCTGGTAGGACAAGCCCGAACGGCCGGTATCCCATCCCACCCTGTAGTTCGCACTGACCGCTACCAACGTCGCGGTGCAGGTCAATCAGAGCGATCGGCCGGTGCTCGTGCGCTCAGCCTGGGGTCAGTGAAAGGCTGATCGCTATTCCACGCCGCGTCGGGCGGCTAAGATGTACTCGTGCGGCAAGAGGAGGCCTGACATGATCAACCTGAGCGGTATCGGCCACGTTCTGTTGCGGGTCACCGACGAGGAGGCGTCGAAGCGGTTCTACCGCGATGTGCTGGGGTTTCGCATCGCCGAGCAGGACCCGGAGCACGGCGGTGTGTTCATGACCTTGGGCGATGGCTTCCATACCATCGACATCGCGCAGCATCCCGCGCCACAGGACGCGCCAAGGCCGCGGCACGGACAGCTTGGGCTCGCGCACATCGCGTTCAAGGTCGCCAATTATGCGGCATTGCGCGAAGCCTATGCCCACCTGCTGAAGAACGGCGTCGAAATCCAGCGTGCCGCCGATCATGTCTGCCAGCGCAGCATCTATTTCGCCGATCCCGACGGCAACGGCCTGGAGATCTATTACGAGATGCCGCGGGCGCTGGAGCTGTTCCCGAACGGTCGCGGTGACGAGGACGAAGTGCTGCCGCTGAGCGGCGCGAACGACCCGCTGCCTCAGTGGCTCGTCGAGGAGTGGCCCGGCCCCGCCGCGATGGCCAAGGTCGAGCGGCTGCGCAGCCAATCGGCACCACCGGCGGCGGATTGATCCGACTGGCTCAACCGTTCCGCTCGCCAGGCCGGGTCTTTGCCGAGGAGCGCCTGCGCTGTTTCGCGGCGGACGAACTCTGCTGCCCAGAACCCTCGGCCAACGACGCGAAGCAATTCCACCACACCGCGCCGACCTGAAGCATCCACACGCTCTGCTGTCCGGCCGCGCGATCGTCCCAGGGCAGCGGCGCCCCAAGGATCGCCGCGATGTCGGTCATCCCAGGGTGGTGGGAGGCGCCCCATTCCAGCACCGCATCCGGACCGATCTCCGCCAGCAGTTGCGGTTCGAACTCCGCGCGGGCGCCATCGGCCAGCGTGAAGAACGCCTCGCCGGCAAGGCCGGTGCAGCGGAGGAAGACGCCTACCTGCGGGAACGGCAGCCTCGCCCGATACAAGGTGATCCACGCGGCGTTGCGGATGATCGCAAACCGGCGGTTCCGGTAGCCTCCCGCGCTGTGCGCCGGCAGGCCGCGCGAACGCGGGCGCCGCGTCAGCAGGTCGCGCCAGAAGGTGCGGTCCTGCGCCAGGTCCTGTGGGGCGATCCCTCTGCGGGTGCTTTGGTGTTGCATGTCCATCCGGCGTGCCGGTTCCGCTGGCTATCACAGGATGTGCCGAATGGCGGAACCGGAATCCCCTGCCCTGCGCAGTTGTCCCGCGCGTGAGCACCGGTTGCCTGCCGCTACCCCCCGGCCTACCCTCCCGCGAACATCCACCCGTAGGGGAGCAGTCCAGATGAAGGTTGGCGAAGCTGTTGCTGAAATCATGCGGCGCGAGGGGATCGAGATCCTCTGCGGCTACCCCGTCAACCATCTGCTCGAATACGCGGCCGCCGCCGACATACGCCCGATCATCGTGCGTCAGGAGCGCATCGGCATCCATATGGCGGATGCGATCTCGCGCGTCACGTCCGGCAGAAAGATCGGCGCGTTCTGCATGCAGCACGGTCCGGGCAGCGAGAACGCCTATGGCGGCGTCGCGCAGTCGTACAGCGAGTCAGTCCCGCTGCTGGTGATCCCGCAGGGCTATCCGCGGCGCATCGCCGGCATCGATCCGAACTTCAGCGCCTCGCGCGAAATGCGCGGCGTTGCGAAGATATCGGAGCACGTGGTCATGCCGGGCGAGATCGCCAACGCCCTGCGGCGCGCCTTCAGCAACCTGCGCAACGGCCGCAGCGGGCCGGCGATTGTGGAGATCCCTACCGACATCTGGAACGAGGATATCGGCAATCTCGACTACACGCCGGTCAGCCGCGCGAAGTCCGGTCCCGATCCTGCCGATGTGCGCAAGGCTGCCGCGGCGATATTGGCTGCGAAGCGGCCGGTGATCTACGCCGGCACCGGCGTGCATTGGGCCGAGGCCTGGCCGCAGCTTCGCAAGTTTGCCGAGTTGCTTGGCGCGCCGGTGACGACCAGCCTCGGCGGCAAGAGTTCGTTCCCGGAGAATCATCCGCTCTCGCTGGGCTCGGGCGGCAACGCTGTGCCGAAGACGGTGCACCACTTCATCGAGAAGTCCGATCTGATCATCGGCATCGGCTGCTCGTTCACCGAGACCAACTTCGGGATCAAGTTCCCCAAGGGGAAGAAGTTCGTCCATGCAACGCTCGATCCGAACCACCTGAACAAGGACGTGGTCAGCGCGATCGGACTGGTGGGCGATGCCGGCCTGACGCTGGATGCGCTGATCGGCGAGCTGTCGCAGACCATCAAGTCGAACCGTGACACGAAGGACGTGGTGGCCGAGATCACCTCGGTGCGCGAAGAGTGGATGGCGCAGTGGAGGCCGCTGCTCAATTCGAACGAGGCGCCGATCAGCCCGTATCGCGTGATCTGGGAACTGATGGCCGGTACCGATCAGAAGAACACCATCATCACCCATGACGCCGGCAGCCCGCGCGATCAGATCTCGCCGTTCTGGGTCTCGACCGAGCCGATGTCCTATATCGGCTGGGGCAAGACGACGCAGCTTGGCATGGGGCTGGGATTGGCGATGGGCGCGAAGCTGGCGAAGCCGGACAAGCTGTGCATCAACTTCTGGGGCGATGCGGCGATCGGCTTCACCGGCATGGACTTCGAGACGGCGGTGCGCGAGCGCATCCCCATCCTGTCGTGCCTGATGAACAATTTCTCCATGGCGATCGAGCTGAAGGTGATGCCGGTGTCGACCGAGAAGTACCGGTCGACCGATATATCGGGCAACTATGCGGATATGGCGAAGGCGTTCGGCGGCTACGGCGAGCGGGTGACGGACCCGGCGCAGATCAAGGCGGCGATCCAGCGCGGCATCGAGCAGACGCAGGCCGGCAAGCCGGCACTGCTGGAGTTCATCACCGCGAAGGAGACGCGGGTTTCGAAGTTCTAGATGGTTGTGGCGGGCAGAAGCTCGCCACTCGTCGCCCGTCATGGCCGGCGAAGGCCGGCCATCCACGACTTCGCTGCACGAAGGAAAGACGTGGATGGCCGGGCCAAGCCCGGCCATGACGCCGGAGAGAGACGCTAGAGAGAGCGGTGGCAAGCCATGAAGATCGAACGCGTCGAGACGTTCCAGGCCGATGCCGGTTGGCGCATGTTCTCCTTCCTGAAGGTCACCACCGACGACAGCATCATCGGCTGGTCGGAATTCAACGAAAGCTTCGGCTCGGTCGGATTGTCCGACGTCATCCGCGGCCTTTCGCCGCTGCTGATCGGCCGCGACCCGCGCCGTTACGAACAGATCACCCAGCACCTGCATGTGCTCACCCGCCAGTCGCGCGGCGGCATCAATCAGCAGGCAATCGCCGCGATAGAGAACGCCCTGCTGGACGTGACGGGCAAGGCTTACGGCGTGCCGGTCTATGCGCTGTTCGGCGGCCCGATACGCGACCGCATTCCAGTTTATTGGTCGCATTTCGGCACCTACCGCGTGCGGAGTGCCGCTTTGATGGGCGTGCCAGTGCTGAACAGCTATGACGACCTTGCGCGCCACGCCGAGGAGGTTAAGCGGGCGGGCTTCCGTGCGCTGAAGACCAACATCATCCCGATCGAGAAGGGAACAACCACGTCCTACACGCCGGGCTTCGGCCGCACGCCGGGGTGGCCGGAACTGAACTGGGACAACAGGCTGCTGCGCGGACTGACCGATCAGCTTGGGGCCATTCGCGGCGCGGTGGGACCGGAGATGGGCATCCATCTCGACATCAACTTCAACTTCAAGACCGAGGGCTTCAAGCGTATCGCGGAGACGGTGGCGCCGTTCGACCTGACCTGGCTGGAGATCGACACGCACGACGCGCCGGCACTCGCGGAGATCAAGCGTGGCGCGCACTGCCCGATCGCGTCGTGCGAGACGCTGCACGGCCGTCGTGAGTTCAAGCCGTTCTTCGACAACTATGCGACCGATGTCGCGATCGTCGACGTGATCTGGAACGGGCTGAACGAGTCGCTGAAGATCGCCTCGATGGCGGACGTCTACGAGATCAACGTGGCGCCGCATAATTTCTATGGCCATCTGTGCAGCGCGATCAGCGCGACGTTCAGCGCCATCGTGCCGAACTTCCGCGTCATGGAGATCGACATCGACAGCGCCCCGTGGCGCGACGAGTTCTATGTCACGGTGCCGGCCATCGAGAACGGCGAGTTCGTCTTGCCGAAGGGTCCCGGTTGGGGCATCGATGTGAACGAGAAGGCGGTGCGGGCGCGTCCGCCGAAGCATTAGGAGGAGACGAGACTTGGCCAAGCACAAGATCGCGACGCCCGCGGGCGCCAGCTTCACCGTTGCGGGCGGCGGCTACGACCTGGAGATGGAGCCGCTGGAAGGCATCGACTGTGAGATCGTCGAAGGTCCGACCGACGAGGACGGCTTCATCAGGTTCGCTCAGGACGCCGATGCCATCTATGCGAAGGGCATCCGCTTCACCAAGAAGATCATCGACGGCCTGCCGGAACGGTGTCGCGGCATCATCCTTGGCAGCGTCGGCGTCGACAGCGTCGACGTGAAGGCGGCCACCGAGCGCGGCATCCCGGTCACCAACTGTCCTGATACGTTCATCGAGGAAGTCGCCGACCACGCGATGATGCTGCTGTTGTCCACCTTCCGCCGTACCATCGAGCAGGATCGCATGGTGCGCGATGGAAAGTGGCGCGAAGGCCGTCCGGCGCTGCTGCAAATTCCGCGCCTGATGGGCCAAACGCTGGGCCTGGTCTCGTTCGGCCACGTCGCCCGTGCGGTCGCCAAGCGCGCCAAGCCATTCGGTCTGCGCATCCTCGCCTACGACCCGTTCATCGAGGAGCTGGTCATGGTGGAGCATGGCGTTGTCCCCTGCACGCTCGAAGAGGTGCTGTCGCAGTCCGACTTTATTTCCATGCATGCGCCGGCGCGGCCCGAGGTCGAGGGCATGCTCGGCGAGAAGCACTTCCGGCAGATGAAGAAGACAGCGATCTTCATCAACACCGGTCGCGGCCCGACGGTGCAGGAGGTCGCGCTGATCAAAGCACTCGAGGAAAAATGGATCGCCTATGCCGGCCTCGACGTGCTGGAGACCGAGCCGCCCGGCAACAACAATCCGCTGCTGAAGATGGACAACGTCATCCTGAGTGCCCATACGGCGTCCGCATCCGCACGCTTCGATCCTGCGCGCAAGCGGCATGTCGGGCGCGAGCTGGCGCTTGTGCTTGAAGGCAAGTGGCCGATGAGCTGCGTCAACCCGGCGGTGCTGCAGAACACCAAGCTGCGTCGCTGGCAGCCCGTGTCGATGGAGCGCGGACCGAATAGCTGAGCCACGGAGAATTCCGCCCACTCTGCCAGTTCGCGCCGGCACGTAGCTCTCAACATGGATCGAGCGAGGCGACTTAGACTGTCGCCTCGCTCGCTCGCGCATTCTCAGCTTGTAGCAGTTCCGCCCTCTGCTTTAACCTTTGAGACGACGATGTCGTCTTGAGGAGTAGTCTTATGCGGTCTCGATTTTACGTGGCTGTCGTGCCGGCGTGCTTACTCTTAGGTATCGGAACGAGTAGCGCAGCCCAGCCGCAGCAAAAGCCAAAACAGACGCTGAACTGATCGCAAACGCCATGCCAGCGGCGCCACCATCGGTTTCTCGCGAAGCGACAGTCATCGCCATGGACGGCGATAAGGTCCGAACTCTTCGAACCGGCAAGAACTAATATACCTGCGTACCCGATGACCCCGGTTCACCGGGCAATGATCCGATGTGCCTGGATCGGAATGCGATGCTATGGCTTCAGGCCTGGATGGATCACAAGGACGCTCCGAAGGGCAAGATGGGCCTCGTATACATGTTGCAGGGCGGCTCGGATGCGAGCAACGATGATCCCTTCGCGACCTCGCCACCCGCTGGGAAGACCTGGGTGACGACCGGTCCGCATGTGATGGTGGTTGGGATGGCCGGCATGCTGGACGATCTGCCGAAATCGCCCGGCGATCCGAAGAAGCCGTTCATCATGTGGGGCAGCACCTCATACGAACACGTCATGATGCCGGTCAGATGATTCCGTCGTGAACAAGGCCGGCAAACAATGCGGCATCATATCATCATCGGCGCGGGAACGGCGGGAGGCATCATTGCAGCCCGCCTGTCCGAAGACCCGAACTCGAAAGTTCTGCTGCTGGAGGCGGGGCCGGACTATGAGACAATAGCGGGAACCCCAGCGGCTCTGTTGGACTCCAAGAACATCGCAGGGCCTCCGCACGACTGGGGCTACACCGCGATTCCAATCGAGGGTCGCACGATGCCCTATCAGCGTGGCAAGGTGGTCGGTGGGACATCGGCCATCAATGCCGCTGCGGCGTTGTTGCCTCGGCCGGCCGATTTTGGTGCGTGGGCCGAACTTGGCAACGTCGAATGGCGCTTCGATGCTGTCAGGCCGTACTTTCAGCACCTCGAATCCGACCCACATGGGCAAGGGCCGCATCACGGTCGCAATGGCCCGATTCCGATCGCGCGCTACAGCGAAGGCGATCTTATCCCAATACAACGAGCATTTTTCGATGGCTGTCTCGCTGCCGGATTGCCGAAGGTCGACGACCACAACGATCTGGAGAGTTCGGGGGTGGGCCCCTGGCCGATGAACCGATCCGGCGACACGCGCATCTCCACGTTGCTTTCGCACGTCAACCACGCGCGTACGCGGAACAACCTGACCATTCGCGCCAACTGCCCGGTTGATCGCCTCCTGTTCGAGGGCGATCGGGTCTGTGGCGTACAGCTTGTCGATGGCAGCGTTCAAGAAGGCGACAGAGTGACGCTCTGCGCGGGCTCCATCGGATCACCGGCAATCTTGATGCGCTCGGGTGTCGGTCCGGCTCGCGAGTTGGAAGCACTTGGCATCCAGTCAATCATCGATCTGCCCGGAGTAGGTGCTCGCATATGGGACCACGCGGCAGTGCCGATCCGGCTGGTGCCGAACCCAGGCGAGTGTGTCATCGGCCGCGATCCTCGCTTTCAGGTCATGGCGCGTTTTACGGCGCCGGGCTCCTCGCGGCCGGACGACATGCAATTGGTAATGACGACCCATCTCGATCTGCGCTCGACGCCGTCGCTGATTGAGGAAGCGGGAGTTCCCGTGGTCGCCGCGTTGCGAGTGGCGCTGATGCTGCCGCTCGGCCACGGCCGGCTGTCGCTTCAGAGCCCTGATCCGGCGGCGCAACCGAAGATAGACCTGAATTACTGCTGCCATCCCGAGGATCGGCATCGGCTCATCGAAGGCGTCCGCTTCGCGTGGAAGGTTCTGCGGACTGGGCCGATGGCGAACGCCTACCAACGAATTGCCGGCATTTCGGAGGACGTGGTCGGATCGAATGAGCGGTTGGAGAACTACGTGCGGGCGAACATTGGAACGTATTGCCACGCATCTGGCACAGCGCCGATCGGGGCCGACCAGAATCCGTACGCGGTTCTCGATCAGAAATGCAAGGTTCGAGGCGCCCAGAACCTGTACGTCGCGGATGCCTCGGCATTCCCAATGATACCGAGCGCGGTTCCGAACCTCACTGTGATGATGCTGGCCGAGCGTGTAGCCGGTTGGCTGAAGGCGACGCCACCATAAGCATGCGACTTTGCCGTGATGCCTCGCGGGATCAGCGCCGTCGCGTCGCCGAACGAGACTCCTTACTGGCGCGTCCACATGGCGTCATGAAGGCCAATCAAATACGTGCTTAAAGGCAGGTGGGCGATGAGCTGCGTCAACCCGGCGGTGCTGCAGAACACCAAGCTGCGTCGCTGGCAGTCCGTGTCGATGGAGCGCGGACCGAATAGCTGACAAGGAGCCCGATCAGGCGGCGACCGCCGTTTCCGTATTCGCCATCGCACTCAGGAACTGGGTCACCTCCCCGCGCAGCGTGTCGGCATCGCGACCCACGTCGCCCGCGCCCTCCAGCACCTTGGCGCTCGCCGCGTCGGTCAGTTCGGAGATCGACGACACGTCCTGCATGGCCCGTGTCGCGTCCTGCGTGGCCGCAGTGACGTTCTGCACGCTGGCGGCGATCTCCCGTGTCGCCGCCGCCTGCTGCTCTACCGCCGCCGCGATCGCAGTGGCAACCTCGTTCACCTCGCCAATTGAGGCGGTCACGTCACGCACCGCGCTCACAGCCTCGCCGGTGGTAGCACGGATCGCGGTGATCTGGGTGGCGATCTCGTCTGTGGCCTTGGCGGTCTGCGTTGCCAGCGCCTTCACCTCGCCTGCCACTACGGCGAAGCCCTTGCCCGCCTCGCCGGCGCGCGCCGCCTCGATCGTCGCATTCAGCGCCAGCAGGTTGGTGCGGCTGGCGATGTCCGTGATCAGCCTCACCACGTCGCCGACCCGGTCTGCCGCAGCGGCCATGCCGCCGACCTTGGTATCGGTGACTCCGGCGCGTTCCACCGCCTCGTTCGCAGCCGCACTCGCGCGCCCCACCTGCTGACTGATCTCGTTGATGCTGGATGACATCTGTTCGGCCGCAGCCGACACGGCACCGAGATTGGTCGCCGAGGTGGTGGCGCCCTCGGCTGCACGCGCGGCGCTGTCACGCGTGCGATGCGCGGCATCCGACATCTCGGCCGCCGTCGCGCGCATCGTCTCCGCGGATCGCGCAAGGCTGGCCATGACGCCGGCAGCAGAGGTGCCGAAGTCCTGAGTATAGCGATCCATTGCCGCCTGACGCCGCGCCTTCAGCGCCTGCTCCTTCTCCGTCGCGGCCTGCAGGCTACGCGCCTCGTCGGCGTTGGATTTGAACACCAGCATTGCCTGCGCCATCTGGCCGACCTCGTCCGTGCGGTCGGCGGCCGGAATCTCGGTCGTCAGATCCCCACCAGCCAACCGTCGCATTGCCCCGGTCATCGCCACGATCGGCCGTGAGATCATCCGACCGAGCAGGGTCGAAGCAGCTATCGAAAACAGGACCGCGAGTGCAGCACTTATGATGGTGGTCAGTCGCCGCGCATGCATCAGACCCGACAACTGCTCATCGATGGCATCGTCGAGTTCCACCGCCGCAGCAACCAGACCGGACACCTTCTGCTCGGCCGCCCCGAACTTCTGTTCGGCGTCGGTCATGAACATCGTGGCGTTGAAGGCATCCTCCTCGACAAACGACGCTGCCTGCAGCGCAGCATTGGAATAGGCGTCGACGGCCTTCGACGCCTCGGTCACGAGCTGGCTATCGAGCGGCAGTCCCTCAAGCTTGAGTGTAGCGAGCTTCTGCCGCGAACGGCTGATCGCCTGTACTGCGTCATTCTTGGCCGCCCTGACGATGCCGACCTCGACATTCTGCGACTTGAGATTGATGGCCCGGTACAACGCCGCCTGACCACGCGCGAGGTCGATCCAGGCGTCGCGCCCCTGACTCATCAGGTCGGTCGACTTGCCTTGAAGATCGTTTGCTCCCTGGAATGCGCTGAAGCTTGTTATGGCCAGTACCGCCATGCCGAGCACGACGAGTGCGCTGATCGAGGTCGAGATCAGCGACTTCGCCGTGATCGGCAGATTGTTGAGCACTTTCATTGATCAGAGGTGTCCAGTTCCGGATCTCGCCACTACTTCGCGTAGGCGCCGACACCCACGATGTATTCACCGACACGCACTTCGTACATGGTCTTTGGCTCGACCGCCTTGGTGAGAGGGTTCTGCCATTTGAAGTTGACCCAGCCCGTATCCTTGATCTCGTGGATCTCCCGGTTGAATGCCTTGCCGTCGACGTCCCTCAGATCGAGCATCGGCTTGCCGATCAGACCCGCATTGGTCCCGTGCGCCACCATGACACCGTTGGAATCCTGCACAGTCACATACAGGTCGCGGTCGTGCCACGGTCCATCCTTGGCATCGAACTCAGGGAACGCCTTGTCGGGTCCGGCTGACTTCAGGTATTCGGCTGCCTTGATCGCCATCGCCTTGGCGTCATCGGGCGTCGCCTGACCCGCGGCATACACCGCCGGAGCCAACAGCAGCGGGACAGCGAACAGCACGTACGACAGAACTGGTTTCATCCTGGCACCTCAGCTGATTGCGTGATGCGCCACGACAGCAGAGCTTGGTTAAGGCTTGATTGACGCTGCCGGGCCGCAGCTCAGATCCGCATAGGCACCCATCCGCTCGAATAGCGCACCGAGCGGCCGCATCACGGCCGAAAGAATCCGCTAGAGTTGCGCCGCGCCCGCCATACGCACGCACTTGCGCATCAGTGAGGGCAGCGCTTCATGTGCCAGCGCCGCGATCGGATAGGCAAAGCCCGGCGCGTCGATGTGCGCCACGCGCGCGGCAAACAGGTCGATCGTCAGCTCGAAATGAGTGAAGCCGTGGCGCACCTGGCCGGCGGGCTGCCATGCGGCCGGCATGGGCGCGAGCGCAAGCGCCTCCGCGATGTCCCACCGTTCGGCGCGCCAGTCGGTGCCGGGCAGTTCCGTCATGCCGCCGAGCAGCCCCTCGGGCGGACGGCGACGCAACAGCACGTTGTGGTCCGCGTCGGTCAGCCAGAAGTGCACGCCATGGCGGCGCGGCCGCTCCCGCCGGACTGCCCTGCGCGGCAGCTCGGCAGCGATGCCGGCGCGCCGGCCGGCACAATCCGACATCCAAGGGCACAGCGCGCAGGCCGGCGTCGCTGGTGTGCACACCATCGCGCCAAGATCGAACAGCGCCTGAGCGAAGTCGGACGGCCTCGCCCGCGCTGCCGGATGGTCGCCGAGCCGTGCCGCGAGGTCTCGCAACAGCGGCTTCGCTTTGGGTAGTTGTTCGTCGACCGCGAACAGCCGCGCCACGACGCGCTCGACATTGCCGTCGACCGGCACGGCCGGAACGCCGAAGGCGATCGCCCCGATTGCCGCGGCGGTGTAATCGCCGATCCCCGGCAATGCACGCAGCCCAGCCGCATCGCGTGGGAACCCACCCGCCGCAACCACCGCGCGGGCACAGGCGTGCAGATTGCGGGCGCGAGCGTAGTAGCCGAGCCCCGCCCAGGCCGCGAGAACGTCCTCCAGCGGCGCGGCGGCCAGCGACCGGATGGTCGGGAAACGGATCAAGAATTTTTCATAGTACGAGATCGTCGCCGCAACGGTGGTCTGCTGCAGCATGATCTCGCTGAGCCAGACGTGGTATGGATCGGCGGTCTCGCCCGGGGCAGCGCGCCAGGGCAGTGACCTGCGGTGTCGGTCATACCAGGTGAGCAGCGACGTGGCTGGGAAGGACACAGGGAACGGTATGAACAGCGACGAACGTCACGTCTATGGCCCGCGCCCGGTCAGTGCGCTGATGCCGCGCCTGACCCGCGCCGCGTTCCGGCGTCGCGCGCCGGCAACCGCCCAGGTTCTGGCCGATTGGTCCGCGATTGTGGGTCCTGCGATCGCCGCGGTGACCACGCCGCGGCGGTTGGCCTCGGGCACTCTCACCATCGCCTGCGCCGGGCCCATCGCGATGGAGCTGCAGCACATGGCCGGCGAGGTGATCGCCCGGATCAACACCCATCTCGGCAGCCAGGTGGTGACCACGCTCCGCTTCGTGCAGACTCCTGAACTGGCGCAGCCCCCTTCCCTCTCGCCGCCATCGCCTGATCCCGCGAAGCTGGCCGCGGTCGACGCCTCGGTGGGGGGATTGCCCGAGGGCGAGCTGCGTGGCGCACTGGCCTCTCTGGGCCACGCGATGGCCACGTCACCCAACCGACCGAGGTCCTCATGACGCTGACTCGCCGTTCGACCATGACCATTGCCGGGGGCACGGTTGCCGCCGGCGTATTCGGCCATCTCGGGCGGGTCGTGTCGCTGGCGCCAGCGGCTGCCCTGGCCGCCACACCAGCGGAGGACCAGCACAAGGCGGAGCGGACTCTCGGCGACCCGGCAGCCAAGATGACAGTGCTCGAGTTCTTTTCGTTGACCTGCACCCACTGCGCCGCCTTCGCCCGCGAAACCATGCCGGACGTCGAGAAGGACATGATCGCACCGGGCAAGGTGCGGTTCGTGTTTCACGACTTCCCGCTCGATCAGGTGGCGCTGACCGCCGCTATGGTGGCGCGCTACCTGCCGCCGGCACAGTACTACCCGTTCATCACGGCGCTGTTGGCCAGCCAGGACCGCTGGGCGTTCGCCCGCGGCGCCAACACCACCGAGGAGATCTGGAAGCTTGCCGCGCTCGCCGGCATGGGCCGCGCTACCTTCGACCAGGCGGTCGCCGACACCGACCTCAAGAACTGGATCCTGCAGCAGCAGCAGGCCGACCAGGACCACTGGAAGATCGACTCGACCCCGAGCTTCGTCATGAATGGCCAGAAGTACGCCGGCGAGATGAGCTACGACGCATTTCGCAAGCTGCTGCCGGAAGGGTAGCGGAACAGCTTGCCGGCTTGGTCGCTGACCTACTAGATTTAGCGACGAACATGGCAATTCCCCGCCGATCCCTACTATACATGGCGTTGGCCGCGCCGGCTCTGGCAGCCTCGGCCGATGTCGTCAGGGCCGAGCGGAGCATAGGGAGCCCGCAGGCGCGGCTGACCACGATCGAGTGGTTCTCGCTTACCTGCCCGCACTGCGCCGCCTTCGCTCGCGAGGCACTGCCGGTACTCAGGGCGAAATGGGTCACGCCGGGCAAGCTGCGCTGGGTATTCCGTGATTTCCCAACCGACATGGCGGCGCTCCAGGCCGCCATGGTGGCGCGCTATCTGCCGGCCGAGCGGTACGACCACTTCATCGACACGCTGTTCGCGAACCAGGACCGCTGGGTGTTCGGACCCGGCAGCGTGGCGGACTCTCTCTGGCCCCTGGCGAGCGATGCCGGGATGGATCGGACCACTTTCGACCGCGCCCTGGTCGATCACGGGCTGCAGGACTGGATCGTCGGACAGGCCCTGGAGGCCGAGTCGCGGTGGCACGTTGACGCGACTCCCAGCTTCGTGATCAACGGCAAGCTGTATACTGGGGCTATGACCGCCGACCAATTTGCTACAATTCTCGCCGGTTAGCGGAGGGTCCTCCTTGTCCGTGCATTTCCGCCGCATGCGCATCGCCGGCTTCAAGAGCTTCGCCGAGCCGGTCAGCGTCGAGATCCACGCCGGCCTCACCGGCATCGTGGGCCCGAACGGCTGCGGCAAGTCCAACGTGGTCGAGGCGCTGCGCTGGGCGATGGGCGAGCAGAGCACGCGCTCGCTTCGCGCCGGCGAGATGGACGACGTGATCTTCGCCGGCACCGCGGGACGCCCGTCGCGCAATCTGGCGGAGGTGACGCTGACGCTGGACGACACGGCCGGTGCGGCGCCGCCGCCGTTCCACGAACAGCCGGAACTGGAAATCGTGCGCCGCATCGAGCGGGGCGCCGGCAGCGAATATCGGGTGAACGGCAAGGAGGTGCGGGCACGCGACGTGCAGACGCTGTTCGCCGACCTGGCAACCGGGGCGCACGCCTCCGGCATGGTGAGCCAGGGGCGTGTCGGCGCACTGGTCACCGCCAAGCCGGAGGATCGCCGCGCGGTGCTGGAGGAGGCGGCCGGCATCACCGGTCTGCACGCCCGGCGGCACGAGGCGGAACTGAAGCTCCGCGCGGCGGAGGCCAATCTGGCGCGGGCCGACGATCTGCGCGGACAGCTCGAGGTGCAGCTTGGCGCGTTGAAGCGGCAGGCGCGGCAGGCCAGCCGCTATCGCAACATCTCCGGCGCGATCCGTCAGGCGGAGGCGGAATTCCTGGCCATCCAGCGCGCCCGTACGGCTGCCGTGCGCTCGGAGGCGGAAGCGGCGTTGCATGCGGCACGCATGGCAGTCGCCGCAGCCACGGAGGCCGCCACCCAGGCCGCAGCCCAGGCCGCAGAGGCCGCCGCGGCACTGCCGCCCTTGCGCTCCGCCGAGTCGGACGCCCGCACCGCGCTGGAACGCCACCGGGTGGCCCAGGAGCAGATCGCCGCAGAAGAGGAGAGAGCCCGCGCCGCGCTCGCGGATGCGACGAGACGCCTGACCCAGCTCGGTCAGGATCTGGCGCACGCCGAACAGCTCAGGAACGACTCCGAGGCAGCCGAAGCGCGGCTCGTCACGGAAGACTCCGCGCTGGCCGAGGCAGATGCGGACTTTGCGGCGCGCGCCACGGAGGCTGAAACGAAGCTCGCGGACGCCGTCGATGCGGTACACGTGGCAGAGGCCGAGGCCAATCGCGCCACGGAGGCCGCAGCTGAGGCGAATGCTCGCGCTCAGACCGTGGCAAGGCAGCTCGGTGAAGCCGAGCAGCGCTGGCGGCGACTGGATCAGCAGTTCGCGCAGGTTCGCACGGAGCGCGATCAGATCAGCGCACGGGCCGTCGATCCCGCGGCACTCGAGGCCGCAAGCGCGGAACAGGCCGCCGCCGAAGGAGTTCTGGGGTCGGCACGCGACGCCCTTGTTGCCGCGGAGCAGGCCCGCGCCGCGACCGGTCCGGCGTTGGCTGCCGCCCGCGAGCGACAGACCGCCGCCGACTCGGCGCACGCCAAGCTGGCGGCGGAGGCGCATGCCATCGCCGAAGTGCTGGCGGTGAAGGACGGTGAGCGGTGGCCGCCGATGGTTGACGCATTGAGCGTTCCCACCGGGCTGGAGACCGCGCTCGGTGCGGCATTGGGGGAAGAACTGACCTCCGCTGCCGACACCGCTGCGGCGCGGCATTGGCGGGAGCTTTCACCGTTCGACCCCGCTCCCAAGCTGCCGGGCTGCGCGACCCCACTGGCAGCGTTGGTCGAGGCACCGTCAGCCCTGACACGCGTGCTTTCGCAAACCGGGCTGGTGGAAGACAGCGCCATCGGCGAAGGGGCGCAGGCCGGTCTGGCACCCGGCCAGGTGCTGGTCTCGCGCGAAGGCGCTGTCTGGCGCTGGGATGGCTATACGATCCGAGCCGGCACTGCGACCGCGGCCGCCGTCCGGCTGCAACAGCGCAACCGGTTGTCCCTGCTGCAGCGCGACCTCGCCGCGGCGCGCGTGGAAGCCGAAGCAGCGCACGAGGCTCGCGTTGTTGCTGCTGATGCCGACCAGGCGGCAATGGCTGCCGAACGCCAGGCCCGCGCGGATCGGGCGAGCGCCGAGCAGACCCTGGAGAGGACGCGTGGAACGCACGAGCAGCTTCGCGCGCGTGCCACCGAGATTTCCGCGCGACTTGCCGGCATCGACACGCAGATCGAGCGTCTGACCGCCGACACCGCCGAAGCCAGCGCCGCCCTCGCCCTCGCCCGCGATGCGCACGCAGCATTACCAGATCTGGAAGCACTCCGCGGCGTGGTCGACGCTGCGCGTGCGGCGCTGACTACGGCCCGATCGACGGACGCCGCAGCACGGGCCGAACGCGAGGCGTTGGGCCATGAGCATGCGGTCCGTACTGCCCGGCGATCTGCGATCACGACGGAGCGTAGCGACTGGACGCAGCGCGCCGCCGATGCCTGCCGCAGGGTGGACGAACTGACGGAGCGGCGGGGAGCGGCCGAAGCCGAGCATACGGCTCTGCAAGCGGCACCGGGCCTGATTGCCGCGCGTCGCGCCGAAGCCCTCGATGCGTTGGAGGCAGCTGAGGCGACGCACCGTGCAGCAGCCGACAGCCTGGCGGCCGCGGCAGGCCGATCGGCGGAGTCGGATCGCGCCGCACGCGCCGCGGAGGCTTCGCTGGGTGCGGCTCGCGAGGACTCGGTACGCGCGGAGGGAGCCGCGGCCCAGGCGGAGCAGGCCTGGAGCACCATGGAGGAACGTATCACCGAACGGCTGGGGTCCAGCCCTGCCATGCCCGATCCGCCGGCGGAGCTTTCCCCTGAAGTGGAAGAGAAGGCGCGCCGCCGCCTCGAACGGCTGCTGAAAGAGCGCGAGGAGATGGGGCCGGTGAACCTCCGCGCCGATGTCGAGGCGGAAGCGGTCGAGAAGCAGATCGCCAGCATCGTTGCCGACCGCGACGAGCTCACCACCGCCATCGCCAAGCTGCGTGGCTCGATCGGACACCTCAATCGCGAGGGCCGCGAGCGGCTCGGTTCTGTGTTCGAACAGATCGACCGCAATTTCCAGGCACTGTTCACCCGCATGTTCGGTGGCGGCAGGGCGCATCTCGCACTGGTAGGCTCCGACGATCCGCTGGAGGCTGGTCTCGAGATCTACGCTCAGCCGCCGGGCAAGAAGCTGGCGACGCTGTCGCTGCTGTCGGGCGGCGAACAGGCGCTGACCGCATTGTCCCTGATCTTCGCGGTCTTCCGGTGCAATCCTGCGCCAGTGTGCGTACTGGACGAGGTGGACGCGCCGCTGGATGACGCCAACGTCGACCGGTTCTGCACGCTGCTGGACGATATGGTGCGGGAGACCGACACACGGTTCCTGGTGGTGACGCATCACCCGCTTACGATGGCGCGGATGGACCGGCTGTATGGTGTGACGATGCAGGAGCGCGGCGTGTCGCGTCTTCTGTCGGTCGATCTGCAGCGCGCCGCAGAGATGGCCGAGCCCCCTCGCCTCGCGGCTGAGTAACTACAGCGATCGTCGACGCGTTGCGGTGAGTCACCGAGCAGGCCTAGCCTGACGGATAGTCGGTGGCCTGCGTCACCGCGGGCCGCCTCCAACTTACGGGAGGATGCGATGAGTGGTGCTGGTGAATTGCGTTCGCTGCTGCGAAGCGGTGCGATGGTGATCGCTCCCGGTGCTTATGACGGCCTGACGGCGAAGCTGGTGGCGCAGGCCGGCTTTCCTGCGGTTTACATGACCGGCGCAGGTACGTCCGTATCGCACGGCTATCCCGATTTCGGCCTCCTGACGATGAGCGAGATGGTGGAGAACGCCGCGCGAATTGTCAGCGCAGTCGATGTACCGGTGATTGCCGACGCCGATACCGGTTATGGGAACGAGCTGAACGTCTTCCGCACAGTGCAGGAATACGAGCGGCGCGGGGTGGCCGCGATCCATATCGAGGATCAGGTGTCGCCGAAGAAATGCGGCCATCTCGATGACAAGGAGATCGTGCCGCGCGACGAGTACATCGCGAAGATCCGTGCCGCACTTGCCGCAAGGCGCAACAGAGACTTCATGATCATCGCGCGGACTGACGCACGGGCGGTCGCCGGCCTCGATGAGGCGATAGCGCGCGCCAACGCGGCACTGACCGCAGGCGCCGACATGGCGTTCGTCGAGGCGCCGCAGACGATGGAGGAACTCGCTGCAGTGCCGAAGCGCGTCGCGGGGCCGTGCCTGTTGAACGTGGTGCGCGGCGGCAAGACGCCGGAGATCGATCTGCGACAGGCGCAGACGATGGGCTACCGGCTGGCGATCGTTCCCGGCCTGCTGCTGAAGGCGGTGATCGGTGCTTGTGACGAGGTTCTGACGGAACTCAAGGCGACACATGTCCATCCGATACCGCGCAACGACATGACCGTGCGCGACGCATTCAACCGAGTTGGCGCCGACGATTGGGATGCGCTGCGCACCCGCTTCCGCGATCCGGAGCAAAGCCGCGCCGCGGAGTAGCGTCAGTTCTGGCTTCGTGACAAGCTGAACAAAGAGGTCTGTGGGGAGGCGATCATGGCGACAGTGGGCAGTGGTGATTACGTATACGAGCCTGTCGTGGACTGGGCGAAGCTGCCGCCCGGCTGGTCGTTCAAGGAGATCGGCTCGGTCGGCGTCGATCAGAACGACAACGTCTATGTATTCAATCGCGGCGAACACCCGATGATCGTGTTCGACCGCGAGGGTAATTTCCTGCGCTCGTGGGGCGAGGGCGTGTTTCCGCGCGCGCACGGCGTGTTCATGGCGCCGGACGGCACGATCTGGCTCACCGATGACGGCGACCACACCGTCCGGCAGTGCACGCTGGAGGGCAAGGTGCTGCTCACCCTCGGCATTCCCGGCAAGCCTGCTCCCTATATGAGCGGCGAGCCGTTCCATCGCTGCACGCACACAGCGATGTCGCCGCAGGGCGACATCTATGTGTCCGACGGATACGGCAACTCGCGGGTGCACAAGTTCACGCCGGACGGCAGGCTGCTGTTGTCGTGGGGTGCGCCGGGTACCGATCCGGGCGAGTTCAACATCGCGCACAACATCACCTGCGACGCCGATGGCTGGGTGTACGTGGCCGACCGCGAGAACCATCGCGTGCAGGTGTTCGACGGCAACGGCAAGTACGAGACGCAGTGGAACAATCTGCACCGGCCGTGCGGGCTTTTCATGCCGCCGGGCAAGTGCCCGATCTGCTATATCGGCGAGCTCGGGGCGGTGCAGCCGGTCAGCCGCAACGTTCCAAATCTCGGACCACGCGTAACGATCGTCGACCATACCGGCAAACGCATCGCCAGGCTGGGCGGAATGGGGCCAGGCATGGGCCCGACGGAATTCCTCGCGCCGCACGGGCTGACCGTGGATTCGCACGGCGACCTCTATGTTGGCGAGGTGTCGTGGACGAACTGGCCGCAGACGTTCAAGGACCAGCCACGGCCGGACAATCTACGCTCGCTGCACAAGTTCAGGAAGGTGTGACCTGTTAGGATGATGCGGCGCCGCACAGGCTTGATTTGTGCGGCGCAGCAGAAGTCTGCCAAGCTTGCCGCGCGGCCAGCAATGGAAGGACGCGCGCCATGAGCTTGAAAGGCAAGGCAGCCTTGGTGACTGGGTCCACCAGCGGGATCGGGCTCGGCATCGCGCGTGCCTTGGCCGCGACTGGTGCCGACATAATGCTGAACGGGTTCGGTGATCTCGCAGATATCGAGACCCAGTGTACGATGCTGGCCACGGAATATGAGGTGCGTGTCGGCTATTCCGGGGCCGACGTTTCGCGGCCGGAGCAGATCGCCGCGATGGTGGCGGAGACCGAGGCCAAATTCGGCTCGCTGGACATCCTGGTGAACAACGCCGGTATTCAGTTTGTCGCCAACATCGAGGATTTTCCCACGGAACGCTGGGACGCAATCATCGCCGTCAACATGTCCGCCGTGTTCCACGGCATGAAGTCCGCGATACCCGGGATGAAGCGACGTGGCTGGGGACGAATCGTCAACATCGCCTCGGCGCACGGCTTGGTGGCGAGCCCGCAGAAGCTCGCGTACGTCGCGGCCAAGCATGCCGTCGTCGGCATGACGAAGGTGGCGGCGATCGAGCTGGCCAATCATGGCGTGACTGTGAACGCGATCTGTCCCGGTTGGGTGCTGACCCCGCTGGTGCAGAAGCAGCTCGACGACAGAGCGGTGCGCGAGGGCACTGATGTGGAGACGCAGAAGCTCCGCTTCCTGACGGAGAAGCAGCCGATGGCGCAGTTCTCCACGCCGGAACAGATCGGTGCGCTGGCAGTTTTCCTCTGCTCCGAAGGCGCCAGGACCATCACCGGCGCACCGCTGTCGATAGACGGTGGCTGGGTGGCGCAATGACCTGCAACTGGTGTAGACGAGACCGTAATGAGCGAGATCGCCCGATTTGCGGCGATGATGCGGCGGTCCGCCGAACTCAAGCAGCGGATTGCGGTCGAGTTGGCC